>NZ_JAVDDS010000002.1 GCF_030848475.1 Herbivorax alkaliphila
ACTAAAAATTTTTCTGTTCACATGATATTTGTTATGTTATAATAATGTGTTGATATGTTAAATATCAAATTATACTTCCTAAAGTATCAGGAGGACGAATAAATGTCAAGTGAAAGACAACAAAAGATTAGAAATTTTTGTATAGTTGCACATATTGATCATGGTAAATCTACACTTGCAGATAGAATGTTAGAACTCACTGGTGTTCTTAGTCAAAGAGAGATGGATGAGCAGGTGTTAGATACTATGGATATAGAAAGGGAAAGAGGTATTACAATAAAGGCTCAGGCAGTAAGAATGTTGTATAAGGCTAAAGATGGAGAAGAATATGTATTAAATCTTATTGATACTCCTGGACATGTGGATTTTAATTATGAAGTTTCAAGAAGTCTTGCAGCGTGTGAAGGAGCAATTCTTGTAGTCGATGCCGCGCAGGGAATTGAGGCACAGACGTTGGCAAATGTATATCTTGCATTAGAACATGACTTGGAGATAATTCCAGTAATAAATAAAATTGATTTACCAAGTGCAAGACCTGATTTTGTAAAAAAGGAGATCGAAGATGTAATTGGCTTAGAGGCAGCTGATGCTCCTTTAATATCTGCAAAGAATGGACTAAATATTGAAGATGTACTTGAACAAATTGTTAAAGGTGTTCCATGTCCTGTTGAAAGTTCAGATGTTCCTTTAAGAGCTTTGATTTTTGATTCCTTTTATGACAGTTATAAAGGTGTAATTGTATATATGAGAGTAAAAGATGGAGCCATCAAAACTGGTGACAAAATAAAAATGATGTATACCAAAAAAGATTTTATTGTAACTGAATTAGGCTATTTAAGACCTGGGGGCATGACTCCATGTGATTATCTGGCAGCTGGAGAAGTGGGCTATATTGTAGCAAGTATTAAAAATGTAAAAGATACAAGAGTGGGTGATACTGTTACATTATTGGACAATCCTGCAAAGGAGCCTTTACCTGGATATAAAAAAGTTAATCCTATGGTTTTTTGTGGTATTTATCCTGCTGATGGTTCAAAATATGGAGATTTAAGAGATGCGTTAGAAAAGCTTCAATTAAATGATGCATCACTTACTTTTGAGCCTGAATCCTCAGTTGCCTTAGGGTTTGGATTTAGATGTGGTTTTTTAGGGCTTTTGCACATGGAAATTATTCAGGAGAGGTTGGAGCGTGAATATGACTTTGACCTTGTTACAACAGCTCCAAGTGTTGTTTATAAAGTCAAAAAGAATGAAGAGGAAATTTTTAGCATTGACAACCCTACAGATATGCCTTCTATGGCAGAAATTGATTATATGGAAGAGCCTGTTGTCAAGGCTTCTGTTATGGTACCTGAAGAATTTGTGGGAAATATTATGGAACTTTCGCAAGAAAGGCGTGGAACATTTAAAGACATGTCTTATATCGATGAAAATAGAGTGGTGTTGACATATGATATGCCTTTAAATGAAATAATATATGATTTTTTTGACGTACTAAAGTCAAGAACAAAAGGGTATGCCTCTTTAGACTATGAATTAATGGGTTATAAGCAATCTGACCTTGTAAAATTAGACATTATGCTAAATGGTGAAATTGTAGATGCACTTTCCTTTATAGTTCACAGGGATAAAGCATATACGAGAGGAAGAAGAATTGCAGAAAAATTAAAAGACACAATTCATAAACAGCAATTTGAAATCCCTATACAGGCATGTATAGGTGGAAAAATAATTGCAAGGGAAACAGTGAAGGCATACAGAAAAGATGTTTTGGCTAAATGTTATGGTGGAGATATTAGTCGTAAGAGAAAACTTTTAGAAAAACAGAAAGAGGGTAAAAAACGAATGCGTCAGGTAGGAAGCGTTGAAGTTCCTCAGGAAGCTTTTATGAGTGTTCTTAAACTGGACACTTAAGAGTTTTATGTTTAGTTAAAGATAAACATTGGATTAAGGTGAAGATTCTACTCTACTCGAATATTATAACAGTGAGCTTATATTATAGGCAGGTGGAGTACAAGATAAGTTGAAAGACTGGATAAAAGAATGGTGTAAGTTATGAAAAAGAAAATTAGTTTATATATTCATATACCTTTTTGCATGGCAAAATGTTATTATTGTGATTTTAATTCTTTTCCGTGCAGGGCTGAGTTTATTCCTGCATATTTTAATGCTTTGAGAAAAGAATTGATTCAATACGAAAAAAAATTAAAAGACTATAAGGTAAGTACTATTTTCATTGGAGGTGGAACACCTTCTTTAGTTGATGCAAATAATATATATGAACTGATGTTATTGTTTAGACAAACATTTTATGTTGATAAAGATGCTGAAATAACAATAGAATCAAATCCAGGCACATTGTCTTTAGAAAAGCTTGATACCTATACAAAAAGTGGAATAAACAGGCTTAGTATTGGGCTTCAGGCAATTCAGGACAGTTTTCTAGAAAGCTTGGGAAGAATCCACAATTTAGAAGAATTTAAAGATGGATATAAATTGGCTTTAAAAGCAGGTTTTAAAAATACTAATATAGATCTTATTTTTGGAATACCCGGTCAAACTTTAGATGACTGGAAGGAGACATTGGAATATGTAATTGAGTGTGAGCCTGCCCATTTGTCCTGTTACAGCCTTAAATTTGAAGAAAATACAGTGTTTGGGGAGAAATTAAATTCAGGAAAAATTATACCTGTTAGTGATGAATGTGATAGAAAAATGTATTGGGAAGCAATAGAAAAGTTAAAAGAGAAAAAATATCAGCACTATGAGATATCTAATTTTTCAAAAAAAGGTTTTGAATCCAGACACAATCTTGTATATTGGAAAAGTTTAGAGTATATTGGTATTGGAGCTGGAGCTCATTCATTTTTTAAAAATGTAAGATATAATAATATAGCAAGTTTGGATGAATATGTAGAAAATATAAATAGAGGCATAAGCATTAAGGAAAATAAACAGCTAATACAAAAAAAAGATAGAATTTCAGAATATATGATATTAGGATTGAGGCTCATAAAAGGTGTTGATATGAAAGATTTTAAAAATAGGTTTGAAATGGAAGTTTTAGAGGTATATAAAGAGCAAATTAAAAATCTTAAAAAAAGAAATCTTATTAAAATAGATGGTAATATGTTAAAACTTACACCTTTAGGGCTTGATTTGGCAAATCAGGTTTTTGTGGAATTTTTATAAAAATAGTATAATATCATAAAACATCTTGACAAAAGAAAATTACGATGGTATTTTTAAAATAGAATTAGCACTCAACTAAATAGAGTGCTAACAAAGGAGAGAGTGAGATGTTTTTGGACGATAGAAAAAAAAGTATTTTACATGCAATTATCGACGATTACATCAATACTGCAGAGCCAATTGGCTCAAGAACATTAGCAAGAAAACATGAGCTTGGTTTGAGTTCTGCAACAATAAGAAATGAAATGGCTGATTTAGAAGAGATGGGATATTTAACTCAGCCTCATACTTCTGCTGGAAGAATTCCATCAGACAAGGGGTATCGTTTTTATGTTGATCAGCTTATGAAGTCAAGAGAACTTACTGTTGAAGAAATTTACAGCATTAAAGATGCTATGGAGACACGAATAAATGAATTAAGCCAACTTTTAAAGCAGGCTTCTGTTGTTATGTCGCAAATTACTAAATATGCATCTATGGCTGCAACTCCTGGAAAACAAAACAGTGTGTTAAAGGCTGTTCAAGTTGTTCCAGTTGAAAAAGGAAAAGCTCTTATTGTTGTAATAACAAATGCAGGAATTATAAAAAATAGTTTGATAAATATTCCTGAAACGGTTCTTCCAGAACATTTGATAACCGTTTCTAACATATTTAATGAGAAGTTGAGAGAGCTTACTATAGACAAAATAAATTTGCCGGTTATAAGAGAAATAGAGTTTTTACTAGGACATACTAGTGATATTTTACTTCCTATATTAAACGGAGTAACTGATTGTATAAATCAAATTGACTGTCCGGAAGTTTATCTTGATGGAACAATAAATATGCTCAATTATCCTGAGTTTAATGACGTTGTAAGAGCAAAGGAATTTTTAAATCTTATGGATGCAAAGAATATTTTAGGGAAAGTTCTTAATAATGTCTATAAAGATGGTGACTATATTACCATTACTATTGGTGGAGAAAATAAAGTTGTAGAAATGAGGGATTGCAGTCTTATTACCACCACATATAATATGGGGAATGTTGTAATTGGAACAATAGGGGTTATTGGACCTACTCGTATGGAATATTCAAGAGTGCTGGCAGCTATGAACTATATGAGAGAGAGGGTAAATGAAGAAATTAAAAAGCTGATTGGAGAAGACTTAAAAATGTCCAGAAGAGATTAAAGACGGCTATAAATTTATTAAAAATTTTACTATATATAATTGAAATTAGATTTTCACAAATGAATTTTAGCTTTTCATATAGGAAAAAGGAGGTGGAGATATTTAAATGAGTAAAGATAAAAATTTGCATGATAAAAATGAAGAGATGCAAAATAATGAAACTGATGTTGAAGATACTGTTGAGCAAAATGCTGAAAGTAATGGTGACTCAGAATGTGATGATGCTTTTTTAGAAGAAGATGTTGACCAGTTAATGGTTAAACTAGACGAAAAGTCAAAAAAGTGTGAAGAGTACATGGGTATGCTTCAAAGAACAGTGGCAGAGTTTGATAACTACAAAAAGAGGACTGCCAAAGAAAAGTGTGCAATATATGAAAATGCATTGAGTGATGTAGTTGAGGCTTTTCTGCCTGTGATAGATAATATTGAAAGGGCTGTTCAAGCATCAAATGAAGAATCAGATTCTAACACATTAAAAGAGGGTATTGACTTAATTTATAAACAATTTAAAGAGGTGTTGGACAAATTAGAGGTTACTGAAATAGAAAGTGTAGGATGTACCTTTGATCCAAACCAACATAATGCTGTTATGCATGTGGAAGATGATTCTTACGATGAAAGTACAATTGTTGAAGAACTTCAGAAGGGATACAGATGTAAAGACAAAATAATAAGGTATAGTATGGTTAAAGTCGCTAACTAATGTATATTAATACAGCAAAAAATATACTTATATTATTAATTTAAAAAGGAGGATTTATTTATGGCAAAAGTAATTGGTATAGATTTAGGAACTACCAACTCATGTGTAGCTGTTATGGAAGGGGGAGAACCTGTTGTTATTCCAAATTCAGAAGGTAATAGAACAACAGCATCTGTTCTTGCTTTTTCTAAAACAAATGAAAGATTGGCGGGTCAGGTAGCAAAAAGACAGGCTATAACAAACCCGGACAGAACTGTTATTTCTATAAAGAGAGATATGGGTACTGATAAAAAAGTAACTATAGATGATAAGACATATACTCCTCAGGAGATATCTGCAATGATTTTGCAAAAAATAAAAGCAGATGCTGAGAGCTACTTAGGAGAGAAGGTGGAAGAAGCTGTTATTACAGTTCCAGCTTATTTTAGTGACTCACAAAGACAGGCTACTAAAGATGCGGGAAAGATAGCCGGGATGGAAGTAAAGAGAATAATAAATGAGCCGACAGCAGCAGCGTTAGCATATGGATTAGATAAGGAACAGGATCAAAAAATACTTGTATTTGACTTAGGTGGAGGAACCTTCGACGTATCTGTATTGGAAATTGGAGATGGAGTATTTGAAGTAATGGCAACACATGGTAACAACAAACTAGGTGGAGATGATTTCGATAGCAGAGTAATAGATTATTTGGTAGATGCTTTTAAAAAAGATAGTGGCATTGATTTATCAGGTGATAAAATGGCAATGCAAAGACTTAAAGAAGCGGCAGAAAAAGCTAAGATAGAGCTTTCTGGGGTTACTACTACAAATATTAATCTTCCATTTATCACTGCAGATGCATCAGGACCAAAACACTTAGATGTTACACTTACAAGGGCAAAGTTTGATGAGATAACATCTGATTTGGTTGAAAAAACTATGGAACCATTAAGAAGAGCTATGAAAGATGCAGAACTTGAACCAAATGAAATAGATAAAATTCTTTTGGTTGGAGGTTCTACAAGAATACCTGCAGTTCAGGAAGCGGTTAAAAAGTATTATGGGAAAGATCCTTTTAAAGGAATAAATCCAGATGAATGTGTTGCTATAGGAGCCGCTATTCAAGCAGGAGTACTTACTGGTGATGTGAAAGACTTGCTTTTATTGGACGTAACACCACTATCTTTGGGTATTGAAACATTAGGTGGAGTGTTTACAAAACTTATTGAAAGAAACACCACAATACCGGCAAATAAGAGTCAGATTTTTTCAACAGCTGCAGATGGTCAGTCAGCAGTAACAGTAAGGGTGTTTCAAGGCGAAAGACAAATGGCTGCAGACAACAAGCTTTTAGGAGAGTTTAACTTAGATGGTATTCCACCAGCACCAAGAGGAGTGCCGCAAATAGAAGTAACATTTGATATAGATGCAAATGGTATTGTTCATGTTTCAGCAAAAGATAAGGGAACAGGAAAAGAGCAGAAAGTTACAATTACAGCAACTTCTAACCTTACTGAAGAAGATATAGATAAAGCTGTTAATGAAGCACAGAAATTTGAAGAAGAGGATAAAAAGAAAAAAGAGGCTGTGGAAGTTAGAAATAATGCTGATTCTATGGTTTTTCAATCAGAAAAAACACTGAATGATTTAGGTGACAAAATAAGTGATGAAGAAAAATCAAAGGTTCAGGCGGAAGTTGAAAAGGTAAAAGAAGCATTAAAAGGTGAAGATATTGAGGCTATTAAAAATGCTACTGAAGAGTTGCAAAAAGCATTTTACGAAATATCTCAAAAAGTGTATCAGCAAGATCCACAGGCAGCACAGGGAAATCCAGATATGGGAGCAAGCCCTGAAGCAGAAGCGGATAAAGGTGCTGGAGATGGACAGGAAGATGTATATGACGCAGATTATGAAGTTGTAGATGATGAGGATGACAAAAAATAAAATAGATTTTAGCATATATAATCCAAGTTATATCAATAACTTGGATTATATATGAAAAGAAAGATTAGAATGGAGGAGTTGATTGGGTGGCTGGTAAAAGGGATTATTATGAAATTCTTGGGGTTGATAAAAATGCATCAGATACCGATATAAAAAAAGCATACAGAAAACTTGCAAAAAAGTATCATCCTGATATGAATCCAGATGATAAAACTGCTGAAACTAAGTTTAAGGAAGCTAGTGAAGCATATGAGGTGTTAAGTGACTCTCAAAAAAGAGCTCAGTATGACCAATTTGGTCATGCAGCCAGTGAACAGGGAGGCTTCGGTGGTTTTGGTGAAGGCTTTGGTGGAGGCTTTGGAGATTTTGATTTTGGAGATATATTTGAAACATTTTTTGGTGGCTCAGGAATGGGTGGAAGGTCTAGAACAAGAAGAGGACCCCAAAAAGGTGCTGATATACAATTTGCAGTAGAATTAACTTTTGAAGAGTCAATATTTGGAGTTGAAAAGGAAGTTCCTATAAATAAAATGCATGTGTGTTCAAAGTGTGATGGAAATGGTTCAAAGGCTGGAAGTAAACCTACAACATGTAAACATTGTGCTGGTTCAGGTCAGGTTCAGTATAAGCAAAGAACACCATTTGGACAGTTTGTAAATATTAAAACTTGTGATGTATGTCACGGGGAAGGTAAAATTATTACAAATCCCTGTGAAGAGTGTAATGGAAGAGGAAGAGTGAGGAAAACTGTAAGACAAAAAATAGATATTCCAGCCGGAATTGCAGATGGTCAGGTTATTTCGCTAAGAGGTGCTGGGGAACCAGGTTCTAAAGGAGGTCCTGCAGGGGATGTTTTTTTTACAATTAGAGTAAAGACCCATTCAATATTTAGTCGTCAGGGAAATAATATTTTTTGCGAAATACCTATTACTTTTACTCAGGCAGCATTAGGAGCAGAAATAGAAGTACCTACAGTGTATGGCAAGGAAAAATTTAGCGTACCTGAAGGAACTCAGACAGGTACAAGATTTAGACTTAAAGCCAAAGGAGCACCTTCTATCAGAGGGAATGGAAAGGGAGATCAATACTTTACTGTAAATGTAGAAGTACCAAAAAAACTTAATGAAAAACAAAAAGAAGCGTTAAGAGAATTTGCAGATTTAATCGGAGATGATTTTCATGAACAGAGAAAAAGTTTTTTTGACAAAATGAAAGATGCATTGGGAATGTAACATTTTAAGTTATTTATTTGGAGGAAAAATGATGAAATGGTATGAGATTGTTATAAAAACAACTGGGGAAGCTCAGGATGCAATATGTGAAATGCTTTCTTCCATAGGCTCGGCTGGTTTTTCTATTGAAGATCCAGATGATATAAGAAGAGAGGTTTTAAGACAGGATTCTTTAGACTATTTTGATGAAGAATTTATAAACAGTTTAGGTGATGTGGTAGTCATTAAGGCCTATTTTTCGCAAGAGACTGATATTTCTAAATTAGTAATTTTAATAAAGGAAAAGTTATCTTTTATTAATAGATTTCTTGATACAGGTGAAGGATTTGCAGGATATTTGAAAGTTGATGAGGAAGATTGGAGCACATCATGGAAAAAGTATTATAAGCCATTTCATCTTACAGATAAACTAGTAATAAAGCCGTCTTGGGAAGCTTATGATAAAAAGGATAGTGAAATAGTTATAGAACTTGATCCTGGTATGGCTTTTGGAACAGGTACTCATGAAACTACAAGTATGTGTTCTAGGTTATTAGAAAAGTATATAAACAAAGATGACAGAGTTATTGATGTGGGATGTGGAACAGGGATTTTATCAATCATTGCTTCTAAATTGGGAGCATCCCATATTACATCTGTTGACATAGATGATGTAGCAGTAAAGATTACAAAGGAAAATTCTATAATAAACAAAGTTGAAAATATTCATGCCATAAAAGGTGTGTTGAATAATATACAAGAGGGAAAGTCAGATTTAATTGTGGCCAATATTATTGCAGATGTTATAATTGGATTGTCATCTGATGTTCTAGCTTATTTAAAAGATGGAGGTATTTTTATAGCATCAGGCATTATAAAAGAAAGAAAACAGGAAGTAGTGGATGAATATGCAAAAAAAGGATTTTCATGCACAGAGGTACTAGAACAAGGTGAATGGGTGGCGATTGTTTTAAAATGTCCAGATTCTTTGTAAACGGAGAAAATATTTTTCCAGATTCAATTGATATTACAGGTGAAGATGTTGTCCACATAAAAAAAGTATTAAGATTAAAGAATGGAGATAATATAACTGTATCTGACGGAATGGGAACAGACTATTATGTGAAAATAGAAAAAATAGATTCGGATAAGGTAACTACTAAAATTATCAATTCTGAAAAAAATAAATCCGAGCCATCTGTAAATATAACCCTTTTCCAGGCATTGCCTAAGTCTGATAAAATGGATTTTATTATACAAAAGGGAGTAGAATTAGGGGCAAAAAAAATAGTTCCTGTTATTACAGAAAGAACAGTTGTTAAAATTTCAAAAAATAAAGATTATAAAAAGAAACATCAAAGATGGAACAGAATTTCCATGGAAGCAGCAAAGCAATGTAAGAGAGGGAGAGTTCCTCAAATAGAGTACCCGATGACTTTTAAAGATGCAATAGATTCACTTACAGATGAGAGTTTGAAAATTTTGCCTTATGAAAAAGAAAAATCCATAAAGATGAAGCGTATTCTGAGTAATAAATCAAATATTAAAGATATATTTATTTTTATTGGACCTGAAGGAGGATTTTCTGATAACGAAATAGAATTAGCTTTTAATAGTAGTGTTAGTACAGTTTCTTTAGGGCCAAGAATACTAAGAACAGAAACAGCTGGAATTGTTGTTTTGTCAATACTAATGTATGAATTAGGAGATGTTGGTAATGGATAATGTAAAATTTGTTGTTGTTGATGATGCTGTTTTTATGCGTACTCTTTTAAAAAGGATGATTGAGGAAGTAGATGGTTACAAAGTGGTTGGAGAGGGTTCTAATGGATTTGAAGCAATTGAACAGGTGAAAATCCATAAGCCGGATATTATAACATTAGACATTACAATGCCGGAAATGGATGGAATATCTGCTATAAAAGATATACTCCAAAGCAATCCGGATACAGGAATAATAATGGTTTCTGCAATGGGGCAGCAATCAATGGTTATTGAAGCTATAAAAACGGGGGCTAAAGATTTTGTTATTAAGCCTTTTGAAAAATCCAGAGTTTTGCAGGCAATAAAGAATGTACTTGAGGGATAGGTTTTCAGTATCTATTTTGTTTGCAGCTTTATATAGGTTATGTTATAATACGTATTGAAAAATACATTTAAATTTTAATATTTGTGAATATATTAAGAAATGTGTATTAGATAAAGAATAAAAAACATAAATTGATACATCTGTTAGTATTAAGTCCATATAGAAGAGGATGAAAAAAATGGTTTATAGTATGACGGGTTTCGGAAGAGGAAAATCTCAAGGAGATGGTAAGGAGTTTTCAGTTGAAATAAAAACTGTTAACCATAGATATTGTGACATGTATATAAAGATTCCCCGACAGATTTCTTTTTTAGAAGACAAGATAAGACAAAAAGTTGGTAAAACAATATCTCGAGGTAAAGCAGATATTTATATTAGCTTTGACGATTTTTCAGAAGACTCTAAAAGCATATTGGTAGATGAAGGTCTTGTTAAGACATATATAAAAAGTATGGAACTGTTACGGGATAAGTATGAGCTAAAAGATGATATATCTGTATCTTTGATAGCAAAATTTCCAGATGTAATTAAAGTTGAGAAAGCAGAACATGATGAGGAACGAATTTGGGAATTGTTGTCAGAGGCATTGGATAATGCATTGGAAATGCTTATTAATATGAGAAAAAGTGAGGGAGAGGGACTAAAAGCTGATTTAATTGAAAGAGCACTGCTTATTGAAAATATTATTAAAGAAATAGGCATAAGATGTCCCGAAATTGTAAAAGAATATAAGAGTAGGCTGGAAAATAGGATGAAAGAATTATTAGATCAGCAGATAGTTGATGAAAATAGGATGATGATGGAATTTGCTATATTTGCTGATAGATGTAGTATTGATGAAGAGCTGGTACGTTTGGAAAGTCATATTAATCAGTTTAGAGAAACATTAGAGATAAATAAGCCAGTAGGAAGAAAGCTTGATTTTTTACTCCAAGAAATGAACAGGGAAATAAACACAATTGGTTCAAAGGCAAATGACTTGGACATATCAAAAAAAGTTGTAGAAATTAAAAGTGAGCTAGAAAAGATAAGAGAACAAATACAAAACATTGAGTAGTGTGGCGTGTAAACAGGAGGAAGATTTGATGAAGTTAATAAATATAGGTTTTGGTAATATTGTTTCTGCAAATAGGCTTATAGCAATAGTTAGTCCTGAATCGGCACCAATAAAGAGAATTATTCAGGAAGCACGGGACAGAGGAATGCTTGTAGATGCTACTTATGGAAGAAGAACAAGGGCAGTGATTATTACTGACAGTGATCATATTATTTTGTCTGCAGTTCAGCCTGAGACAGTTGCTCATAGACTAGATGCCAAAGATGTAGATGTAGTAGAAGAAGATATTACTGATTGAGTCTTGGAATTATCGGTTTAGCTGTAAGAAGCTGAAGCAAGAATCATTTTTCCTTTAGGAAGATGGAAATGTCAATGTTTTGATGTTTATCTATCTTGTGTGTTAGGTACGAGTTAAGCTTATTATATATATGCGGAAGGAGTATGAGTACATTATGAATGAAAAAAATGAAAGAACAATGATTGAACCGGCAATAGGTTCACTGCTTGAAAAGGTAGACAGCAGGTATACATTAGTGGTGGCAACTGCAAAAAGGGCTAGGCAATTGACAGAAGGTGCTCACAAACTTACAGAATGTCAATCAGAAAAGTCTGTTACTATTGCTGTTAATGAGATTGATGAAAAGAAAATTACATACATAAGAACAAAGAGTGGAATAAAATAAAATAAGATGGAATAGAAGGCTTAAAACACAGGGTTTTTTTGCCCCGGTGTTTAATTTGGGGAGGAGCTGAAATTGTGCTCAAAGGAAAGACGGCAGTTATTGGAGTCTGTGGAGGCATAGCAGCATATAAGGCTGTTGAAGTGGTTAGCAGATTAAAGAAACTTAATGTAGATGTGCACGTTATAATGACAAAGAATGCTACTGAATTTATTGATTCTCTTACATTCAGGTCTATTTCTGGTAATCCTGTAACAATAGGAATGTTTGACAATCCGCAAAGTTGGGATATAGGACATATTTCCCTTGCTGAAAAAGCGGATTTTATTGTTGTTGTACCTGCAACAGCTAATGCTATTGGAAAAGTTGCAGGTGGTATTGCTGATGACATGCTTTCTACTACCATAATGGCCTCACGTGCACCTGTTATTTTTGCGCCTGCAATGAATTTTAACATGTATGAAAATTCAATTGTTCAAAGTAATATAGATAAACTTAAATCTTTAGGATATGTTTTTATAGAGCCGGATTTTGGACTTATGGCATGTGGTACAAAAGGTAGAGGGCGTTTACCAGATCCTTCTGATATTATAAAATACATAGCTAATTTTTTTGAATCGAAAAATACTGATTCTGTTTATATAAAAAAGGATTTCAAAGATGTAAAGGTTTTAATCACTGCTGGGCCTACTAGAGAAGCCATTGATCCTGTAAGATATATAACGAATTACTCTTCAGGTAAAATGGGATATGCTATTGCTGATTGTGCAGTAAAAAGAGGTGCAAAGGTAAAGCTTATATCAGGTCCTGTGAATATTTCAGTACCATTTGATGCAAAAATAGAAAGTGTTACAAGTGCCCAGCAAATGTATGAAGCAGTTATGAAAGATTATAAAGACTACGATATTTTAATAATGGTGGCTGCTGTATCAGATTATAAATGTGATCAGGTTTCAGAGAAAAAAATAAAAAAGTCTCAAAAGGAAATGATAATTAATCTTGTTAAGAATCCTGATATTGCAAAAGAGTTGGGAAAAGTGAAAGGCAATAAAATTCTAGTAGGTTTTAGTGCTGAAACTGATGATGTAGAGAAAAATGCATTAAAAAAGCTGGAATCTAAAAATATGGATATGATAGTTGCTAATGATGTAACGCAGGAAGGTGCTGGATTTTCCACTGACACTAACATTGTTAAAATTATAAAGGGAAAAGGGTATATAAGAAGCCTTTCTATTATGAACAAAACTAAAGTTGCTGACAATATTTTAGATGAAGTACTGCTGACAAAAGGTGCCCGGGAATGTTAAAGTATTAACATTCCTAAAGGGTTTTTTTAAAGTATATAAATTTATAATGAGAATAATTATATTAACAATATAATATTGTTTGTTTTATTAAGGAGGTTTTTAAATGGAAGTAAAAAAGACTATGGAAAAAATAGTAGCACTGGCTAAAAATAGAGGATTTGTCTATTCAGGCTCAGATATTTATGGCGGACTTGCAAATGCTTGGGATTATGGCCCGTTGGGTGTTGAGCTTAAAAACAATGTAAAAGATGCATGGTGGCGTAAGTTTATTCAAGAAAATCCTTACAATGTTGGTGTTGATTGTGCAATACTAATGAATCCAAAGGTTTGGGAAGCTTCAGGTCATTTAGGAGGATTTAGTGATCCTTTAATTGATTGTAAGGATTGTAAAACTCGTCAAAGAGCGGATCAAATGATAGAAGAGTGGAATGATAAGAACGATATTGATATTAACATAGAAGGATGGACAAGCCAACAACTTATGGAGTACATAGACCAAAAATCAATAAAATGTCCAGCCTGTTCTTCGAAGAATTTTACAGATATAAGAAAGTTTAATCTTATGTTTAAAACATTTCAGGGAGTAACTGAAGATTCCAAGGCAGAGATATTTTTAAGACCTGAAACTGCACAGGGTATATTTGTAAATTTTAAAAATGTTCAGAGAACAACAAGAAAAAAGATACCATTTGGAATAGGTCAAATTGGAAAGTCTTTTAGAAATGAAATAACACCAGGTAATTTTACTTTTAGAACTAGAGAATTTGAACAGATGGAACTGGAGTTTTTCTGTAAACCAGGTGAAGATCTTGAATGGTTTAAATACTGGAAAGATTTTTGTTATAATTGGCTTATAAGTTTGGGACTTAAGGAAGAAACCCTTAAAATGCGTGACCATAGCAAAGAAGAGTTATCTCATTACAGCAATGCTACTACAGATATTGAATTTAAATTTCCCTTTGGCTGGGGTGAGCTTTGGGGAATTGCAGACAGAACTGATTTTGATTTAAAACAACATATGGAACACTCTAAAGAAGATTTGTCTTTCTTTGACCCAACAACAAAAGAAAAATATGTACCATATTGTATTGAACCCTCACTTGGAGCAGATAGGGTTGCTCTTGCATTTTTGTGTGATGCATATGATGAAGAAGAAGTTTCAGAAGGTGATATGAGAGTAGTTTTGAGATTTCACCCTGTTATTGCACCTGTAAAAATAGCTATTCTTCCTCTTTCAAAAAAGCTGGGAGATGAAGCACGCAAGGTTTATGATTTACTTTCAAAGAAATATGTATGTGAATACGATGAGACGGGAAGTATTGGAAAAAGATATAGAAGACAGGATGAGATTGGAACACCATATTGTCTTACATATGATTTTGATTCAAGAGAAGACGATAGTGTAACAATAAGAGACAGAGATACTATGAAACAGATAAGAATAAAGATAGATCAGTTAAACGAATATTTTGAAGATAAGTTTGACTATTAAAAATTTTATTGAATGACAAAAATTTTTAATAAAATCATAAAAAAATAGTGAAATAATTTTTTTATATGTTATAATTATATGGGCTATGGGAAATTATTCTTACTAGAAGCCTTAGAAAGAATTGAAAGGCTTAATATAAAAGGGGCTCGATGCCGTGAGATTTTATTAAATAAGTTTATAAAAGTAAACTGGGAAAGTATTTATATTGCTAATATACTTTTTCTAAATAAAAAAAGAAAATATAAACAGGAGGTTTTTTTAATGGCAAAATACGTATATCTTTTTAGTGAAGGCGATGCATCAATGAAAAATCTTCTTGGTGGTAAAGGTGCGAACCTTGCTGAGATGACAGGTTTAGGTCTTCCAGTTCCAAGAGGATTTACAGTTACTACTGACGCGTGTACTAGGTATTATGATGATGGAAGAAAAATTTCTAAAGACATTGAAGAAGAAATATACACAACACTGGCAAAAACTGAAGAAATAGTAGGGAAAAAATTAGGTGATCCAGAGAATCCGTTTCTTGTTTCAGTTCGTTCTGGTGCAAGAGCATCAATGCCGGGTATGATGGATACAATATTAAACCTTGGTCTTAATGATGTTGTTGTAGAGGGACTGGCAAAACTAACCAATAATGAAAGATTTGCATATGACAGCTACAGAAGATTTATTCAAATGTTTAGTGATGTAGTAATGGAAGTTGAAAAGTCCAAGTTTGATAAAATTTTAGATGCAGTTAAAAAAGAAAATGGTGCTGAACTAGACACTGAATTGACAACGGAAAACTTAAAAGAAGTTGTTAAAAGATACAAAGAATTGTATAAAAAAGAGAAAGGCACTGACTTTCCACAGGAGCCTAAAGTTCAGTTGATGGAAGCTATAAAGGCTGTTTTCTATTCATGGGACAATCCTAGAGCTATAGTTTATAGAAGGCTTAATGATATACCTGGTGAGTGGGGTACTGCTGTAAATGTTCAGGAAATGGTATACGGAAATATGGGTGATGATTCTGGTACAGGAGTTGCATTTACAAGAGATCCATCTACAGGGGAGAAAAAGCTTTATGGGGAGTTTTTAATGAATGCACAGGGTGAAGATGTTGTTGCAGGAATTAGAACTCCACAATCTATACAACAGTTAAAAGATGAAATGCCTGAAGTTTATAATCAGTTTGTAGATATAGCTGAAAAACTTGAGAATCATTACAAAGATATGCAGGATATGGAGTTTACAATTGAAAAAGGTAAGCTGTTTATGCTTCAAACAAGAAATGGTAAGAGAACAGCTGCTGCAGCATTAAGAATAGCAGTTGAACTTGTAGAAGAAAAAATGCTTTCAAAAAAGGAAGCTATTATGAAGGTTGAGCCAAAGCAGTTAGATGCACTGTTGCATCCAAATTTTGAACCAAAAGCATTAAAAGATGCTACTCCAGTAGCAAAGGGGCTTCCTGCTTCTCCAGGGGCTGCTACAGGAAAAGTTTATTTTGATGCAGAGGCGGCTGTTAATGCACAAAAGAATGGCGAAAAAAATGTTATACTTGTTAGACTTGAGACATCACCAGAAGATATTGAAGGTATGCATGTTGCAAGTGGAATACTTACAGCTCGTGGAGGAATGACATCCCATGCTGCTGTTGTGGCAAGAGGTATGGGTACTTGCTGTGTTGCAGGATGTAGTGAGGTTAAAATTAATGAAGAAGAAAAATACTTTGCTGATAAGAATGGAAAGAAATACAATGAAGGCGAGTGGATTTCTCTTGATGGTTCAACAGGTAATGTTTATGGAGAGCAGCTTCCAACAATAAATCCTGAAATGACAGGACATTTTGCTACACTTATGGAGTGGGCAAATGAGATAAGAAAATTAAAAGTAAGAACAAATGCTGACACTCCTCAAGATGCTGGACAGGCAAGAAAGTTTGGTGCTGAAGGTATTGGACTTTGTCGTACAGAGCATATGTTCTTTGAGTCAGATAGAATTCCTGCAATGAGAGAAATGATTGTTGCAAGGACGGAAGAGCAGAGAAGAAAAGCTTTAGATAAACTTCTTCCAATGCAAAGAAGTGACTTTGAAGCTCTTTTCACAGAGATGAAGGGATTCCCTGTAACAATAAGGTTCCTTGATCCACCACTACACGAGTTCCTTCCACAGGAAGATGATGATATAAAAGCACTTGCAAAAGATATGGGAATGTCCTTTGATGAACTAAAAGGAATAGTAAATGACCTTCATGAGTTTAACCCAATGATGGGTCATAGAGGATGTCGTTTGGCAGTTACTTATCCTGAGATAGCTGAAATGCAAACTAGAGCCGTTATTGAGGCAGCTATCAACTTAAATAAAAAAGGTATGAGCATTGTACCTGAAATTATGATTCCTCTAGTTGGAGAAATTAAAGAGTTGAAATATGTGAAAGATGTAGTTGTTAAGACTGCAGATGAGATTATAGAAAAAGAAGGAGTTAAACTTGAGTACCAAGTTGGAACAATGATAGAAATTCCAAGAGCAGCTCTTACAGCAGATGAAATAGCTCAGGAAGCAGAGTTCTTCTCATTTGGTACAAATGACCTTACTCAGATGGCCTTTGGATTTAGTCGTGATGATGCAGGTAATTTCTTAGATGAGTACTACAACAAGAAAATATACGAATCTGATCCATTTGCAAGACTTGATCAAAAAGGTGTAGGAAAACTTGTTGAGACAGCAGTTAAACTTGGAAAACAGACAAGACCTAATATTAAGTTAGGCATTTGTGGAGAGCATGGTGGAGATCCTTCATCTGTTGAGTTTTGTAACAAAGTTGGACTTGCATATGTTTCATGTTCACCATTTAGAGTGCCAATAGCAATACTTTCAGCAGCTCAGGCAACAGCAAAAGAAGATTAAAAATAAACTATAAAACATATTAAAAAGGAGTGGTAATATACCACTCCTTTTTTGAGCTCTTTTGCATAAAAAGCAAAAATTAAATTACAAATTCATTAAACTATTGAGTATTGGCTTTATTTATAATACTATATTGCTATGTAGTTATTTTTAAAATTAAATAAATTCCCATACCTAAAGGGCAGATATTGCTAAAACATTTAGCAATACTGGTTAATTTCACAAAAATAAAAATTTTTGGAGGACAAAGGTGTATGAAAAAGATATTGTATTTAGTTATGTTGTCGGTAATAGTATTTAATTTTGTATTTGTTGCAGCAGGAGATATTGATAAAGCTCCTAATCTTTATGATATAGCATTTAATGGAGAAAGCTATGTGGTAGTAGGTGAAAATGGAACAGTCATAACTTCATATGATGGATTTAACTGGACTATGGAAAACATAGATACGGATAAAAACTTATATGGCGTAACGTGGGTAATGAATAAGTTTGTTACAGTAGGTGAAAAAGGTGTAATATATACCTCGCAAGACGGAAAAGAATGGATTGAAAGAAATTCAGGTATATCATCAGATATATATGGAATAGAGGGCAATGGAGATAAAGTTATTGCGGTAGGTGACATGGGGAAAATACTTGTATCGCCTGATGGTACAATGTGGTCAAGAATAAGAATGATTGTTAATGAAGTGCTTAATGAAGTAAAGTGGGTTAATGGTGTTTTTCTAGCTGTTGGAAATGATAAAGTTATTTTATTTTCTGATGATGGGATTTACTGGGAAGAAATAATTGTAGAGCATTCAGATATAGATCTTAAAGGTATTATATGGAATGGAAATGAATATGTGGTGGCAGGAGAAAATATGAATATTTTAACCTCAGAAGATGGCATGGAGTGGACAAGTATTGACAGTGACTATTTAGAAGATCAAACAGAAGCTTACCTTGGCAAAAATATAAAAAGCATTGCATGGCAAGAAAACAGACTTATAGCGGCAGGAGAAGATGGTATTATAGTATCATTAAAAGATGGAGAAACTTGGACATTAGAAATGGAAGTAACAGAAAAATCTATTTTGTCACTTGTGTCAAGTGAAGATAGGATAGTTGGAGTTGGAGAAGACGGGATTATTATTGTATCAGAAAACGAAGGGGAATGGGAAAATTTGACTAGGTTGGTTGCTGATTTGAGTGAATATACTCTACTAGAAACTGAGGAAAAGTCTTTTCAAGTTTTAATTGAATTTCCCTTTAATATGAAGATGGATATTACCCGATATATAGATTATGAAGTATCAGATGAAAATGTAGCAGCTGTAGAAAATGTAGGACTAATAAAAGGTTTAAGTGATGGTCAGTCAGTAATAAAGGCAGTTTATGATGGTCAAATATTAGAAATACCTGTAACTGTAGAAAAACATGAAGAGAATTTAAACCAAGATGAAGATGATGTAGAGGATGACGTAGATGAAGAAGGTGAAGAAGATAGTGATGAGATATTAGATGCAATTGTTGAAATCATTATAAGACTTACAATCATCATAGCATTGACCATTATAATTATGTTTTTGGTAAGAAAAATCAAGAAAAAAAATTAAGGAGGATAATTTATGAAAATGTACAGGGGGATAAAAGTATTAAAAAAGCCTACGAATTTGGATTATGGTATGATTGCAGCATTTTTGACTGTATCCGTTTTAATTGTTTGGGGTTTAACCTTATCTTTTGTTAATGCGAATACTGATTCAGATGTAATTTTAGAACTTGACAGGACAGAAGTTGAAGTAGGTGAAGTTGTACGGGCAACTGTAAGGATAAATAATGTTGAAAATTTTGCAGGGTATCAGTTAAACATAGGTTACGACCCAGATGTTGTTGAAGTGGTAAATCCTGATACAGGGGAAGATTCGCCAAGTGTAGTGATAGGGGATTTGGTGAACGAGTCAGAATATGGCATACTACCTGTTATCTCAAATGACAGTGAAAAGGGATTGCTTACTGTAGCTAGAACGTACATGGACTTAGATGATTTTAAAGAAAGTGGACAGGTACAGGAAACAGGAATTTTATTTGAAGTTGGATTTAAAGTGATAAAAGAAGAAATGACATCAATTAAGTTTAAAGCAAATGGATTGAATAATCATATATCTGGAACTGCTTTGTTTGACTTGAATGGAGATCGTATAAGTAATTATACAGTTACAATGCCTGAACCGTTGAACTCGTCAATGGCTCCAACTCCAGAACCAACTCTAGAACCAACTCCAGAGCCTGATGAAGCTTCTGTTTTTCTTGAAAGAGAGTTGGTGCCTAAACTGGATAACTATACAGGTGAGGCAAAGTCGGCAATTGAGAGTAATGAGTTGTTAACGGCTATTAGTGAGGCGAAAGCAGTGGGTGGAATTAGAAGTGTTCTTTTAAATATTAAGGAGGTTGAGGGAGCTTATACATATGTACAGGAATTACCAACTGATGTACTGTCATATAGTAATTTAGTTCACAAAATTTTGATATCAACGGAATTTGGAACCATTGAAATCCCATCAAATTTTCTTAGTCAAAAAGGTGTACCGACAGAAATTACTAACAGCTCGACAGTTTCTTTTTCTATTAAAGCTTCTGACGCAGAAGGAGTAGATGAGAACTCAAAAAGTAAAATAGGTGAAAGACCGGTTATAGAATTGGATGTGTTAATTGGTGGAGAAGTGATAGACTGGGATAATTTATTCGTACCTTTTAAAGTTTCAATACCTTATTCACCATCCATACAGGAATTTGAGAATTATGAGCATATTGTAGTGCGGCATATTGAAGAAGTTACAAACAAAGCAATACCAGTCACAAGTGGGAAATACGACGTATCATTTACAAGAAAAGTTGAATTTGTAACAAATAATTTTGGTAAATTTGCAGTAGCCTACGATCATAAGACATTTAATGATATTGACTCATACTCATGGGCAAAGAAGCAGATAGAAGTTCTTGCATCTAAAGGAGTGATAAGTGGAACTTCTAAAACTACGTTTACACCGGGAAATGATATTACAAGAGCTGATTTTATGATTCTTCTTATAAAGGCTTTAGACTTATATTCTGAATTTGAATCTAATTTTAGTGATGTTTCATCTGAAAGTTATTATTATGAATATGTTGGTATGGCTAAAGAGCTTGGAATTACCTCTGGAGTTGGAAACAATATGTTTAATCCTTTAGAAAAAATAACTCGACAGGATATGATGGTTCTTACAACAAATGCCTTAAAGATTGCTGGAAAAGTATCCACTACAGGTAATAATTCTGATATAGATCAGTTTAATGATAAAAATCAAATTGCCTCATATGCAGTTGAAGGAGTTGCCACATTGGTTAAGGAAGGTATAGTAGTGGGGAGTGGAAATAATATCAATCCTTTTGGAAATGCTACAAGGGCTGAATTGGCAGCTATGATATATAAAATATATTATATGTAATCATATTTGTTTTTCTAAAATAAAAAGCTTTAAAACTGGTAGAAAGTTTTAAAGCTTTTTTTATCTTATTTTAGGACTTCACCTTCTATAAGGTGGATTTTTTCTTATGATTTTCAGATGAAAAGAATTACCATGTGGAAACCCGATGTTTAGCTTTTTTATGCTTTAGGAGGTTTCATTGGAAGTTCTTCAATAAACAGCACTGCACTTCCAGCAGGTTCAAAGCCTGATTCTGTGGAAAGGTACAATGTTATGTTGTGTTCTCCCATTATTTTAAAGTGTACATTTTTCCAGATAAGTACGTTTGAAAAACAGTTTTGCTTTACCTCAACAGCACTCAGCTTTGTTTCGTATATTACTTCATTGTTTGGATTGGTAAGTCTAAATTTAAAATTATTTATACCATTTGGAACATTTGCTACTGTAGTATATGTGACAAATGTCATAGGCGCTGGAGGTGCCTTAAAAAATGGGTTAAAAAGTAGACTTCGCCCATGAAGTTTGGATATTTCATCAAAAATAATGATATTTACAATTGCTGGTGAAATATTATTAATGTTAATCGCCACCTTTATAAAAATTGATATAACCATTTTACTTTATGTATTGCTTTTATTCAAGACATATCAATTTTTTTTTAAAACGATGGAATTATTTTTCCGATATTCATATTATGATATAATTAATATTATCTTAGTTTTAGAAATTATTTTCTAAAACATGTTACTATTTAATAAGGGCTTTGAAAAAATTATAGAGATGGGAGATGTTGCAATTGAAAAAAACTTTTGTTCTTGATACCAATGTACTTTTACAAACGCCTTATGCACTACATTCTTTTGGAGATAATACAATAGTTATACCAGAAGTAGTTTTAGAGGAATTAGATAAATTTAAAAAGGAGAATACAGAGCTAGGAGCAAATGCTCGTCATACTGCAAGATTTTTAGATGAACTTAGATTAAAGGGAAACTTAAATGAAGGTGTAGAACTTGAAAATGGCGGTGTTTTAAAAGTTGAGCTTAGTTACACCAGTGTTAAAATGCCTGAAAGTTGGGATGACTCCAATAATGATAATAGAATATTAAAGTTATGCAAAGGGTTAATGGAAGATGGAGAAACAGTTTTTTTAGTTACAAAAGATATATTTGAAAGAATTAAGGCAGATATTTTGGGGATTACTGCACAGGACTTTTTTGCAGAACAGGTTCCAGAGTATCACAAACAATATAGAGGGAGGCGGGAAGTATATACAACCAAAGAAAAGATTGATGGCTTTTATAAAGATGGGTGCATTAATATAAATGATATTTATATCTATAAGGCTGAATATACAAAAAAAACCACTCCAATGTTGACTAAAAATGAATTTTTGATAATACATTCGGAAACAAATGAAAAGCAAACTGCATTAGGTCGTTTCGATGGAAAAAATATAGTTCCTTTGATTTTTTTAAAGGAAAGACCATTTGGAGTTTCTCCAAGAAATGCAGGCCAAAAATTTATGCAGGAAGCACTTATGACAGAAGCTGATAAAGCTCCTCTTGTTATTGTTAAAGGTCCTGCCGGGACAGCTAAGACATTTTATTCACTAGCTGTAGGATTGCACAAAATTATGGCTGAACAAAAAAAATTATATAGAAAAATTTTAGTTTGCAGACCCAATGTAAAACTTGATGAAGATATTGGTTTTCTCCCTGGGTCAGAGCAGGAAAAAATAGCTCCATATCTAAGACCTGTAATTGATAATCTAGAGGTTTTAGTTGATAATGATGAAAATGAAAGATATTCCAGTGAAAATGAGTTAAAAGATAAAATTGATGAATTATTTGATCGAAAAATAATTAACACTGAGGCAATTGCCTTTATAAGAGGAAGGTCGATAGTAAAACAGTGGGTTATAATAGATGAAGCACAAAATCTGACTCCAAAGCAAGTTAAGGGGATTATAACAAGAGCTGGAGCTGGAACAAAAATAATACTTATAGGTGACCCAGAGCAAATTGATCAACCTTTTTTAGACATAAGAACAAATGGACTATGTTATGCTTCAGAGAGGATGAAAGGAAGCCATTTGTGTTATCAGTTAACGCTTTTTGATGAAGAATGTGAGCGTTCAGAGTTGGCATATGAGGGTGCAAAGAGGATGCTGTAATTCCTTAAGTGAATTATTATATATAAATTAAGAATAATAAGAAGGAGTTTTTTAGGTTTTACAGAACATAATAAACTTGTGGGTAATTTTTTGGTAAAAATTTTTACTTTTAGTTTTGTTCTTTCTCAATAATATAAACAAATATTGAGTATAATATAAATGAAGATATCATTATAATAATTGATTTTGTAACGTAAAAACATCTGTATAACAAACCAGGGAGGTTTGACAGAATTTGGAGGAGAATATTATGCGAATTCTAATGCTATCATGGGAATATCCTCCCAGGATTGTCGGAGGTATATCAAGGGTTGTACATGGCTTGGCTCAAAAATTAGGAAAAAGAGGCAATGAAGTTCATGTTATTACTTGCTGGGAGATGGGAACAAAGGAGTTTGAAAAAGACGGAGAAGTATATATTCATAGAATTCACTCATATGATGTTACACCAAATAATTTTGTTGATTGGGTGTTACAACTAAATTTTTCCTTAATAGAACATGGCATAAAACTTATAAACGAAACAGATAAGTTTGATATTATTCATGCTCATGACTGGATAGTTGCCTTTGCAGCAAGGGTTTTAAAACATTCCTATTCAATGCCTCTTATTTCTACCATTCATGCAACTGAACATGGGAGAAATTGGGGAATACATGATGACACTCAAAGATATATAAATAATATTGAGTGGTGGATGGCTTTTGAGTCTTGGAGAATTATAGTAAACAGCGAATATATGAAGGAAGAAGTAAAGCACGTTTTTAAAGTACCTGGAGATAAAATAAATATAATACCAAATGGTGTTGACTTAGATAAATTTGATGGATATGAAAAAGACATAGATTTTAGAAGAAAATATGCAAAGGATAATGAAAAGATTATATTTTTTGTAGGAAGAATTGTAAATGAAAAGGGTGTTCATGTTTTGATTGATTCGGTACCTAAAGTTTTGCAACACTACAATGATGCTAGATTTGTTGTTGCTGGCAAAGGTCCCCAGCTTGAGCACTTAAAATCCAAGGCAGATTGTATGGGGGTATCTCACAAAGTGTATTTTACAGGATACATAAGTGATGAAGAACTTTTGAAAATTTATAAATGTGCCGATGTTGCGGTTTTTCCAAGTCTCTATGAACCTTTTGGAATAGTTGCCTTAGAAGGGATGGTGGCAAATGTTCCAGTTGTTGTTTCGGATACTGGAGGTTTAGGCGGGATAGTGGAACATGGTGTAGATGGAATGAAGTCTTATACGGGTAATGCAAACTCTCTTGCTGATAGCATACTGGAAATACTTCATAATGATGAAAAGGCAGAAAATATGAAAAAAAATGCATTAAAAAAAGTTCATACCATATATAATTGGAAAGTCATTACTGATAAAACTATGGAAGTATATAGAAACATTATAAATGAAAGTAAAGAAGTGGACTGGAATATATCGGTTATAAAAAAAGATTTAAATTGATTATAATTTTTTCTTATATAACAGTTGACCTTTTTAATTATATTAGGTAAAATTAAATTAAATGAAATTGTTATTATATATATAAAAATCTTATTTTAACATTAGGGTATGTGTTTGTCGGGAAGATGTTTCTTTTTCCTGCATTGAAATTATTGTTTTATAATTAGTATTGAGAATTAAATTTACCAGATATAAAAGAACCTTGAAAAGTAAATATATCAAGCTCCTGTTGGTCGTGTTTATTTTGATAATATGCAGTATTTTATTTTTTCTCGTATTTCAATACAACTTCTTCGAACAAAAAAATCTAACAATTGAAATCCAATTCACTTTTTGTATTTTTATAGTCAGATCTATTTTTCCAAACACGCTATTGCTATCTTTGTAAATAACTGATAGTAGATATGTAAGAGTTTATTCAAAACAAGGTAAGCATCAAATATTAAATTGTGAAGATTGCTGTTTTTAGTGTTTAAAAATATTACAAGGCACAATAGCAGAGAGTAAGGTATATTTCTTTTGGTTTTTGTATATTTGTGTAAATTTATATATTAATTCATTTCTAAAAGGAGGAAAAAGGAATGTTAAAAAAATTAACATTGGTAAGTGTCCTTGTTTTTGCACTATTAGCTACAAGCGTAGGTGGTTTTGCATGGACAGACATTATTACCAACAATGACTTTGAAGGAGATGTAGGGCTTCCTTGGCACGTTACTGAGGATTTCCCGGCAGAGGTAGAGTTTGAAATTGCGTATAATGAATTTGTAATTCATGTAATCGATTCAGGGGTGGATCAGTGGGGTGTTCAGTTTAGACACAGAAATATCCCTATAGAATCAGGTATGAATTACAGATTGTCTTTTACAGTACAAGCTGATGCTAACTGTAGAATTTACACTAAAATAGGTGAAATGGATGGAGATTATGAAGAGTACTGGAATAATGACTGGATGCCACATGAATTGCAGGCAAATCAGTGGTATACTCATGAAGCTCAGTTTACAGCCAATGCTAATAATGAAAGTGCTGAGTGGGCTTTCCATATTGGTGATGGTACTGGTACGCAGTACACTAATGCTACTGTTCCATCAGGTACAACATTAAGATTTACCAATATGTATTTAGAGGGGCAAGGCTATCAGCCACCGCCACCACCAGAACCAACACCTAGAAAAGAGATTCGTGTAAATCAGGTTGGTTACTATCCTAATTCTGATAAAATAGCTACTTTAATAGGTTCTGCAAGTACATGGGAATTAAAAGACACTAGTGGAAGCACAGTTGCAGATGGAAATGTGACTTCATTTGGTCAAGATGCAGATTCTGGCGATAATGTTTCACTAATTGATTTTTCTGACTTTACAGACACAGGAACTTATTACTTAGAAGCTGGTGGAGAGAGAAGTTATGAATTTAGAATAGACAATGATATCTACAGTGATATCATGTATGATGCATTAAAGTACTTCTACTACAACAGAGCGGCACAGCCGATAGAAGCTACTTATTCACATGATCCAAGTTTTGCTCGCCCAGCAGGTCATACTAACGATATAGCTACACCAGTTGAGTTTGCTAATGCCAATATTCCAGCTGGTAGTGGTACTGTTGACGTAACAGGTGGATGGTATGATGCAGGTGACTATGGTAAATATGTTGTTAATGGTGGTATGTCCACATGGACAATGCAAAACCAATACGAGCGTGCATTAGAACACGGAAGAATGGATGACTTATATGGTGATGGAATGCTAGATATTCCTGAAAGTGGAAGTGGTTTACCAGATATTCTTGAAGAAGCACGTATAAACTTAGAATTCATGCTTAAAATGCAAAAACAATCAGGAAGCAGAGCTGGTATGGCTTATCACAAGGCTCATGATGAGCGTTGGACAGCTTTAGGCTTAGGGCCTCACGAAAGTGATGCTGAAGATATGGAGCGTGTAGTTAAGCCACCGACAACAGCGGCTACACTAAATCTTGCAGCAGCAGCAGCACAAGGTTCACGTTTGTGGGAAGAGTATGATCCTTCATTTGCAAGCGAACTTATACAAGCAGCAGAGGCTGCATGGGATGCAGCACTAGCAAATCCTGATTTATATGCACCATTTACTGCAACTATGGGTGGAGGACCTTATGGTGACAATTATGTAGAAGATGATTTCTACTGGGCTGCATGTGAGTTGTTAATAACTACGGGTAATTCAGAATATTATGACTACATAAGTGGTTCAACTCATTTCCTTGAGATGCCTGATGAGATGACTGGTGGAGAAGCAGAATTAGGTCTTGTAGGTGCATTTGACTGGGGTAATACACAAGGTGCTGGAACATTATCACTTGCTCTTAATCAGCCAGATGCATTGTCATCAAATGAAATTGATACAATAATAGATAACATTGCAGCAGCATGTGATGTGTGGATTGGTTACCAAGATGAGCAGGGATACGGAATTACAATCCAGCAAAGACCAGTTTTCTATGACGATCCAGATTTAGTTGGTTATCCATGGGGATCAAATTCATTTGTATTAAACCAAGGTATAACATTTGCATATGCATATGACTTAACAGGTGATGAAAAGTATTATAACGCATTGACAACAGCTATGGACTATATCATGGGACGTAACCCAATGAATCAGTGTTATGTAACAGGCTATGGTGATGTACCACTAGAAAATCCTCACCACAGATGGTTTGCATACCAGTCCAATCCATCATATCCAAAGGCACCTCCTGGATGGGTATCAGGTGGTCCTAACTCTGGATTACAGGATCCTTGGGTTAAAGGTTCTGGATGGCAGCCAGCTGAAAATCCGCCACAAAAGTGTTTCATGGATCATATTGAATCATGGTCAACAAACGAGGTTACAATTAACTGGAATGCTCCATTTGCTTGGGTAACTGGTTACTTAACAGAAATTGCTGAGTTTGGTCCAGTTGATGGTCCTCCTCTTGATGATGATGTTATGCTTGGAGACATTAATGGTGATGGAGTAATTGACTCAACAGATGCAACAATGCTTTCAAGACTTATACTTGATATACCTGTTCCAGGTGCAGATGTAGATGCGGCAGATATTAATGGAGATGGAAATATCGATACTACAGACTATGCATTACTTTCAAGACATATTTTAGAAATAAGCTCAATAAACTAATTAACATAGTACAATAAAAAAAGAGGGTGGCAAATTGCCATCCTCTTTTAATATGTCAAGGTAGTTTCTTAATATGGATGTATATATTTAATGTGAAGAACAATGTTTCTTCCATATTTTCATTCCCATAAATGACATGCACCCTCTTAATATCTTATAGTCTTTAATTAATTTTGTCATCTAAATTTAAATGTGCTGTAGCGTACTTATTTTTTATAGAATATCTATAATTTTAAAAATATATATTATAAGCACAACAATTCTAGGAAATCAATTATAATATCTTCATTTATGTCGCTAGAAATGACTTTAGAAATATAGTATAGAAGGTATAAAGAAGTGTTAGAACTATCGGTTAGTGAACTCGTTTATATATATTATCATAAATATATAAAAGTATTTTTAAAGATGTACTAAATTATTGTTTATATTCACTAGAAATATGCTATAATAATAAAGTTATCAATTATTTTTAGAATTATATACTGGGCTTTTTTAAAGGAGTCTCGTTTAAACAAAAGATATACATATATATAGTAAATGGAGGTTTAGTTGTGGCAAAGAAAAGAAAAAAACTAAAGATTATTCCCCTTGGTGGTTTAGGTGAAATCGGAAAAAACATCACTGTGTTTGAATATGGGGAGGATATCATTATTGTGGACTGTGGAATTGCATTTCCTGAGGATGATATGCTAGGTATTGATTTGGTAATACCTGATGTATCTTATTTGACCAAAAACAAAGATAGAATCAAAGGAATTGTTTTAACACATGGTCACGAGGATCATATTGGGGCACTGCCTTATGTACTCAAGGATATAAACGTGCCTGTTTATGGTACTAAATTGACTTTAGGTCTAGTTGAGCAAAAACTTGCAGAGCATGAGCTTTTAAGCAGCGTAAAGCTTAAAATTGTTAAGCAGTCAGATGTTATTCAATTAGGATGCTTTAAGGTAGAGTTTATAAGGTCAAGTCATAGTATTGCAGATGCTGTTGCACTTGCAATATTCACTCCTATAGGTACAATTGTTCATACAGGAGATTTTAAAATTGACTACACACCTATAGAGGGAGAGCCTATCGATTTAGCAAGGTTGGCTGAGCTAGGAAAAAAAGGTGTTTTACTGCTTATGGCTGACAGTACAAACGTGGAACGAGAAGGATATACAATGTCAGAGAGGACAGTTGGACAAACGCTGGATGAAATATTTATGGATAGTAAGCGTAGAATATTGGTAGCTACTTTTGCATCTAATGTTCACAGAGTACAACAAGTTATAAATGCTGCTGTTAAATTTAAAAGAAAAGTTGCTATTTGTGGTAGAAGTATGGTTAATGTAGTAAATGTATCTATGGAGCTTGGTTACATGAATGTTCCAGAGGGTGTAATTATTGATATTGACAATATTAACAAGTACCCTCCAGAAAAATTAGTTATTATCACAACTGGAAGCCAAGGTGAGCCTATGTCGGCATTGTCAAGGATGTCAGCAGGTGAACATAGAAAAGTTGAAATTGTACCCGGAGATCAGGTTATTATTTCAGCCACTCCAATACCTGGAAATGAAAAGTTTGTTTCAAAAGTTGTGAATGATTTATTTAAAAAAGGAGCAGAAGTTATATATGAAGCATTAGCAGATATACATGTATCTGGACATGCATGTCAGGAAGAATTAAAGCTTATTCACAGTCTTATAAAGCCAAAATATTTTTTTCCTGTACATGGAGAGTATAGACATCTTAAACAGCATGGAAATCTTGCCAACAATTTAGGGATGCCTATGGAAAATATTTTTATAATGGATATAGGAAAAGTTTTGGAAATTACAGATGGCAGGGCAAGATTAAATGGAAATGTTTCGTCAGGAAGAGTTCTAGTGGATGGATTAGGAGTTGGAGATGTGGGAAATATCGTTCTTCGTGATAGAAAACATCTTTCCCAAGATGGATTAATTGTGGTTGTAGTATCAATTGAAGGTAGTAGTGGAAATGTAGTTGGAGGTCCAGATGTTATTTCCAGAGGTTTTGTATATGTTAGAGAGTCAGAGGACCTTATGGAAGAAATTCGTGAAGTTTCAAGGATTGCATTAAAAAAATGTTCTGAAAAGAAAAAAAATGATTGGGCTACTAAAAAGAGTATTATAAGAGATGCATTAAGAGATTATTTGTATGAAAAGACAAAAAGACGTCCAATGATTCTTCCTATAATTATGGAAGTGTAATAATAAATACAATCCAGCATTTTGGAGGGGTTAAAATGATTGTTGTAGGTGAAAAAATAAATGCAGATTTAAAGTCAATAAAAGCTGCACTAGATAAGAACAATAAAGAGATTATTCAGGAACTTGCCAAAAAACAGCAGGAGGCAGGAGCTTCATATATTGATATAAATACAGGAGTTTTTAAGGAAAATGAAGTGAGTAAGCTAAAGTGGCTTGTTGATGTAGTTCAGGAAGTTACAGATGTACCTTTTTCTATTGATTCTTCTAACGCTGAAGCTATTGAGGCTGCTTTAAAGGCAAATAAGAATGGTAAGCCTGTTATAAACTCTATAACAGCAGAAAAAGAAAAATACAACAAAATACTTCCACTGGTTTTAGAATATGACGCATATGTTATAGCACTTTGTATGGACAACAATGGTATGCCTGAAACGGTTGATGAAAGAATAGTTATTGCAGATAAATTAGTTAATAGTCTTTTAAAAGAAGGAGTAAAAATAGATGATATACTATTAGATCCATTAGTTCGACCAGTTGGAAGTGGTACTAATTATGGAGTTTGTGCAATTGAAGCTATTAAGAAATTAAAAGCTCAGTTTCCAAAAGTGAAAGTGATATGTGGTATAAATAATATTTCTTTTGGAGTTCCAGCTAGAAAGCTTATGAATCAGTCGTTTTTAGTAGCTGCAATGATATCTGGGTTGGATGCAGCTATAATGGATTCCATGGATAAAAAGCTTATGTCAACTATTTTTGCAACAGAAGCCCTTATGGGAAAAGATGAGTTTTGTATGAATTATCAAATGAAGTTTAGAGAGGGACTTTTAGAAATATAAAAAATCTCTAGGTGGAGGTAGAATATCTACCTGAATCTCCAATTTTTTTGCTTTAGCTAAAGAGTTTACCTTATATTATTATAACATTTTGAGTAAACTCTTGGCTTGCCTTTCTATACGCTGAATTCTTATAGCCCAGTACATATATGTCTGTAGAAATAGATTCTAATTCTAGCATTTTTCTCAAAAGAGGATTACATGAGTTTATAAAGTTAGCAGTTTTTAGAATCATTGGAATTGAAGAATTTTTTTTAATAAGTGACATCAGGTATTTACCTCTTTGATTAAATCCTAACACTCTAGCATATTGGGGGCCATTATATGAATTGAATATAGTAATATCCTTTGAAGTTATTCCTAGCATTATGTTCATAAGGATTCTTTGTATTCTTGTAACAGTATATCTCTTTGTGCATATTTTCTCCAATAGGTCATTATATGTGCCAGTGGTATTAGTTGCACTTTTGATTCTGTTTTCTAATCCTTCAGAAACATACATAATTTCTTTAAGTTGTACTGATGTACTCTTTCTTATTAGTGCCGAAATAATGTCATAAAAACAAGAAGGGGAAATTGGACCTCTGCCAGCTGTTATTTCTTCATTAACAATATTATAAGAGGTCTTAGGTAAAACCATGTCTAAAACATTTTGGACAGAGCAATTCATTGATTTTAAAAGATGTTTTCTAATTGCTGTAGCACTTGAAATACTTCCTGTTATATCTTCTGTATTATAGCTGTTATTAATTCTTTTGATTGTAACAGGTGTTATATTGCTGTTTAAACGCTTTAAAGCTTTTAAATACTCTATACCAAGAATATTATTTGATTGGCTTAATAATTTATCAATGCTTAAATTAAGGTCTTTTTTTGCATAAAGGTATTTTGCCAAAGCATTTTCTCTTGATGCTGGGTAGGATAGACCTTTTTTAAGCTCTTTTTTTAATATTGATTTATATAAATCAGGTTCATTATAGAGGATATTAGCAATGATATCAAGAGTTTTTGTTTCTCCTGATTCGCTTCCAAAGCACAAGTAATCTACAATACCAATATCATTTAAAATTTTCACAGCCCCATGTGCAAAATATTCAGCACTAGACAGGGCGTAAGTTACAGGAAGCTCAATTACTAAATCTACACCATTTAACAAAGCTGTTTTTGCCCTTGCCCATTTGTTTATAATTGCAGGCTCTCCTCTTTGTATAAAATTACCACTCATTATGCAGATTACATATTCGGCACCAGTAATTTTTTTTGCCTGTTCAATGTGATAAAGATGACCATTGTGAAAAGGATTATACTCTACAATTACCCCCAATACTTTCATATAAAAAATCCTTTCTTTGAGTTTGTATTTTTAAAAATCAATAATTTTATTATATATCAAACTTTTAACCAAATAAACATCTTTTGAATGTATAATTTATTTAATTATAATATACAAGTAGAAATTATATCTTAAAGCCCTTATGCTTTAGCACAAACAGGTATATTTGCTGTTTTAATCATTTTCTTCTTTTTGTTCTTTTTCTATCACATCTATATTATTCAAAGCTACTTTACCTTTAATATTAGAAAGATATTTATTTTTTTCGTTTATAACCGTTTCTAATTCTTGTATGGAGTAGTCAAGCTTATTTGATCTTTCAGGTCTGTCTTTTTGTATGGAAGTTTTGTAAAAAGACCAGGAAGATTTAAGATTTTTTAAATCTTCTTTTGAATCAGTCCAATTTTCTGCAAGAGCATTTAAGATTGCATTTCTGGTATAATGGCGTAGTCTTTTTATTTCTGGTGAATACTGTGTATCAAAAAGCATATAAAGATCGGGAACATGAGAATAAAGATTACTTGCAGCAATTAAAGAATTAGCTTGATTTCTATTTAAAGTTGTATTTGTAAGACTATTTAGTGCCACACTAAAATTATCAATAAGTTCTTTTGATGCATTTATTTCCATAGCAGAAGATGTAAAGCCATTCCACTGATAGTGTAATTTATTTATTGTGCTATCAATTTCTACCCAAACATCTTCATCTTGTGCTTTTTCTGAATCTTCTTTGGCATTATTTGTATCTTGATTTTCATCATCTTGATTATTATCTTCATCATCTTCATCTTCATTATTATCCTGATTATTATCCTGATTACTATCCTGATTATTATCTTCATCATTATTTTCCTCATTATCATCTTCTGTACTATTGTCAGTTTGATTATTTTCCTCTTGATTATCTTCTGTTTCTTCAACATTTGAAGCTGGTCCATTTAATGATAGAAAAATTTTTTCAATACTTTCTTCAATGCTCTCTAAATCTTTAGGAACCTCATTTTTGTCTTTTTCAGCACTTAACTGTTCATTTTGGGAATCTTCATTATTTTCAAGATTTACATTACACCCACTTAAAGTTATAAATATTATTACTGCGATTATAAATGTTTTATTTTTCATTTTAAATATTTTCCTCCATTTCTATTGATGATTTACAAGTATTATTCTCAAAAAGCCTTTAAAAAAAACAAACATTTTTAAAAAAGATTTTTCTGTAAAAAGGGTGCATTTTATTTAAGTGAATGAAAATATGGAAGAAACATTATTTTTCACCTTTAATATATCCCTATAAAAAATGCAGGCTGCAGTAGTAGAAAGGTGCTTTAAACACCTTCTGTAAAGAAAAAATTACATAAAGGATTTTAAGTGATACTGTCTAATTTAGAATATTGATAGGCCATTATAAAATTAATAAAAATAGTAAAACTGGAGGTAATTAAATGTATGTTACTGTAAATTTATCATCAAGGAAGACTGGAGAAATCAAATGCTTTTTAGAGAGGTTTTACCAAAGAGAACTTGATATGGATGAAGGGGTGGAACAGTGGATTTATATTTATAAAAAACCACTTGAAGCTATCGAAATGATAAGTACAGTTATCGACAACAATGATCAGCATAAAATTAAGGTTTGTGTACAGGTTGATAGATGTGACGTACACTCTGTAACATACGAAAACTACAATGATATTATTAAGGCATTATTATACTTATACTATAAAGAAGAAGGTTTATATGAAGAGAGTACATAAATTTGCCTTATAAGAAAATTTAGAATATAATTATGTTGAAATATGATGTAATCTATAGAGAAGAAAGAAATATAATTTAGGTCTATAGTGGATAATTTATTTTGGGAGAAAAGAAGCATGGTTTTTGAAAAGGCAATAGAATGTATAGGTGATTTAGATAGGGACTTAATGGATGAAGCAAAAAAGAGGCTTGATAGTCTGACAAAACCCCTAGGAAGCTTAGGGAAACTTGAAGCAATAGTGCAACAAATTGTTGGTATAAGTAAAGATATTTATCCAGATGTGCATAAAAAAACTGTGGTTATTATGTGCGGGGATAATGGAGTTGTTGAGGAAGGAGTTAGTTCCTGTCCTAAAAGTGTTACAGCCACAGTGACTAGAAACTTTTTAAAAGGGTTTACAGGAATAAATGTTTTTACTAAATTTGCAGGTGCAGATATAGTTGTAGTAGATGTAGGAGTAGATGGAGATGTTAAATCAAGAGGAGTTGTGGACAGAAAGATAAGAAGGGGAACATGGAATATAGCAAAAGGTCCTGCTATGACGAGAGAAGAAGCCATAAAGGCGATTGAGACAGGAATTCTAATAGTAAAGGACTTGAAAAGTAAAGGTGTAAAATTATTGGGAACAGGTGAGATGGGAATAGGAAATACCACAACAAGTAGTGCTGTTTCAGTTGTTCTCACAAATAGTAAGCCAGAAGATATGGTAGGATGTGGTTCAGGGATATCTAATGAAGGGTTTAAAAATAAAATAGAAGTTGTACGAAAAGCTGTTAAATTAAATAAGCCTGACGCTAATGATGCTGTAGATGTTGTCTCTAAAGTAGGAGGGTTTGATTTAGCTGGTCTTATAGGGTGTTTTATTGGTGCTTCAGCATATCGTATTCCAATAGTTATAGATGGGTTTATATCTGCTACAGCAGCACTTGCAGCTGTCAGATTAGAACCAAAAGTTAAAAATTTTATTATTCCTTCTCATGCTTCAGTTGAGCCAGGGAATAAAAAAGTGATGGAAGCATTAAAACTTGAACCAATGCTTGATTTAAATATGAGACTTGGGGAAGGTACTGGAGCGGCACTCTTTTTTAATATTATTGACTGTGCTTTTTGTGCTTATAAAAATATGGGAACATTTGATGATGCGAATATTGATCAGTATAGAGAGCAAATTTAGTTTTAGCATCAGTAATTTTGTTGAAGGTGATATTTTGAAAGACAAAAAAGAAATTAGAAAAAAGATATTGGATTTAAGAAAAAAGCTTTTAAAAGAGCAAGTATTAAAAAAAAGTAAAGCTATTACACAAAAAATTATAACATTAAATCAGTTTTTAGAGAGTAAGAATATAATGGTTTATATGAATTTCTCAAAGGAAGTTTCAACTAAGCTTTTAATAGAAAAATGCTTTGAGAAAAACAAAAGAGTTCTTTTACCATTGGCAAATTTAAAGTCAGAAAAAAGCAAGCTTGAAGTTTATGAAGTAACAGATATTGAGAATCAAGTTGGCAAGAGTAAATATGGTATTTTAGAGCCTAAAAAAGAATTAACTCAAAGAATTGATGCAAAAGAAATAGATATGGTTGTAGTTCCAGGGGTTGTTTTTGATGAAAATAGGAATAGAATAGGTTATGGAGCCGGTTGTTATGACAGTTTTTTAAGAGAGACTAGAAAAGAATGTTATAAAACAGGGATTGCCTTTGAGCTTCAGATTTGCTACCATATACCCATAGAAGAACATGATGTTCCTTTAGACATGATTGTTACTGAAAAAAGAATAATATAGCACTTATTTTAAAATTATTATAGATTGATATAAACAAGTTATCTGTAAATGTTGTAGAAAAGATTAGTACTTAACTAAAGTGAGGAGAAGGAAATTGGATTTTTATTTTGATTTAGATCTTATTAAATCACAAAAAGTAATACTTACACCTCAATTAAAGCAAGCTCTTGAAATACTTAAAATGAATTCTCAGGAGCTTACAGAGTATATTCAAAATGAAATAGAGACAAATCCTGCTTTAGATATTTGTCCAGATTGTCCTGATACACAAGAACATGTATGTCCTTTGACCTTGGAGACTAAGGAGTATTTTGAAAAAAATGATGAGATAATTGACTTTATGGACAATAATATAGCAGAAAGGTCAACTTTAAATTTATCGTTAAAAGATCATTTGCTTATGCAGCTTAACACTGTACTTTTATCTGAAAGTGAAATAGATGCAGCAGAATACCTAATAGATAATGTTGATGATAATGGATATCTGACAATTACTCTTTTAGAGGCTGCATCATTTATGAATTTTCCAATAGTTAAAGTTGAAAAGGTGTTAAAAGTATTGCAGGCTTTTGAGCCGTCAGGTGTATGTGCTAGAAATTTAAAGGAATGCCTTATAATACAGTTAAATCAAATGGATATTGAGGATGAAAATATAGAAAATATTATAAACAACCATTTAGACGATTTAGCGGACAACAAAATATCATCTATCGTCAAAAAAACAGGTCTTAGGCGAGAGAAAATAATTGAAATTTATAGATTTATTAAAACCTTAGAACCAAAACCTGGAAGGGAATTTTATGGGGGAGGACAATTTAAATACATTATTCCTGATGTTGTAGTAAAAAAGACCAATGAATATTTTGAAGTATATGTAAATGAAGATGCAGTGCCTAATATCAACATAAACAGCTATTATAAAAGTGTATTGTATGAAGATATAAATGTAGAGGCAAAAAAATTTATACAATCTAAAATTGACAGAGTTAATTGGTTAATTAAATGTATTGAGCAAAGAAAAAATACATTATTAAAATTGTCCTTATGTATTGTTGACAGGCAAAATGAATTTTTTAAAAAGGGAAAGAAAAGTATAAGACCTCTTACAATAGAAGAAGTTGCTGGAGAAATTTCTCTTCATGAGTCAACTGTAGCAAGAGCGATTAGTGGAAAGTATATTCAATGTTCTTGGGGGGTTTTTGACATGAAGCATTTGTTTCCCTCAAGGGTTCCTGATAGTAAAATGTCAGGAGAAAATATAAAAGAGAGAATAAAGGAAATTATCATTTCAGAAAATAAAAAATTCCCCTTAAGCGATAATGACATAATGGAAATGCTTTTCAAAGAAGGTGTGGAAATATCACGTAGAACTGTTGCAAAATATCGAATGGAAATGAACATTCCTGAATCTAGAAAAAGAAAAAACCATTCCTTAAACTAAGAATATATATAACAAATATATGTATCCTTAAAAAATTTTCTTATTAAAAAAATTTAGTGGTTTTATATTGATAACCTAAAACATATATTAATAATTGGAAATATATAATGTGGGAATCAATATTTTATGAAATTAAAATCCAAGATTATTATAAAAAAGAATATAAATAAAAAGAAAAACCAAGAAAGTATTATTAATAAATTAATAAATTTGTTAATTGAGTGAGGTTTATTAAATGTACTTTTATAAAGTGGGGATTTATGTAAGAGAAAGCAGAGATGATGGTGAAGAAAATTATGAAACGATTGAGACTCAAAAAGACTTGCTTGTAAACTATATAAAAAACAGTGAATTAGGGGAAGTACAAAAAATTTATATAGATGATAATGTGTCCGGGGCGGGTTTTGAAAGAAGGGGTATAGAGGAATTAAGAGAAGATGTTTTAAATAACAGAATCAATTTACTTGTAATAAAAGATTTGTCCCGTTTAGGTAGAAATAATGCTAAGACACTTTTATTCCTTGATTTTTTAGAAGAACATGGAGTTAGAGTTAGGACTTTTGATGGAAGATATGATAGTTTAAAAGATAACGATACAGTTGGTATTGATACATGGTATAACGAACGGTATATAAGAGATATTTCAAAAAAAATCAGAGCAACTTTAAGATTTAAAATAGAAAAAGGTGAATACATTGGAAGAGCGCCCTATGGTTATGTAAAATCTGTTACTGAAAAAAATAAACTGCTTATTAAAAGAGAAGAGGCAGAAGTGGTAAAAAAAATATATAATCTTTATGGTGAGGGATATGGATATGGAAGCATAGCAGATTTTTTAAACAAAGAAGGGTACGAATCACCAAGAAAGGGTTTATGGAATTCGACAACAGTTAGAAGGATTATTTGTAATAGCGTTTATGCAGGTGACACTGTACAGGGAGTAAGTGAAAAGATAAGTTTTAAAAGTAAAAAGACAAGGAGACTTCCTCAAAGCAGCTGGATTGTGACAGGAAATACCCATGAAGGGATAATTGAAAGGGGGGAGTACGAAAAAATACAGGAAATACGAAAAAAAAGAAGTGAAATATTAAGTCCCCACAAGGGTAAGTTGCATACATTTAGAGGCTTGTTATACTGTGGAGGTTGTGGAAGTTTGATGTATGCCAGAAAACGAAATCAAAGGCCTATGGGGTACATTTGCAGTTGTTACAGCAAAAAGGGGAAATCTTTGTGTACCAGCCATCATATATGTGAAAGAGATTTATCTGAAATTATTTTAAAAGATTTGATTAATTTTTTTAGCAATAAAGATATAGCAGATATAATCTCTAAGAGGAACAAATTAAATAGCAGGGATTTTTCAATTGATATAATTAAAAAACAAATTGAATGTAAAAAAAGACAGCAGGAAATAATTTATCAGGATAAATTGGAAAAAAAAATATCTGAAGAATTATTTTTAAGGGTTAACAAACAAATAGAAAAAAAGCTCTTAGTGCTAAGAAAAGAAGTAGAAAATACTAAAAAAAGAAACTTTAAAATAGGTGATATAAATAGTTTTGTAGAGAATATAAAAAATAATCTTTATATAAAAGGGATTACCCATGAAATTACAAGACTAATTGTTAATAAAATAGTGATTTTTGAAAAAGGAGAGGAATATATAGAAAAATTGTGGAATTTAAATATTACTAAAGAGCAGGAGAGAGATATTAAAAAAAATGGAGCAGTTATAATAGAATACATTTTAAACTTTTAAGAAAAGGAAACCGAGGTGCATATTATTTAAGTGAATGAAATATCCACCTTTAATACATACCCTAGGGAACCCACTGGTTCCCTAGCTTTTATCATTTAAAATTAAATGTTTCATAAGTTTATGACCTTCATCTACAAAAATATTTGTGCTTTTTGCCTGTGATTCATCATATCCAGTTACACCGGATTTTTTGTTGCAGGACTTTTGATAGAGCAAATAGGGTACAGGTTCAGAGGTATGGGTTCTAAGAGATAATGGAGTGGGATGATCTGGAAGAATCATAAGTTTATAATCATCGTACTTTTCAAGTCCTTTTAAAATTGTACCAACAACTTGTTCATCTATTAACTCTATAGACTTAACCTTATTTTCTATTTCATACCTATGCCCACATTCATCAGGAGCCTCAATATGAACATATACAAAATCACGTCCTGATTCTAATTCTTCTAGTGCAGCTAAAGCTTTACCCTTAAAATTTGTATGAATGTTGCCTGTAGCACCTTCTACTTCTACACTGTTTAGTCCAGATAAAATTCCTATTCCTTTAATAAGGTCAACAGCAGATATAACAGAGCCTTGAACCTTGTACATATCATAAAAACTAGGTATACTAGGTTTTTTGCCTTCTCCCCATAACCAAATTGAATTTGCAGGATTAAGCCCTTTAGAAATTCTTTCTTTGTTTATTGGATGATCTTTTAAGATATCATAACTTTTAATCATCATGTCCAAAATCATTTTATTATCTGGAAGATAAGAAGCTATCTTTCTATCTAATATGTCATGAGGTGGAGTTATATTTAAGTCTGTCAGTCCATTATTCCATACTACACAATGGCGATAACTTATTCCAGGATAAAAACATATTTCATCTGTTTTAAAGTGTTTGTTTAGTTCTTCTATTAGCTCTTTAGCTTCTTCAGAACTTATTTCATCAGAGCTGTGATCTACTATGGTTTTATTTTGGTACTCTTGATTGTCAGACAAAGTTACTAGGTTACATCTTAATGTTACATCAGTGTTTGATAATTTAAGTCCCATGCTTACTGCTTCTAAAGGTGACCTGCCAGTATAATATAATTCAGGGTTGTACCCCATAACTGATAGGTTGGCTACATCGCTTCCAGGCAAAAGATTTTTAGGTACCGTTTGAACCATTCCTACCTCGGCATTTTGAGCTAAAAAATCAATATTGGGCTTTTTGGCATACTGTAAAGGTGTTTTATTATCCAATTGCTCTAATGGATAATCTGCCATACCATCGCCTAAAATTAATACATGTTTCATTTACCATCAATTCCTTTAATATAATATTTTATTATGAATGTCTATTTTATTATAGCAGATTTAAAAATATATTCATAGAAAAATTGCATACCTTTAAATATTAATTTATAATAGTTTTTAGATAGCAATAATGGTGTATAATAATAGAAATAGCAAAGGTGCTATAATTTTTATCAGGAGTGATGTTAAAAGATGGATTCAATTAATTTTAAAGCTTTATTAAAGGAGCGGGGGTATAAGCTTACACCTCAAAGACAGGCTGTTTTAGATATAATTATAGAACATAATGATGAACATCTTAGTACAGAAGAAATTTATGCTCTTGTAAAAGAGGACTATCCAGAAATAGGCCTTGCAACAATCTATAGGACACTTCTTCTTTTAGATGACATAGGTCTTGTATACAAACTAGATTTAGATGACGGATTGACTAGGTATGAACTTAACAATCAAAATGAAGGTCATCGTCATCATCATCTTATTTGTATAAAGTGCAATAAAATATTTGAGGTTCAAGAAGATTTATTAGATAATCTTGAAGAACAGATTCTTAAAAAAAACAAATTCAAAGTAACTGATCACAGAGTTAAATTTTATGGTTATTGTGAAAATTGTAGTAATGAATAGAAAATTGCTGTTTGGTTTTAGTTTACTTATATATATAAATTAAAGTCCAAGTTATTTAATGTGTAATTTAGGGATTAAATATCATTTACTATATGCACCCTAATTTAGGTGCGACAAAATATTTAAACACGAGGTGATTAACATGATAAAAAAAAGTATAGTGGAATGGATTAAGCAATACAGGGTAGTTGCAATCATAAAAGGTGTAGGGAGCTTGTATATTGAAGATACTGTTGATGCTCTTTATAAAGGAGGAATAAGAGTAGTTGAAATAACACTCAAAAATGAAGATTCACTAAAAAGTATTACAAAAATAAGAAAAAGAATGGGTGGAAAAATTGTATGTGGTGCAGGCACTGTAATGAATACTGAGGATGTTGACAGTGCCGCTGTTTCCGGAGCTCAATTTATTAGCTGTATACATTCAGATGAGAATCTCATAAAAAAAGTTATAGAAGTAGAAAGGGTATGTATTGCAGGAGCACTAACGCCTACAAATATAATATCTGCAAAAGAAAGTGGTGCGGATTTTATTAATATTTTCCCGGCAATATCTGTTGGGGTAGATTATTTTAAACAAATAAAAAGTCCTTTTAGCGATCAGTTTTTACTTGCTGTGGGGGGAATTGATCGTAATAATGCTTATAATTTTTTGAAAGCAGGTGCATTTGGAATAGGAGTGGGTAACAACTTGGCTAATCCAAGATTTATTAAAGACGGCAATTATAATGCCATAACAGAAGAAGCTAAAAAATATGTTGAAATGATAAAGGAGATAGTTTAAACTATCTCCTTTATGGTTCTTACCTTTAATATATTATACACCTTTAGAAAAAACATTATTTTTTTACCTAAACCAAGTTTACGATCCCAAAACTGTTAGTAAAACTCCTGCAGCTGTAGCAGAACCAATTACACCAGCCACATTAGGACCCATCGCATGCATAAGAAGGAAGTTTCCAGGATTTTCTTCTAGACCTACCCTCTGAGCCACTCTTGCTGCCATTGGAACAGCAGATACTCCAGCCGCGCCAATCAATGGGTTAACTTTACCACCAGTGAGTCTATGCATAAGCTTACCAAATAAAAGTCCAAATGATGTACCTATGCAAAAGGCAACAAGTCCTAAGACGATAATACCTAATGTTTGTAAATTCAAAAAACTCTCAGCTTTTGCAGTAGCTCCTACTGAAAGACCTAAAAATATAGTTACAATATTAATCAATTCATTTTGAGCTGTGTTACTTATTCTGTCTACCACTCCACTTTCTTTAAACAGGTTACCCAGCATTAACATTCCTAAAAGAGGAGCTGCATCTGGAAGGAATAAGCAAAATAGTATTGTAACAACTATTGGGAATATGATTTTTTCCATTTTCGATACAGGTCTTAACTGTTCCATTACAACTTGTCTTTCTTTTTTAGTTGTAAAAAGTTTCATAATTGGAGGCTGAATCATTGGAACTAGAGCCATATAAGAGTATGCAGCTATTGCTATAGGACCTAGCATATCCTGAGCTAAAATACTGGTTACATATATTGCCGTAGGACCGTCAGCACCTCCTATAATTGCAACTGAAGCTGCAAGACCTTCGTCAAAGCCAATCAACAAAGCAGCGATAAAGGTAAAGAAAATACCAACTTGTGCGGCTGCACCAAGAAGCATGCTTTTTGGATTTGCCAGCATAGGTCCAAAATCTGTCATTGCACCTATACCCAGAAATATAAGTGGAGGGTAAATTGCAAACTTAACTCCCATGTATATAAAGTCAAAAAGTCCTCCATTGTTGACAACATTATTCATGTCAACATCTCCGCTAAAAAGTTCTGGATTGTGTAAATCAGCAAAAGGAAGATTTGTTAGAAGCATTCCAAATGCTATTGGGAGAAGTAAAAGCGGCTCATATTTTTTGGCTATGGCAAGGTACATTAAAACACATGAAATCAAAATCATTAGAAACTGTAAAGGCTCGCCGCTTACATATCCAGATCTCGATATAACCTCACTAATTGTATTAAAAAAGTCGTTTAACATTTTATTATTCATCCTTTTTTTATTACTTTTAATTTATTTTGTAAAAATTCGTAGTAAATTTACAACATCTAACTTCACCTTGGTAAAATTAGGTTATAGTTTTCCAGATATATGTTCATTTCTTCCAGTTGTATTCCAAACAGGAGATGTCTGTGGAATACGCTTAAAAGAAGTAACTTTTATTTTAATATCCGGACTGTTTCTCATAGATGCCATAACAGCAGCTGTTAAGACAGCAATAAGAGAATCATCAGATAAATCGTCTTCTTCAATTTCTAAATAGGAAGATTCATCTGAAGTCTCTTCAGTAGCAGATGATTTTTTTCTTTCATAATTAAGTAATGGAAATAATTTTATTAACATACACAGAATCACCAATGCTGAAAAAACAATTGTTATTCCTAAAAGTGACGTACCAAGAGCAAAGTTTAAATTTTCCATATCTATCATAATTGAACACCCCCTAAAAATTATTTATATAATAGTTTATTTTCACTATGTTAAAATAACACAATAAAGCCTTTAAGTCAATATATATAAGGTATTATTCTAATATAAATAAAAGTGCTCTTAACATTTAGAAAAATAAGATTTAATGAAGGAATTTGTGGTATAATAATAATTAATGTATTTACAAAAAGGATATTTTGTTATAATATATTCAAGCTAACTATTATTAAAAATGGTAACCTTGTGCTAAATATATGCTTAATTTGATATTAGCATAAAACATAGGTGAAAATGACGTTTACAATTGATGTAAGCTAAAATTTTAATCACAAATATCTATTTCTATATATTAGGGGGTTGAAAAATGAAACAACAGGAAAAGATTATGTTAGATGAACTTAAAGAAATGATAAAAGTTTTAATTGAAGAAAATGATAAACTTAAAGTTACTGTTGGTGAATTAAAAGAAGAGCAGAAAAAAATGCAGGAAGAAATAAAAATACAAAATATTGTGCTAAATAGTTTGCCAGCTCGTACAGAAATTCTTAATTAGATTTAAAAAGCTGTTTATTACTAATAGTGGGGTGAGCGAATGAATAACAAAACAAAGGTACTTATAATTGATGACGATGTTAATATTTGTGAGCTTATAAAACTTTATATGGAAAAAGAAGGATTTGAGGTTACTACAGTTTATAATGGAATTAAAGCTGTAGATACTTTTAAGAGCTTTACGCCCAATATAGTTGTATTGGATATTATGCTTCCAGGAGCAGATGGATGGCAGGTGTGCCGAGAAATAAGAAAAATGAGTAACATTCCTATAATTATGCTTTCAGCTAAAGGGGAAACATTTGATAAAGTGCTGGGGTTGGAATTAGGAGCAGATGATTATTTAGTTAAGCCTTTTGAGCCAAAGGAGTTGGTGGCAAGGTTAAAAGCTGTTTTGAGAAGATATGATAATAAAGAGATGGATTCAAGAGAGGTAGTGTATCCCAATTTTATTATAAACAAATCAAATTACACACTTAAAATACATGAAAAAGAATTGGAGCTTCCACCAAAGGAGCTAGAACTTCTTTTCTTTTTAGCATCAAATCCTAACAAGGTTTTTACAAGAGAACAGCTGTTAGAGCATGTATGGGGATTTGATTTTTATGGTGATTCAAGAACGGTAGATGTTCATATAAAAAGACTTAGAGCGAAAATTGACCAGGAAGGTCAAAGCTGGCAGCTAAAAACTGTGTGGGGCGTTGGATACAAATTTGAGGTGAAATGATGTTAAAAACATTGTTTAGCAAAATTGTAGTAATATTTGTAGCTATTTTGCTTGTGAGTACATCCATAACAGGTGTGATGCTATACGTTTTTTTGGGAAATTTTGTATCTCAAGAAAAAGAATACGAATTAAATGAAAGTGCTAAAATTATAAATAGCTATCTGACCTATATAAATGAAAATGCAGATTCGCAAAATGCGGCAATTCATAGATTGCATATGTATTATTTTGAAGAAATTTTAAGTACTTTTAGTTATAATACAGATTCAGTTATATGGATAGTATCTCCTGATGGGAAAATAGTTGAGAGTGAGGGAGAGACCAGATTAGGTGATGAAATCATTAATAAGCTATTAGATGGTGGAGCATTAAAATTACCTGATGAAAGACAATACAATAGAGTTATGCAGGGAAATGAAGATTATATCAGGGAAAGAGGAGATTTTTTTGGACTGTTTAAAGAGACAGGTGTTTCTTGGTTAACAATTGCCAGACCATTAAAAATTGATGAAGAGGTTGCCTTAGCTGTTTATCTTCATACTCCTATTCCAGAAGTTGAGCGTGCAAGAACGGTTGTTTTTAACTTTTTTATTTTCTCAGTATTTATTTCAATTATGATATCTATAGTTCTTATATATATTTTTTCATTAAGGTTATCAAGCCCACTTAAAAAGATAAATAATGCAGCAAAGCTTATTGCAAATGGAGAATTTGGAAAAAGACTTAATATATCATCAAGTGATGAGATTGGTGAATTGTCAGATAGTTTTAACAACATGGCAAATGCTTTAGAGAAAACAGAAGAAATGCGAAGAGGATTTGTTGCAAATGTCTCTCACGAACTAAGGACACCAATGACATCAATACGTGGATTTATAGAGGGGATATTGGACGGGACGATTCCTAAAGAAAAAGAGCATGATTATCTTACCATTGTAAAAGACGAGACAGATAGGCTTAACAGGCTTACAACAGACTTACTTGATTTAGCAAAAATTGAGTCAGGAGAGATGGAATTAACTCCAATAAGGTTTAATATTAATGAGCTTATTCGAAGGTGTATTATAAAGATGCAAAGTCATATAATTAAAAAGAACATTTTTATTGAAGCTAATTTTGAAAATGAAGATATGTTTGTAAAAGGAGATTTGGACTCTATTGAAAGAGTTATAATGAATCTTATTCACAATGCAGTAAAATTTGTGGGTAAAGAGGGAAAAATAATTTTGACTACAAAAAAATGCAAAGAAAGAGCTTTGATATCTATAGAGGATAATGGAATTGGAATTGATGAAAAGGAAATTAATTTGATATGGGAAAGATTTTATAAAACTGATAAGTCAAGAGGTGTAGAAAAAAAAGGAACAGGATTAGGTCTTGCCATTGTAAAAAATATAATAAATGAACATGGACAGGAAATTTGGGTTGAAAGTAAAGTTGAAAAAGGTACAAAATTCAGTTTTACACTGGATAATGCTACTGATGTTGGGTAAAATTATAAGCGAACTTGTTTGGCTAAAGGTATACATTGGGTTTTTAGTTGGATATTAGATTAAGATAAATGGTATTCATAAATAGTTTAAAAAATTATTGATTATTATTAACAGTTTATTCATAGCTTTTTCAAAAACCTTTTATAGAATATAGTTAACAAAGAAAAGAAATATAAAATATGAAAGGAGTGTTTAATATGGATGATTACAATAAGTACAATGATGAAATTGAAAATATGGAAGAGAACAATTATGAAGGTGTGAATGATAAGCAATTTGAAAATGAAAGTTATTATGAAGGTGAGAATAAGGAAAGGGAAAATGCTAGAAGCTATTATGAAAAGGAAAACAAAGAGCAAGATTATTATGAAGATGACAGTACAAAAAAAGATTTAGAAGATTCTTCTTTCTACACTGAAACTTATTCTAAACCCAAAAAAAAGAAGAATGCTGTTTTAGCACAGCTGATTATTGTTGCAATGATTAGTTCCCTGCTTGGTGGTGTAGTATCTAGTGTGGTATATTCTCAACTTTCTAATCAGGAATTACAGCCATCAGCAGAATCTCTTTTTGAGGACAATGATATGACAGCTCAAAACACAGTTAATTCAGGTGAGTCAGAGGGATCTGACTATTACAGGAAAGTTGTTGTTGAAAGTGCTGATTCACCTGTTGTTGCCATAGCAGAAAAAGTTGGTTCTTCAGTTGTAGGTATAAGTGTAACTGGACAAAGTGTGCAAAGAGATTTTTGGTTTTTTGGACCAGATTCAGGTGAAACTTCGTCACAGGGGTCAGGTATTATAATTAGAAGTGATGGGTATATAATGACAAACAATCACGTTATAGAAGCAGCTTTAGAAGGAACATCAAATGAAATTGGAGAGAATGCTAAAATTGAAGTTATTCTTCCTAACGATAAGGACACAGCTTATCCAGCAGAACTTGTTGGTAGAGATAGAAGAACTGACTTAGCTGTTTTAAAAATTGAAAAGGATAATTTACCTGCAGTTGAATTCGGTGATTCAGATGAAGTAAGAGTCGGTGAGCTTGCAGTTGCAATAGGTAATCCAGGTGGATTAGAGTATATGGGATCTGTTACAGTAGGAGTTATCAGTGGACTTAACAGGACAATACCTATTACTGATGATAGAGATATGAAACTTATTCAGACGGATGCTTCTATTAATCCAGGGAATAGTGGAGGAGCTCTTGTAAATGCAAGTGGTCAGCTTATTGGAGTAAATACTGTAAAAATAGGTGGATTTGAATATGAAGGATTAGGATTTGCAATACCTGTAAACAGGGTAAAGGAAATAACAGACCATCTTATTGAGTACAATTATGTAAGAGGAAGACCTTTAATAGGAATTATAGTTGAAACCAGATTTACAGAAGAGATTGCAGAGAGTAATAATATGCCAATGGGAGTATTAGTAGAGGAAGTTTCACTTTACAGTGCAGCTCATGGAGCAGGGGTAAGAAGAATGGATATAATTACTAAATTCGATGGAGTTCGAGTTAAAAGTTTAGAAGAACTAAATGATGAAAGAGACAACTATGAGCCAGGTGATATTGTTACAATTGAAGTGTTCAGAGATGGTGAGACAATAGAGCTTGAACTTGAAATGGGTGAAGAAGGCGGTCAATAAAGTTGTTTTAAACTAACATATAATGGTGAACTAAGAGTTAAATTCAGTATAGTGAATTTAACAAAAAAACAAATTAATACTTAAAAATGTCTTAGATATTGCTTAGCAGGGAATAATGTAAGTGAATAAATTCAAAAAGGAGGACTTCTATAGAGGTTCTCCTTTTTTTAGAAGCATATTAATTTATAAAAATCCTGCTTTTTGTAAATTAATATGCTGGGGATTGGCAAAGGAAGTTTTTGGCGAGTTTTCTAGGAATAATTTATTGTCAAGAAGGATTTTGTAATGATGTATAGAATATATATAGTATAAGCTTATTTAAAGCTATCTGGTACGTTACCTTTATAGGAGGTAATTCATGAAAAACAAATCTATAGAATATGCAAAACATATCACCATAGGTTTTGCTTTGTTGTACACACTAATGATATTTATAAAAACTTTTGATTTCACATATTTAACAATAATGTCTGCTATTTTAGTAAGCATTCTTTTTGCATTGCTACACAATACTTATACTTTGAAAAATACAAATAAATGCAAAAAAAAATCCGATATAACATATGATATTAAAACAGAAGCTCTAAGTGCCTATATTAAAGAACTGGACAAGACAAAAAAAGAACTTAACAGAAAAAATAATGAGCTTATCAGATTTTTTGATGAAATGCAGTATGGCTATCTTCAGACTGTAATGTCGCTGGCAAATTCTATTGAAGCAATGGATGCATATACAAGAGGGCATTGTCAGAGAGTGATGGAAATATCTTGCGAACTTGCTAGAGTACTTGAGTTGGATGATGTGCAGATTGAAAATTTAAGATACGCAGCAATACTTCATGATATTGGTAAAATAGGAATTTCACCCAACATACTAAATAAAAATGGAAAATTAAATGATGCTGAATTTGAGGAAATAAAAAAACATCCACAAATTGGCTATAATATTTTAAAGGATATTAAATTTTTAAAAGAAGCAGTATGTGGAATATTGCAGCATCATGAGAGATATGATGGAAAAGGATATCCAAATGGATTAAAAGGTAACGAAATATGTGTTTTTGGAAGAATAATGTGTGTGGCAGATGCTTTTGATGCAATGACAAGCGACAGACCTTATAGAAAAGGAATGAGGGTGGAAGATGCCATGAGAGAACTAGAAAGATGCAAAGGAAGTCAATTTGACCCTAGTATAGTAAATATGTTTTTAAATTTAATGGATAGTGAAAAAAAACCTAGTATATTGTCCTGAAAATACAGCTTTTAAAAGCAGAGAATTTATAAAAACCCTAGCAGGTGGGGACTCAACTCCACCTGAAGATTTATTAAAAGTGAAGAAAAGTTTCACTTTGGTGGGATTTTAGAATAAGATAAAGAAGACATAAAGAAGACATAAAGAAGACATAACGGAGGAATAACGATGAGTAGGGAAAAAAAGAAAAAAATTTTATTTGTTTCAGTTGAAGTTTCACCATTTGCTAAAGCAGGTGGATTGGCAGATGTGGCGGGCTCTTTACCTAAATCGCTGGTTTCGAAGGGTTACGATATAAGAATAATTATGCCTAGATATAAAAAAATAGAATCAAATATGGAATATATCAAAGATTTTCCTGTTGAGATTGGCTCAAGGCAGGAAACTTGCATCATAAAAAAGGGGAATATTAACTTTAAAAGCAATAAAAAAATTCCTGTTTATTTTGTGGATAATTATCACTATTTTAACAGGGAAAATATATATAGTTATTCAGATGATGCAGAGAGGTTTGCTTTTTTTGGAAAAGCTGTTTTAGAAATGCTTCCCAAAATTGATTTTAAACCTGATATAATACATTGTAATGATTGGCATGTAGGTCCTGTTTGTATGCTTTTAAAAGAAGGGTACAAAGCTTTACCATTTTATAAAGATATGAAAACGCTATTTACCATTCATAATCTTGAATACAAGGGTAATTTCTCTAAAAAGGTATTAGACTTGTTTGGAATGACGGAAGAGTTATTTGTACCAGAGAAAACCGAGTTTTATGGAATGTTTAGTTTTATGAAAACAGGGTTAGTGTATGCAGATATTATAAACACTGTAAGTAAGAGATATGCTAAAGAAATTCAAACCCCAGAATATGGTGAAAAGCTTGAAGGGGTATTAAAAAGCAGATCAAAAGATCTTTTTGGTATTGTAAATGGTATAGATTATGAAGTTTTTAATGCTGAAACAGATAAAAGAATTTATAAAAACTATAATGTGAATACTTTAAACTATAAAAAGGACAATAAATATGCATTGCAAAAAGAAATGGAATTACCGAAGAAGGATGTTCCTGTAATTGGCTTGGTTTCAAGACTGACCAGTCAGAAGGGATTAAACTTAATAATAGATAAGATTGACGAAATGATGGAAAATGATTTGCAATTTGTTTTAGTTGGATCTGGTGAAGATCATTACGAAAAGACTTTTATAAAATTGCAGGAAAAATATTCAGATAAAATGGCAGTTTACATAGGGTTTGATGCTTCATTATCCCAAAGGATTTATGCTGCCAGTGATTTTTTTCTAATGCCTTCACGTTTTGAACCTTGTGGCTTAGGTCAAATGATAAGTTTGAGATATGGTACAATTCCAATAGCAAGAGAAACAGGTGGATTAGCTGAGACGATAGTTGATGTTGAAACAAATAAAGAAGAGGGAAATGGTTTTTTATTCAAAAGGTTTTGTGCTGAAGATATGATAAAAAAGATTAACAGAGGTATTCAATTTTATAAAAACAACAAAGAGAGATGGAATAAATTAATGGAAAATGCTATGACAACAGATTTTTCATGGGATAAATCGGCCAAAGAATATATGGTACTGTACCAAAATCTTAATTAGTTTGTACATAATAGAGATCTAAGTGTTTGGACTTGTACATTTAATACATATAAGCCCTTTAAAATAATTGAAAATCCAAATTTTAAAAGCTTGGGGCTTGATACTTACAAACATTAGCGGGATATCTTGTATAGTATATCACCAGTTTTTTTGGTATAATATATGTAAGGAGAATTTATGGACAAGAAAGAAGCAGTAAAAAAAATATTACAGATATTTTATAATGATTATGGAGAGGCAGAGTGTACTCTAAAATACAAAGAGCCGTTAGAACTTTTGATATCTACACAATTAGCAGCTCAATGTACTGATCAGAGAGTAAATATTGTAACTGATAAGCTTTATAGAAAGTACAAAAATGTACATGATTTTGCTAATGCGGATTTAAAAGAGTTAGAAAAGGATATTAAATCAACAGGTTTTTTTAGAAATAAGGCTAAGAATATTAAAGAGACCTGTAATATTTTAATAGAGCAGCATAATGGTCAAGTACCTGATACTATGGAAAAGTTGTTGAAACTTCCAGGAGTAGGACGTAAAACGGCAAATCTGATTTTAGGAGACGTATTTGGAATTCCTGGTGTTGTTGTTGATACCCATGCAAAAAGATTAAGTAATAGAATAGGGCTTAGCCAGAGTGACAATCCTAAAAAAGTTGAATTCGACTTGATGGAAGTTGTTCCCAAAAAAAGCTGGTCAAAGTTCTGTCACCAATTAGTATATCATGGTCGAAGCGTTTGCAAGGCAAGGAAGCCTGATTGTGAAAACTGTAACATTTTAAAGTATTGTTGTTATGGTCAAAGTCGAAAATAAAAAAAATCTAATCGCTTTATTCACACAAAAGTTGTACGCAGTAATAATATTTACAATAAAGTTATACACTTAGAATTTCCAAGTCAATTATACAAGGATGTGTATTTGTGAGAAAAATTGACAAGTATGAAAAAATGTATGTTAATTTTACATGGATTTTTATTATAATTGCCTTACTTCGGATGGTAATTATAAAGTATGGTTTTCAATGTGAAAATGTACTAGAAACTTCTAATTTGGTTGCAATCATTTTTTTATCCATTGCATCAATCACTAATATATGTAAAATTTGTTTTATAAAAAAGAACATATTTCAAGGTAAGCATACTTATTATGTAGTAAGATTACTGGAAATCATGTTTGTTTTATTTGCAGTAATTGTTATTGGATTTGAAAAATGGGCGTATATATTGCTTGTGTTTTCTATTCTAATAACAACTTTGGAAAAGGGAAAAAGAAAGGCTCAGTTTTTTCTGATTTGTTCTTTGGCATTTGCAGGTGTGTTTCAGGGAGTAAAGGTATATTCTGAATATGAACTTTTAAATATAAATATATTTTGTTGCTTTTCAACAATAATTTTTTTACATATTGTATTATTAATGTTTTCAGAGCTCTGTGGAAAAATATATGAAGACAATTATGAAAGTGAGCAACAAAATAAAAGGCTGTTTGCTGAACTTGCCAGTAGATATGAACAATTAGAAGAAGCACAAAAAGAGATACAGAATCAAAATGATAAGTTAAAGGATACAAATTACAAAGTAGAAGATACAAATAAAAAGTTGATGGAAAGTTTAGCAGAATTATATACTGTTCAACAGATTGCACAGGCTATAAGCTCTATTTTTGATATTAAGGAACTTTTACAGCATGTTAATGATATAATTATAGGAGTTATGGGAGTAAATAATTCTACTATTTTGATATATGATGAAAACAAAAAGAAGTTGAAGGTTCACACTACAAATATAAGAAACAAACAGGAGCTTATAACCATAAACGACAATGTTAACTGTAATATTCTTATGGAAACTCTCGGGAATGGGGACTCTATAATTGAAAATTTTGTGGATTCTAAAGAATTTCCGTTTATTGAAAACAGAGATATTAATTCATTAATTTGTATTCCTCTTCTTACAAAGACAAAGAAGTTTGGTCTTGTTTTAATTGAGCATAAATTAGCAAATGCTTTTGACGACAACAATCTAAGGCTTATGAATATTATCGGAAGACAGGTAGGGATTGCAATGGAAAATGCTGAGTTATATCAAAAAATGCATGAGTTAGCAACCATTGATAATTTGACAAAGGTTTACAACAGACTTTCATTTCAGGAGAAACTTAAAGATGAATTTGAAATTGCAAAGAAAAACAATTATCCACTGTCTCTTGCTATTTTTGATATAGATCATTTTAAAAAGTTTAATGATACTTACGGGCATTTATTTGGAGATAAGGTTTTAAAACATATTGCCAGTCTTATAAAAAATTCTTTAAGAAGTGGAGACCTTATTGCAAGATATGGAGGAGAAGAATTTGTAATAGTATTGCCTAAAACAGATATAAGTAGAGCTGTGGAAAAAGTTGAAAATCTTAGAAAAAAACTTGAGCAAACCACCATTAAAGATGAGTTGGTATCTGCTTCTGTGACGGTAAGTTTTGGAGTCTCCTGTTATCCTGAATTTGCACAGACAGAATCAGATCTTTTAAAAACAGCAGATAATGCACTATATGATGCAAAAGAGTCAGGTAGAAATTGTGTTAAAGTAGCCTCTTTAGAGGAATAGATAATTATTTAAATTTTCCTGAAAGATTCTAAAAAAATTAATTTTGTTTTAAGACTCTATATTGCACAACTTTCCTCTTATAAATCTTCAGTTGGAGTTGAGTCTCCAACTGAAGTCTCTATGTTTAGCTTTAGCTAAACGAGTTCACTTTTGGAATATTTTTCTTCACACTTATTAAATATACCCAAATTAGTCTGCTATGTTGTAATTTAGAAATTTTAGTTGTTTACTTTAAAGGAATCTACTATATGCCAGAAAATTTTTGCTTCTTTTTCATCCCACAATTCTATAGGGACAAAATAGCTGATTCTATACATTTTATCATTTTTCTTTAAGAAAATTTCAGATCCCTTAATGTTTTTGCCTTCCATTGTAGAAATAGTATAACTTAAATAAAAGCCAGGAATATCATTAACAGTGACTGGCTTTTTCAAAAAATCAGCATATTCTTGTTGAGATAATGAATTAGATTTTTTCAAAAAATCATCTAGTTCATAAGGTAAATTCCAAGTTTGAATAAAGCCATGTATGTTTTTGTTTTTGAAAGAAATATGATAAAGCACTTCTGAGTCATGAAAATCCTGTTCATTTAATTCAAAGGCTGAAGGGTATGAGAAAGTAAGTTCGCCTTTTAATGATTTATGTGTAGAAAAATTTTGAGTTATTGGTTTGTTAAAATTATGGCTTGTTTCAATTGATATATCATCTATGTCTTTATTTATATATATATTTTCAATTTGGTATTCTACAGGATGTGAAAAAGATATATATTCATCGACTATCATATCTATAAAAAAACTATTATTAAAAAATAAACTAGTAACTAAAAAAATAATCAGCCATAGAAAAGTAATTGTAGAAGCTATCGCAATTCTTCTTTTATAGTGTTTAATATAAATAATATACAAAATAAGCCCCCCTTAAAAGCCAATACCTATTTATATATTCCTATTCAATTGACCATTAAAAAAGACTTTTTAATATAAAAAAACATAATTTTAAGTATGTACAGGGATATTCACAAAAAAACACTTTTTTGTATATTATGTAGTGATGAGTTTAAATTCCAGCTGGGAGGAGTGTTGTATGAAAATACTGGTGGTAAAAATGCCAAAGTTCCTTGGTAACATCATAAGACGGGTATTAAAAATGGATTGATGTACTTAGTGTCAAGTTACAATTTAAAAAAGTGTATCACTTAAAAAAAGGATACACTTTTTTGAATTGAAGATTGTTGATGCTCAATTTAAAATACCAATATTATACTGCTCTTGTAACCTTGTTTGAACGCAAGCACTTAGCACATATATTTATTGTTTTTGGAGAACCATTATCAACAATTTTTATCTTTCTTACATTTGGTTTCCAAGCTCTGTTAGATTTCCTATTTGAGTGACTGACATTTGAACCAAAAAGTTTGTCCTTACTACAGATATCACATTTAGCCATTTATATTCACACCTCCTTTTAATCTGGAGAAATATTTAAAACACAAATTATATTTAATAAAACTAACATTCATTTTAACACATCCTTTAGAGTTATAGCAAGTTTTTTTAAAAGAAAAATGGATTATTTTATTGAATAAATTGAATAAATGATTTACAATTATAGGTGTAGCTTATAATAAAATAAAATGAGGGGAGTTGTTTTTATGTATTATATAATTGGATTACTGATTTATGGGTATGTGGCTTTTTGTACATATGCTATTGCTATTAAGTTAAACAGAGAAGAGGATGCGTGGATGGCATTTGTTCCTCTTTTAAATTTGTACGTATTAGTGTCATTTGCAGACTTGCCAATTTATGCTTGCATAGCTTTTTTAATTCCAGTAGTAAATTATTTTTTAATAGCTTTTTGTTATATGAGGATATTTGCATTTGTAGGAAAAAGCCCTTGGCTTGGTTTATTAATGTTTATACCTCTTGTAAACCTTGTTGTTCTTGGATACGTAGCTTTTACTGATGAGCCAGAACAGGTTGATTTTTCAGATTTATAATTTTAAGGATCATGTCATTTAATATATACCCTAATCATTCTCTTTCGTTGCAGTTATGGACTTAGTATATTATAATTATAGTTAAAAATTAAGGTATGTGAGTAAAGATATGAGTGATGTATTTAATAAAGCTATAACTGTTGTTAAGGGAATAGGAGCTACTCGTGCAAAACTTTTTAATAAGCTGGGTATTTTTAATGTTGAGGACTTAATATTTTATTACCCTCGAGATTATGAAGATAGAAGTCATATTAAAAAGATTGCCAAATTAGAAGATGGAGAAAAGTGTGCTTTTATAGGTGTTATAGACTCAAGAGTAAGAGAAAAGCATATTAGAAGAGGTCTTAGTATTTATCAAGTTAGTATAAGGGATGATACTGGTAGAATTACAGCAATATGGTATAATCAACATTTTATAAAAAAGATTTTTAGACTTGGAGCTAGATATATTTTCTATGGGACAATTTCTAAAAAGTTTAATAGTTTTGAAGTTCAAAATGCTATTTATGAGAGAGAAGATAAAAAAGATAAGCTAATGGGGATTGTACCTGTTTATCCTTCTACAAAAGGGTTAAGCCAAAATATTATTCGCTCTTCAATTAAAGATACCTTAGAATTAACTGGTGGAAAAATTGAAGAAGTACTTCCCTGTTGGATAAAAAACAAATATAATCTCGCGGATATAAATTATTCAATTTCTAATATTCATTTTCCTAAAAGTGATGATGATTTTATAAAGGCTCGGTATCGATTGGTATTTGAAGAGCTTTTTTTGCTTCAACTTGCCCTTTTATCCATAAAAAATACATTGGATAAGGATAAGGAGGGGATTGAATTTGGTGTGTATAGTGAGAAAATTGAAAAATTCATTAAAAATATAGGTTTTCCCCTTACAAATGCTCAAAAAAAAGTGTTTGAGGAAATAAAAAATGATATGGAAAGGCCTAAAGTAATGAATAGGCTTGTTCAGGGAGATGTAGGATCAGGTAAAACTATTGTTGCCATTATAGCTTTATATAAAGCTGTAATAAGTGGATATCAAGGAGCCCTAATGGCACCTACAGAGATTTTAGCAAGGCAGCATTTTGAATCTGTACAGAAATTATTTTTAAAAGAAGGAATAAAAGTTGATTTGCTGGTTGGAAGTCAGACACCAAAAGAAAAGAGAGATGTTTTAAGAGATATTGAAAATGGAAAAACAGATGTGGTTATAGGCACTCACGCTATTATACAGGAAAATGTAAACTTTTTTCGTCTTGGGATTGTTATAACCGATGAACAACATCGTTTTGGTGTAAGACAGAGGACAGTGCTTTCAAATAAGGGGGAGAATCCAGATATAATTGTAATGACAGCTACTCCTATTCCAAGAACTTTAGCTCTTATTTTATATGGAGATTTGGATGTATCTATTATTGACGAACTTCCTCCTGGGAGAAAACCTGTTGAGACCTATGCTGTTGATAACAGTATGAGAGAAAGAATAAATAAGTTTATAAGAAAAAAAGTTTTAGAAGGCAGGCAGGTTTATATAGTATGTCCCTTAATTGAAGAATCTGACTCAATTGAAGCAAAATCAGCAGAAAAATTGGCAGATAAAATAAAAAAAGAGGATTTTAAGGATTTAAGAGTAGGTCTTATTCATGGAAAAATGAGTGGAAAAGATAAAGATAATGTAATGGAGGAGTTTTTAAAAGGAGATATTGATATATTAGTTTCTACAACGGTTATTGAAGTTGGAGTTAATGTTGCTAATGCAGCAGTAATGGTTGTTGAAAACTCTGAGAGATTTGGGATGTCACAACTTCATCAATTAAGAGGCCGGGTAGGAAGAAGTATACACAAATCATATTGCATTTTATACAATGAGGGAAAAGGCAAAGTGGCAAAGGAAAGAATGAAAGTAATGGAAAAAAACAGGGATGGTTTTGTCATATCTCAAAAAGATTTGGAGTTGAGAGGACCAGGAGAATTTTTTGGAACACGGCAGCATGGAATTCCTCAGCTTAAAATTGCCAATCTCTATAATGACATGGATGTTTTAAAAAAGGCTCAAGATACGGCTATAAATATAATAGACAAGGACAGAAATCTTTCGACAAAAGAGCATTTATTGTTAAAAAATAAAATAAAAAAGGAGTTTAAGGAAAAGATAAATATATTAAGTTTAAATTAAATGATTTATTATGGTTGACAATGATACATGATAGTATAAAATAACATTATAGAAGTGAGCTCGTTTAGATTTGTCTAAACATCTGAGTTTTAAGTAGAGATTCTACTCTACATAAAGATTACAAGAGAATTTCTACTTTATGGAAGATGAAGCCTTAGAATAAGATAAAATGGAGGAAAATGTCATACTAAGAGTAATATCAGGAAGTGCAAAGGGACATAAATTAAAAACAATTAATGGGTTTTCAACAAGGCCAACTACTGACAGGGTCAAAGAATCGGTTTTTAATATACTAGCAGGTGTTATAGCTAAATCGAGAGTTCTTGATCTATATTCAGGAACTGGGAGCCTAGGAATAGAGTCTTTGAGTAGAGGAGCAGATTTTGCTCTGTTTGTTGACAAAAGCAGAGAATGTTTTATGACAATAAAACAGAATCTTTCCCATACTAAACTCAGTGAAAAGTCATCTATTATGAATATGGATGTATTTGTTGCCTTAGATAAGCTTTCTAAAGAAAATAGAAAATTTGATATTATATTTTTAGATCCTCCTTATAATAAAAATCTTGTAGAAGAAACCTTAAAATGCTTGGTAGAAAATGATATAATAGAACAGGATGGAATAGTTATAGTAGAACATGACCTTAAAGATGAAGTTCCACAAGAGGTAGAACATTTTAAAAAAATCAGGCATCAGAAGTATGGAGATACTATTATTTCCTTTTATGAGGCGTGAGTAATTTTTTATAATTAATAAATAGGTAGAAGGTATGATATGAGTATATATGTATATCCGGGGAGTTTTGACCCAATAACAAATGGCCATTTGGATATTATTCAAAGGGCATCGAAATTATGTGATAAGTTAATAGTTGCTGTTTTAGTTAATAATAATAAAAAACCGGCTTTTTCACTTGAAGAAAGAGTGGAATTGCTAAGGTGTGCAGTAAAAGATGTTGATAATGTTGAAATTGAAAGTTTTACAGGCCTTTTAATAGATTTTATGAAAAATAAGAATGCATCGGTTATTATAAAAGGTCTAAGGGCAGTGTCTGATTTTGAGTATGAACTTCAAATGGCTTTGCTTAATAAAAAGCTTGATTTGAATGTTGAGACATTGTTTATGATGACAAACATAAATTATTCATTTTTAAGTTCTAGTTCTGTCAAAGAACTAGCGAAAAATAATGGTAGTATAGATGGGCTTGTTCCTTGTTGCATAAAGGATAAAGTATTGGAAAAATTCAAAAAATAACTATGAGGCTTAGGAGGGATACGGATGGAGATACTTTCAATTTTGGAGACATTAGAGGATGTTGTTGAAAAAGGTGTAAGTGTGCCTTTTTCAGGGAAATGCATGGTGGACAAAGAAGAGATTCATGAAATCATTAAAGAGATGAGGCTAAAACTTCCTGATGATATTAAACAGGCTAAGTGGGTAAAAGATGAAAGGCAGAGAATTCTTCTTGAAGCACAGAAGGAAGCTAATGAGATTGTTAAAGATGCTGAAAATCAGATTGCATCTTTAGTAGATGAACATGAGATAACCAAAAAAGCGTATGAACAGTCTAATGAGATTGTGACTAATGCTCAAAAAAATGCTAAAGAGATAAGGCTTGGAACAAAAGAATATGCCGACAGTGTTTTAAACAAAGTGGAAGAAATATTAGGAGAAACTCTGGAAGTTATAAAGTCTAATAGAGACGAGTTAAAGTAGCTCTTAGTTCTAATATAGGGTATTTTCTTGTTTCATAACTCTAGGTCTATATTTTTTAGTAAAGTGTCTGTATTGCTATTAAAAGTGTAAAACAGAGGTCTATTTTTGTCGTCAAGAATAAGAAGATATGGACAGTTATCTTTAGAGGGAAAAATTATATAAACTTCATTTAAAATTTCATCAAGCCATTGGTTTTTCACAGACACTGATGGTTCTAAGGGTATCCTTACAATGTAGCCTTTATCCGAAATAGCATTTGTTTTAGGGTACATACCTGTTATGCCCTTTAAATATTCAATAGCTTCATTTTGTATTAGCTCATTTGAATGCTGACGATTAATTATCTGTCCTTTACTTATATCAAAAACCTCAATGTTTTTGATTTCTTCATCAAGTGAAATTGCAAACTCCATAAATGCAACCATGGAACTATCATTAAATTCATTTACAGGTTCGGTATTTAAAGTATTATTGGTTATTGTAAATATAGCAAATGCAAATAAGGCAAGTGAAATGCTTATTTTAAGTTGCATTTTATTAATTTTAAACATCAATTAATCACCTCTTTAGTTATTTATTAAATCAAGAAGGATTTTATTACAGATATTTATAAAATACCATTTACAAAATCATTGTAAAAAGAATTATAAATTTATTAATAGATATAATTTTTCTTGGTATAAAAGCATTAATGTTTTGCCAAAAATATGTTAGAATCTAATATAAGTTATAAGTTAATTAAATAAAACATAAGTTCTATAAGGAGTGATGAAGATGGATGATATATTAAACAGAAGAAGTATAAGGAGATACACAGATGAGCCTGTAAAAAAAGAGGATATCAAAGATTTATTAGAAGCTGCAATGAGTGCACCATCAGCGGGAAATCAACAGCCTTGGCATTTTGTTGTGGTTACAGATAAAGATATGTTAGAGAAAATAACCCAAGTTCATCCCTATGCCAATATGCTAAAAGAGGCACAAGCTGCAATAATGATTTGTGGAGATGAAAGCTTAGAAAAACATAAGGGATATTGGGTACAGGACTGTTCGGCAGCTACTCAGAATATTCTCATTGCAGTGCAGAAGAAAGGTCTTGGAGCGGTGTGGCTTGGAGTTTATCCAAGAGAAGACAGAGTTGAAGGACTAAAAAAAGTATTTAAAATACCCAACAGTATTACTCCATTTGCAATTATCTCAATAGGATATCCAGCAGAAGAAAAGCCACCAGCTAATAGATATAATGAACAACGTGTACACTATAATATTTGGTGATTTAAGAAAAGTTATAGGTTGTTTTCAGATGGAGTTATGGATTTTATACCTATAGATGCAAAAACTGCACCAAAAAGAATTAAAATAAGTAAATTTATTACAATGCTATCTAAAGGATAGCCGTCTACAAGTTTTTCGTAGGCGGTTATTCCCCATTTTTGAGGGAAAAAATTAGAAAATTTTTCGAGTGTTTCTCCCATAAAATCATAATGTAAAAAAGCACCTCCTGCAAAGCATGAAAATATTGACACCATAACATTAAAAGCTAAATATACTTTAGTATTGCGAACAAGTCCAATTAAGCCTATATTAATTCCTACTGTACTTAACAAGAAGAAAAATAATACTAAAAAAACATTTCCGAAGGTTGTTTTCCAGTCAAAACCAAAACCTAATTTAGTAATCAAAAGAAAAAGGTAAATTTTTAGGCTTCCAAGAAATAGAACTGAAATAAGTGTACCTAAAATAAATTCATAGTTTTTTACAGGAGCACAAAACAATCTTGTGAATGTCTTTTTCTTTTTATCTTCTAAAACTAATTCCATTATAGTACCCACAAAAACAAGTATTGACATAAACATAAAGCTTATTGATAAACGGGGGCCTCCAATATTATTGACAGCATTTCTTAAGATTTGTATATCAGCGTTTTCTGTTCCTAAGGTAGAAGCTCTTATATATTCTTCTACTAGCATTCTTACATGTATAACATTAGCATTGTTTTTAAGACTTATTATTTTTACGTTGGTTTTTAGTTGGTTTTTTAGTCGGTACTCAAAGTCTTCTGGGAATACAATTCCTACATCTATTTCTTTAGTGTTTATTTTATCTTCAATAGCATCAGAAGGATAATAAACTAGATTAAATTTATCAATATTATTAAATGTGTTAGGTAGCTTATATCCTTCATCTAAAGGAATGTTTATTGCAACCTCAACTTTATCATAAAATGAAACCATTATTATACCTATAGAACTACCTATAATAGGAAATACAAGTAAGAAAAATAGGGCCATGGGCTCTCGTATAATTCTTCTTATGTTATTTATTGCAATATTTAAACTAGTTATCATAAATACTTTTCCTCCTAAAAAACAATATTGATAGCGTTAAAAAGATTAAAGATGAAATAAGCAAAACATAAATATTTCCAAAAGACTCTTTTAAAACTTTTCCATCCATGTTATTAAGATAGCTTTCAAAAGCCCATTTAAATAAAGTAAAGGAGCTGGTTTTACTATATTGTAAAGTTGCAGAAGTTGATCCGCTTAAAAAAGTCATTAAAATAATTAGTATTGACATAATACCTGCGGCAAGTTTTGTATTATGAACAAAGGTTGAAATTAACATGGCTAAAGAAACAGAGGACAATACACATATAAAAGTAACAAACAAAAGGTTAAAAATAGAATAACCCCAAAAAACTTCTAAGAGTTTTGATGATATTACAATGTATACTATTGAAACTATCATTATTGAAAAAACAAATCCCGTCAAATAGCCAGCAAGTATTTGGATTTTTCTTATAGGTGACATGAGTATCCTAGAAAGAGTATGATTTTCTTTGTCAGAAGCAATGAAGGAGGCCACTATAACTCCGCATGTAAAAATTAACTGGACTAATATTGATGCACCATAAAAATTTAGAGAATTTATTTTATCATAATCATCGAGTATAATCATTTGGCACAATCCAGATAAAGCTCCTTTGTAATCACCAACAAAATTGTCATATGCATTTCGTGAGTATATTAACTGTATAAAGTGAATTACCACTATAAATATTAATAATGCAGTGTTTTTGTAAAAGAACTTTACAATTCTTTTAGATAACATAAAAAATTGATATATATACATATTAACACCTCAAACTTTTTCCTGTTAAAGCTAGATAAACACTTTCTAAAGTTGGCTGTTCAATGTTGACATTTTTTATTGTAATGTTGTTTTGAAAGAGTATAAAAAGTATGTCTTGAAGATTATTTTGTAAATTGCTTGTTACTATGTTGAGAAAGTTTTTATCTGAAGCAACATTTAAAATTCCTTTAAGTTTTTTTATTTCATTTATAGCTTTCTGCTCTAAGTTTACAGTATCAATTGTTATAGTTTCCTTTGAATCGGTCAGGGTTTTTAATTCGCTTTTGTTGCCGCAGGCAATTACCTTTCCGTTGTCAATAATCCCCACCTTGTTACATAATTCCTCTGCTTCATCAATATAGTGAGTGGTGTATACAATGGTCATACCCTGGCTATTTAATTTTTTGACAGATTTTATAATTTGGTTTCTTGAATGTGTGTCTATACCTACAGTGGGTTCATCCATTATTAATATATCGGGTTTGTGAAGAATTGAGCAGGCTATATTGAGTTTTCTTTTCATACCTCCTGAAAAGGATTTAGGTTTATCTTTTTGTTTGTCAAAAAGATCCACAAATTCTAAAGCATCTCCTATTCTAGTGTTTAAAGTTTTTCCTCTAATTCCATAAAGGCTTGCAAAAAACTCTAAATTTTCACGAGTAGATATATTCTCATAAATTGCTATATCCTGAGGGACAATACCAATGTTCTTTTTTATTTTAAGAGCATTATTTATTATATCCATACCAAAGATATGGACATTACCTGAGTCAGGTCTTAAAAGACCTGAGAGTATTTTGATGATGGTGCTTTTTCCTGCTCCATTTGCACCTATAAGACCAAATATCTCATTTTTTGGTATATTAAGATTTACATTATCTAAAGCAATAATATTCCCAAATCTTTTTACAAGATTTGAAATATTTATTATATCCATAAAAACCCCCATAATATTTTTTTAATTGTTTTCTTAAAAAGCAATAGTTTTTAAGAAAATATTATATTAATATTTTAATTTAATATTAATGTATAATTCATTGACTAAAGTAATTGATTTTAATTTAAAAATATGTTATATAACATGTTTTTAAAAATTATTAGCGTTGCCATTATTGTAATAAAATACTGCTATTTGAGTTCTGTCTCTTAGATTAAGTTTATTTAAAATGGTTGATATTTTGTTTTTTATAGTACCCTCAGTTAAAAATAAAGAATCTGCAATTTCCCTGTTTGTCATGCCCTTAGCTATATGTTTTATTATTTCAATTTCTGTATCGGATAAAAAATATTTATCAAAAGAAATTTCATCTGGAGAATTTAATAAATTAGGCAATTTAGTTGCAGCATTTTCGCCTACTAAAATATTTCCACTAAAAACAGTTTTTAAGGCAGAAATTATTTTTTCAGGGTATGAATTTTTCAGTACATAACCCTTTGCTCCCTGTTTTAAGGCTTCATATATATATTTATCATCGTCAAATGTTGTTAATACCAGAATTTTCATTTCGGGTTTAAATTCAAGAATTTTCTTAGTTGCAATTATACCATTGCATACTGGCATTTTAATGTCCATAAGTATTACGTCAATTTCAGGATGTTTAATTACTAATTTATATGCTTCATCTCCATTTTTGCAATCAAATATTACATTTATATCATTTTCTAAGTCAAGAATTAATTTAAGGTTTTCCCTTAGTAACTGATCGTCATCAACAATCAAAACATTTATAATCAATGTAAATCCCCCTCTTTATACAATTAAGAATCAATTGGTATAATTGTTGTTATTTTAAAACAATTTTTTGTTGTAATTTTTAGTTTACCTCCTAAAAGCCAAACTCTCTCTTCCATACCTGTAATCCCCATTCCTTTTTTTATTTTTGTGCATCCTCTTCCATTATCCTCTATTGAAAGTTCAACTTTATTCATAAAATAAGATAATGTTATGTCTATATGGTTTGCCCCACCATGACGTACAGAGTTTGTTATAGCTTCCTGTATGTTTTTATATATTACAATCTGGGTACTAGGATATAATTTTTGATATTGACCATTAATATTAAAATTAATTATAATTCCTGTGCTTTTTTTAAAATTTTCAATCATATGTTCAATTGATTGAATTCTGTATGGAATTTCCTCGGGTTTAATTTTTTTAACTACTTTCCTAAGTACTTCTGTACAATTTCTTAAATTATCTCTAACGGAATTTAGAATGTTTCTTCCTTTTTCATTGTCTATCTTAATTATTTTTATAGCTGCTTCTAGTTGGATTAAAATTGAAACAAGTTTATGTCCGAGTGTATCATGTATCTCTCTTGATATTCTGTTTCTTTCCTCTGCTTGAGATAAATACTCAATCTTTTTGGAATATATTTCAAGTTTTTTCTTAGCATCTTCTAGCTGGTAGCTGTAACTTCTGTTTTGATCGTATAAGGTTTCAGTTTTTTTTATAATATTTTCAAGTTTTTTTATTCGATAAGAAAACAAAAAAAGCAGTAAAGAAAAAGATGTAAAAATAAAAGTGTTTTCTAAATTCATATTTTTTAATAAATATAATAACAGAATAAAAAACATAAAAAGCAGTAATTTGTATTTATTTTGAATAAGTAGACCAATGTCAGTTAAACTTATAAAAATGAGAAAGTAAGGTTTTGTGGAAAGTGTTATAGCAAAAAGGAAAAAGAGAATAAAATCCACTACTAAAGATAATGTAATATATTTATCTTTTTGAAGAAATAATCTTAATTGACTATTAAAAATAAATAGCAGAAATAAAAGAGTATAGTATTCGTAATTACTTATTTCTTTATTGTATACAGCATATATAATAGAAATAATAACTATAAATAATCTAATAAAAACCTCAATTCTCAAAGAAATGACTCCTTTACATAGTATTTTTATAAATTTTATCAACACAATTATATCAGATTTTTTTAAAAAAAAGTGACTTAAGTCACTTTTTTTTAAATGGCTAAGAAAGCACATTGCTTTCTGGCATCAAAAAAGTCTACCGAAAGGCTGTACTTCAAAGGATTACCCTAACCTTAAATCGGTGAAGCCGACTTTTTTAATGGCTAAGAAAGCACATTGCTTTCTGGCATCAAAAAAGTCTACCGAAAGGCTGTACTTTAAAGGATTACCCTAGCCTTAAATCGGCGAAGCCGACTTTTTTATTATGGTAGAAACATTGTGGAGAAAGTTATAATAGTTGATTTATATTTCACAGTGTACTTACATTTAATATTAAAAAAATGTTGGACTTAAGATATCTTTGTAATATAATTAAAAGAGAAAAGTAATGCAAAAAAAGAGATAGAGAAGGGGAGTATGTTTTTCAAATGGACAATTTTATATATAAATTGATAGACAATCACCCTAAAAAAAGTATAGAAATATTTGACTTGCTTTTAAAAGTAGAAAAGCACTTTAAAAGTGATGATTTTGAACTGAAAGGTGGATACAGAGCTTTTGCATTTGCTATATATGATTTTTGTCAAAAAGGAATACTTTATCCTGTAAAGACCTCTAAAACAAATGGAAGAAATCCATTACTTTATAATAAATATAGAATTATTTTAAAAAAAGAGTATGACAGCACTCATTTAGAAGAGTTAAACTCATTTCATCCAAAGCTTGATAAGAGTTTTTACCATCGAAATTCTAAAGCATATAAAGAAGATAGAAATTATATATTAGAGTTGTCTAAATATCTTTCAGACATAGAAAAATCCAGCTGGTTAAATCATAGATGTACTATGAATGAGAGATCTTTTGAAATATTTAATGATGAAAAATTTTTGGACAAAAAGGGAAGAGTTTTGTTAAAAAGATTAGGGATTTCCTTAGATGATTTAAACTGCTACAAAGCATTAGAGGCTTTTTTCTATATTCTATTTGAAATAAAAGAAAAACTCAATGTATTGATAATTGAAAATAAAGAAACGTTTTTTTCTATTTTAAAATATCTTGAAAGAAGTGGATGTAAGTCACTTTGCGGAATTAGAATTGATATGTTAATATATGGTGAGGGTAAGAAAATAGTAAACAGTTTAAAATTTATAAATGAGATAGTAGCAGGAACTGATATAGAAAAAATATACTACTTTGGTGATTTGGATTTTGAAGGGATAGGAATATATAATTCACTGGTTTTAAAATACCATGATTATTCCATTGTTCCTCATATTAAACTTTACAAACAACTTTTAAGTGAGGCGAAAAATCCACCACCATTAAAGACTTGTCAATCAGAAATTTCAATAGATAAGTTTATTGAAAATTTTGATAATGAAAGCAGAGAAAAAATTATTAAAATACTTTATGATAAAAGGTACATTCCTCAGGAGGCGTTGAATTTTGGAAGAAAGAATTTATGAAGGTATGGATTGTCTAAAAGATTTTAAAGAGAGAATGAAAAATTTGGCACCTTTTATTCACTTAGGAAAAAAGCTTGGGGCAGTTCAAAAATATGAAGATTATGATATGGTGTCGGTTGGCTTTTCAGTGCTTCTTTTTATTTTGGAAAACATGCTTATAGGTCGTGAAGAATGCAGCATTGACGATATAGCAAACTTTCTTCAAATGGTTATAAAGGACTCATATGAAGTTAATTTGACGCAGGAAGAAGCTAAAGAAATGGCATTTTACATACGGGACTCTATTTCTGGAAGTGGCGGAGAGGTGGTTGATTTTAAGTTTAAAAATCTAGAGACTAAAAGGGACGAGGCAATTCCTTTAAAGCTTATAGATACATCTTATTATGAAATAAAAAAGTCTGCTAGATATAAACTTACAGATCAGGGAATGGAAATGCTTTTTAAGACACGAGAGATTTACTCTGAATTTAGAATAAATGTAACTCAGATGTATTTAAAACAACAGATTGAAAAAGGAGTTTTTTCAGGTGCTCTGCAAACTGTAAATGAATTAAACCTTCAGGTAAGACAGCTTAGAGAAAGGCTTGAAACTCTTCTTTTAAATATAAGGCAAAATGTTTTGGGGATTGATTTTGAAGATTTAAAAAAGCTTTTTGAAAAGATAAAAGAGCAGTTTGAAACAGAAAGAAGAGAATTTAAAAACATTAAAAGAATTTTAAAAGAACAGAGGATAAACATTGAAAAGATAAATTATAATGATTTGAAAGAAAGAGAACTAAAAAATTTAGAGCAGATAAAAATACTCTCTACAAAGCTTAATATAGCGACTTCAGAGCATGACAGGCTTTTTAATGAAAAACTTGATATTGTAGGAGAGTACCTAAAGACAATTGAAATAAGGCTTCGCCAAGGTGTAAGTGAATATATAGATTTTGAAAAAAATATTTTTGATGTGCTTATTTCAAAAAACTCAGAATTTGAGTCTTTAAAAAGCATTTTATCGCCCCTTCTTGTAGACAAAGCATCAAAAAAAGCATTTAACCCCTTTAAAGCATTGGACTATCAAAGGGTTAAAAATGAAGATGAGGAAGAAGAGAGAGAAAAAATTGATATTGAGAAGCAACTATTAATAAAAGAAGAAGAGGAGAAAAAAGAACGTGAAAAAAGAGATGAAAAGATAGAGGCCTATCTTTTGGCAATACTAAAAGAGGTCTTTGAAAAGGAAAAGTCAAATCTTAGTTTGGCTATAAAACGTCTTCATGAGGAGCTTTTAAAATGTGTTTCATATGACTTTGACTTTTATAGCTTAATTATGATTCTTCATCAGCATAAGTATATAGATTTTAAAGATTTAGATGATATATTAAATAAGATGGTAAGAGATACATCTTCATACAATATAAATGTCTATTATCTTTTTGATAGGATATTTAATAAAAACCCCAATCTTAAAAAGTTAAAGTCGTTGATTTTTATATCAACTAAAAAGAAGATTACTTTTGAAAATGGTAATGAAATAACTGATTTTATAATTAGAGGTGAAAAATAATGGAAAACTTATCTCCTGAGTCGGTGAGAAAAGCGTTTAGATTATATTTAGATCTTATAGAAAAATCTAAAATAACCAAAAAAGAAAATAGTGAAAGTTTTGAGGATTTTGAAGATGCAGAAATATCTTTTATAACAGGTATTTTTGAAGAGGAAGCTGAAATAATGATATTAAGATCTGGTGATACCCTTTATTATACACCTAGAACAGACAACAAATTTTTTGGATTTACAAATGAAGAGTTAAGGGATAAAATGGGATTTTCAAATAATACTGAGCTTTATATATCATACATAATAATACTGTCTATTATTATAAAGTTTTTTAATGGTGAAAATTATAACAATAAAGTTCGTTCAATGCTAAAAGTTGAAGAATTAGAAGCTTACATAACAGAGAAAATGCAGTCTACCCAGTCAAATGAAAATGAAGAAGAAATTGATGAAGCTTTAAGTTTTAATTTTGGAAAAGTTTCAAAACTTTGGCTTGACCTTCCTACATATGATGAAAAGATTAAAAGCTTAGGTCAGTCTAAGGGCACAAAAATAAGCTATATAATGAGAACGATACGATTTTTGAAAGATCAGGGTCTAGTAAATCTTGATCAAGACAGTGAAATATATACTACAGATAAGATGGATACACTTGTTATAAGCTATTATCCTGAAAGTACGAGAAAAAAAGAAATTTTATCTTTTCTTGAAAGGATGTGATTTTTTGCCTCAAATTAATAGATTTAGAGTAGTTAATTTTAGGTATGATGATGATAAAAAGTACATTGCAAATGAATTATATGAGTTTGATACTAAAAACTCTCTCATAAACCTTGAAAATGGTGGAGGTAAAAGTGTTATATTGCAGTTGGCACTTCAAGTGGTACTTCCAAATGCAAGTATGGGAAGTAGGAATTTTTCAAATTATTTTAAGGTAGGAGCATCACCTACCCATATTCTAGTTGAATGGAAACTTGACGGAACAAGAGGAGAGTATCTTTTGACAGGTATATGTGTTTCTAAAAATGCAGATGGAATAAGGTTTTTCACATATACTCATAATTATACTCTGCCCCATGATTTAGATATTAAATCTATTGAGGTTGTAAATAAGGACAAGCAGGTGACTAATTTTTCAGAATACTACAATTATTTAAAAAGGCTGTCTTCTGAAAGAAGGCTTAATATTAATGTTTATTCACGGGACAGACAGAGAGAATATAAAAATAAAATATATACATTTAATCTCTATAGTGATGAATTTAAGGCAATTAAGACTATAAACCAATCAGAGGGAGGAATAGATAAATTTTTTGAAAATGCAAGAAAGTCAAGAAGCGTTATTGAAAAGCTTATAATTCCAAACATTCCTATCTCAGAGGGAGAAAGTGCTGGAATATTGGCAGAGACATTTAAAAAGCATTTAGAGAATTTGAAAAACATTCCACTTTATCAATACAGCATTAAAACATATGAAGCTTTTTGTGATAAGGCATCTGGACTTCTTTTAAAACTTGAAGACTATGGCAAAGAGGTAGAAGAAATAAACGATATAAGTCGGGATATTTTAGCATTAGAAAACCTTATATCAATTGCTGTAGATAGACTGTATAAAGATGGTGAGGTTCTAAAGGAAGACAATGAGGTGTGCTTGCAAAAAATAGAAGAACTTTCATACAAAAAAGATAGTTTTATTTACCAAAACAAGATTATCGAAATGGAAAATTTAAAAGTAAAGCATGAGAAGCTTCAAATGGAAGTGTCTAAGATAAAAGAAGAAGTTTCAAATTGTGAAAGAAAAATAAAATTTATTGAGTCTAGTTTTTCCTATAAGGAAATGTCAGATTGCAAAAGTAAGATTTTAAATCTTACTGCAAAGCTTGAAACCATTTCAAAAGAGAGAAACGAAATTGAAGAAGAATATCAAAATTTAATTTATCGTGGAAAAGAGCTTTTGACAGAGGAAATAGAAAAACTTCAAAATAATATAAGTTTTTTAGATGAAAAATATCAAACTCAAATTAAAGAAAGGGATAATCTTTATAAAAATCTTGATGAAAAAAATAAAGAAAGAGATAAGACTAGAGATGTTTTGTCCTCAATTAATACAAAGCTAACGGACTTAAAAGAAAGGCATTCAAAAATAACAGGATATTTCGCAAAGGATGTTACACTATTAGTTGATGCTGATGATGGGCTTAAAAAACTTTCAGGCGAAAAAGAAAATTTGATAAATGAAGCAGCACAATTAAAAGATACAATTGAAAAGACAAAAAAGAAAATAGAAGATATTGATATAACAAAGGGAAGAAAAAAAGAAGCTTTGGCAATCTGCTCAGAGAAGAAAAAGAATATTGAAGAAGATATTTCATCATATAATGAAAAGCTTTCTAAAATAAATAATGAAATATCAATGCATGAAGTTACAGCTAATGTCTACAGTAATGAGGCGTTTGAAGCATTAAAGGCTAAGAAGCTTAAACTGGACAACTTAGCAGGAGATGTTTTAGGAAGATATCATGAACTTGTAAAGAGGAAGTATCTTTTTGAGGGATGTGACTACTATATCCCAGATATAGAAATTAAAAAAGTGTATGAATTATTAAAAGAGCGAGATATAAATTGTATCCCAGGTTCTTTGTGGCTAAAAAACCAAGAAGAAGGTTTAAGGTATGGGCTTTTGCATAAAAATCCTCTTTTGTGCCATTCGATTATTATACAGAAAAATCAAATTGAACTTATAAATAATATATCTTCAGAAATATTTGAACTGGTTGAAAACTACCCTGTAACATTTATAGTGGATTCGCCAGAGGGAATAATTACAAGTGAAAAAGAAGATGAAATGGCAAAAGGGATTGACAGATTAAGTGGTGTAGAATCCTATGTTGTATTTTCTAAAAACAGTATTTTTTCAGTAGAGCCGGATAAGTTTAAAGATTATTTAATGAGCCTTGATGAAAAAATAAAAAATACAAAAGAACAACATCAGTTAATGAAAATTGATGTTGAGAAGATAACAGGTCTTTTAGAAAGGTGTGGTGAATTTAAAAATCTATATCCAAAAAATTATTATTCTGAGAATGAGAAAAAACTACATTCTATAGAAGATGGTATTAGAAAGGAAGAAAATGAGTTAAAAGAATTAGAAGAAAAAAGAATAGCATATAACGATTTAATAAATAAAAATAATAAGTCTGTTTTATCTACAGAAGAGGCTATTTTAGAAAAAGAAAAGGATATAGAAAATTTAAAAGAATTTATTGAAGTTGTAAGTAGAATGGACAAGCTTAACAAAGAACGTGAAAAAGAGGAAAAGAGTAAAAGTGAAATTGAAGATGAAATAGACACAATTAATCAAAAGGTTAGAAAGCTATCAGAGAGTATTGAGAGCGTAAAGGATAATTTAAAAGATGTTAAGAGAAATAATCAGGAAAAGGCAGAAGATTTAAATGAAATATTATTAAAGCTTGATATAGAGAAGCCAACTGTAAAAATTACAGGGACACTACAGGATATACTTTCAAGGGCTAAAGGACTTGAAAGAAAAATTGAAGACAGTGCAGCAGAACAGATAAAAGAGAGAATTGACAGTTATAAAAAAGATCAAGAAAAACATCTAAAGAGAATATATTCAAATGGTTTTAATGAGAAGGATTTTGAAAATTTGAGCATTACTTATAAAGAGGAGGACTTAGAAAGGGCTAAAAAAGAGTTTGAGAAGATTAAAAAAGAATATGAAAATTTAGACACAGAGGAAAGGGAGCTATCTGTAAAACTTGGTGTTCTAAAAGGTAAGGCAGAGGAATTTGAATTGGGTATAATTAAAAAATTCAATTTAGAACCCTTTAACTTTGAATCTTTAGAAAGTGTTGATGAAGAAACTTTTAATAAGGGTATTGAGGCATACAATAGAAAGAAAAATAAAAATATAAAAAAACTTGGGGAGTTAGAAAAGAGAAGAACTAAGCTTTTAGAATATAAAAATAGGCTTGAAGATTATATAAATGAAAATGATATAGGAATAAAGACAACTTCAAGGGAAAATATGGACAGTTTTTCATATGAGGAGCAAACCATTTCAATGTGGGATATGCTAAAGCTTCCTGTTGAAAAAATTGCTGTAATTGCTAATAATCAAAGAAAAAAATATAGGGAATTAAAAAAACAGCTAGAAGAGGCAAAGTCAAATATTGAAGAAAGTTATGATAATCTTTATAGGGAATCGGACTGGGCTGAAAATATTACAGTAAGAATGATTTTAGAAAAGATAATTAAAAAAGACATGTATAATTATACTTTTGTAAAAGATCTTTTTAAAGATATGTTACAAAGTGTTGAAAATATGAAAAAGGCAACTAATTTTCAATTAGAGGAGTCTTTAAGGGATAAGCAAGAGATAGTTGAGAGGTGTTATGCTAAGGCGGAATCTGTCTATGAGGAACTTAAATCAGTTGATAGCTTTTCTAAAATAAATTTTGAAGGAAAGAGCAGAAAAACTGTAATAATTGAAATGCCCACACTTCACAAAGAAGAAGGTAAGGCGTTAATGGCTCATTATATAGAATCTTCAATAAGTGAAATAGAAAAAATGAAGGAAGAGGGAAAATACGATCCAGCTAAAATTGATGGAGAAGTATCAAGGATAATGTCCCCAGTGAGGCTTTTAGATGCAGTAACCAGCCTAAATGAATACTCAATTAAGGTGTTTAAGCCTGAATCCACAGTTGGAGCATCAAGATATATCCGATGGGAAGTTGTTGTAAACTGGTCTGGTGGAGAAAAACTTGCTGGATTTTTCGCCATGTTTATTTCGATTATTTCATACTTAAGATACAAAAAAACAGGTTGGAAAGAGTCATCAAAAGTAATATGGATTGACAATCCTTTTGGGCAGGCAAATGCAAACTATCTTCTTTCATATATTTTTGATTTGGCAAGATCAACAAATACTCAGATGATTTGTCTTACAGGTCATTTACAGGTTGATATATACATGCAGTTTGATGTGGTGTACAGCCTTATTCATAGAACACTTACAGGCATGAATATGAGTGTTATACAGTCAAAGTTGGTTAAATCTCATGAAGGATTAGAGTCGGCATTTTATAAGGTACAGCAAGAGCAGATGTCACTGTTTTAGCTTATAGATTTATAGAAAGGATACAGCCCTTGTATTAAAAAGGCTGTTGGTAAAACTCTTTGTTTGAGGGTATAATGAAAGTATCTAATAAATAACATGTACCTATCAAATTATAAAGCTTGTTAAAAAAAGGAGAGGATATTCATGGAAAATTTTACTTTTCAAAATTCTACTAAAATAATTTTTGGACGTGAAACTGAACTAAAAGTTGGAGATGAAATTAAAGGGAAGGGCAGTAAAGTATTGCTACACTATGGTGGAGGTAGTATAAAAAAGACTGGTTTGTATGATAAAGTAACTAATTCATTAAAAAAATCAGGAATTGAATTTGTAGAACTTGCTGGGGCTATGCCTAATCCAAGACTTGGACTTGTAAATGAAGGGATAAAGATTTGCAGGGACAATAAAATAGATTTTATATTAGCTGTAGGTGGAGGAAGTGCTATTGATTCTGCAAAAGCTATAGCTGTTGGTGTACCTTATGATGGGGATGTATGGGACTTTTATGATGGAAAAGCTGAAGCCAAAGAAGCTATTCCTGTTGGAGTGGTTCTGACCATTCCAGCAGCTGGAAGTGAAGCCAGTCCAAACTCTGTAGTCACTAAAGAGGAAGGATTGTTAAAGCGTGGAATGTACTCTGAACTAATAAGACCTGTATTTTCAATATTAAATCCAGAGCTTACCTATACTCTTCCAGATTATCAGACAGCTTGTGGTGCATCAGATATGATGGCACATATTTTAGAAAGATATTTTACTAATACTACACATGTAGATTTGACAGACAGACTTTGTGAAGGTACTCTAAAAACTATTATTAAAAATGCTCCCATTGTACTAAATGAGTCTGAGAACTACAATGCAAGGGCAGAGGTGATGTGGGCAGGTACCATTGCACATAACGGGCTTTTAAATACTGGAAGAGTGGATGATTGGGCTTCCCATGGTATAGAGCATGAAATAAGTGCTATTTATGACGTTGCCCATGGAGCTGGTTTAGCAGTTGTTTTTCCAGCTTGGATGAAGTATGTCTATAAAAATAATGTGAATAGATTTGTTCAATTTGCAGTGAGAGTGTGGAATGTGGAAATGAATTTTGAAGATCCTGAAAAGACTGCATTAGAAGGTATAGAAAGAACTACTCAGTTTTTTAGAGGGATAGGTCTTCCTGTTACATTAAAAGAGATGGAAATAGGAGATGAAAGACTTGAAGAAATGGCATCAAAAGCGACAATGAATGGAAAAATTACTTTGGGAAATTTCATGAAGTTAAATAAAGATGATGTTTATAATATTTTAAAATTGGCTATATGAGTGAATTAATAGTGAATAAATGTTGTAAATCTATTATTGAAAAACATGTAGAGGATTTTATTGTTATTGAGCAGTTTGCACTATAAGTAAGGTATTCCTATTTCTAAAGAAAGGAATGAATAAAGTATGAAAAAAATATCTTTTCTTACTACAGCAATATTAATTATGATGACAGTTTTTGCGACAACAATATCTGCTCAGGCACCGATTGATATAATGCTAAATGGAGAAAGTATTAATTTTCCTGATGCAAAGCCATTTATAGATGGCAATGGAAGAACTCAAGTTCCTGTAAGGTTTATAACTGAAGCATTAGGTGCATCTGTAAAATGGGATGGAAGTACAAAAACAGTTACAATAACATTAGATAATAAAAAGATAGAAATTGTAATAGGAAGAAGAAGTTATACTGTTAACAGAAGAAAGAGACAGATGGATACGGCAGCAGTGTTAAAGGGAGATAGAACTTTTGTGCCAGTGAGATTTATAGGTGAGGAATTTGGGGCAAGAGTAAATTGGGACAGCTTATACAGGATGGTCTATATAAATACAATTAAAGAGCATGAAGACTCAGGAAATGAGAAAATTGAATCTAATGTTGATTATCAAACGGAAATGTTGAATCTTGTAAATGGAATAAGGGAAAGTGCTGGATTAAACCCTTTAGAATATGACAGTGCATTAGGAGCGGCTGCACAGGTAAGATCTGATGAATTACCATCTAGTTTTTCACATACAAGACCGGATGGAACTTCTTGTTTTACTGTTTTAAAGGAGTACTCAGTAAGTTACAGGACGTGTGCAGAAAATATAGCAGCAGGAAAATCTGAGCCTTCAGAGGTAATTGAGCAGTGGATGAATTCAGAAGGTCATAGAAAAAACATACTAAATCCTTCATTTGAAAAAATGGCAATTGGCTATACAGAGTCAAATGAAGGGTACAGGCACTACTGGGTTCAGCTATTTACAGGATAAGCATAATAAGAAGGAGTTGTTGAAATAAAATAACAACTCCTTCTTAATTGATACAAACTAACGGATTAAAAGAAGAGCATGAATTCAAGGTCTTATAAAGGTGAGGTAATTAAATCATCATAGCTAAGTATGATAAGGTTAAAATAGTTATTAAAAAGTCGAGGGGATTAGGATGTCAGAATATATAATTAGAGAAATTAAAGATTCAGAGATATATCTTTTAAAAGATTTTATTTATGAGGCAATTTTTCAAAAGGATGAGGATACTCCACTGCCAAAAAGTGTTATAAACCAACCAGATGTCAGAGTTTATATTGAAGATTTTGGTAAACCCGATGACTTGTGCCTTGTAGCTGAAATTGATGGGAAGGTTGTTGGTGCAGTATGGACGAGAATATTATCAGGAGAAGTAAAGGGCTATGGAAATATTGATGACAAAACTCCTGAATTTGCAGTTTCTTTATACAAGGGGTATCGAGGCAAAGGTATTGGAACTGCACTTATGAAAAGCATGCTAAAATTACTAAAAGATTGTGGATATAAAAAAACATCTTTAGCAGTTCAAAAGGATAATTATGCAGTTAAGATGTATAAAAATGTTGGTTTTGAAGTAGTTAAAGAAATTGAAGAAGAATATCTTATGGTACATGACTTTGTAAAGTCAGATCAGTATTAATTATGATTTTTATTTTATAACATAATTAGGTACGTATAGATCTAGGTTTTTATAAGCCTAGGTCTATTTTTTAAAGGCAGGAACCCCTAGTGAACAAGAAAATTCATAAGCCATAGCGAACTTTCTTTGAGACTTAGTTTTAACTCGTTGAGGGCTAAATCTAAAGTTAGGGCATCAGGTGGAGAGTCTATTGCACCTCAAAATTTTAAGACTCAATTTAGCACAATATAGTGGTAAGTAATATTAGGCACTTATCTACTGTAAATACCAAATCTCAATAAATTACATAACATTAATATAACTTCTTGTAAAATGTCATCCAAGAAAGGACTTTTTGTATGCTTAGCATTTATTATTTTGGCAGAGGGGTGTAGTAAAAAGCTAAAAGATAATGGGAATAGGCAAAAAACTTCTAAAATATGGTTTGATTTTAAGAAAAGATGAGGATATAATGAATTTGATGCTAAATTGATATAAAAATATAAATTAGTTTTTAAATCCTGCTCGAGCTTTGGCTAACATAATATTGATGTTAAATTATCAATTCATTTTTAAGTAGTCAATATTTTAATCTTATTTAATTTACAGTGAACTCGTTTAGCTAAAGCTAAACATCGAGGCTTCAGTAAAATTTTCTTCGTGTGGGTAAATATTTAAAGGGAGTGTATTATTTGTGAGTGATTTTAAAAAGCGAACAGCGATTGTTCTAGTTATTATTCTAGTTATTAATTTGAATTTTTCTGTGGGAGACTTATATCAAAAAAGCAATATTTATGCTGATATGATAAGTGAAGATTTAAGCATTAAAGCAGAAGATATTGAGTCTGAAAAAGAAGAAGATGCTGAAGAGAAAGAAATTGTAGATGAAGAAATGTCTAGATACGAAGATAAAGAAGATGTTGAGTCTGAAAAAGAAGAAGATGCTGAAGAGGAAGAAATTGTAGACGAAGAAATGTCTAAATACGAAGATAAAGAAGATATTGAGTCTGAAAAAGAAGAAGATGCTGAAGAGGAAGAAATTGTAGACGAAGAAATGTCTAGATACGAAGATAAAGAAGATGTTGAGTCTGAAAAAGAAGAAGATGCTGAAGAGGAAGAAATTGTAGACGAAGAAATGTCTAAATACGAAGATAAAGAAGATATTGAGTCTGAAAAAGAAGAAGATGCTGAAGAGGAAGAAATTGTAGACGAAGAAATGTCTAAATACGATGATAAAGAAGAGGTTGCTGTATTTAATCAAGAAAAAGAAGATAGTGAAAGTATAGATAAAGAACTTTCAGATGATACTGAAAATCTAACACCTCAAAATCTTGAGATTATATCAAAGACAAGTACAACGGTAAATTTGTCATGGACAAAACCTGTAGATGGTACTAATATTAGTCATTACAATGTCTATGATGGTGATGATATTGTTAAAAGTGTAGATGCAGAAGATAGTGTATGTACAATAGATAATCTCATACCTTTGACACAGTATAGTTTTACAGTAAGATCAGAAGATGTGGAGGGAAATATTTCAGAGCCAACCAATGAAATAACTATCTTCACACCAAGAGGCGAAACAATTATTGATTCGGAAACGTCTCTGACAGAAGATACTGTATATGGAGATTTGTATATTGAAAATGACTATCTTGACTTAAATGGTTATAAACTTATTGTGGAAGGAGATTTGATACATTCAAGGGGAACTCTCAAAATAAATGGTGGAGAGCTTATTGTAAAAGGCGATTATCGTATACAAAGTAAAAGTGTTAATAATGAAGGTGAAGTATCATATGGAAATAGCAGGGGCTACTTTGATATGACCAACTCAAGAGATTATGTGCTTATAGAAGGGAACTTTGTAACTCATACACGTTACAATCATAGTGATTTACTAACAGATGGTTTATTAGAAATAAAGGGGGACATTACCCAAAAAAATATAACTAATAATAATTCCAGTAATTATAATTTTTGTCCAACTGGAAAGCATATTACAAAGCTTAATGGGGAAGGTTTGCAGACAGTAAGTTTTGAATCATCAAAGTCTGGGTTTAATATACTCAAAATAGAGAATGATTCAGATGAAGGTGTAGAGTTTAAAAGTCCTTTAAATACAAATAAACTTAATGATAACGGAAATATATTAAAATTTGCAGGTTCAAAAAGCGGCATTGTTGGATGGGAACTTTCGGAAGATGAAGTTTATGATGGAGATTTGTACCTTGGTGGTGGCGATTTAAATTTAAATGGACATGTGCTAAAGGTAAAGGGAGATTTGGTACAATCAGGAGGAGTAGTAGATATAAATGGTGGACAACTATATATAGATGGTGATTATAGATTGCAGACAGAAATAGAGAATGAAGAAGGAAACAAAAGTTATACATATAGCAATGGTTTTTTAAAAATGATAAAAGAGTTTGATTATGTATCAGTAGAAGGTGAATTTGTAACTCACAGCCAGCACAGCCATGAAGATTACCTTATAAATGGAATACTTGAAGTAAAGGGACATTTTGTACAAAAAAGCCATTATGCAAGAGACAATTTCAACTCTGCAAAAAATCATAAGGTAGTATTGAGTGGAGATGTTTTACAAAAAGTAACTTTTGAAACTTCTGAATCTTTGAGCTCTTGGGATGCAGATTCTAATATAAATATACTTGAAATAACAAATACCTCAGATGAAGGTGTGGAATTTGTATCAAAGTTGGGAATAAACGGAGAAATAAAAGAAACATCAACAATTATATCAGGAGGCAAAAATCTGTACCTTGGTGGAAATGCACAGATAAATTGGGACGTATGGCCATATGATTTAAGAATTGAGGAAAATCGTATTTTAGAAAAAGATATGGTTATAGAAGGAAGTTTATACGTATACAGAAGAAGTCTTAATTTGAATGGTCACAGCCTTAAAATAGAAGGAAATTTAATACAAGAAGGAGGAACCTTGACAATAAATGGAGGAGAACTTATTGTTGGAGGAGATTATCGTATACAAACGGAGAGTATTGATAATCAAGAGAATGTGGTATATGGGGACAGTACAGGATATTTAAATATGACTAATGTAAATGACTATGTAAGTATAGAAGGAACTTTTGCAACACAGACACGTTATAGTCATTATGATAGCCTTACTGCAGGAGTATTGAAAGTAGGGGAAGATTTTATACAAAAAAAATCTACAAATAGATTTGCAGATGATGATAATTTTTATGCTACAGATGCCCACAGGACAGTATTAAATGGAGAAGCCCTACAAATGGTAAGTTTTGAAACACCACAATCAAGATTTAGCACACTTGAGATAGAAAACTATTCTGAAGAAGGCATAGAGTTTAATCAAGCTTTAAATGCAGACACTTTTATTGACAATGGATGCAAATATACATTACCAGGCATGGAGGTTTCTGGCTGGGAACTTACAGAAGATGAAGTACATGAGGGGGATTTGTATCTTGGTGCAGGTCAACTAAATTTAAATGGATATGTTCTTAAAGTAGAAGGGAATCTGGTTCAATCAGGAGGGACAGTTAATATAAATGGTGGTAGCCTTCACATAGAAGGAGATTACAGGCTTCAAACTAAGAATGAGGATGATCTTGAAAATATAAACTATACATACAGCAATGGGCGGCTGTGGATGATGGATGAAAATGATTCTGTAAAAGTAGAAGGTGACTTTATAAACAATAGCAACAGGAGTCATACTGGATATCTTACAAATGGAGTGTTAGAGCTAAAAGGAGACTTTATACATTCAACACACGATGAACAGGATAATTTTAGATTAACAGAAAATCATAAAGTGGTATTGAGTGGAGAGGAATTACAAAAAGTGAGATTTGAAGATTCCACAAGCAGCTCAGGCTATAGCTGTATAAATATACTTGAAATAACAAATACCTCAGAGGATGGAGTAGAATTTGAATCAATAGTGGTAGTAAAAGGAGAGATAAAGGATACTTCAACGCCGATAACAGGAGGAAGATATTTATCTATTAGCGAAAATACACAGATAAATTGGGATGATTGGTCATATGATATAGGTATAAGTGAAAATTATACTTTAGAGGATAATATAGCTATAAATGGAAGTTTATTTATACACAATAGAACTCTTGATTTAAATGGATTCAGTATAAATATATATGGAGATTTTAACCATTTAGGTGGAACTTTGAATTTAAATGGTGGAGAGGTTAGTGTAAAAGGAAATTATAACATAGAAACAGAAGATAATGAATGTGTAAATGCAAATTTGAGGATGACTAATGAAGATGATTATATAAAGGTTTATGGAAGCTTTATTATGCGTTCAAGGCAAAGAAATAATAATTTAACTGCTGGTATATTAGAAGTAAAAGGTGATTTTACACAAAAAAATGGAAGGACATCATGGTCGAGAGAAAATTTCGATGCAAGTGAAAGCCACAGTGTTATATTGAGCGGAGAAGGGAAGCAAAATGTAAGTTTTGAATCAACAGAATCACAATTTTACATACTTGAACTAAAAAATTATTCAGAAGAGGGAGTAGAATTTGCTCAGGCTTTAAACGCGGATACTTTTATTGATAATGGATGCAAATTTACATTTCCAGGCTCAGAAGTTGTAGGGTGGACACTTACGGAAGATGAAGTTTATGAAGGAGATGTGTATTTAGGTGCAGGAAATCTTAACTTGAATGGATATTCTCTTACGATAACAGGTGACTTGATACAATCAGGTGGAACTGTTGATGTAAGAGGTGGTGAGCTTTATGTACAGGGAGATTATAGGCTTCAAACAAAAAATGAGAATGCACAGGGAAATATAAGTTTTTCACATAGCAGTGGTTACTTAAAAATGGCAAATGAAAGTGATTATATTAAGGTAGAGGGAGACTTTGTTACATATAGTGATAGAAGTCATACAGACTATCTTACAAATGGAGTTTTAGAGGTGAAAGGGGATTTTACTCAAAAAAGAAATAATGCATGGGATAACTTTAATGCAGCAGAAAATCATAAAGTAATATTGAGTGGAGATGTCTTACAAAGTGTAAGTTTTGAAAGTTCTTCAGCTTTCAGGTCATACATTAATAATTTTGAAATAACAAACACTTCTGAAGAAGGAGTGGAATTCACTTCAAATGTAGTAGTTAACGGACAAATGATGAAAACATCAACTCCAATATCAGGAGGGAAGTATTTATGTCTCGGATTAGATGCACAGGTGAACTGGGAGTATTGGCCATATGACTTGGGGATTGAAGGAAGTTATGATTTAGATAAAGATTTGGTTATTGGAGGCAGCCTTTACATACATGATGGGAGTCTTGATTTAAAAGGTTTTAGTTTAATTGTAGAAGGAGATATAATACAGACTAGAGGAACGCTGAGTGTGTCAGGTGGATATTTAGAAATAAAGGGAAGCTATATAATAGAATCAGAAGGAGGAGAGGCAGTATATGCGTCTTTAAGAATGACAGATGAAAAGGATTATATAAAGGTTTACGAAAACTTTGTTATGAATTCAAGGCGTAATCATAGCAATCTGTTAACAGATGGAATATTGGAGATAAAGGGAGATTTTATACAAAAAAATGTAAGAAGATCAGATTCAAGGAACTTTGATGCAGGTGGAATGCACAGGGTTATTCTAAGTGGAGAAGAGAAGCAGGTTGTAACCTTTCAAACATTTGAATCACGATTTAATATACTGGAATTACAAAACTATTCAAATGAAGGTGTTGAATTTAATGATACATTAAATTCACATACCTTTATAGATAATGGATGTATATTTGAAATAAAAGGTTCACAGGTAGTGGGATGGGAACTTACAGAAGATGAAGTGTATGATGGAAATGTGTATCTTGCGGGGGGGCAGCTTAACCTAAATGGATATACCCTTACAATTAAAGGTGATTTGATACAATCAGGAGGACTGGTTGATATAAATGGTGGAGAACTTTATGTTAACGGAGATTACAAGATTCAAAGGGAGAATAATGAATACAGCATTGGAATTTTAAAGATGGTTAATGAAAGTGATTATGTAAATGTAAAGAGGGATTTTGTTATTCATAGTAATAAAAGTCACTTGGGATATCTTACAAATGGAGTGCTTGAAGTGAAAAGAGATTTCATTCAATTAGAACATTCTGTAAGTGATAATTTTAGAGCAACAGGAAATCATAAATTGCTCCTTAGTGGAGAAATTTTACAAAAAATTAGTTTTGAAAGTGCAAGTAGTGGTTTTTATGATAGCTGTATTAATATACTTGAAATTGTAAATACATCTGATGAAGGTATAGAATTTGGAACTGTGACAGTAGTAAATGGAGAACTGTCAGGAATATCAGTACCTTTGAAAAATGCTCAAAATTTACTTTTTGGGGAAAATGCTAAACTGAATTGGAACATTTGGCCTTATGATTTAACTATAGAAGGTGCTGTATTAGAGAATGATTTAACTATAGAAGGAAACCTGTACTCAAATGAAGGAACTCTTAATTTAAATGGATATAGATTAGTGGTAGAAGAAGATTTTATTCATTCTGATGGAACTGTGGATATAGTTGGTGGTGAGCTCATTGTAAAAGGGAACTACCGTATGCAAAGTATGGACTCTAATGGGGAGTTTGAAGAAAGTGACAGTATTTTAAATATGACCGATGAAGATGATTATGTATATGTAGGTGGAAACTTTATTACACAATCTGAAAACAATCATAGTAATAGACTTACTGAAGGTGTATTGGAAATAAAAGGACACTTTTCACAAAAGAGTGGTAACTGGCGAAACTTTAATGCAAGAGATAATCACAGAACTGTACTAAGTGGTGATAATTTACAGGGAGTGAGTTTCGAGTCATCTAGCTCAACATTTAATATACTTGAAGTAAAGAATCATTCCCCGGAAGGCATAGAATTTAACGAAAATCGTCTTCCAGCTGATACTTTTATAGACAATGGATGTGTTATAAAATTACCAGATTCCAAAGTTTTAGGGTGGGAGTTAAAAGAAGATCAGGTATATGAGGGGAATCTTTACCTTGGTTTAGGTGAACTTAAGTTAAATGGCTATTCTCTTACGGTAACAGGAGATTTGATACAATCAGGTGGAACCTTGGAAGTAGATGGTGGAGAGCTTACTGTAAAGGGAGATTATCTTATGCAAAGTAAAAATGTAAATAATGAAGGAGAAATTATTTACACAAACAGCAATGGATATTTAAATATGACAAATGAAGAGGACTATGTATTTGTAAAAGGAGATTTTGTTATGCAGTCAAGTAATAATCACTTTGATTTGCTTACTACAGGACTTTTAGAAATACAAGGCAACTTTACTCAGAAAACAGGGGAAGATGGTAATTTTAATTCAACAGAAAGCCATAGAACTGTACTAAGTGGTGAAGAGTTACAGACGATAAGCTTTGATACATCTCAATCAAGATTTAATATACTTGAACTAAAAAACCATTCTAAAGAAGGTATAGTATTTAAACAGAACACTTTAAATGCAATTACTTTAATAGATAATGATTGTAAAGTAAGTTTTCCAAAAGAAGCTGATGGATGGAAACTTGCAGAAGATGAAATTTATGAGGGAGACTTGTATATTAGCTCAGGTATACTTAATTTAAATGGATATAATCTTACAATAACAGGTGATTTGATACAATCAGCTGGAATAGTTGATGTTAGTGGCGGTAAACTTAATGTTAAGGGAGATTATAGAATTCAAACTAAAGTAGAAAATGAACAGGAAGATAAAAACTACAAGTATAGTAATGGTATATTAAAAATGGTAGATGAAGGTGACTATGTAAAGGTAGAGGGTAATTTTATCACCCATAGCAATAAAAGTCATCTAGACTTTCTTACAAACGGAGTATTAGAGTTAAAGGGAGACTTTATACAAATTACACATAGTGAAAGGAATAATTTTAAAGCAACTAATAATCATAAATTACTACTAAGTGGAGAGAATTTACAAAAAGTAAGTTTTGATAATTCAGATTATTCTAATGAAAGCTGTATTAATATACTTGAAATAGCCAATACCTTTGAAGAAGGTGTAAAGTTTATATCAAAAGTAGCTGTAAAGGGAGAGATTAAAGAAACATCAACCCCAATAACTGGAGGTAAATATATAAGTATTGGAGAAAATACAAAATTAGGCTATAAAGTTTGGCCAGGTGACTTGAGTATAGGTGAAAACTTTAAGTTAGAAAATGATATAACTATAAATGGAAGTCTTTACGTGGATAGTATATATTGGGATGGAACTCTTAAGTTAAATGGCTACAATTTAACTGTAAATGAAAACCTGATACATTCAAACGGAATTGTGGATATAGATGGTGGAGAACTTGTTGTAAAAGGTGATTTTCGTATACAAACAGAAAATGTGAATGAGGATGGAGAAATAGAATTTTGGTCTTCAGGTGCATATTTAAACATGACAAAAGAAGAGGATTATATTCTGGTAGAAGGAGATTTTATCACAGAATCTTGGTATTCCCATAGTGGTAGACTTACTGAAGGACTTTTAGAAATACAGGGTGACTTTGCACAAAAAAGAAACAGTAATTGGAACTTTGTTGCAACAGAAAACCACAAAACACTTTTGAGTGGTAGTGGTTTGCAGACGGTGAACTTTGATTCTTCCGATTCGGGATTTAATGTATTAGAACTGCAAAACTACTCAGATGAAGGAGTTATATTTAATCAATTATTAAATTTACAGAGCTTTATTGATAATGAATGTAATTTTGAGCATCCAGGATTAGGAGTTGTTGGATGGAAACTTACAGAAGACGAAGTGTATGAGGGGGACTTGTATCTTGATTTAGGTCAGCTTGACTTAAATGGAAACAAGCTTACAATAGCTGGTGATTTGATACAGTCAGGAGGTAAACTTACATTAGGAGGAGGTAATCTTAATGTACAGGGAGATTACAGACTTCAAACAAAAAATGAAGATGATGAGGGAAATGAATTTTATACATATAGTAATGGTTATTTGAAAATGGTTGACCAAAATGATTATGTAAAGGTAGAAGGTGATTTTGTTACTGAAAGTAACCAGAATCATTTTAATTATCTTACAAAGGGAGTCTTTGAGGTAAAAGGAGATTTTACACAAATAAGATATAATAACAATGCTAACTTTAGAGCTTCAGAAAATCATAAATTAATATTAAGTGGGGAAGCCTTGCAAAAAATTAATTTTGAAAGCTCTAGCGACTCATCGCACAGTCATATTAATAATCTTGAAATAAGAAATACTTCTGAAGATGGAGTTGAATTTGTTTCTAATGTATTTATAACTGGAGAAATGAAAGAAATATCAACACCAATATCGGGAGGAAAGAAGATATATATTGGACAAAACACACAGTTAAATTGGGATAACTTGAAATATAATATAGCTATAAATAAAACATTTGATTTACAAAAAGACATGAAAATAAATGGTAGTTTGTATATAGATGGAGGTAGTGTTAGTTTAAATGGATATAGCTTAAAGGTAGAGGGGAATCTGATACATGAAAGAGGTACGTTGGATATAGATGGAGGAGAACTTATTGTAAAAGGTGATTATCGGATACAAAGAGAAAATATAGATGATGATGGCGATGTAAGTTATGAAGATAGTTTTGGTGAGTTAAGAATGAATAATGATGATGATTATATTTATGTAGGAGGAGACTTTGTAGCACATGGTAGAAATCAGGAAAGAGGTTATCTTACTGCTGGTACTTTAGAAATAAAGGGGGACTTCACCCAATCGAGAGGTTCATGGTCTGGTGCGAGTACAGAAAATTTTAAGGCAAATAAAAACCACAGGACTATTTTAAGTGGTTCAGAAATTCAAAGAATTACATTTAACAATCCAAGAGGTTCACAATTTAATGAACTTGTTATAACAAAGCCTATGGAAAAAGGATACAGGTTTAATACGATACCTGTTTGGAATGTTCTAATTGAAGATTTTTCAGATAGAGAGCTACCTACAGTGCCGCAAAATTTAAGAGTTATAGAAAACTCTATAACTACTGTTAGTTTAAAATGGGATATATCTTTAGATGACGTAGATGTAGAAGGTTATGAGATATTCAGGAACGGTCTTAGAGTTGGTACTTCAAGAACTAACAGATATATAGACCAAAGGCTTATGCCAAATACTAAATACACCTATACGATAAAAGCATACGATGTTTATGGGAATTATTCAGAACACAGTGAATCTGTAGGTATTACTACTAACGTTGGCGATGAGCCACCAGAAGTTCCTCAAAATTTATCTATAAGTTCGAGAACAGATACGTCTGTATCTTTGTCATGGTCACCTTCAACAGGTAATGTACCAGTTGAAGGATATAAAGTGTATCTAAATGGAATCCATATAGGGGATTCGGAAAACACCAGATATACGGATACCGATTTAGAACCTGGAACACATCATTACACGATTAAAGCTTTTGATACATCCGGGAATATATCTAATAGCAGTAATGCAATAATATATGATAATGAACCACCTACAGCTCCAAAAGATGTTTCAGTTGCTGATATTACAGCTACTTCAGTTACACTTAACTGGTCAGAGTCTCAAGATAATATAGGTGTATTAGAATATGAAGTGTTTCGTGATGGTGTCAGAATAGGGGTAACAGATAGTTTAACTTATAAAGATAATACATTAGAGCCTATGGGTGAATATACTTATGTTGTTAGAGCGAAAGATTTTTCATGGAATGTGTCACAACCAAGCAAATCTATAACTGTATCAACTTACATAGATGATGAGCCACCAACTACTCCGAAAGAACTTAGAGTAGCATCACAAACAGGATCTTCTATAACCCTTACCTGGGATGCATCAGTTGACAATGTGGGGGTAAAAGGTTATGAAATTTATAGAGATGATGAATATATTGGAACATCCAAGACTTTGCAATATAAGGATGAGAAGCTTTTGGCAGGCACAAGTTATACCTATAGTGTAAAGGCATTTGATGCTGCAGGAAATTATTCAGATAAAAGCAGTGAAATAATTGGAATTCCAATGATGCCAAGAATTATAGAAACTGAACCGGTTGATGAAGAGACAATTGGTGGGGAAAACAAAAGAATGCATGTATACTTTGTGGATAGTGGAAATATGCAAGGGTCGGATGCTGTTTTTGAATACTCAGAAGATGGTTCCACTTGGGTAGAATTTGAAAATATTGTATATGGTCCATACAGGACACGTATAGAAGGAGAAAATATAATAAGATTCTATAGTGACTGGAACCTAGAACCTTTAAGCAGTGGAGAATATATGGTTCGATACACAGTTTATGATGATGATGGAAATAATGATGAAAGGGTAGTTTCATATAATGTTAACCGCACATCACCTAAAAAAGTTGAGAATATAAATGCAGTATCTGATTCATCAGGGATAACTCTTACATGGGATATTGCAGCAGATGGGGATGTAAGCTATTACAATATATATCGTTCAGTAAATGAACCGGGTTCTTTCACTTTATTAGAAAGAGTAGATGAGCGTACAACTGTTTTTTATAGAGATAGTGATATTTTGCCTGAGACTAATTATTATTATTTTATTAGAGCTGTAGATGTATTTGAACAGGAAAGCAGTAATTCTGAAGTTATTGAGGCTACTACAGTTGAAGATACTGTACCGCCAACAATTTTAGGAATATCACCAGTTGATGAAACAACTATGGGCAAGAGTGCACAAATTACAGTAAGGGCAGAGGATAATATAGCTGTTTCAAGTATAACTTTGCAGTACTTTGACAATTTAGAAGAGGAATGGATAGATATTGAGACAATTGACACATCAGCAGTAGCAAACTTTACATGGAGTGATATTCCTGTAAGTGAAGAGGTAAAGGTAAGAGCAATTGCAAAAGATACATCAGGTAACATAAGTGATGGCACACCTGTAAGAACTTATTACATTGATACAGAAGGTCCTGAAAAAATAACAGGCTTAAATGCATCAGCCTACACAACAAACATTATTTTAAGATGGAATGATGTATCTGATGATGATTTTGCCTACTTTTCAGTAGAGAAAAAGGAATCTTTAAATGATTCCTATGAAAAGGTTGGAACTGTAGATGATACATTAGGAATGAATGTTACAGGCTTAGATACTGAAACTACATACAATTTCAGAGTAGTTGCTTATGATGTTTATGGAAATAAGGGAACATATTCAGATGAACTTGAAGTTTCTACAACAAAAGACACAGAGCCTCCTGTTATAGCATCATTAGAGCCTGAACCAGGATACTATGCCAATGTTATACCACTTGAAGGAAGTGCTGTTGACAATGTGGGAGTGACGGCATTTGTATTTGAGATATCAGAGGATATGGAAAACTGGAGTGATATTGAAAAAATAGAACTTGGTGATGCTCCTAAAACTGCAAATGTAAGTTATGACTTTGATGTTTCTTCTTATGATGACGGAACATATTATGTAAGAGGTAGAGCTTATGATGAGGCCGGGAATGTATCAACTTGTGAATCATTTGTAGAGTACAGGATAGATTGTAAACCTCCAAAACCTCCTAGTGGGATGGTGATAGAGAACAATAAAGGAAATATCACTATCGCATGGGATAGAAGTGAAGATACAAGCGTTATGTACTACAGATTATATAGAGCAGAAGACTCTCAAGGGCCATATACAGTAATAGCAGAAAAGCTATCTAGTCTTGGATATATAGATCGTAGTGTAAAAATGGATAAAACTTATTATTACAAAGTATCTGCCATTAGTGCAACAGGAATTGTGAGTGAAAAGACAAATTCTATCGAAGCTGGGTTAAATGAAAATACAGGAGAGCCAGAAATTATAAATATGTCTCCGTCAGATGGTTCTAATTTACCAGCTAACCCAACCATTCAGATTTTGGCAGTGGATAATTACAAGTTGTCTGAGGTTATGTTAGAGTATAATGATGGTGATGACTGGGTACTTATTGGAAGTGAGGAACTTGATGTATATGGTAAAGTAGTAGCATTTACTTGGGACACAACAGATCTTACAAATGGAGCATACACATTAAGAGCTAGGGCGGTAAACAGTGAAGGTAATGAAAGTGAGTACTATATTGTAAACTATCAACTAAATACTGAACCACCTATGACTCCACAAATTACTGTTGAACCAGGAGATTGGACGGTGGATCTTTCCTGGACAACAGGAAATGAAGAGGATTTAGCTGGATTTTATGTGTACAGAAGTACTGTGTCTGGTGGATCACATCGTAGAATAAAATCTTTAACAGATACAAGCTTTACAGACACGCTTCTAATGCCGGGACAAAGCTATTACTATGTTGTAGAGGCTATAGATATTTTTGGGAATGTAAGTAGAAGCAGTGAAGTGGCAGCTATTCCCGGAGACGATGATCCATATCCTCCTGTAGCAGATGCAGGGGAAGATAGAATTACAACTGTTGGAGCAGAGGTGCTTTTTGATGGAAGGGCTTCAAGTGACAATGATCGTATAGAGAGTTATCACTGGGATTTTGGAGATGGTAACACAGGTGTAGGAGCTACGCCTTTACATACTTACAGTGAAGAGGGAACATATGAAGTAACATTAACTGTATTTGATCCTTCAGGCAATAGTGATAAAGATACAATAAAGGTAACTGTACGTCAGGAGCATGAGGTAGGTGTACTGGAAGTAAGAGTTATTGATGATGCTACCGGAGAGCCTATAAGTGGAGCAAGTGTTTATGTGGACTTTCCTGATGACCAGCCATCCCAGTTTATTACTGACAGCCAGGGTAGAGCCAATGTAGTTGGGAATTCGGGGAACTATAATATTGCTGCATATATGGAAGGGTATCTTCCAAGAGACACTAACCTGCAGATTAATCAACATCAAAATTCCCCTGTAACGATAGGAATTACAAAGGGTGAATTGGTTGTAGGAGATTTAAATGTTCGTCGTATGGAATTAGATGAAATAGTAAATGCAGGAATAGATATAAATGCACCTGAAAATCAGTATGTATATGAATTTGAGGTGGAACTGGAATTTGAGAGAAGAGAGTTGCCTAAATTAAATATTACTGCAAATGGTCATGGCGGAATTTTAAGAGTTGGCTTTGCAGGTGGTAGTGGTGGATTTTTTAGGCTTCCAGGTGGAGGTAGAGTATATCCAAAGGTTATACCTAATTCAAAGCCTGAAATTCCTCCAACAATTGCATATTTGGTAATCCCAGGCGAGATTAGTTGGTTAAAGGAATTTTTTGAAGTTAGCTTAACAATGACAAATATGGCGGATCCTCAGTTTGTAATAGAAGATGCTAGTGTAAAATTAGATTTGCCAGAAGGGTTGTCTTTAGCTCCAACCAGAGATAGACAGAGTCTTAAAGTAGATATGGGATCGATTGAAGGAGGAGAGACAAAGGATGCCCAATGGATTATTCGTGGAGATCAAAAGGGAAGTTATAATCTTGAAGCTGATTTTACTGGAACACTAATGCCTTTTAACCATCCAGTGAATACAATATTTAAAACCGAAGAACCTTTTGAAGTGCTTGCAGAGGATGCCCTTCACTTAAGTGTAACACCCCAGGGCAGGGCTTATATTGGAGAAAAATATAATGTTACATTCCAACTAACTAATACTTCAAATTTCCCTGTATATAACCTGAACTTTGAAGTTGACGGTGAGCCAGTGGATACACCTAATTTTCATAGAATAACAGGGGAAGAGACTGATTCGCAACATATTGGACCTGGGGATATAATTGAAGTTTCAACTCTTATGCCGGGAGAAAGCATATGGTTTGAATATGAAACTGTAATCAATTTTGAAGGTGATCCATCAAAGCATTATTATGTGTTGACTAATACCTCTATTGATGGAAGAGGAATGCAAATACCTACTACAGTTAATCCTCCTTCAGATGGTTCGGATGACCCAGAAGAAGACAGAGAGGGGGATGTTTCAGGTATAGTTTGGGACAAAGATGAAGATGTGCCTGTAAGTGGTGCGAGTGTATTAATTGGTTCTAATACTACCGTTACTGATGTAGATGGGAGATTTAGCTTTGAAGGTATTAACTTAAATAATAATGAATTAACGGTAAATGCAGAGAGTTTTCATGAAAAGGTTAAAGAAGTTGAGTTAAGAGATGGAGCTTACATAAGAATAGAATTAAGTCAATTTCCAGAAATAAGAGAGATTAGTTCTGCCTACTCTAACAGCAATGACAGAAGGGCCTCAATGGTTCCTTTGAATCTTCTATCAGGGCCAATTAAGTTTGAAATAAATACTGATTTAAAAGGTGATGGATATGTTACTGATTACTTATATAGAGTAGTTGATAAATATGGAAACATAAAAACAGAAAGATCAACTGCAGCTACTGGAGATTCAATAACAATTTCTAATATAAGAAGCATGATGACTTCAGGAGACAAACTGCATTTTGCTGTTAAAACAATGGGAACTTATGGAGAGTACACAACTGATTATGTTGACACTAAATTGACAACCGTTTGTGAATTAAATATTCTAAATGGAATCGAGTGGGATGATGATTTAGAAGGAAGCAGGCAAAATGGAGTAAATTTAAATTTAGGTGGCATTAGTGGATTATATAAATTTTTAACTGGCGGCAAAGATTTGGATTTGAGTTTTCCTAGCGATAGTGAAATATGGGAACCAATTAGTTTAAAGCCACCTCAAATAAAGACTGATTTTTCTGTAAATTATGACTTTTATAATGCAAGTGCAACATTTAAAAATAAAAATAGTTTAAATGTTGGTTTATCAGGACAATTTTTAGATTTTGAATTTCCCAAACTTGGTGGAAGTGGTAAGGGTTCTATGGGAATAACACCAGAGTCAAAAGGTGAATTGTCTATAGATACTATATACAATAGTATACACTCAAGGTGGGAAATAAAATCAATAAGTTATACATCTGAAAGTGGTGTAACTGTAGATATTTCATTTAAGTACACAGTACCGGCGGATTTGAAATTTGGTGGATTATTACTTTCAGCATATGCAGAGGTAAAAGTTCAGGGACAGTACGTTACAAGTATGAGTAACCCTGATATTTCAAATTTAGACATTTCGACGTTAGAAAGCTTAAGTGATTTAATACCCGAAATACAAACTACGTTATCAATAGCATTAAGGTTAGCTGTTGGGGCTCAGACAGGATATGGATTAGCTTCTGGGGAGATTTTTGGAAAAGGAGAATTAAGTAGTGTTATTCCTTCATGGAGAACGGAACTTACTTTATCATATGGAGGCAAATATGGTTACCTTTGGTTTTTCTCAAATTCAACAACATGGGGTACAAAAACCTGGGTGTTGAATGAAGGAAGTGATGAATCAGGACAAGCTGGGACAATGAGTAGTTTTGACTTTTCAGCACTTTCTATAGAAGATGAAGAGCTTACTTTTAACAGCAGACCACGTGATTATTTAGAGCATCAACAGTGGATAGGAGAAGAGCTTATTGTTGAAGCTGCATATCCTGATTCAAATGCTCAAATATCTCCTGTAGATGAGAGCATAGGCGATTTGATAATGATATTTACAGGTGATGACAGTGAAAGAACTGATAACAACAGAACAGCTGTTTATTCTTCAATATACAGTGACAAAAAGTGGTCTGAGCCGATACAAATTGATAATGACGGAACAGGAGATGCATTGCCATATTTAGCTGTAGATGGAGAAGATATATATGCTACATGGCTTGATATGTCAGAGGAAATTGGAGAAATGTCAGATGATATAACTGAGAACTATATTACAGAAAATATCTTAGGTAAAATGGGGGTTACAGCAGCTAAGTACAATAAAGATAGTAAGGATTGGGAAAACATTTACTCTGAAAGGATAGATGGTGTAAACAAACACCCACAAATTGCAACAAAGAATGGCGAAACAATGGTGACATGGGTCAATAATAAAAGTAAGCTTTCAATAGGAAACACCTTAAATCCTGATAATGTATACTATGCATATAATGATGGAGATGGATGGACAGAGGCTGATATTTTTGTTAAAGATGCAGGTAATGTCTATCAAAGTGATTTGCTTATGCATAAAGATAGAGCATATTATGTATTTGTTACAAATGCTTATTCAGAGGATGAAACATATAAACTTTATCTTACTACCTTTGATGGTTCAAGCTGGTCTGATCCAGTAGGGATTATTGATAACAGCTTAGAAGATTCTCATCCTGTAATAACATTAGAGAATAATGAACCAGTGGTATTTTGGCAAAATGGAGAATCAATATACAAATCATCCCTTGAAAAACCAGATGATGCACAGGAAATAATTGATTCAAGACAGTCAAGTGGTATTTTAGAACTTAGTGTAACAGACACAGATGATGGATCTGCATTATCATGGACAAATGCAATGGATGGAGAGTACAGGCTTTATGTGAGTACTTATGATGAAGGGAGCTCAACATGGACACAGGGAATTGAAATTGAGTTTGATTCTATGGAAGTACCAAAGGGTGTTACTTTAGCTGAATTTGAAGATTCAGTGATGGCTGTTTACAATATAATTCCATATAAGTTTGACGAAGAAAATGAAATGTATTATCAGGAATTTTCTTCACTGACTTCTACATTGTATAGACGCAAAACTGATTTGGCTATTTTAGAAGATGGAATATACTTTAAAGAAGATATACCTCTTCCAGGTGAAGATGCAAAAGCAACAGTTGAGGTTGTGAATTTAGGAGATGTAACGGTAGACAGCTTTACAGTTTCTTTATATGATGATGAGCAGTTGATAGGTGCTAAAGATATTGAGAATGCTGCTTTAAGTCATGGAGAGTCTAAGAGTATAGATTTGGATTTAACTGTATCAGAAGATAGTAATGGATTGAATCTAAAAGCAGTACTTGAATTAGAAAAGGACAGCAACCTTTCAAATAACACTGCAAAATTAAATGTTTCATATACCGATGCAGAAATAACTGGAGTTTACAATGAGCTTTATACAAATAATACAGGTGTTATATATGTTGATGTAAAGAATTCAGGTTACAGCAATATTAGAGATGCTAAAGTATATTTATCAACAGAAAGTGAATTTGATAATATTTTTGATTCCATAACAATTGATCAGTTAAAGCCTCAACAAGAGAAAAGAGTTAAATTTGATTTAGAATTAGAACAAGAGTTAGATATGAAATTTATATATGCTAAAGTGGAAGTGGAACAAGATGAATTTAATTATTTAAACAATGTTGATTTTACTGTTTTAAGAAGCGTTAATGTTACAGAACAGCCAGAGGAACCAGAGCAGCCAGATGAATCAGAAGAGCCAGGGGACTCAACACCCCCATCAGGTTCAACACCTTCAGGTCCGGCACCACCGGCTCCAGCACCAGATCAGGATGATGATGATGACGACGAAGATACTTCTGATGAAGATGTAGTTCCAGATGAATCAGAAAGTAAAGAAGATAAAAAAGACATTAAAGAGCCAGAACCTGATATGCCATCTGCTGGAGATATAAGGTATATCAGAGGATATGAAGACAATACATTCAGACCCGAAAATGGCATTACCCGTGCTGAAATGTCTGTGATACTTGCAAATTTAGATGAAGCATCAAAAGATTACTTAGAAGAAGTACAGTTTGAAGATGTTTCTAATGAGCATTGGGCATCCTGGGCAATATCTTATGCGACAGATAAGGGATATTTTAAAGGATATGAAGATAATACATTTAGACCAGACAGGCACATTACAAGGGCAGAACTGTCAGTGGTTTTATGTAACTATATGGGGATTGAAACTTATGTACATGAAAGTTATAGTTTTGAGGACATAACAGGACACTGGGCAGAAGACTTTATAAATAGACTTGTAAGTAGAGGACACATTAAAGGATACCCTGATGATACCTTCAGACCTGACAATAATGTTAAACGCTCAGAATGTGTAAGTCTGATAAATAGAATATTAGGTATTGAACCTGTTTTAGATGAAGAACCTTACTTTAGTGATGTAGATAAAGATTACTGGGCATTTGGAGACATAATGTCAGCTATAGTTAGGTAGAAGAATTTTCAGATTTTAGCAATGATTATTAACATGTTAATAAAAAACTCGCTTAAAATAAACTTAAGCGAGTTTTTTTGCATTTTTAAGTTCCTTTTTCTAAAAAAACAGATTGATTTTTCTAAAAAATATGTATATAATGGTACTAATGTTAATTTCAATAACGCACACAAAACAATAAATTCTACATAGTTTTTATCTAAACTAATATCGTTTCAATACACTAAAATGTTTAATGCATTTTTTAAATGTTTTGCATATCAATTCAGTTAAATTCATAGTTAAGTTTTATTTTGTTTGTTTTTCTAATGGTGCAGTCAGTCCTGGCAGTAAGTTTTTTTGGTCAAAACATGGAAGTCTACGCAAATGAAGCAGAAGAAAGTGAAACAAAACAAGTAGCAGAAAATAATGATTTGAAGGAAAATATCAGTGAAGAATTTACAAAAGATAAGCAAGAAAAACATAATGATATTGAAGAAGATATCCAGGTTCAGATAGTCATTATAACGATGATGAACCTCCTACAATTCCACAAGATTTGACTGTAACATCAAAGTCTTTAACCACTATTGCTATAGAGTGGGATGCGTCTACAGATAACGTAAAAGTAGAAGGTTATATTATATACAGAGATGGTATAAGAGTAGGAAGTTCAAGGACTCTTAGGTATATAGATCAAAATCTTACCAAACACTAAATATACATATACTGTAAGAGCATATGATCAGGCTAGAAACTATTCAGAACATAGTGAATCGATAAGTGCTACAACAAAGGAGGATAATGAGCCGCCTACAATACCAGAAAACTTAACTAAATCTTCAAGAACAGACAGTTCAGTATCACTGTCATGGTCACGCTCAACAGATAATGCTAGAGTGACAGGATATAAAATATACCGTAATGGAGTTCATATAGCAGATTCAGCAAATACAAGATATACTGATACTGATTTAGAACCGGGAACTTATGTTTATTCGGTTAGTGCTTACGATGCTTCAGGCAATATATCAGATAAAAGCAGTGAAATAATATATGATAATGAACCTCCTACAGCTCCGGAAGAAATTTCTGTTGTTGAGGCTACAGCCACTTCAGTTACACTTAATTGGTTAGAGTCGTCTGATAATATAGGTGTATTGGAATATGAAGTATATCGTGATGGCATCAAAGTAGCAGATTTAGAAGATTTAAGTTATAAGGATGAATCATTAGAGCCTATGGTTGAATATACTTATTTTGTTAAAGCAAGAGATTTATCAGGTAACTTGTCAGAAAGAAGTGAAATTGTAACTGTTGAAACTTTTGTAGATGATGAGCCACCAACTACTCCTAAAGAACTTAGAGTAGCATCCCAAACAGGTTCTTCTATAACCCTTACTTGGAATGCATCAGTTGACAATGTGGGGGTAGAAGGATTTGATGCTGCAGGAAACTATTCAGATAAAAGTAGTGAAATAATTGGGATTCCAATGATCCCAAGAATTACAGAAACTGACCCTGCAAATGAAGAGACTGTTGGAGGCACATCCAATAGAATGCATGTATACTTTGTGGATAGTGGAAATATCCAGGGTTCTGATGCTGTTTTTGAATATTCAGAAGATGGTTCTAAATGGACAGAATTTGAAGGCATGGTTCATGGACCATATAGGAGACAAAGAGGAGGACAAAATCTTATTAACTTTTATAGTGATTGGGATTTAGAACCATTAAGCAGTGGAGATTATATGGTTCGATACACAGTTTATGATGCTGATGGGAATACTGATGAGCATGTAGCTTCATATACTGTTAACCGTACTTCCCCAGACATGGTTGAAAACTTAAATGTGTTATCAGAATCAACGGGAATAATCCTTACATGGGATGGGGCTACAGAAGGGTATGTAAGCCACTACAATATATACCGTTCTGTAAATGATGAAGAATCTTTTAGTTTACTAAAAAGAATAGATGACCCTTCTACAATTTCATATATTGACAACAGCATTTTAGCAGAAACTACCTATTACTACTATGTCACAGCGGTAGACATATTTGGACAGGAAAGTACTAAATCTGAAGTTGTTGAAATTACCACAAGTGAAGATGTTATTCCACCAATGGTCATGGGGATATCACCAGTGGATGAAACAACTTTAGGTAAAAGTGCACAGATAACAGTAAGAGCAGAGGATAATATAGCTGTTTCCAGCATGACACTTCAATATTTTGATAATTCTAAAGACAACTGGGTAGACATTGAGACAATTAAAACATCAAGGGTAGCAAACTTTGTGTGGGAAGATATTCCAGTTAGTGATGAAATAAAGGTAAGAGCAATTGCAAAGGACAGTTCAGGAAACATAAGTGACGGAACACCTGTACGCACATACTATATTAAAGATGAAGAGCCTGAAAAAGTAACAGGTTTAAATGCATCACCTTATGCTACAAATATTCTTTTAAGATGGAATGATGTATCTGATGATGATTTTGCATATTTTCTAGTAGAGAAAAAGAATTCAGTGGGCGGTTCCTATGAAAGAGTTGGTACTGTAAATGATACATTAGGAATGAATGTTACTGATTTAGAGACGGAAACAACTTATTACTTTAGAGTAGCTGCTTATGATATTTATGGAAACAAGGGAGAGTACTCGGATTAATTAGAAGTTACAACAACAGAGGATACAATTCCACCGGTTATAAAGTCATTAGCACCTGAAGCTGGATATTATAGTGATCAAATACCACTTAGTGGAAGTGCTGTTGATAATGTAGGAGTGACTTCCTTCGTATTTCAGATATCAGAGGATATGGAAAATTGGAGTGATATTGAAAGAATAGAACTTGACCCTGCACCTAAAACTGCAAATGTAAGTTACAACTTTGACATTTCTTCATATAATGACGGAGTATACTATGTAAGAGCAGTTGCTTATGATAAGGCAGGTAATGTTTCCATATGTAAATCCTTTGTAGAATACAGAATTGACAATACTCCACCTATGCCTCCAACAGGTGTTAGAGTAGAAGATACAGAAGGAGAAATTACTATAGTGTGGGATGAAAGTGAAGAGACAAACATCATGTACTATAATGTATACAGAAGTGAAGACAGAGAAGGTTCATATACTTTGGTGAGAGGGAAGCTTTCTTCACTTGGATATATAGATCGTAATGTAGAAATGGATAAGACCTATTATTACAGAGTATCTGCCATTAATAGGGCAGGAAATGAAAGTGATAAATCAAATGCTGTGGAAGCTAAATTAGATGCTGATAATAAGCCACCTGAAATTATTAGTGTATCACCTAAAGAGGGTTCTAGTTTGCCAGTAAATCCAACAATAAGCGTGTTAGCGGCAGATAATTATAAACTGGCACAAGTAACTTTAGAGTACGATGCTGGTGATGAGTGGGTACTAATAGGAAGTGAAGAAGTGGATGTTTACAGTGAAGTAGCATCTTTTAACTGGGACACTTATGGGCTGACTAATGGAAGATATGATTTAAGAGCTAAAGCTGTTGATAAGGCAGGCAATGAAAGTAAGTATTATTATATAAGCTATAATTTATATGTTGAACCGCCAATAGCACCTGAATTAACTGCTGTACCAGGTGACTGGAAAGTTAATTTGTCATGGACAACAGGAAGTGTAGATAATCTAGCAGGCTTTTATGTGTATAGAAGCACTGTATCAGGCAGCTCCTATAGAAGAATAAAAACTATAACTGATACTAGCAATACAAGTTATGAAGATGGGATGCTTACGCCAGGGCAGGCTTATTACTACGTTGTAAAAGCTGTTGATGTTTATGGTAATATAAGCAGAAGTAATGAAGTATCAGCTATTCCTGGAGATAATGATCCATATCCTCCTACAGCTGATGCAGGAGAAGATAGAATTGTAACTGTAGGTATGGAGGTAATACTTGATGGAAGAGGTTCAAGTGATAATGATCGTATTGAAGGCTATATATGGGATTTTGGCGATGGTACAAAAGGAGAGGGAGCTACACCTTCACATATCTATACCGAAGAAGGAGTCTATGAGGTAACATTAACTGTATTTGATCCAGCTGGAAACAGTGATACAGATACAATTAATGTAAAAGTTCACTCCCTAAGTGAAGTTGGAGTAATGGAAGTAAGAGTAATTGATGATGCTACAGGAGAACCTGTAGGTGGAGCAAGTGTTTACGTAGACTTTCCAGATGATACCCCATCAAGATTTACAGCTGACAGCCAGGGAGTAGTCCATATAGTTGGAAAAACAGGAAGATACAACATTGCTGCATATAAAGAAGGATATTTACCAAAAGAGATAAATGCTCAATTAAATCAATATAAGAGTTCTCCTGTAACAATAGGAATAGAAAAAGGAGAGCTTGTTGTAGGTGAATTAGATGTACGGCGTATGGAACTAGATGAAATAATAGAAGCGGGAATTGATGTAACTGCACCAGAAAATCAGTATGTATATGAATTTGAAGTTACATTGGAATTTGAGAGAAGAAAACTTCCTAAGATTAATATAACTACAAATGGTGCTGGACATATTTACAATATTAGTTTTGCAGGAAGAAGTGGAGACGTTATAAGATTTAACGGGGGCGGTAGATTATACCCTACCGTTATACCTCACAAGCGACCTGATGTACCTCCTACAATTGCATATCTAGTAATTCCAGGAGAAGTAAGCTGGCTAAAAGAGTTCTTTGAAGTTAGCCTTACAATGACAAATATGGCAGATGCTCAGTTTGTAATAGAAGATGCTAGTGCCGCACTAGACTTGCCTGAAGGTTTAACTTTAGCTCCAACTAGAGATGAGCAGTCTCTAATGATAGATATAGGTTCAATTGAAGGAGGAGAGACTAAAGAAGTACAGTGGATTATCCGTGGTGATGAAAAAGGAAGCTATGACTTAAAAGCTCACTTTAATGGAACATTAATGCCATTTAATGATCCTGTAAATGCAATATTTAAGGCAAAAGAGCCATTAGAAGTACTTGCAGGAGATGCAATGCACTTAAATGTATTAGCTCAAGATTCAGCTTATATAGGAGAAGAGTATTATGTATTCTTTCAGCTGACCAATACATCAGATTTTCCTGTATATAATCTGCATTTTGAAGTTGATGGAAAATCTTATGCTGATACGGTAGAACATTTACCTGAGCTACATGTAATATCAGAAGAGAGCATTGAAGCAAATGAAATACACCAAGTTAGTGCAGAAGATACAATAGAGGTTCCGATACTAATGCCTGGAGACAGTATATGGCTTGACTATTCAACAATAATTGACTTTGAAGGTGATCCATCAAGGCATTATTATGTTTTAACAAATTCATATGTAGAAAAAAGAGGGGTAGAAATACCAACTACTGTTAAAACGATACCAAGTCATATTTATAAGTACCGTTTGGTAACAAACAGAGGAACACATGTTGTAACAGAGAGAGAAGACATATCTGTAATCATGGACGAAGTTAATCATCCGGGAAATACAGTTATTACTGTACATGATAATTTAAAAGAAATAGAAACAGAAGATAAAACATTTTTGCCTGTTTACTATGGGATTACAACTACAGCAGATATTGAAGGAAACTCTTTGGTAGAAATAAGTTATGACATAACAGGATATGAGGAATATAAAGACAGTTTAAGACTTTATCACATAAAAGACGGAATTTACACAGATATAACTGAAAGCACCAGAAATGAAGTAAAAGATGACAAAAGCATTATGATATTTGAGGGAAGAGTTGATAATCACTCTTGTTACTTTGCGGTTGGATTTACTACAGAACAAAAGTCAAAGAGACTATTAGAAGTTTTTACTGGTGGTGATGGATCGGTAAAGCTTAATGGTGAAAATATTAATGAAAACTATAAGAATAGTGTTCATTATGGAACAGAAATTAAATTAACTGCTATAGCAGGTAATTGTTCAGAATTTGCATATTGGGAAGATGGTAATACCGGAAGGTTTATTTCTACTAATCCTGTTTATGAAACTACATTTGTTACAGCAAAAAACATTAAAGCAATATTTCACAAAAAAGTAACAGAAGACACTGAGGAATTTACCGTTGTGTTTAAAGATAGAAGTGGAAGAATACTTCAATCAACTAATGTAGCTAAAAATCAATCGGCAACACCGCCTGAAGATCCTACTATGTCTGGATATCAATTTATAGGCTGGGATAAGGACTATAGCAATGTAGTGTCAAATATGATGATATCTCCTGTATTTGAAAGATTGCCTGATAAGTACAATATAACAGTTGAAGGAGGAACTTTATATACAGGAGAAACAACAGGAGAATATAGATTTGATATGCCAGTTAATGTAATAGCAGGTGAAAATGAAGAGGGAATGAAGTTTAGCCATTGGGAACAAGATGGCATCAGAATAAGTGTAAATTCTGAAATTTCCTTCTTTATGCCAAAAAGAGATACAGTATTAACTGCCGTTTTTGTTGAAGATACTGAAATTATTGATACAACACCGTTTATAACATTGCTAGATGATGTGGTTACAAACACTGATGATAAAACAATGATTTTTATAGCCAATAGAAATATTAGGGAGGATTATATGCTATTAGAAAGTGGAATGATTCTTCTAGAAGAGAATGATGATTATCAAGATAAAATTACATTAGAGACTGAAGGAATTCTTAGAGGAAGAATAAATAATGACTCTACAGATCAGTTTTATGTCCGTAAAATAAATGTCCTAGAAGGTGAGAGATGGTATGCAAGAGCATATATGATTTGTGAAGATAGTGATGGAAGCATTATTACAGTATATAGTGAAAATACTGCAAAGGGGATTATGCCTGTAAATTAGATTTTATTTCAGCTACAGTTGGTGTAAGACTCTTTTATGTCAAGACTTTAGGAGATAGTATAAAATATTCTCTTTTAATTTTACAGTTTTTGGCTTTCATCCTATGGTTTAAATAGAGGATGAAAGCCAATTTTAAAATAGAACCTGACAACTAAGCCATTACTAAAAGTCAAAATTATTTGGGTCAGGGCCAGTTCTGTGTCCCTTATCAAGCTGGTTTATACTTAACATATCTTCTTTTGAAAGTTCAAAATCAAATATCTGAAAATTTGATTTAATTCTATCTATATTGGCTGATTTAGGTATTGTAATTACGCCCATTTGTATATTCCATCTTAGCACAATTTGTGCATGAGTTTTATTGTACTTCTTTGCCAATTTATCAATTAAATCAATATTTAGAATTTCACCTCTCATAAGTGGACTCCAAGCTTCAACTTTGATATTTTTTTTAGAACAATAATCTAAAAGTTCTGGCTGTACAAGGTAAGGATGAAATTCTACCTGATTTACCATAGGAGTTATTTTTGCATTGAGCAATAAATCTTCTAGATGATTGATTAGGAAGTTACTGACACCTATAGTTCTGATTTTATTTTCTTTATAGAGGTCTTCAAAGGCTTTCCAAGTTTCATTGCTTAAATCTTTAGGCCAATGAATCAAATATAAGTCAAGATAATCTGTTTGTAGTCTTTTCAAAGATTCATTAAATGATTTTATTGTATTATCATATCCTTGGTCTGAATTAGCAACTTTTGATACAAGAAAAATGTTTTTTCTTGAAACAGGACTTTTTTTAATGCCCTCTCCTATAGCCTCTTCATTTCCATAAGCAGACGCGGTGTCAATATGCCTGTATCCAACATCAAGAGCTTTGACAATTAAATCTGAAGTAGTTTCATTGTTTTCTAACTTATAGGTACCTAAACCTAATAGGGGCATTTTGACATTATTATGTAATGTGACAGTTTTCAATTTAATTCACTCCTTTTGAAAAATTTAAATTAAAGTTCTTGTTTAGTATAAGTACAAAAAACAAAACTTATTTGTTTTATAAAATATTTCTATTTAACTATATACCATCTTATCATAGATTTAAAAATAAAAAATTATATTTTATCTAAATAAAAATCAATGGAACTTCCTTCACACGTTTCTTTGAAAAATTGTATGCGGAGACTATTCTATTACAATTCTAAAATATTGATTAAGTTATTATAATGTTTTATAATATAGAAGGTGTTTTATATATGGGTTGCATAAATATTATTCATAAAGTTAGTTTAAACATTGAGGCTTTAGGTTGTAGTTTTAGGATAAGATAAGGTTTACATGCAATTCATAAATAAAGGAACATGATTTTGCAATACGCAAAACAAATATTGCAAAATATGTGTTTATATAGTTTGGGTTTTTGTATAAATAAATAGTATTTTGTATTGGAAAGATGGGGAGGAAAAGGAAATGCCTATTACTGAAATATTGTCACGTAATGCAGATATGTATGGACAGGAAATTTGCTTGACTGAGCTAAATCTAGATCTTCAGGAAAGTCACAATGTAATTTGGAAAGAGTATGAACTTATTGAAAACAATCCTGCAGGTGAATACCGTCGGAATATGACTTGGCGTGTTTTTGAAGAGAAAGCAAATCGCATAGCCAATTTGTTGTTAAAAAGAGGTATAAAAAAGGGGGATAAGGTAGCTATTCTTTTGATGAATTGTTTAGAGTGGTTGCCTATTTATTTTGGAATATTAAAATCTGGTGCTGTAGCAGTGCCCTTGAATTTTCGCTACACAGCTGAAGAGATAAAATATTGTTTGAATTTATCAGAATCTATTGCTTTGATTTTTGGTCCTGAATTTATTGGAAGGTTGGAAAATATTTATGAACAAATACCACAGATAAAAATGCTTTTTTATGCAGGAGAAAACAGACCGTCTTTTGCGGAAAGTTATGATCGTCTCACTGCTAATTGTTCATCGGAAGATCCACAAATCAAAATTACTGATGACGATGATGCGGCAATATATTTTTCATCAGGGACTACTGGTTTTCCAAAAGCGATTTTGCATGACCATAAAAGTTTAATGTCGGCTTGTTATACAGAACAAAATCACCATGGTCAAACCCGTGAAGACAATTTTTTATGTATTCCGCCCCTTTATCATACAGGTGCTAAGATGCATTGGTTTGGAAGCTTACTTTCGGGTAGCAAAGCTGTGCTGCTTCGTGGAATTAAACCGGATTGGATACTTAGAACAGTCTCTGAGGAAAAGATTACAATTGTATGGCTTCTAGTTCCCTGGGCACAGGATATTCTTGATGCCATTGAAAGAGGGGATGTGAAGTTGGAAGATTATGAACTTTCACAGTGGAGATTGATGCACATTGGTGCTCAACCAGTTCCTCCAAGCCTGATTCGTCGATGGAAAAAATATTTTCCAAATCATTCCTATGACACCAACTATGGACTTAGTGAATCCATTGGTCCAGGATGTGTTCATTTAGGTGTTGATAACATTCATAAAGTTGGGGCTATTGGGAAAGCTGGATATAATTGGGAGACTAAAATTGTTGATGAAAATGGTTGTGTTGTAAATCAAGGAGAAGTTGGTGAACTGGCTGTTAAAGGACCAGGTATAATGAAGTGTTATTATAACAATCCAGAGGCAACAAAAGCAATACTTAAGGATGGATGGTTGTTTACTGGAGATATGGCTAAAATGGATGAAGAAGGATTTATTTATCTAGTTGACAGAAAAAAAGATGTAATTATAAGTGGTGGTGAAAACATATATCCTGTACAAATCGAAGATTTTCTTCGTTCTCATGAAGCAATTAAGGATATAGCAGTTATTGGATTGTCTGATGACCGTCTAGGTGAAATAACAGCTGCTATTATAGAGCTAAAATCAGGCTTAAAGTGTACAGAAGAAGAAATAAGGTCTTTTTGTAAATCAATGCCACGTTATAAACGTCCACGGAACATTATTTTTGATAAAATTCCCCGTAACCCTACTGGGAAGATTGAAAAACCACGTTTGAGGGAAAAGTATGGTGCTAAAGGTTTAGTTGCTACTCAAACTGAAAGATAATAGTGAGCATACATAAGGGGGCAAATGCCCCCTTTAATTCTATCTGTTGTTATGGTGGAGAAAAGAACGATATATCTAAAGCTAAACATTGGGGCTTCAGGTGGAGACTCAACTCCACCTGAAGCTTTCTAAAAGGGACTCTACCTTTTAGAAAGTGGAGGTTTTAGAAGAAGATAAATGCTAGGAGGATTTTAAATGAAAAAAGTACCGTTTACTGAACTAAAATCTCGTATGGAACGGTTCCGAGAGATAATGGATGCGTATAATCCTGACTGGGAAATGGCAGTTATTTTTAACAAGGTCAACCTTTATTATTTTACCGGTACTATGCCAGAGGGGATGCTCTTGATTCCACGTGGTGATGAGGCAGTTTTGTGGGTTCGTAGGAGCTTTGAGAGGGCGGTAGAAGAATCGTTTTTTCCTTTGATTAAGCCAATGAAAAGTTTTAGAGATGCAGCACAAAATTTTTTAAACATTCCAGATACCATATATCTTGAGACTGAGTTTGTTCCCCTTGCTTTTTATAAAAGATTTCAAAAGCATTTTACTTTTGAAAATGTTAAACCTTTAGACAGGCAGATTACTAAGCTTAGATCAATTAAAAGCCCGTATGAGATTGATATAATGGAGAAATCGGGGATTATTCACAAAAAGGTACTTGAAGATTGTGTTCTTGAGATTTTTGAGGAAGGAATGAGTGAAGCTGAGTTTGCAACAAAGTTGTATTCAATAATGGTTGAGGAAGGACACCACGGGGTAGCACGTTTTAGTATGCTAGATACCGAAATACTTGTTGGACATATTTGTTTTGGGGAGAGTTCTATTTACCCAACATATTTTAACGGACCCGGGGGCAATTACGGAATGAGCCCTGGGGTGCCACTTTTAGGAAGTCGTGAAAGAAGGCTCAAAAAGGGTGACTTGGTATTTGTTGATGCAGCATGTGGAGTGGACGGCTACCATACGGATAAGACAATGACATATATGTTTGGCGAATCCCTTCCTGATGAGGTAATAGCAGAGCATAAAAGTTGTGTTGATATACAGAATAAAATTGCATCAATGTTAAAACCCGGAGCCATTCCGGCTGATATTTATAGAGATGTAATGGATGGTATTAGTCCAGAATTTAAACAGAACTTTATGGGGTTTGGTGAAAGAAGTGTAAAGTTTTTAGGACATGGAATAGGTCTTCATGTTGATGAGATGCCTGTCATTGCAGAGGGTTTTGAAGAGCCACTAAAAGAGGGAATGGTATTGGCTTTAGAGCCTAAAAAAGGTATTGAGAATGTAGGTATGGTAGGAATTGAGAACACTTTTAAGGTGACTAATGAGGGGGGAGTATGCATAACAGGGGATAACCCTGGGGTGATACCTGTATTTTAGAGAAAAATCTAAGGTTAAAAAATGCTGCAAATGATATAGTAAAAGGGCAGACAAGTTAAAATTATAGACACTTCTATGTAAAAAAATGTGGATAAGTACTCTTGTAATTTTCTAATGATAAAAATATTTTTGCCGAAATATATAAAGAATAAAATTCTATGGTTAATATTTTTAGTGCTATATAACAAAGAAATAAATCCAGAACAATTATATTGGATAGTAAAATATAAGCCTGATGTTGCGAGTATAATAGAACACCTATGGTGGGTGATTGAAGAGTTAGAAAGTGTAGCGGAAATTGCAAAAGATAGTATTGAGGAGCGTATAATTACCATTAATGACTTAGAAGAAAAAGTTAATGAAAGTATAGAGGAAGCACTAGGAGTTCACTCGAAAACACGAATATGCTGAATTATTATAAATATATAATGGCTGAATCATGCATAAGTTCGTTAGAAACCATGTGTTTTTTTATAATTATTCAAGTTTTTCGACTTTTTGAGTGGACTCTTATGTAATCAAGAGGTGATAAAAATGAAAAAAGAAAATAAATTATTAACAGTTGTAGAAATTACAAAAAAGATGGATATATACATAAGAACAGTCCAATATTATAATCAAATAGGACTTCTTAATCAATTATAAATTAATAGATTTTTTCCTGAAGATTTAGCTTTGTATAGCCGAGTATCAGCAAGATTTAGTAAACTTTCTATACTATCTGATTTAATTTCATCAAAAGATGCAAATCCGATACTTATAGTAATTTTCCCGTTTTTTACCGTATCATTAAAAATAAACTTATGCTTTTCAATTTCTTTACGAATTCGTTCAGCGGTATTTATAGCTCCGTCATTAGAAGTTCTGTTAAACAATATTACAAATTCTTCGCCGCCATATCTGCATATTAAATCTCTTGAAAAAACACTCTTTCTTATAATTTCCACAACTTGAACTATTACATTATCACCTGTTAAATGACCATAAGTATCATTTATTTTTTTAAAATTATCTATATCAATAATGGCAATACCAAGATTTACTTGTTGTTTAGCCTGAGTATTATAATTTAGTTCATTTAAGAGTCTCTTAATTTCAATTTCTACATATTCATTAAAAAAACTTCTATTATAAACTCCAGTAAGACTGTCAGTTTCAGCAGCTGATTTTAATTTTTTATTTAGAATATATGTTTCTAAATAAAATTTATAAAATATTGATGTTAGCAATGAAATTATTACTATAATGTTAATAAATCCAATAATTTGAACAGCTAGATCATTAGCATCATAAAGAGTAGAATTATTAAGTATATAACCAAAGACAAATAGATATAAAGAACTTGTTAATGCTACTTCAATAATCTTTATGTGTAGTTTTAAAAAGGTAGAAAACATTATAACACTACAGATTGCAACAGAATAAAAGGAAAAATTACTTTCCCACCCAAGACATAATGTAGCAAGTGCTGCATGTAATGTTATTTCAATTATAGCAAAATGATAGGCTAAATTTAAAAAACCTTTTTTATTTAGTATTAAGTTTAATGTAAATATTACACAGCTAAAAATATTAAAAATTGCCATTAAATATATTTCAATAAAAAAGAATAACATTAAAAGTGCCACATGAATTACTATACAAAGTATATATAAATGACTTGAAAATAAATAAAACCTTAAATCATTTTTGGAAATATTATTGTTATAAGGGTTTATTATTTTAGGAAAATCCATTTTAACCTCCTGTTAATTTAATTAAAAGGGCAAAAAGTTCAAAAATATAACAGATGTGAGTTTCAAGCGTCTTTATAATTGATTATTTTTTCATATTAATATAAGTAAAATTAATTCAGTAGATTTTGCTTATTTGAGTATATTTCGGTAAACTTTAAAGAAAACTTAACTAGAATTACTTACTTTTATCTATGTTTGTTGTCAGATTACTATAACCAATTGTAGAATTGATTTTTTTTATAATATATAAATTGACAGAAAGCTACAACAGATAAGAGTTCTAAATAATGCGTATTCTGGTTTATATGGATAGCGAATCCTAAAGCATTCGGACAGCACAAATCCGAGATGGCAGGAAATCATGAGGACATCCAGTACATTAAACTTAAAATCATATTTACCCCTTTGGCTTGTTCGGATAATTCCTCTTCCGTTGAAACATCATAATATTTGCCGTATATGCCTCTAGGCTCTAGTGTCCAGAGAAATGCTTTGAATTTTGGGAATGTATCCTTATGTGTTTCCATGTAATGCAGCAAAGTAGAAACTTTTTTAAATCTTTCAGTGCACAGCTCCTTTTCTATGTGGTATTGTTCAGAAGTCAGAAGAAGCCATAAAGGCTCTAGCACCATAAAACGTGTAGAATTCTTATCAAGGCTGTTTATCATGTTGGGAAAGCTTTCGCAAAACACTCTATACATTATATCTCTCCTTGAATGCGGTCAAATTATTTAAAAAAGCCTTCTTTTTACTATTAAAAAGGTCATTACGGTTTAAAATTTCATTTATAATAATATTTATAACTTTTTTATCACATTTTGGCATAAGTTCGTGCATATCTTCAATATCTTTTTGTTCCATCCTTACAATTTTACTTACTACAATATCTTCTCTGGATAAAACAAATATTTCAAGATAATCAAATTCATGTAGCCTCAACGCCCTTTTCTGATATGCTGGTGATAATAATGTGCTTTCGTATTCCAACATATCAAAATCACTTAAATACCTAAGCACCATTCCAAGCTTTGCAGGATAATTCAGGTCAATAATATCAAAGTCTCTTGTTGGACGATCACTGTATTTTCCAAGAATACAGGCTGAGCCACCTAGAAAATATATTGGAAAAGGTTCAACTCCAAGTGCTTTAGCAATAATACTCATATTTTTAATTATTTCATACAATTCTGTGTAATTACTCATATTCATCACCTAACTTTATTGTATCTATATTATACATTATGTATTAGTGAAAAAACAGCCTATTATTGCTGTCTTTAAAAAAATTAAACAATAAAAGATAATTTAAAATATATTACGAAGTCAGAGTTTCGAGCGGGACAGGAAACAAGATATCAATGAGCGGATATGTAGGCAAGATTTCATTTGTAGGAGAACTGACATCTTTTATGTCTTTGTTGAGGACAGGCGAAATTCTTCATAGAGGTAATGGGGGCAGCCTTGGAATGGGTAAGTATATATTAAGATAATGTAAGGATTTGGAATTTTCATAAAAACCTTTGGTATAATTTAATTAGAGTAAAAAAGGTTGCTCAAAAGCAATCTTTTCAAGAAAAATAGTATATATCTATAAATATTATGAAGATGAAAAAATTTATATGTATTGATATGTTTATCTGAAAACGATATATTATTATATAGAAGATAATTTTTGAAAAATGCAATCTGAGTTTTCAAAAGTTATATTAGATTATTTAAATTAATAAATGCTGATGACATATCACGACTAAAAACATTATATGTAGAGTAAATGGTTGAATTTATTTATCATTACATTGTATTTAAAAATTGAGATTTCAGATTTGTAAAGAAGGTGTTAAACGTTGGATAGAAATATTAAAGAGGTTTTTTATCTTCTTATAAAATTAGAAGATAACTTTAGTAATTTTTATAAAAATATTTCTGTGTTTAGTGGTAAAAATATTTCTAAAATAAAAACAGTTGCGTTGGTTTTATCAAGGGAAGAAAAAGGACATGCTCAATTATATAGGGATTTTTTGCAAAAATATCAATATCTTAATGAAGTCATAATAGAAGATAGAATATACGAAAAAGCTCGAGATATAGTTAATGAATTTAAAAAAACTCTCCAGTTAGACGCATTTAAAAATGAAAAAGAATTAATTGAATTAGCTATTTACTATGAAGAAAAAAATTCTGAAGTGTTAAAATCAATTTTAGAAATTACTCCCGAAAGTAATGTTAATTTGATTGAACTACTAACTCTGCTAATCAAAATTGAAGACACGCATGCTGAAAATTTAAAAAAATTTATCTAGAATTTACTACATAAGCATAATGAAGCAACAAAAAATGCCATTTAAATTGTTTCAAAAGTTAATGCTTTTTTATCATTATAAAATAGATGCCAGATTAAAGCTTGACCAAATCATGGAAAGTTCAAAAAAATTAAACAATAAAATACAATTTTTAAATATATGAATGGGTCAGGATTTCTGGCAGGACAGGAAACAAGATACCAATGAGTGGATATTTAGGTGAAATCTGATCAGAGTAAAAGAAGCAATCCTTTCAAGAAGAATGGTATATATCTATAAATATTATGAAGAAGAGAAGATTTATATGTATTGATATTTTTATCTGAAAACGTATATTATTATATAGAAGATAATTTTTGAAGGGATGTTGATTATGGATAATACTGATTTCCAAAAAAAAGTACTTGCTGAGTTTTCAAAAATGCAATCTAAACTAGAGAAACTTGACACAATTGAAGATACTTTGAATACTTTCAAAAGTCAATTTGAAGAACATGAAGCAAAAAAAGCTAACCGACACATTGAAATAGTTACTGAAATAGATAAATTAAGAAGAGATATTTTGACCATAGAAGGAGTGACTGCTAAAAATTGGAGTGACATAGTGGAGTTAAAAAAAGCTAAGTAATGGCTAAGAAATAACATCCAATTCTCATCGTCCAAAACTCGTAAAAACATCGGGTTTTTTTGTACTTTAGAATATGAAGTTATTTCTAAGGCATTCCTAAGTGAGCTTGTTTAGCTAAAGCTAAAAAGGGGTTTTAATATTTTTATCAAAATGATATAATGCTGTTTGTATAAAATAGAAATATTAAAGAGGGATGTAACTTGATATATGACTTTTTAAAAGACTTTCACAGGCGGGCTGAAATAGTTGCAATAGTGGACTATATAACAACAAGAACTTCTAGAAAATTAAAACTTAGAGATTATGGTTTTGACAGTGCAGAGTCAATTAACCTTGTGATGCTTGTACTATGTTTTATTATGGAAAAATCATTGGTAGAAGAGACTTGTACTAAAGATGATGTGGCAGGGTTTATAAGAAGATTAGACATTGAATATTTTAAAAAGAACATAGATGATGATAGGTATTTTGAAATAGCTGATTTTGTAATAAAGGACTGTCTTCAAAATAGTGGTATTCCTCACTATTTTAAAACCTATAATTTTGAGACTGATAAAGAAGAAAAAATTAATGTAAAACTTATAGACGATAGAAGAGTGCCTTTAGGAAATGAAGGCACCTATTCATATTATATGACTCCCCAGGGCTATAAATTTATGTTCAACACTTTAGAAATAGAAGATTCCTTAAAGGTTTCAATTGAACAGTTTAAATTGAGCCTTTCTATAAAGAAAAGAAATTTTAATGCTGCCAAAAATAATGTGGACAGCCTTTTTAATATAAGCAAAACCCAAATACAGAGAATAAATTACTTTATAAAAAAAGTTAAAGAAGATATTAGTAGCACTGGTACTGAAGAATATGAAAAAATATATAATGCTACTTTTTCATCTATTGATGAACAAAAGGAAGGCTATGACAACTTGTATGAATTAATAGGTAAAGTAGAAAATTCAATTTTAGAAAGTGACTATACAAGAATAGATAAAGAGACTTTAGAAAAAGAAATTGAAAACATATCGTATATCAAGGGGAAGCTTAAATTTATTATAAGCGAGCAGGCAAACCTTCTTTTAAAACAGCAGGAACTTCAAAAAATATATAATGAAGCAGTTGATAATATACTTTATATTGGTTTTGAAAACAGGCTGAATTTTGAGGAAACTGTAACAAAGAAAATGGAAAAGAACCCCCAGCTGGCATATCCTCTTATTAAGCTTTTAAGACCTCTATTTAAACCTGACTTAAATAAAATGTTTAATTTAAGCAAAGTGTTAAAAGAACAGAGAATAGCAGGAGGGGAAGCTGAGACTGAGGGAAGTAATATACTCATGTCTAACAAATATTTTGTTAGAGGTGAAAGTGAAAAGGATATAATGATTAGAAAAGCAAATAAAATGTATCTCAATATATTTGAGACAATATGCCAGAGGGCTTTAGAGAGTTCTAAAAAAGAGATACTTTTGTCAAATCTTATTTCTGATTCTAAAGATGAATATAGTAAGTTTGTACCTGATATAAAAGTTTTAACAAATGTACTTATTAAACTTAGCAGCATTAAGGAAGTGGATTTTTCAAAAATAAGTGCTCAAAGTGCAAAGACTGTATTTAATCCTTCAGAGGCATTTGACGTAAAATACTGTGTTGTTAGCTTGTTAGACAAAGACAAAAGTTTTAATAAAATATCTAAATTAAAAATTCTTCTATCAAGAAATAATAAGGTGTTTATACCTGAAAAGTCCATAGACGAAAGTGAACATGAAGGTTTTGAAGAGGAGCAAGACACAGTAAATTCTAGCTTTGAAAAAGTAGCTGGGCTAAATTGTCCTGATATATTGTTTAAAATTGAGGTGAGTGAAATTTGAATGAGATAAACTTGCAAAAGGCAATGAGAATTTATTATTTTCTATTAAAAGAGGGAGAGCTTACTTTTGACAACAATAAAGAATTGTATTTAGATTACTCTGACAGTGAAGTGAGAGACATTTTAGAGATTTTAGCAAAAGAGAGTAATGTTTTAATAGAAAAATATAATCAGGTAGTGTACCTTATTCCAAATGAAGATAATGATGTTTTAGGCATCAAAGATATGGATTTGCAGAAAGTTTTAAGTTATGATGCCCGTAAAATTGACTTTTATTTATCACAGTATATAATAATAGTTATTATAACGGTTTTTTATAGTGGGAAAGGAAGTTTTGTAAAATCAAGGGATTTCATAAGAGTAGGTGAGCTTGAAGAAATTATTACATCAAGGCTTGAATATGCAAATTCTAAAAAGGATATAGAAAGTGAGCAACAGGAGGCTGCATTTAATATAACCGGAATGTATGAGCATTGGAGTGCTCTTCAAATAGACGAAGAGGGCAAGAGGAAAACCAAGTATGGATATATAAGAAGTGTTTGTACATTTTTAGCAAAGCATGGACTTTTAATTTTCGACACAGTGGAGGAAGATATTAGGCCTTCTGCTAAATTTACAAACTTTATGACGTATAACTTTTTAGATAATTCAAGACTGGAAATTATAGAAGAAATTCTAGGATAAAACCTGATTTTGAAGGTAAGTAGTTATTATTTGTAAACTAGAAATGAGGAGTTTGAGATGGCTAAGATAGGAAAAATAAGAATTATAAATTTCACATACAATGACAATCGTCATATTTATGATGAGACATTTGATTTCTATAATGGAGAAAATACCTTGCTAAACCTTCAAAATGGTGGGGGTAAGACGGTATTAGTGCAGATGATGCTCCAGCCCATAGTACCAAAGCAAAAGCTTAAGGACAGGCCACTTAAAAATTATTTTAAAAATTCTAAAGCGCCTGTGTATATAATGATTGAGTGGATTTTAGACGGCAGTTCTAAAAGAGTTATGACAGGCATTGGAATTAAGAAAATAATAAGTCAAAGAGAGGGTACAGATAAAGAAAATATCAAAGTCATTACCTTTATTTCGGAGTATGAAAAAGAAAGTGATTTTGATATAAATAACATTGAACTTTTACAAGAAGAGAGAGGTATTGTAAAGTTAATTGACTTTGAGAAGGTTATAAGAGATTTATCTAACGCAGAAAAAGAAGGGGAAAATGTATGGCTGTTTAGATGGAATTTACCAGATGACAAAAAAGAGTATTCAAAAAGACTCTTATCATATAAGATTAATCAGTCAGAATGGAAAAACCTTATGGTAAAAATTAATGAGTCAGAGGCAGGTCTAACTTCTTTTTTCAATGATTGTAAAACTACAAGTTCTTTAATTAAAAAGTGGTTTATACCTACAATAGAAGAGCAGCTTAATAGAAATGGAAACTCTATAGAAAACATAAAAGAGCTTATAAAAAATCATGCAGAACAAATTGTGAAAAATGAAAGTATGATAAGGGAAAGAGAAATTTTTGAAAGCTTTAAGGAAAAGTCATCTAATCTTTTAGAAAAACTTAAAGAGTATAAAGATATAATGGACAGGCTTGAAGACAACAAGTACCAGCTTGGAAATGCTTATATATTTGTAAATCAGAGCATTAAAGAGTTTCATGTAAAAAGAGAAGAGCTTTTAGAGAGTATAAAAAATATAGAAGAGCATATAAAAGAACTTGAATACCAAAAGATTTCTTTAGAGTATCATAAAATAGAAGGGTTTTTAAAGGAATTAAAAGATGATTTAGAGGGTTTTGATATTGAGATAGATAATCTAAAAAAACAGATGGACGATTTGGAGTACAAAAGAAAACAGCTTTTATGTGTTAAAGTTGATGGTGAACTTAAAAATATAAATAAAAAGATAGCAAAGTTTGAGACAGAGCTCCAAAAAGAAAATCTTCAGCAAGAGGATGTTAAAAATATTATTGAGGATATTGAATACTCACTAAAAGAAAAGTACAGAGAAAAGATTGTCAATTTAGAAAATACAATTGGTGAGGGCAAAAAAGAGCTATCCTTTGAAAGAGACAAATTATTAGAAAACAATAAAGAAAAAGAGCAGATTAATAAAAAAATATCTTCTTTAAATGACTATATTATAAGTGTCAGGGGAAGAATTGCTCATTTTAATGAAAAGGAAGCTTCATTAAAAGAAGCATATCCTGATTTTGATGTTGGCAAAAATATTGAGAATGGTCAGTATACAGATTATAGTTTAGAAGCTGTTAGAAAAGGCCTTTTAGAGGAAGAAGAAAACATAGAAGAGAAAATACTTTGTGAAAAAGAAAAACAGGTTAAAATTAGAGAAAAGACAGAAGAGCTAGAAAAAGAGTTTAAAAAACTAAAGGACAAAGAGCCAGAACTTTTAATTGAAAAAAATAAAAAACAGTCAGAATACAGCCTTTTTGAAGATGAGAAAAAAGTTATTGAAAAAATAATAAAATCCTGTGAATTAGGAGAAGAATGCTTATTTGACAGAGAAAAAATCTTACTTTCTCTAAATATGGAAAGAGAAAAGTATCAAAAGCTGGTAAATGACAAAAATCTTGAAAACTCAATATATAAAAAGCAGCTAAATCTTTATCAGTCTGGAAAGGTTTTTGAGTTTTCAGAGGAATTAAAAAAGATATTTGAAGACAAAAATATCTTTGTAGAGTTTGGATACGAGTGGCTTAGAGATATTAAAGATAATAAAAATAAAAAATTAAAGCTTGTAAAAGATAATCCCTTTTTGCCATATGCTATTATTGTGTCAAAAAAGGATATTGAAATGATTAAAGAAATAGAATTTAAAACATCTCTTTCTTCTGTAATACCAATTATTGAAAGGGAAAAACTTGAGATTGAACTTAATGTAGAGTCAAGAAATAATTATCACTCTATAGACGGGGTTGATTTTATAATTCCCTTTGATGACAGAACTTTAAATAAGAAATATTTAAATGAAATTTGTGATGATATTTTATTTAAGATAGAAAAAAATAATGAAATATTAAAAAATGCTGGGGAAGCTTTGAAAAATATAGAAATTAATATTTTAAAAACGGAGAATTTTTCATATACAGAAGCAGGCGTAAAAAGACTTTGTGATGATATAGAATCAATTACAAAAAACATAGATGAAATTAAAGCTAAAATTGAGGTTTTAGAAGATGAATTTATTTCACTAAATAAACAAAAAGAAGGCTTTCAGGTTTTAAGTTCTGAACTTGAGAGAGAAAAGAGTGAATTTTTAAGAAAGAAACAGGATATTTTTAGATTTTTAGAAAATTGTCAGAGTTATTCTAATGACTTAAAAGAAAAAAGTGAAAAGGAAGATGACTTAAGAGAGATTAAAACTTCTCTTGATACATTAGAGAGAGAAATTATAAAATCAAATGAGAAGATAAATGATAAAGATATGAAAATAAGTAATATGTCAGGTGAATTAGAAAAAGAGAAACTGGAATATCAAAAGTACAGTCATGTACAAAAGGGCAAGTTTATTGATGAGAGCATAGAGACATTAGAATCTAAGCTGAGTGCATACACATCTAAAATAAGCGGAAAGATACAAAATCTTAAAGATATATTAGAGGATTATAGAATACAAAGGGATGAAAAGCAAAAAACTATTTTAAATCTTAAAATTGAAGAACATTTGTACAAAGGAATGGAATTTAGTCAGTTTGAGTATGAGAAAGTGGAGAGGGAAGCTGAAAAGGTAAACAAAAGCTTAAATTCTCTAATGGAAAAGAAAAATGATATTAAGTTTAAGATTGCAGAGAGAAATTCAGATTTAAAATATATTAAGAGAAATATAGAAGAAAAATGCGGATATAATGAGCCAAAAGATAAGGAATATATAAGAGAAATGGATTTTGAGCATGAGAAAAAAATGTACAGAAAAAAATTAAAAGAGCTTGAAAAGAATATATCTCTTTTAAAGGCTGATGAAAATAACCTTCAAAAAGTAAGATTTGGTCTTGAAGAGTACAGTATATTTGCAAATAAGGTTGAAGAACACCGAGTTATTGAAGGTGACATTAATTCTTATGTTTTAAATCTTATTAGAGATTTTAAAAGAACTACTGAACTTACTGTGGACATGAAAAATCTTCTCACTACTTTGTATAATGATTTAGAAGGTGAATTTACTATAAAAGCTGAAATGTTTAAAAATTTATTTAGTTCAATATTAGATGGTGAAAGAAGATACAAGCCAGTTCACTCACTAAATGCATTAGAAAGAGTTTATTTGCAGATTGATAGAAAAATCCAGCAACATGCAATAGACTTAGGGAAAATCGACAGCATGGAAACTTGTATTATAGATAATACATTGAGCTATTTAAAGAATGTATATGATGAGATGAAAGACATTGACAAAAATTCGACCATTGATATTGAGGGTAGACGAAGTAAGATGCTCATTATAACACTTCCTGAAAAGGATGAACTAGAAACTCTGTCGTTAAAGGAATATTTAAAGCATACAATTATGAATTGTGTAGAGCTTTGCAAAGAGGGAAAAGCTATGGATGGGCTTTTAACAAATGAAATAAGCACATACCACCTCTTTGACAGATTTGTTTCCATTAATAAAATTGGAATTACGCTTATAAAAATTGAGCCTAACAGGTTAAAGAAAAAGACATGGAGACAGGTTATTGAAGAAAATTCAGGAGGGGAGCTATTTGTAAGTGCTTTTGTTGTATTTATTTCTCTTTTGACTTACATGAGAGGAGAAAATCTCTTAGGTGCTAATTTAGAAAGCAAGGTGCTTATAATGGACAATCCTTTTGGACCTTTGACCTCAGAGCATCTTTTAAAGCCGTTGTTTGAAATTGCAAAAAAGTATAATACTCAGTTTATATGTCTTAGTGACTTAAAGGAACAGACGGTTATTGACAGGTTCAACCTTATTTATTCACTCAATATAGAGCGTGAAGTTGGAAGAGAAGACGAGTATATTGAGATAAAAACAATAAAGAAAGATGTTGTTGAAGAAGATGATGAAGTGTTGTCTGCTTCTATGTTTAAGATTGAAGATAAGTCCAGGTTTGAACTGGCCAATTAAAAATTTTGTGGTGGTAATATGGAGTTTATTGATTTTAACAAAACAACTTTTTATAAAGGGCTTAAGGCTTCTTATGGCAAACTTCCAGTTAAAATGGAAGTTTGCTTAAAATTTGATGAAATAGGGGCTTTTACTGTGTCACTTTCAATTGGCCTAGACAAAATGTATAGAGTAAAAGATATAGGTAGGTTACTCGAAGTTATAGAAACTTTAGAACCTTACCATTTTACTAAAAACTTTATATTTGAACCATCTAAAATGTATTTTGAAAAGTCAGCCCAAAGCATATTAGAGTTTTTGTCAAACCTTGATAAAAAGAGTTTACACACAAACCAATTGATTTTAAATAAAGATTACAATGAAAGATTTTTAGATTTAATATGGGATTTAGAAAATAGATCACTTAACACTGAAATTTTATTTAAAAGTAATTTAAACTTAAAAACTTCTATTAAAAGAAAAGACGGATTTAATGTTTTGATAATGGATTACTCAGAGTATGGTGATTTTGAGCCCCTTTGTGCAAATTTTAAATATATCACTTTAAATAGTGGCAAAGTAATTGGGAAGGTGCAGGAATTTAATAGGGAACTATTAAAAAATATATATAGTTTTAAAAATGATAGTAATGTAGTGTATTTTAAAATCTCAGATGATGAGAAAAAGTTTTTTAAAAAGAATTTTTTGGACAGGTACAATGACAAGATTGAAATTTCTATAGATGAAGATGTAAAAAAAGATATGACAGAAGATAATCTTTTGTCAAAAGTTTATTTTGATGTTGGGGCAAAGGGAATTATGTCAAAGGCTGAATTTTGCTATGGAGAAAAAGTTATAAATCCCCTTAATGATGTGGATATAAATAGAAGTTTTAGAGAATTTGAAAGAGAAAGTGATATATTAGATGAGTTAAAGCATTATGGTTTTAAAGAATATAAAAAGCTTTTTTTACTTGACGATGTTGAAAAGATAATGAATTTATTAACGGACAATTTAAAAAATCTTAAAAAAATATCTCAAGTTTACTATTCAGAAGATTTTAAAAAGCTTCATGTTAAAAATATAGACAGCTTAGGACTAAGCTTATCTGATGATTCCCTGATTCATATGAACATAAATCTTGAAAATGTAAGTGATGAGGAATTAGCAGAGCTTCTAGAGTCTATTAAGGCAGGCAAAAAGTACTATAGATTAAAAAATGGATCAATTATAAATCTTGAAAGTGTTGAAAGCAGTAGATTTGTTGATTTGATAAAGGGTTTGGAAATTGATAAATCCAATATTAATGATGGAATATTTGAAATTCCCCTAAACAGGTGTCTTTATATAGATAACTACCTAAAAGAAAAGGGAATAGAGAATGTTAAAATGGAGTCTCGCTTAAAAAATCTTATAAATGGAATATCAAACTCTAAAGATATAGAGGTTGATATAGACGATAGTTTAAAAAGCATTTTAAGAAATTATCAGTTGGCAGGGGTGAAGTGGCTTAAAAGTTTATCATATTATTCATTTGGCGGAATATTAGCTGATGATATGGGACTTGGAAAAACTCTTCAGGTGCTTGCCTTTATAGCCAGTGAAAAGGATAGAAAGCAGCCCTGTATGGTTGTTGCACCAACTTCTATTGTTTACAACTGGAAGGCGGAAGCGAAAAAGTTTACTCCTGACTTAAAGGTACTTTTGATAAGTGGTGTTAAGGCTAAAAGAGATTTAATGATTTTAAACTGCAATAAATATGACATAGTTATAACCTCTTATGGTTCTTTAAAAAATGATGTGGAAAATTATAAAAAGGTTCAGTTTTCATATGTCTTTATAGATGAAGCTCAAAACATAAAAAATCCACTAACATTAAATGCAAACAGTGTAAAAAGTCTTAAGGCAAGGTGCTGTTTTGCGCTTACAGGTACTCCTATAGAAAACAGACTTATGGAAGTCTGGTCTATATTTGATTTTATAATGCCGGGGTATTTATATAATAAAAATAAGTTCTCCCATGCCTTTGAAAATCCTATTTTAAAAGATAAAAATGAAGATAAAATGGACGAGCTGGCAAGACTTATAAAGCCCTTTATTATAAGAAGGCTTAAAAAAGATGTATTAGATGAACTACCCCAAAAGATCAATACAAATTATGTATCTGAAATGACCGTAGAGCAGAAAAAACTATATGCTGCTTATTATAAGCAGTTTAAAAAAGAACTTGAGGAAGAAGGAGTTGAAGGAAATCAAATTGGAGTATTTAAAGCTCTTACAAGGCTAAGACAGACATGTGCCCATCCTGCCACATTTATAGAGCATTATAAGGGAGGAAGCGGAAAGCTTGATATGGCAATAGAAATACTAACTGAGTGTATTAGCTCAGGACACAGCGTTCTTTTGTTTTCTCAATTTACAAAAATGCTTAAGATAATAAGAGGTGAATTAGAAAGCAAAAATATAAACTATTATTATCTTGACGGAACTATGAGCCCTGAGGATAGAGCCATTGAGATTGATAATTTTAATAGTGACAGAGAAGCTGTGTTTTTAATCTCTTTAAAGGCTGGCGGAACTGGTCTTAATCTTACAAAGGCGGATATTGTTGTGCATTTTGACCCTTGGTGGAATCCTGCTGTTGAAGATCAGGCAAGTGACAGAGTTTATAGAATAGGACAGAAAAATGTTGTTCAGGTTTATAAGCTGCTTACAGAGGGTACAATTGAAGAAAAAATTGCAAGGATGCAGGAAAATAAGAGGGGATTGATGGAAAATATTATTAGACCAGGAGAGAGCCTTTTAAATAATTTTAGTGAAGATGAAATAAGGGATTTGTTTGGTCTATAGTGTAATGATAAGATATATAGAAATAACAAAACTTTAATAATCCAGATTTAAGAATAATTTAGAATAAAATTTTTATGAGAATTTTTACTAATTGTATTGACATTTATTATATATATATATATAATAAATGTCAAAGGTGGAGGAATTCCTATAAAACCTTAAAAATATCAGCTGATAACCAAGGCTAAAATGTTAAATTGAAGAAGTACAAAAAAAGCATCGATGCAGCAAGGTTTAAATTTTTTTCAAGTTAGGAGCGTGAAAATATGAAATCAACAAAAATGAATAAGAGGATTTCAGGCATAATTGTATGCTTGTTTTTACTTGCTAGTATGGGTAACGTTCAAGCGATAATTAAAGAAAGTGAGGTTATTCAAAGTGATGATGAGAAAAAAATAACCGATACTATTGAAAATTTTATTATGAGTTATGAAAGTGCACTTGACAATGAAGATATTAACTTTAATGACATTGATAGTTTTTTTAGCGATATAAACAGTTCTAAGAATAAAGAGCTTATTAAAACTGTATTGAAGAGGAAAATAGTATTATCACAAGAATACCCTAAAACAAAGTTAAAGGAATTAAATAAAGAATTAAAATTTGATTATGAATCAATAACTATTGAAAAAAACAGTGCAGAAGTTAAAGTCAACGTAACTAAAATGTTTAACTATAATATATCACCAGATGTACAGTCGGGAGAAGTGAACAGCTATTTTATTAAACTAAGCAGGATAAATGAAGATTGGAAAATAAGTTTTATAGAAGGTTTTGTAGATAAGTTTGTTAAAGAAGATTTTAATGGTAAAGGGATAAATCCTAATAATATTAAAGACTTAAAGAAATATCAAAAAGATCTTAGAAAGAATGTAAAAGAATTTTATAAAGAATTAAAATTGGAAGCTGAAAGTGATGAGAGCATTGTGGTAGCTAATAGAGGAAATTATGATCGAACGGGAGCATATAATTATGCTATGAATCATGCGTTGAATCATAATAACGACTATGAGTCTTTTGTTGGTCAAGGAGGAGATTGCACAAATTTTACTTCTCAATGTTTATATGAAGGTGGAGGGATTGCTCAACATGTGGGAGGACAAAACTACACTGATACTTACTGGTTCTATAATAAAACAACACATGATAGGTCTGCATCTTGGACGGGTGCAAACGAATTTAGAAGATATATAGGATATTCAATTTCTAGAATTGATGCTCAAATTTCATCGTTTAATGGTGTTACTTATTCGGATTTAGTTCAGTTTGCCAATTCCAATGGAGATAGTTACCATTCATTAATAATAACTGGCATAGTATATAATAGTTCTGGTAGAAGTGATCTTCTGGTTTGTGGTCATAGTCCAATGGTAAGGAATGTTTCTATATCTAACGCTTTTGGAGCAAGAAATAGAGTATATATAAAAATACTAGGATATACAGAAGATTAATAGAATATATTCCAAAAAATAAATAGTAATAATTTACATATTATAATCAAATTATCATCTTGTAGCAAAGATTAAATATTTCAAACAGAATGAAATCTAATAAAGACTTCATTCTGTTTGAAACTTTTATTAGATTATACACGTTATATTTTTAAATTAGATTAGATATTGACATCTATATTATGGGGCTGTAAGATATAAGCAAATACTTTCTGCAATTGTAGAACGTAAGAGACATGTATATTAAAACAAGGTTGGGAGGAGTAAAAACTATGGAAGAAGGATTTATTAACACTTTAAACAAAAACCAGAACAAAAAAGGGTTTAAATTTATTATGAGAATAATGATATTTTTATTCATATCTAGTTTACTAGTGTCATGCCAAAATAAAAAATTAGATCAACAAGAGTCACTTGGGTTACTTCCTGAAAATGATGTAGAAGTTGTAAAAGGCATGGCATTAAGCAAAATTGGAGCTAGTCTACCAAATTTGTGTTATGCATCAGAAGACATTGCGGTTATATATGACTATTGGGGAATTATTGTATATGATTTAAAAGAACATAGAATATGTAGAGCTGTTGATTTAATTACACTAGATACTAAAGATACACAAGATGATTGGTGGACAAATGTTACTGTAAATAAAGAAGGAACACATATATTAATCGAGAGGATTTCACGAATAGATAATTCAACATTAAATTATATATATGATATTGAAAAAGATGATTTAAAGAAAACAGATAAATTGAGTTTTGATGAAGGAGAGATGAATAATTTATATAACCCTCATAATGAAGAAATTAATACTTATTTAGAAGATATAGGAGTGAATGATTTTGAATTTTGTGGTGATATTGCTAGGGTAGGAGAAAACAATTGGATAGGTTTAAGTATAACTGAATTACGGCAAGGGGATGAGTTATGTTACGATGACATGAGACAAATGACTCTAGTTATAGTAAAAGATGACAGCGTAAATTCTAAACAAGTTTTTGATAAATTTTCTGATTTATAATACAAATATATATAGGGTCAGGTTTGAATAATTTACCTACTCATATGAGTAAGTAAATTATTCAAGCCTGACCCTATTTTTAAAATATTACTATGTAATTACTATGAATAGAAAAATTTCATGCGTAAACCGTTTCATTTAGTTGCATAACAGCACCATTTCTTATATAATAATATTAGTAATAAAAAACAAGTCTTTAGTACCTGTAACATTTGACAGATGTAAAAGACTAAATAAAAATTGTAGCTTTTCAAAAGATGAAAAAGCAGAATGAAAGCAAATTCTGCAAATTATAATTTTAGTAAAAGATATGTTGTTCCTTTTAGTATAATGAACTTAAAATACGGTACTGTAATGCCTAGAAAAAATGCATTGAACAGTTATTTTTTTATTTATAGATTTAATTAATAAAAATTCTACTTAAAGGAAGATGATTTTGAAAATAAGATCAAAACTATTTTTAGTAATAGCAACTTTAATATTTTGTATTATTTTTAGTGTGCTATTATTAATATATGAAATAAATGAGTCATCTAGTAATTATCAGACAATTATAAAAGGGCATGATTTGATAATAGATTTTGAGATTGCACTGGGTTCAGTAAATGAGCTTATTTCAACTCAAGACTTAATGCGAACAAAAGATATTTGGATCGAATCAATAAATAATTATTCTGATTCACTATCTGATTTTGTAGAGTCAAAAAATCTAAAGGACTTATTATCGGATGAAGATATAAAATTCAAATATGATTCATTGGTTAGAGTAAATGAAAGTGCTAATTCAAGGTTTTTGGTAATTAAAAATCAACTTAACCAAATTGAGAATAATGGAACTTTGCAAAGAATTGATTTAACTGACCCGACACTACTTTATGAAAATAGAGATTTGTATTTTACTTATTATGAAATAAGAGAACTAAAGAGCTTTTTCTCTTTAAATGTGAGAGATTCTATAAATTCACTTGTTGATGCTTTACATGAAAAAAGCGAATTAGATCAAATACGAAAGCGTAATATTTATTTTACCATATTGTTTTTCCTATGTACTTCTATAATTATTTTTTCTGTAATAATAATAAACAGGATTTCTAAAAATGTTAGTTTAATATCAAAGGCCATTTCAAATATTTCTAAAGGTAATTTTACAAAGCAACAATATATAAAAACCAATGATGAATTTGGTATATTGTATAAGGATATTAATGGATTTACAGATGACCTTAAAGACAATGTTGGGAATATTATTCAATTTACAAAAGAACTTGCTCAAAAAAATATAAAAGAAACTGATATTTCAAATGTTCATGAAAACATTGTTATGCAAATTGTTAATTATACAACAGCTGATGGTGCAGCATTATATTTATTAAATAATCAAAAAGATGTATTAACTATAAAAAATATTGCAGGAACCTTTTATTCTCCTGAATTAATTGATACATCTGATGTTAATAAAATGAATGATGAGAAATTAAAATCATTTTTCCTAAACAAACAGGTATCTATTGAGAACTCATTAGTGGGAAATGTTTTGAAAACTAATGAGAATATTTTTATTAAAGATACAGAAAATGACATATTATCTAAAGAGCTTTCTTATAAAATAAAAGAGCTTGTTTATTCGATGATTTTTATTCCACTGATTGTTTCAGATCAAACAATAGGAGTAATTTCTATTATGAAACTAAAAGAAAATGATGCGTTGACAGATTTAGATTATATACATGTAAAAAGCTTTACTGAATATGCAGGTTTAGCCATAGATAATTTTAATAAATTGAAAATACAAGCTGAAAAAAATCAACTTGAGAGAGAAATAAAAATACAAAAAATATATGAAGCGAAACTTAAAAATAGTAATAAAGAATTAGAAGATTTTGCTCATATTGTGTCACATGATTTAAAAGCACCGCTTCGCCAAATAGCTGCTTTTAGCAAAAATCTTGATAATATGTTTAAAGATCGTTTTGATAGTATGGGAACTGATTTACTAAATAGAATAGTTGTCACATCAAATTATATGCAAAAATTAATAAATGGATTGTTAGAATATTCTAGAATAACTTCAAAACCAAATCCTATTGAAAAAGTTGACTTGCAAAAAATTATAAATGAAACTGTAAGTGACTTTGAAATTCAAATATGTGAAAAAAATGCTGAATTAAAAATAGATTATTTACCGTCCATAGAAGCAGATCCAATTCAGATGAGACAATTATTTCAAAATCTCATTGGCAATGCATTAAAATATCAAGAAAAAGATAAAAAACCATATATAGAAATCAGCAGTTCATTGGTTACTGATGAAAAGATTTTGTCGGAGTTAAATCCAAATAGGCGTTATTATGAAATAAAGGTGAAAGATAATGGAATTGGTTTTGAATCAAAGTTCGCTGATGAGGTTTTTGGTGTTTTTCACAGATTGGTAGGCAAAAATGAATATGAAGGGACAGGCATAGGATTATCGATATGCCAAAAGATAGTAAAAAGGCATGGTGGGATAATTAAAGCTAATAGTGCTTTAGGTGAAGGTTCGACCTTTAGTGTTATTCTTCCTGAAGATAATTAAAATAAAATTTATATATTTAAAAAGCTTGATTTTGGAGGGACTTTTAAATTATGAAGAGGCTAAATAAACTTTTTTGTGATTTTATAGAAGGGAGATTATTAAAGTGAGTAAAAGTATAAAATTATTATTAGTTGAAGATGATGAAAATGATTATATAATTATGAAAAGTGTAGTATCTCAAATTAAATATGAAAATTACACTATTGACTGGGCATCAACTTATGACAAAGCTATTGATATTATAACTTCTGAAGAAAATCATTTTGACGTGATATTCATGGACTATAATTTAGGCAGATATAATGGAATAGAATTAATGCGAGAGATAAAAGAAAAGGGATGTAACATTCCAATTATAGTGTTAACAGGTCAGGATGACAGAGAAGTGGATGTTAGTGCAATGGAAAATGGAGCAACAGACTATATTGAAAAAAGCAAGTTAGATGCAGATGGTTTAGAAAGAGCTATTAGATATGCTATGGCAAGAAAAAAATCAGAAGAAAAGATTTTTTATTTGGCTTATTATGATAATTTAACTCATCTGCCCAATAGATTTTTATTTATGGAAAAACTTAATCAGGCAATTCTAAGCAATAAAAGAAGTGAGAGAAATTTAGCTATATTTTTTATAGATATTGATAATTTTAAAAAATATAATGACACATTAGGTCACAGATTTGGTGATGTATTATTAAAAGAAGTTAGTAAAAAGCTTTTGAAATGTATTAGAGTGAGCGATTGTGTTGCGAGAGATTCAATAAACCCAGCAACGGATATTGTTGCTCGTTTAGGAGGAGATGAATTTACAATTCTCTTAACAGAAATCAGTCACTCAGCAAACAGTTCAATTGTTGCAGATCGTATTCAAAAAGAATTTGAAAAAGAAATAGTAATAGATAATAAGGTATTACCTATTACACTAAGCATGGGAATAGCAATTTATCCTTATGATGGCAGGACACAAGATGATTTACTTAAAAATGCTGATATTGCTATGTACAATGCAAAGAAAGAGGGGAAAAACACATATAGATATTACAAAAATTCTTCATATGAAAAACAAAACTATAATTTATTGTTGGAATTTGACTTGAGAAATGCGATAAAGAATAATGAATTTGTTGTGTATTATCAACCAATAGTAAATATGGATACAGAAAAAATCATTTATATGGAAGCGTTAGCAAGGTGGCAGCATCCTAAATATGGGATTGTTAGTCCTGAAGATTTTATAAATTTAGCTGAAAATATTGGAATAATAGATAAGGTTGGAGATTGTATTTTTGAAAAAATTTGCAAGGATTATCAAGAAATGAATAGATCAGGAGTTTCTTTAGTTCCTATTTCAGTAAATATTTCACCTAAGCAATTTGATAATCCTCAGCTGTTTGAACAAATAAAAAACAAACTGGAAAATTATAAAATACCTTCATCCTCAATAATAATTGAAATAACAGAGACCTGTGTATTTAGTTCTAGGATTAAAGACAGTATAACTGAAATAGTTAATAAATACAAAGAATATGGTATTAAAATATCCCTTGACGACTTTGGAACTGGATATTCATCATTAAAGATACTGCAATTTTTACCGATAGATTTCATAAAAATTGATGGGTCTTTTACTAAAAATATTTTAGAAAGCAAGAAAAATCAAGCAATTATTGATGCCATATTAATTTTAGCTGAAAAATTAGATATTTCAGTAATTCCTGAGGGAATTGAGATTAAAGAACAGATTGAATATTTAAAATCAAAAGAATGTAAAAATGCACAGGGTTTTTACTATTATAAGCCACTTCCATTGGAGAAAATAAAAGAGTTGTTGCAAGAAGATTTTACTAGCTAACTTTAACTGATTCGAAAGTAAAGTTATTTTTTGAAACTTCAAGTGGAGTTTTTCCACTTGAAGTTTCTGTTTTAAAGAATATATCAATCTGCAAAACCTTATTTACTCACTTGTTATCCAATTATTGTATTCATCTAAAAGGTTTTGACTCCAAGTCGGAACTTCTCCTTTAGGTTTAAATTTAGGTAAAGGGTGAATATCTTCACCAAGTATTTTAACAATGCTGTTTCCATACAGATCCCAGTTGTTTACATTATCTTTGTTGACAATAGGAAATGGTGTTTGACCTATAGGAGTTTTAGAATATTCATATGTATTAACGGTCATATCGTCATTCCCCCAATAAGTACCTTCTGGCTGTTTAGCAACAAGAGGTAGTGGAATTTCGGGCATTTCATATGGTTCATATTGATAAGAAGCATCCTTTAATATATATTCTTTAGCAATTTCCCAAGCAGAATTAGATATTGCATTTGGAACTTGTGCATAAACTGAATCAATTAATCCCTTTCTCAGCCATGTCAAAGTTGATGGTTTGCCATCGATACTGGCTATAAATATATGGTTTGGATCTCCTGCATAATAAAGTTTGTCGTATTTTTCCAAAGCACTAAGTGTCCCCACAAGATACGATCCATCGCTTCCTGAAATTATAGCATCAGGGGCTTCATTTGTACCGGCAAAATATTCATCAATAGCTTCAGCCCATCCATTTGGGGCAAGGCCTCCTATTAATGAAATATAGTTGATTTCAGGATGATTTTCCTTTATCCAATCAAATCCTTCTTGACGTAAACCCCAACCGCTTTGTCTTAAATCACCGTTTATGGAAACTATGGTTTTTCCTTCAGTTGTGCCATGCTTTTCTTTTATCCACTCAACTGCTTCTTTTGCCATTGATTTTGCTGCGTTATAATCATCAAATATTACAGAAAAGCGACTTTCTTCAGTCACAAAACCTTTAAATGAAACTACAGGACAATTATATTCCTGTTCTGCTGTTTTAATTGCATCATTTATAGCAGTTGAGCTTGTAGGAAAAACAAATAAAATATCAGATTGTTGTGCATAATTGAGTATTTGCTCAGCTTGTGTTTCTTCTGAACCATCTGCTGTGTCAAGTTTGAAATTCCAACCATCATTTGTTACTGCTAACTCAAAATATTTAGCGATTGTGTTCCACCAATATTCACCAGTATAAGGCATAAGAAGACATACAGTTTGTCCGTGCTTAAATTCATCGGATTTGATTTCATCGTTACCATTGTCACAAGATGTTAAAAAGATGTTTAAAGAAACTATAATTACTAAAAAAAGTGTAGCTATTTTTACAGAATACTTCATTACCAGACCCCCATTAATTTTTTAGTGTTAAGTAATGCCTTAGAAATAATTTTGTATTCTCAAGGACAAAATCCAGATGAATTAACGGGTTTTGACCGACGAGAATCGGATGTTATTTCTTAGCCATTACTAAAGTAAATTGTTTTTATTTCAGAGGGCTTTGCCCAATGAAATAGATTAAATTAAAAACTCAACACATATAATATTACCATAAACTCTTACAAAATGATAACATATTTTATTTGCAAAGTTTAATTTATTATAACAAATATCGGCTATGATTTATTTTTCTTTAATATAGTTTTTGTTTTTAAGGAGCTTGAATATTGCAAAAATAATTAATGTGGTATAAAATTAAAAACCATAAGGTTTATATGGAAATTTTAATTTAATAAAATGAGAGGAGAATGAAGCATGATTAAGCATATTGTAATGTGGAAATTGAAAGAATCAGCTTGTGGAAATACAAAAGAGGAAAATGCTCAAATAATAAAAGAAAAACTTGAATCACTAGAAGCTAAAATACCTGAATTATTAAAAATTGAAGTAGGTATAGATTTTTCTAAAACTGAAAATAGTGCAGACATAGTACTGTATTCGGAATTTAACACCAAAGAGGATTTAGAGAAGTACAAAGTCCATCCTGAGCACAAAGCTGTTGTACCTTTTGTAGTTGAAGCAAAAAGTGAAGGACGAGTTGTTGATTGTGAAATCTAATAATGGGGTCAGGCTTGAATAATTAATTATTCAAGCCTGACCCCATTATTTAAAATAAACAGTGGGAGAGGTTAAAATGTGGCTATTAGTTTGTGTGCCTATGGTTTTGATATGTACAATTTTAATAAGTTGTTACTTGCAAAAAGACAGAGTATATGAAGATGGAAAGTCAGGGATTAATATAGGCAACATTATTGCTATGAAACCTAGCTATATTTTATTTTTAGCAGTTGTATTTGTACTTGGAATAGTTGCTTTTGGTATGCAATACAATTATTTTGAAGAATATATAAAAGCATCTAAGCTTACTTTTTTGATTATGCTTTTATCTCCAATAGCGTACATAGACTATAAAAGTAATAGTATACCAAATGAACTTATACTTACAGGATTTTTAGCAAGACTTGTATTTTATGTAATAGAGATGTTTTCAAAAAATGAAGCCATACTTGAGATATTTATATCTGACATGAAAGGCCTGTTGCTTGGAGGGGGAGTCTTTCTTATTGGAGCATTAGTTATGAGAAATGCAATAGGAATGGGAGATGCGAAAATGTACGCCATAATAGGCATTTTCATGGGCTATTATGGAACAATTATCTCTCTTATGTTTAGCCTTTTTGTGTGTTTTATAGCAGCAATAGGTCTTTTGGCTATGAGAAAAAAGACTAGGAAGGACACTATACCATTGGCACCGTTTGTTTTAATAGGAACATTTCTTGCTATATTTCTTGGAAACTACTAAACATTATTTTGTGTGTAGATATTAATTCATGAATAACAATTATATTTTAAGTTAGAAAAGATAACGGCTATATCATTTTTATAAATAATAGAATTATGGTTATGTAAAAAAGCACTAATGGATAATTTTTTATGAAATAAAAAGAGGGTGAATGAGATGTTTGTAAAAAATAATTTGGTAATCTTTTTGACATTTTTTTTAATAAGTGTTTTTGGAGTAGGCTATATGATAGTTTTTCCTATGATTAACAACTGGAATTTTGAAATAGAAACGGTATTTGGAGGTAAAGAATTATTAGATGATGTATACATAAGTGGAGAAATTATGGACAGATACTCATTAACTGAATTTTCTATTGGAAAAGAAAAAAATACAGTTAAGTTTAATCTTTTTAAAAACAGAAATCATTTTAATTTTTATTATAATAGATTGGAATCTACTGTTGTGGCAGTTGTTTTAGGTAGAGGAGATTATGTTAATTATATTGAAAGATCTAGTTTTAGGTATAATAGAAAATTTGATTTTGGCATTTATGAATGTTGGCTAAGTTCTTCTATGTATGGAGATGAAATATATGTTTATAGAAGAAAAAAAGGAGAAGACTATGGTGACAAAATTACTGTTGAAACCAATACAGAATGTTGGAGAGTGAAAAGTATAATTGATTCTAGAGAATACATTCTTAATATTGGTGAACGGTTGTTTTTTATAGCTCCTATAAGAAGCTTTGATAGTTCAGATGAAATTTATATTTATGAATTACTAAATTATGATGGTGATATGGAATACAAAAAATTAGCAGATGTTTCGATGTATTCTGAAAATAGTGGAATTATAGAATTTTTGAGTATTGATAACAGGTTAATTATAAGAAAGGGATATAAATTAATAAATATAGATATAGATACTGGGGAGGTTACTGATAAATATGAATTTAGAGAAGTGTCTAGTTTAGATAAAGTTTTTATTGATGGTAATACTTTAATTATGCTATCAACAGGAAGCGGTTTAAAAGAAGCATATGCTTTTGAGATTACTGACAAAATTGAGAAGGTGGGATATATTGAAGATATCTATGAAGAAATGAAAGCTTTGGTATATCAAGGTATTTTTAAAAATGAAAAATTTTATATGTTACAGAAAAAATTTCTTTTTCCTTTAGAAGAAGGAGCTGATGGTAAAATAGTGCTTGCTGTATCAGTATATGATAAAAATGGTGAGCATTTATATTATGGTTATGTAAAAAATGATATGTCTGATGACTGGATTTATGATAAAAACATAGATATAATTCCTCATAATCTATCAAATCGAAAATACTATGATTTTAAAATAGAATATTAAAGATTAGATTATTATAAAAAGGTAGTGGACATCTCTAATAAGTGTAGAAGTTTTACAAAAAGTATTGAGGGTAAAAATTGTAATTAGAAACAAGGAGGAGTAAAATTGAAAAAAATATATTACTTAACAAATTTAGAAATGTATAGACAAATCAAAGTAATGATATTAATAATAATGGGTATGTTAATATTTCAAACAATAGCTTTTAGATTGGCTATAAGTAAAGAAGCAAATCAGCATTTAAGATTTGAAAATCTTATAAATATATCTGGAATTCCAGTAGTGTTTTTTTTAGTATTAGTAATTGTTTTGTTTAGTTCTCTATTTTTCTTATATAAAGATTTTTTAATAGATATGAGTATGTATGAGTTACTCACGCTTACTCAAAAGAGAAGAAATATTTTTTATTCTAAAATTATTAGCACCACATTGTATTTGTTTATGACATGGGCAGTACAAGTTATAAGCATATTTATATGTTATAGAATGTATAGCACTCAAGAAGGGATTCCATTAGTTCACAATGCATTGATTCTGGCTTTAGCAAGGTCAGAGTTTTTAAGATTTATATTTCCCCTTTACGCAATGTACTTTTTAGTTACAGTGGTGCTATTATTTACAATGGTTATAATTGCTTATTACATAGCAATAATAGAAAGAAGTGGTAAATATAAAATGTTTTTAATACTATTGCCGTGGCTATTAATTTGTTTAAAGTATCAGGTTTTTCATTACTATAGAAGTGGATTAACAATTTTTGGGGTGCTATTATCATTAATTGTATTAGACATTATACTTGTGAATTTATCACTTAGAATATTTAAAAAAGGGAATCTAAAATTCAAAATTAAAACAAAAGACTATGTATAAATAGAACAAGGGGGAGATAAGATGCTTGATGTTAATATTGTTTATAAACATATTAAATGTATAAATATTTTTAGAGGAATAGATGTTTTAGAAGGTGTAAATATATTAGAAAAAATATATTTTAAAATTGAACCCGGAGAAATAGTTGGAGTGCTTGATAATAACAGCAAGTACAAGACAGTGTTGCTAAAATGCATAATGAATTTAACAGAGATAAGCTTTGGAGAGGTATTGTTAGATGGATTGCCAATAAGAGAAGAGGCATACAAAAACATTGCTTATATATCGGGAAATAGAAGTCTTCAAAGAAATTTATCTCCATTAGAATATGAAAAATTCTATAGAAATCTGCATACTGGATTTAATATTGAGCGTTTTAACGAACTACTTAATTTTTTAAATATACCAAAATCTAAAAAAGTAAAATCCATGTCAAAAAAAGAGCAAAAAGAATTAGAAATAGCAATTGGACTTTCTAAAGGAGCAAAGTATACTCTTATTAACGAACCATTTTTAGATTTAGACATATCCGAAAGAAAGAAGCTTATAAATCTAATTTTATCAAAACGCAAAAGTGATGACACTATTATAATTGCAACAAATAATGTTGAAGATATTGAAAACATTATAAGTCGGGCTATATTTTTGAGAAATGGAAGAATGGCATTTGATGTTACAATGAAAGAGCTTAAAGATAAAGGCGAAAGTATTTATGATATTATTTCAAAAAAGGTTACTTAAAGTAAATTTCACTAGATTCTTGTTATTTAGACAAAACAACAAATTGTATTTAATATAAAAGTTTAGTGATACTAAAAAAGCTTTTTAAATAATGGAGAAAATATACAATTATAAAAGGGTGAATAAAATGTTTGTTAAAAATAATTTGGTAGTTATTTTTGTACTTATTATAGGAATTGTTTTGGGAACAGGATATATAATAGTTTTTCCTACGATTAACAACTGGAATTTTGAAATAGAAAGGGTATTTGGAGATAAAAAATTATTAGATGATGTTTATATAAGCGGAGAAATTATGGACAGATATTCATTAACTGAATTTTCTATTGGTGCAGAAAAAAATACTGTTAATTTTATGCCTTTTAAAAACACAGATCATTTTGATTTTTATTTTAATAGGAAGGATGAAGCTAATATTGTAGTATATACGTTAGGCGATGGGAACTATATTAATTTAATTAATCTTTCAGAGGGAGGAGTCTTTAATTGTGGTATTTATGACTATTGGATAAGTTCTAGTTGGGATGGGAAGATAGATGTTTATAGAGTAAAAAAGAGAGGGGAACGTAGAGAGGGGGTTACTATTGATACGAATATAGAGAAGAGAAGAATAGAAACGACACCTTATTCTAACAATTATATTACTGATTTTGAGGACAGATTGTTTTTTATACCACCTGTAGCGGCAGTGAAAAGTTCAGATGAATTATATATATATGAGTTATTAGATTTTGCTGGTGAAATGAATTATAAAAAAGTTGCTAATATTCCTTTAGAGAATGGTATGGGTCCAGTAAGAGAAATTTTTAGCATTGGTGACAGTCTAATTATAAGGATGAGACATAAATTAATAAACTTTAATGTAGATACGGGTGAGTTTACCGACCAATTTATAATACAAGAAAACTACGAGAATGCTGAAATTTTTATTTATGATGATCTTCTAATTATAACATCAAGCTATATGAGAGGTCGCTTAAAAAGAGCATCTGCTTATAAAATTAGCGGGTTCCTTTTCTTTTCTTGCTGACGATAAATGTAAAATGTCGTCGTAAATTGTTTTTTCATAAGATTTAAATTCTGATATAAACATATAAAATCTCCTTTGAAAGTGTATGATTTAATGTGATTTTATCAAAAAAAATACCTAGGACAATTCAAACACTAACCATATCACGACCATTTTGTTTGGATTTGTAAAGAGCTTTATCGGCAGACTTAATTAAGGTATTAAGTCCTGATGCATGACGTGGATAAGTTGCAATTCCAACACTTATTGTAACATTTAGTACTATTTCATCATTTATTATATCAAGATTTTTTATTAAATCTCTTATTTTTTCGCCTGTGGTAAAGGCTCCATTGATATCTGTTTCAGGAAGAATTATAGCAATTTCATCTCCACCATATCTTGCAATAACATCTTTAGTTCTCAAAGAATCTTTTAATAATTTTGAGATGCTTGTAAGAACTGTATCTCCTGCCTGATGACCATAAGTATCATTTACAATTTTAAATTTGTCTATATCAAACATGATGATGGAAAATATTTTGTTGTACTGTCTTGCTTGCTCAATTTCTCTTTTTAAAGTATATTTAAAATGACTGTGAGTTATAAGACCAGTAAGCCCATCTGTTGTAGCTGCTTTGAAAAGCTTTGCATTTTCAATAGAAACTGCAGCTTGAGCTATTATAGAATTTAGAATATTTATATCTTCTTTTGTAAATTCTGTAGCTGTTAACTTGTTTTCTAGATAACAAATACCATTAATTTCTTCATTATACTTTATAGGAATGCAAATTACCGTCTTTAGTTTTGTTATAAGTTTACCTTGATATATTAAGTCTTTATCCTTTTTAGCAGTATTTGTGCTGATAAATATAGTACCTTTTTCCAACACTTCTTGAATAATATCTTCCATAACAGTTATGTCTTCATCTGTGTATTTCTGTATGATATTTTCCATTTCGCCAGAAGTGTTGTTTTTTAACATTAAACATCCACTTTGGGCACCTGATATTTCTATTACAGTTGACAATACTTTATCTAAAAGAATATCCAGATCCAAAATGGAACTTATGCTTCTACTAACAGTTTCAATAGAAGAAATTCTCTGAAAGTTTTTAATTTCTTTTGATAATCTTTCATGGTGGTTTTTATCTCCATATTCAACTCCTAACAATTTCAAAACTTTTATCTCATAAGCTGTTGATTTTATTTCCTTAAACAAATTGTATGAAGTTTCTAAGTTGTACTTTGATTCTTTTTCTCTTCCGAATAGTTTTAAAAACAATCCGTACTCATAATAACTCTTTGAAGCTTCATATTTTCTTAAATATTTGTTACAGTGATTGATGCTATTTAAAAACATTTTTTCTGCTTCATTGAAATTACCTGTTAGCATTTGGTATCTTGCATTACATCGCAATGCCCCGCCGTGATGAAGAACCCACTGCTTAGTTTGAGAAATAGCTTTTTTACAAATTCTTTTTATTTTATTTAAATATTTATTCTTATCATGTCTTTTCATATTTTGAGTGTTTTGAAGAAAGTGTGCTATGTATGCTTCTGCAAGGTTTTGATAGAGAAGCACTGTATATTGTTTTAAAAACTGGTTTTGTTCGTTTATTTTTTTTGCTTTCTCAAGACAATCTATAGCTTTAGATATTTCATTACACTCAATATAAGTAATTCCAATTTCAATGAATGAAGAACAATAATTAAAACAGTCTTTTGTTTGATATGACAAGTCAATGGATTTTAGCCCCCATTTTTTAGACTCTTCATAATCTCCTTTTTCTCTATAATATTGAATGTAAAAGATACTTGCTGCACAGATAGTGTATGCATCCTTTAGTTTGCAAGCAGTTTCGTAAAACTGACCGTTTACAATACTCATATTGTCATAATTGCTTTGATAATAATAGCCTTGTACTAATACATTTAAAGACATAGCAAATTCTTTTAGGTCACCTAATTTATTAAATGTATTTGCGCTTTTTTCAGCTATAGCAATTCCTTCCTGTAAACTGCCTGTCCAATTGTAAAAATGAGCAAAATACTGTTGTACTTCTGCGGCTCCCCATGGATAATCAAGTTCTAAAGCTAAATCAAATGCTGCATGAAAAATTTTTTTTGATTTTTCAAATAAAGGTATGGCCATGCACATAGAGGCATAAGTTGTTAGACTCATGGCATGAAGGTGTGTTTTTGAAAGCTTAGCTTCTGTAAAATTAAGGGATTTAAAAGTGGTTCTAACAAATTTCAAAGTATCTGTTATTCCATAAGACCATAGTATAGAATTAAAACTAAATCCAATAAAATGGTTTCTTTTGGCAAAATCGTTGCTTATATTGTACATGTTTTTTATACTAATTGTCTGTATATAATTAGTATCTTGATCAGAATTATTATTTGACTTACAAATTTTTTTTATAGCAAGCTTGTGAATAATGTGAATAAAAAGCTCTATTATAATATCAAAAATAACAAGTGCTTTTTTTGAATGTAGAGTAATACCATATTTTTTAAGGCCTTTTTCAATATATTTCTGACAATTATCATTATCTCCATGCTTTGAATATGCTATTCCTATAAGATTATAAATAAAAGCTTCATCAGTATAATTAGATATATATTTTAAATTTTCTTTTAACATATTAATAGCTTCATTGGTTTTACCAATTGAAACATATATATGTCCAATGGTATATATACATTCAAACCATTTTTTACTTCCATGCTGGCAGTTTTCATTTATATATTTTAATGCCTGTAAATAATATTTTATAGCATCTTCATTTGCATATTTCTCAAGAGATTTAATTCCTGCTAAAAGAACATATTCAAGTGCTTTATCTTTTTCCTCTGCATTAATATAATGATGTGCAATGTCATATACCGTTTCGCCAGGCTCATTTATATGAGTTAATTCAAGTATTTTAGCAACTATTAAGTGTAAACGTTTTTTTTGCGTTTTATCAATATTTTTGTAAAAGGCTTCTTTAATTCTGTCATGAACAAAAAGTACAATTCCCTTTTGGGACAAATCCTGTTCGAGAAGCTGCATGCTTATAGACTTATCAATTACTTTTAAAATTCTATCTTTTTCTAACTCTAAGCATGAATATAGAAACTCAATACTAAACTTTTTTCCTATTACAGCAGCATTTGCTAGCACGTTTATTTCTTCATGGGTTAACTCATGAATTCTTTTTAAAATAATATCAATGATTGTAGAAGGGATCTGAATTTTTTCTAAGGCTTCTTTTTCAAAATGCCATTTGTCTTCTTTATATACGATAACCTTTTTACTGATAAGGTGTTTTAAAATTTCTATTGAAAAATAGGGATTTCCCTTTCCTTTTTGTAAAATAAAATGAGCTATTTCTCTTGTGTTATTACTACTCTCAAACAATAGTTTTGAAATAAAAGAAACTATTTTATTTATATCAAAAGGTTTTAATTTTATTTCTGCAAAAGAGTAATTATTACTTTTAGTTTTATTCAATAGATTTACTAAAGGGTGAGTTTCATGTATTTCATCATCTCTGTAGGTTCCTATAATTAGTATATGATTATTTATTATTTGACTGGTAAGTTGCAGAAGCAAATCAATACTTGAATCATCAATCCATTGTAAATCATCTAATATTATTACAATTGAACTATAATGGCTGCCTAATGTTGAAAAAAAGTTGTTGACTACGTTATGAACTCTATTTTTTTCGCTTTCAAATTTAAGATTTACTAAAGGTGTACAGTCTTCAAACAATTTTTTCATTTGAGGATTTATTTTTACAAGTACTTCACCTAAATCACCTAGATTCTCTTTAATCTTTTGTTTAATTTTTTCTTTTTCATTTTCATTATGGCTCTCAAAAAATTTCAAATACTCATTTAATGCATCAATAAAGGGAGAAAAGGGAGTTTTGTTGTTTCCTAAAAAGCATTTTCCATAAATATATATGCATTCTTGTCCATGTATATAGTTTATTAATTCATCTACCAATCTGGTTTTACCCTGACCTGCTTCACCACTTATTAAGCATAGAGAACCTACGCCTTTCATTGATTGGTTACATTTTTCCTTTAAAACATTTAATTCTTCTTCTCTTCCAATAAGGCTTGTTCTGTAATTTAATTTAATTTGCTTATCGAGCATACCTATTTCAAAGTCTTTTTCTCCATTCTTGTATTTTTTCAAATCATTTATGAGTCCTTGAATGCTTTGATATCTTTTTTCGGGCTCTTTTTCCAGCATTTTAAACACTATTTTTTCTAAAATCCATGGCACACTAAAATTTAATTCTTTAATACTTAGGGGAAGTTTTGCTATATGTTGATGAATAATAGAACTTGGGCTCTCACCAGTAAATGGAAGTGTGCTGGTGAGTAGTTGATAAAAGATAATACCTAAAGAGTAAATATCAGAACGCTCATCAATACTACTTTTTATAAAACCACTTTGTTCAGGAGATATATAATAAAACATGTCATTAATTTTAGAAAAATCAAGATCATATTCTCTAACATGTGATATTCCAAAATTATAAATCTTAATGGAAGTCTCTTTACTTCTATCTTCATTTATAAGTATGTTTTCAGGTCTTAATTCTCGGTGTGAAATATTTGAAGCGTGTACTTTTTTTAATGCTTCACAAATTTCTAATACAATATCTAAAGACTCATTTATGTTAAGGGGTTTGTTTTTACCTAAAAGTTCTGACAGGCTTATTCCTTGAAAATATTCCATTACAACGTAAAGTGATTGATCATATTCACCAACTTCAAATATTTTTAATATGCCAGGTGTTATTAGTTTAGATATAGCACTAGTTTCATTTTTAAATCTTATTATATCTTCAAATCTTTTAGATATAGCATGTTTATTTAGCATTGTTATGACAACATTAGTGTTCTCATGTATGTTTTCGGCTAGCCAAATAGTACTAATATGACTAGAAGCCAGTTTTCTAATTAATGTATATTTTTTAAATGTTATTTCACCTTTGATATCCATCTAAGTCCTCCTGATTATTGCAATATATCATAATGTGTTTATCGGTTAATCCAAAAGAAATATTTAGCACAATGCTTTAAGAATTGGCTTCTATGATATCTGAAATTAATAGTCATTTTAAAATAGGACAAAAAAAGGACCGTGGCATTCTTAGGTTTAGAAGTGAGAATGCACGGTTTTTTAGGGGAGTAAATATATATTTTAAAATATTATTTTTGATTGTCAGAGTACATATCGATAAAAAGTATAAATTACTTTAGCTTTTTTTAAAAAACTTTTTCTCAAAATTAGCTGGACATCCCCAAATCCAATAATCCACAATTATCACGTAGTGAATTTATTGGCACAGTATGTGAAATATTAATTGAAAAAGTAAATGAACTAGGAATCCGAGGATTTATAAATTCCATAAAAAAATATGTGAAGGAGCACCATTAGATAAATATAGAATAGAAAATGCAAGAAATAGAAGGTTTAACTCCACCTGAAGATTTATAAGAGCAACTCCACCTTATAGGTGGAGTCTTAGAATAAGATGAAGATTTTCAGTAGAAGTGTGTAAATTAACAATCTACTTACAGTTATCTATTCATAAAAATAAGTTGAGTATAGGTATTAGAATGTCTTGACTGTTCAAGCTTTGCTTTCTACAAGAAAGTAAAGCTTGAATTGTGATATAAAAAAGTTATAATTATAAGTAAAATAATATATTTAAGCAATAAGGAGACTTACGTGAGTTTTAAATATTATAATGAATATATGCCTTCACTTAATTCTATGGCAGCCCAGTTATTTGACATTAAAGGTAGAATTAAAGAAAGGTATGTCAAATTCAAAAAACAAAACAGTCATGAATATCCATATAAAGTAATTAAGCTGGAAAAGGATTGCTTTAATCTTGAGGAACTATTAACTTTATATTCAAAGGAAGAATTAAAAACTATTATTGAATATTTAGAAGTTGATATTTTAAAAAACTCAAAAAAGTCAATGCTTGTTTCAGAACTTTCAAATGAAATTATTAAAAAATTTAAATTATTTTTAGAATTAATAAATGAGGATATGTATTACTTTATAGAATCACTCCAAGGATTACAAAAGATACCTTCAAATAAAATAAATAATCAGAATTCTTTTATAAACTATCTGATTGAGAGGGGATTGCTTTTTTGTTGCTTTATTGGTAATGAAGAAGTATTTGTTATGCCAAAAGAGCTTCAGGATATATTTAAAAACGTTGATTATTATAAGTTCAAAAAAACAACTAAATTAAACACCTGCATTTGTAAAATGGGAAGAGGTATTTTGTATTATTATGGGGTTGTAGATGAATATGATTTTAATAAGCTTTATAAAATTATGATTAATAACTATAAAGAAGGATTTTTAGACAAAAAAGTTTCTTTTCCTCATATAAGAGATATAGATAGTTTAAATGGAAAGGATACTGAAAGAATTGACGAAATATTTAAAAATTATGCATGTTATGACAGTCAGGTTGAAATCGTGCAATTTGATGATGATTTTTACCGCTTTTATTATGCCGATCACTCTGTTGCTTATCCTTATAATACATATATTAAGCAAAATAACATGAAAGATATTGAGTTTGTAGAACTATCTTGCAATGATTTGTTAAAAGGACAAATGACAGATAGTTGTGCAAAAAAGAAAATGAGCCAGTACCTTTCTAATAATTTTAATGTAAGCTTATTAGAGGCTGAGTTAATTGTAGATGAGTGGAGCTGGTATGAAAAAAATGATATGGACTTTAGAATTTATGTAGACTTAATTTTAGAACAATTAAATTGTGCAGATGTTGCTGAGATAAATACAATGCTTTCATTTTGTTTTAGCAATTTTATGAATGATATAATAAAATGGAGACTTAAAGGCCATACACTAAAGCAGTTAACTCAGAAAGAAAGAGGAGAGTTTCAAGAAAGTGTGAATCCAAACCCCGAGGGAAAAACTGGGAGAAATGCTCCGTGCCCTTGTGGGAGTGGCAAAAAATACAAGAAATGTTGCGGTAAATAGATAAAGTTAGGATAGGGGAAATTCAAAATGAAAAATAAACTAATTGGAAATGTTGATTTTGAGGCTTGGAAAGTGGAAGACACTGGTGAAGAAGAAATGGAAAATGAATATTCACTTAGAAAATGGAAGCCTGAAAATTCTAAATTTAAATTGTATATAGATTTTGACAAAAATTTTATTGTTATATATCCAGTATTACATATAGAAAATAGAACATATCTACTAAGTAATTACAAAGATGAAGGAAATAGTAGAATAGAAGTTTTTATGAGCTACTTCAGTACTAAATATAGAACATTTAAAATAAGACAATCTCTGAATTTTCCTGAACTTTTAACATTGCCTGTAATATACACCGATGATATACTCGATTTTTTTCTTGTTGTAATACCTGATTTTTTGAAAATAGCAGAGGTTTATTATACTGAAAACTTGAAAAAAGTAATGATAAAAAAGAATATAAAATTTAATATATCATCTAATGGTGGTAGTATTGAGGAGTATTTATTTTGTGACTTTGATTTTGATATATCACCAGATGATTTAGAAGAGATGATAAATTCTTATAAAAGCAAAGAAGAAATGCGTTTTTATCAGCTAAAAAGTGGCGGATTTGTTGACTTAAGAGCAGAAAAGGTAGCTAAAACACTTGAGTTTTTAAGAAAGTTTGGGATAACTAAAAAGGATCTTGAAAAAAGAAAAATAGCCATTCCCAAACAAGAGCTACTATACACTTCAAACCTTATAGAAAAAGCAAAGGAAGATAATGCTATAGAACTTTCGGGAATTGACTTAAGTAATGTTGAAGAAAGTATGTTTAATATTTCAGATGTTAATTTTGACATTCCTAAATCTATAAACGCCCAATTGCGAAATTATCAAAAAGAAGGCTACAGATGGATGAAAAAGCTTTTTCATATGGGTTTAGGTGGTATTCTTGCAGATGATATGGGACTAGGAAAGACATTGCAGACAATTGCTCTTATTGCATCTTCTATAGAACAAAATGAGAACTTGAAATGCCTGATAATAGTTCCAACATCGCTTATTGACAATTGGATGAGTGAGTTTGAAAAATTTGCTCCAGATATAAAATGTACTTCTATTGTTGGAGAAGTTTTGGAGAGGGAAAAAAGGCTAAGGGAATATAAAAGTTATAATGTTATGATAACATCTTATGGCCTTGTTTTAAATGATATTAAAAATTACAGAAGAAAAAAATTTGATATAATAATTTTAGATGAGGCACAAAAGATTAAAAATCACCTGTCTAAAACATCAACTGAAATAAAGAGCATAAAGGGGAATGTTAAATTTGCATTAACAGGCACTCCTATTGAAAATAACCTATATGAACTCTGGTCAATTTTTAACTGGACAATGCCGCCACTTTTAAAGGATTTTAAAGCATTTAAATCAAAGTATATAGGATCAAATGAAAATTTAGAAGAGTTAAAAGAAAGAGTTAGTCCGTTTATCTTAAGAAGAATTAAAAAGGATGTTCTTGAAGATTTACCTGAAAAAACAGAAACTACAATTAAAGTAGAATTGACGGATACTCAGAAAAAGCTCTATTTAGGATATAGAAATAAGGCAATTGAGTTAATAGAGGAAGGAAGTAAATTATTTGATATTTTGCCCCAACTGACAAGACTTAGGCAAATATGTTGTCACCCTGGGATGTTTTTAGAGGATTATTCTGATAAAAGCATTAAGACAGATGTTTTAATGGATATATTAAATCAGCTTAAGGAAGAAAATAGACGGGCATTAGTTTTTTCTCAGTTTACTTCTATGCTAGATATAATAAAAGCCCAACTGGAAAAAGAAAATATTAAGTATGAAATGCTTGATGGGCGTACACCTCAAAAAAAGAGAGATGGTATTATAAAAAGGTTTAACAACGACGATTCAACAGCATTTCTTATTTCATTAAAAGCTGGTGGTACAGGCTTAAACTTAACATCAGCAGATACAGTAATTCATTTTGATCCCTGGTGGAATCCAAGTGTAGAAGAACAGGCTTCTGCAAGAGCTCACAGGATAGGTCAGAAAAAGAAGGTGCAAGTAATATATTTAATTGCCAAGGGTACTATTGAAGAGAGAATTAATGATGTAAAACAAAATAAAAAAGAATTAATTGATAAAATAATAGAGCCTACAAGCCAAACAATATCAGACATTACAGTTGAAGAGGTAAAAAAACTTTTGGTATGGGATTGAAGGTAAAAAGATGGTTTTAGGAGTAAAGTGTTAATATAAGCTTTATTAGAAATTGTATAGTAAAAAAGAGAAATTAAAAAATATAGTTTATTTATAGTTGAATTTATAATACGTTTTATATCCAACCTAAGAGTTGTTATAAAATTATTCTTTTTGTTTTAAATAAAAAATGGTATTATTAATATATAAACAGGAGGATAATTGAATGTCAATTATAGGTATTGATTTAGGAACTACCAACAGCTCGGTTTCATGTTTTATCGATAAAGAATGCATTATTATTCCAAATGCATTAGGAGAGAATTTGACACCATCTGTTGTAAGTGTACTCAAAAGCGGTGAGTTTATTGTGGGAGGTGCAGCAAAAGAAAGGCTTATTACAAATCCTCAGCTCACAGCAAGTGTATTTAAAAGATATATGGGAACAAATAAAAAATATAAACTGGGAAAATATGATTTAACTCCAACAGAGCTTTCTTCTATTGTGATAAAATCCCTAAAATCCGATGCAGAGTCGTATTTAAATACTGAAATAAAAGAAGCTGTAATAAGTGTTCCTGCATATTTTAATGATAAACAAAGGAGAGCAACAAAACAAGCTGGTGAAATGGCAGGCTTAAAGGTTGAACGATTAATAAATGAACCTTCGGCTGCTTCATTAGCATATGGCCTCCAACAAAATGATGATGAAAAAAAGTTTCTTGTATTTGATTTTGGAGGAGGAACATTTGATGTCTCTATTTTGGATTTATTTGACAATCTATTAGAGATAAGAGCTGTTGCAGGTAATAATTTTCTTGGTGGAGAAGATTTTAATGAATTATTAATAAAACATTTATTAGAACATTTAGGTATTGAACTTAGCTCTCTTGATTTAAAGGTTATTTCAGCTATTAAAAAACAAGCTGAAGAATGCAAAATAGCATTAACTACCGCAGAAAAATTTGAAATGAATTGCTGTATTAATAAAAACAACTATGCATTAACAATAACAAATGATGAGTTTGAAAATATGTCTCAAGAACTTTTGTTTAAACTAAAAAAACCATTGCTTAGAGTCTTAAGTGATGCCTCAATGAATACTCAAGATTTAGATGAGATTATTCTTGTTGGTGGTTCAACTAAAATGCCAATTGTAAGATCTTTTGTAGCTAAAATGTTTGGTCGATTACCACTTTGTCACTTGAATCCAGATGAAGTGGTTGCACTAGGAGCAGGAATTTATGCAGCTATGAAAGAAAGGAATGAGTATTTAAGAGAAACAGTATTAACAGATGTATGCCCATATACTTTAGGTACTGCTGTAGCTGTTACAAATCAGTTTGGGGAGTATGATACAGGTGTTTTTCTTCCTATAATTGAGAGAAATAATACTGTTCCATATAGCAAAGTAGAAAGGCTATATACTTTATATGATAACCAAACATGTATAAGTGTTGAGATTTATCAAGGTGAACACCGTCTAGTTGAGAATAATTTAAAATTAGGAGAGATAAACATATTTGTTCCACCTGCACCAGCAGGTCAGTCTGCAATTGATTTGCGTTATACATATGACATTAATGGAATACTTGAGGTAGAAGTAACTTCCCTTGAAACAGACGAGAAAAAGCGAGAAGTAATTGTAAATAGTGAGACGGAAATGACGACCCAAGAAATAGAAAAACGTTTGCAAGAAATTCAGGATATTAAAATTCATCCTCGTGATAATGCAAAAAATCGGTATCTATTGGAAAAAGCTGAAAGGCTTTATGAAGAAACTCTATCAGATTTAAGAATGGAAATATCTCGTGCAATTAATCGATTTGAAGCAGCTCTTAATAAACAAAATCCAAAAGAAATTCGAAAAGAAGTAAAACTGTTTGAAGAATTTCTAAAAGAGATAGAATATGAGGGGCTTTAAGATGGATATATGGAGTATACTTGGTATTGAGAAAACAAATGATAAGAGACAAATAAAAAAAGCCTATGTGAAGATGCTTAAAAAATATCATCCTGAAGATGATGCAGATGGTTTTATAGTGTTAAAAAATGCTTATGATGAAGCTTTGAAACAATCTGATAGTATAAATGATAAAAACTTTAATAAGGGTTTATCATTTGATGAAAAAAATAAAGAATTATTAGAAAACCAGGAAAGAAAAACGTTATTTGTTGAAAAGGAAGATAATTATAAAAACATAAGTTATGAAAAGTCGGAAAAAGATGTTTTTGGTAAGTTACAAATACTATACAACGATATCTTTAAAAGAAGAGATATAGAATGTTGGAGAAAACTTTTTTTAGAACTGAGTATTGATGAATATATTATCTTGTGTCAAAGAGGATGGATTTTTTTAAACAATAACTTTCACTTGACCTGGGAAGTATGGAAATTGTTGGACGAAGAATTGCGGTTGTGTAACAATTCAAACTTCAAGTGGGTTAATCTTGTAAATTATGATTTTGGGCTAAATTTTGATTATCTTGATAAAAAACATCATTGTGACTATAACAGGTATGTTTCTTTAAGATTTGAAGCATTTAATTCACTTAGAAGTATGGATTACCAATCATCTTTAAAGCATGCAGAAGATGCGTATGAAATATATGATAAAGATCCTGTATTACACAAAATAACAGGAATTTCATATTACATGTTAAATAATAATCTAAAAGCTAATGAGTTTTTTTCAAAAGCATTATTTATAGACAATGAGGATTTAAAATCACTTATATATATTGGACATATATTTTTTAAAAAGGGTGACTACACAAAAGCTATTAAAGAATTTAAGTTGGCTTTGGAAATTGATAGTGATAACATAGAAGCAGCAAAAGGTCTTATTAAGTGTTTTGACAAATTAAAAAAGAAAAAGGCTGCTAACATATATATTGTTGAGTTGAAAGAAAAAGGTATAGTTGATTTAGAGCTTGATATTATCTTTTATAAATACCAGCTATCAAATCCACTAACAAAAGTTAGAAAGCTTCTAAAAGTATTGAATTATGTTTTAGATAGAGATAAACCAATAAGAATACTTATAGATATGATTTTAATGTCATTGTTGTTATTCATTCCCGTAATACTAGCGTTAGTTTTTAGATCCATTTTCTTAACTTATTTTTTTCTAATATTAATTCTAAATATTTTTGTTATTATGCCTATATATAAAAAAATTAAGGGGTGATTTTTGTTGTCAGAACATATTTTAAAAAATCTGTGGAAAATATCCCTCGGAATATGCTCAGTATTTGGATCTGAAAGAGACTTTGATATTTTGACAAAGTATAAAAACTTTTGGCAAAAGGCTACAAAAAATAAAATAAAATTTTCTAATGAGCTGCTGTACGGTATTTTATCAACAGACAGTTATTACTTAACAAAAGCATATAATACTGCTGCAAAAGAATTTGTCTGCAATAAATGTCAGGTGTTTAATGATGAAGATATAGAAATAAGATTAAATGAATATTTAAGCGGCAGTAACATTACAAACTTATTTAATAAAAAAAGGCACTTTCTTATTTCGTTGACACCAAAAGAAAAATCATCATTTATTGATTCATTAAAAGAAAAAAACAAATATGAATATGAAAGTTTTTCTTTGATTAATCAATATGATAAGTCTCTTCCAGGAGCTGGAATGTTAGCATTTGACATTAGTAATTATACAAGTTTGTGTAGATTAGGAGCATTTCTAGGTTATTTAGACGAAAACAAAGCTCATGAATATTTAGTTAAATCTGCACGATTAGCTCAAAAAAACTATTCAAGTTTTTATGAATTTGCTGTTTCCAGTACTGTAGGTATATTATTTTGTAAATATAATATTGACAAAAACTATTATAATTTGCAATTAGAAAGATTAAATAAATTACTTACGCACCCAAAAAGCTATTTTACAAACCTTGATTGGAATGAGAAGCTTTAGATTTAATCAAGAATGAGAAGTTATATTATGTCGAAATAGATAACAAATTTAACAGCTCCACATATATTCAAAAATAACCTGTGGCATTCGGAGAACAAAACAAATTCGATTCAATGGCAGAGTTCTAAGTTTTTACTTTTTTAGAGTATATTAGTTTAGTCTTTACATGATACTCTAAAGGTTAGAGAAGGATTGTTATATGTAATAGTTTTACGGTCACCATACTTTGAGACTATTTTTTTTGCATTATGTAAACTACAGCCATGGTTTTTTGTAGATATGCGATAATTTCCAAACCATAATAGTAGTAGAACTGTTGTTGTTGAAAGACAATTTATTTAGAAAACAAATTATATAAAAAATATAGTAATGATAAATATACACAAAAGTAAAGAGCATTGAAAAAAGCTTTTTGAATATCAGTGTTAAATGCTATAAAGATTTATTAAATAAAACCTTTATATGAGTGTTAATATTTTTTGAATGATGTTATAATGCTATTAGCTGAATTACAAAGAAAATTAAATATAACTTAAAAGTATGGGATAGTATATGGGGAGAATTATATGAACACTGAATTAATGTATTATGTAAGGTTGTTTTTTCAAGTATTGCCCTTGTTAATAATATTATATAGCTTGCAACATAAGTCCAAGAGAAATTTTAAAATAAGCATACTATTTTTGGTTATTATTTACATATCCAATGTTTATATTGATATATTAGATTTAGAATTATATAGCTTCATTATAATGACATTAATGGCGATTTTTTTGAATTCATTTTTTTTCAAAAAGGACGTAATAGATTCTTCAATTGATTATGCTGTATTTATAGTTATAGGTTTCCCAGTGGGTCTTTTTTTTGAACTTGCTTTTACATTTATAGGATTACTAAATATTGGAATTGAAAACGATGAAGTTATTATGAGTTTTTATATGTTTTTGATGTCCATATATTCTATTATAATATTCTTATTTGTACCATTAAAAAAAGTTGTAGATAGATACAGAAGTATATTAAGGAAATCATTTTTAATTATATTCAATGTTTTTATTTTCTATTTTATTTCTAGAGAAGATTTTTTAATTAATTCTAGTAGAAATATTACTATTATATTCTTATCATATTTAGCCATAATTATGTCAAGTATATTTATAGTCAAAGAATATTGGAGTGCAAAAAATAAAGAATCATTAAAACGTCAACATGCAGAGCTTTTAGAAAACTTTGATTCTATTATTGAAGATATTCGAAGTAAACAACATGATTTTAAAAATCATATAACAACACTTAAAAACTTATGTTTTACAGACAAAGAAACATATGAAAAAATTGCATCTTCATATATTTCTTCAACTATAGAAGAAAATTCTAATATTGACTACTTAACAATTTCTAACAATAAAATTATTAATTCAATAGTATATATCAAATCTTGTTTGTGTAATTCAAAGGACATTAAATTTGTATTTGAATGCAGTAATAAGGACATACAATTTCCTTTAGAAGATTATGAGATCACATCAGTTATATCTAATTTAGTGGACAATGCTATAGAATCTATTGAAAGTTCTAATCCTTCCAGAAAAGAAATACTATTAAAAATAACTTCTTGTGAAAAAAAGAAATCTTTACAGGTATCTAATACAGGTAATCCAATACCATATGAATTACATAAAAAGATATTTTCTAAAGGCTATACAACAAAAAAGAATAAAACAAGCCATGGGTATGGTCTGTATAACATAAAAAAAATAATTCAAAAACAGGGTGGTCACATATTTATTATAAATAATGATTCATATGTAACATTTGAAATATTGTTTGAATCTTAAAGGTTCTTTACAAATAATATTTTCTGGTTATAATAAGTCTAAGTTATCAAAAGCAGTTTTTTAAAAAGCAAAAGGAAGATACGGTGGAGAGCTGTTAAATATATTATCCAGGAAAACTCATATTTGTCAAATTCTACTATTTCCTGAGCAAGTTCAATTCCGGACATGTCAGGTAGATCAATATCTAAAATAAATAAATCCACAGCATAGTTGGATAATTTATCCCGTGCGTTAGTTTTATAAATAACATCACTACTAGTACATTTAGAAATATGACTAATTAAAAAATAAGCTTGCATAGAATTATCTTCTGCTAATAATATATAATGCATATACTCACTCGCAAAGAAAAAGTTACAAAAAGCATTCACAGTATTAGTGCAAAAATAGTATACTTTGCGTTTAATATATAATCAATCAATACATATTGATTTAAAGTAAATAATTCAGGTCATTTGCTTTACATTTTAGGATGTAATTATATACGAATTTTAATTATTAATATATAATGTTTGTGAAAATCAATGTAATTGTTTGTTATAGACAATAAAAAAGGAGGGGTTAAAATTATGCGAAATGTTTTAAAAATAGTTGGAAAATTAGTAGTCAATAATAGGAGGGGGATTATGAAAAAAATCTCAATAGCTTTAATAATTGTATTCTATGTTAATATTCTATTGAACAGTGTTAATGCTTTCACAACAGAAGTACCACCAAAACCTACGATAACACAGCCTCAAAATTGGGAAACAATAAGTAAAAATCAAAGTACTTTCAGAATAACTTGGAGTAAAGTACCAAGTGCAACTTGGTATTATTATACTATTAGAAAAAATGATGATGGATCAAACATATATCCACAGGGTAACAATGGGACATCAGGAACATATGTAGACTTAGATACAAAGAATTTAGAATATGGAACTATGTATGCACTATATGTACGAGCTGCAAATAGTAATGGAGCAGGTGATTATTCAAAGATCTTTTTTACAGTTGAAAATCCTTATATAGCACCACCTAAAATAACTCAACCAAGAAATTTAGAAACAATAAGAAAAAGTCATAATACTTTTAGAATAGCTTGGGAAGCAGTACCAAATGCAAATTTGTACTATTATTCCATAAGAAAAGATGGTCATGGTTCAACTATATATCCAGAAGGCAACACAGGTACTTCGCGTACATATGTAGATTTAGATACATCGAATTTAGAATATGGTACAAATTATGTTTTATATGTACGTGCCGCAAGTAGTGATTTTGGAACAAGTGATCATTCAGAAATTAAATTTTCTGTAGAAATGCCACCAGCAACACCAGCACCAGCAACACCAGCACCAGCAACACCAGCACCAGCAACACCAGCACCAGCACCAGCAACACCAGCACCAGCAACACCAGCACCAGCAACACCAGCACCAGCAACACCAGCACCAGCAACGCCAGCACCGGCAACGCCAGCACCGGCAACACCAACACCACAGCAGGTAGTTCCACCAATAGAAGAGAAACCTTCGTTAATACCTTCAAACTTTGAAATATATAACGATGAAATAAATGATTTGTTTATTGTGGAGAGATTTAAAAATACTCCTTTTAGAGGAAAGATATCTGCGAATAAAAAATTTATTCTTACTGTAGGGGTAATAGATCCAAATGGTATTTATCATGATGAAGTATATCATATTCCTAGTAATAACGAACATGATTTAGAATCCGAAATCCATATAAATACAAACAACAAAATATTCTCAGAGGAAGGAAAATATACTTTAATATGGTTTGCTATTCCTGAGAATGAAGAAGGAAGAGAGATAAAAAGAACTAGTTTAATTGTAGGTTCACCAATAAAACTATCAGGTATTCATGCCTCATATAATTTAACAGTTGGAGAGATAATTAACCTTAGTGGAGAAATAGAAAATATGGTTGGAAATATAGAGGAAGTAAGTTTAAGTGTAAAAAATTATTATGGAGATAGAGGATATGGTCAATACAATCACTATAAATTGCCTAATGTTAACAACTCAATTTTAGATATGAATTTTTTAATTTTAGATGCTAATGAAGAGCCTATTAACAAAGTAGGATCATATAAATTTAATTTATGGGTATCAGGAGAAGGAATTAAAAACCAAATTATAAGTACATTTGAGGTTAATGTAAGAGATGTGCAAATAATGGCGAGTAATACTATGCGTCCAGGAAGTTGGGATAGAAAAAAAGATACGTATAGTTTTAGTAATTTTTTGTATTTTAGTTTGTATGGTAGTGAAGTTTTACAAGATATTAACTGGTCTTTAAGTGACACTAATATTGCAACCATTAAAAATATTGATAATCCCAAAGGTGCTGTCAAAATAGAGAATAATAATCATACATTAAAAGATCAATTAGTAACTTTATCTGCAAAACATAAAGGGAAAAGCTATTCAATTAATTTAAACTTAGAGCCTAAAATTGCATCAGAAGAAATAAAAGTTGAACTTAATGGAATACAGTTAAAGTTTGATCAGCCTCCTATCATTAAACAGGGGAGAACTTTAGTGCCTTTCAGAGCTATATTTGAAGAGTTAGGTGCTAAAGTTGAGTGGGATGCTGAAAACAGAAGTGCTATAGGGTACAAATACAACACAAAAATTGAATTACCTATAGATAGTAAAAAAGCAATGGTTAATAATCGAGAAGTAATTCTTGATGTTCCGGCTACTATTATAAACGGTAGAACTTTAGTTCCAGTGAGATTTGTAAGCGAAGAGTTTGGTCTTAAAGTTGGCTGGGATAAAACTACACGGACTGTGATTATTGATGATTATGAATTAATAATAAGTGAGCTAGAGATAATAAATAACTCAAAAATAGTTCAAACTTTAAGAGGTAGTGGAGGTGATTATACAAAGAATGAGTATAATGGTAACTACTATTTATGCTATAAAAACAAAGAAATTGTAAAAGATGAGCAATTAATTGAAAAGATTTATGCAAAACATTATTTTACAGGATTATATAATTCAGATTTTGAAAAAGTAAAAAAAGCATTCAATGAAGCAGATTATTTAGCAACGGAAAGTATAAAGATAGCAAATTCATTTGATCTTAGTAATACTATTGCTAATTGGGCTAATGAAATTGGTTCAATTAGTGCAGGGTTACTTGTAGATGCATATGCAAGAAAAGTTAAAGGGGCTCCTAAACTTGAAGGAAAAGATTTAATATTATATATTTCAGATAAATCTATGGATATGACTCGTGATTCATTATTGAAAATTCACAAAGAATCAATTAGTGATAAGGAATTTATGAAAAAAAATCTTCGTGCTATGCAAAAAAACATTTCTCAAATGAATAAAGAAATTGAAAGACTAAACTTTGATAAAAGTTCAAGAAGTATAGTTGATTTAATGTATAGAGTTGAATTCTTAGAATTATCTTTTATTAAATTTAATGCTGACTATAACTTCCTTTACTTAGATGAAATAATGAAAAGTAAGCTAAGGATATCAATTGAAAACTTTAGTCAATATTTACAATCTGTGGGAAAATCAGTTGTAGAAAGTGGAGCTGGATTGACGAGCAATGATGAAATTATTATTCCTATCAAACGACAGTTTGAAATTTATGATATTATGAAAGTATTAAATGAAAATAAGGAAATTTATGCTCATAACTCTGAAATCGAAAAAATTATGTTTATTAATGGAATCTTTAGTAGGAATGTAAACGAAGCAGTTTCTTTTATTGGCTTATATGACTTATAATTTAAATTATACATAAATAGTAGTATG
>NZ_JAVDDS010000020.1 GCF_030848475.1 Herbivorax alkaliphila
TCTATTGGAAAAAATGATACCTTCTATCAAGAGTTAAATTGAGGTATAAACAAAAATGAATCCATACCTGTTATACTAAAATCACCTAAGTCAAATTCAGGTTTAAAAGGATTTTCAAAATTAATAGAATTAGAAATTATTAAAACAATAACCAGTATAAAGAAACTTGTAATTTAAATTTGTAATTTTATGTTGCATTTAATTAAATGATATAGTACAATATTTGGAGATGTTTATATATTAAACATAAAAAATACAAGGGGGAATAAGAATTATGAGAAAAGTAAGAAGTTTTTTATTTGCATGTCTATCGTTATCTATGGTATTTACAGTTTTAATGGGTGTAAGTCCTATTGAGACAAGGGCAAATACTGATGATGGAGAATTTATTTATGGTGATTTAAATGGTGATGGAAATATTGACAGTACAGATGCGGCATTACTTACACGATATATGTTAGAAATTATATCGGACTTTCCTTCACCAGATGGAATGAAAGCAGCAGACCTTAATGGTGATGGTGAAATTGATAGTATTGATTATACACTTTTAAGCAGGCGACTTCTTGATATAATAGATCATTTCCCGGTTGAGGACGCTTCTCCAACACCTGATCCGATTGATACAGAACCACCTACTATCCCACAAAGCGTAGAGGTGACAGAAATAACAGATACAACAGCAACTCTTAAGTGGGATTCTTCTAATGACAATGAAGCAGTAGAAGGATACAATATATATTCTGATGGAACAAAAGTTAAGACTACGACTGACACAACTGCTACTTTGACAGAATTGTTGTCAAATCAAAAGTATTTATTCAGTGTAACTGCATTTGATGAGGCAGGAAATGAGTCAGATGCAAGTGACTATGTAGAAGTAACTACTTTATCGGAGGAGGCTATCCCAACAGGTTTTGTGCAAGTTGAAACAGGTTCTTCTTTTGCAGTTGCACTAAAGGAAAATGGCACTGTTTGGACATGGGGAGAAAGCAGTGTTGTAGATGCAAACCATACTATTTCCCAAGTGGTAGGAATAGATAATGTCAAATCAATTTCTACTGGAAATAGTTTTGTCCTTGCATTAAAAGAAGATGGGTCTGTTTGGGCTTGGGGCTGGAATGAAAACGGTGAATTAGGAATTGGAAATAATGAGCATAGTTCTGTTCCTGTTCAAATAAAAGGGTTATCTAACGTAAAAAATATTTTTGCTGGAGATTATCAGTCTTTTGCGATTACAGAAGAGGGATCTGTTTGGGCTTGGGGTCGGAATAACCGCGGTCTATTAGGAATTGGCAACACTGTTAATAGCAATATACCTGTAAAGCTTACAGATTTTAATGATGTTGAAGAAATATCCTCTAGCAGAGATCATACTATTGCATTAAAAGAAGATGGGTCTGTTTGGACATGGGGAGCACCTCCTGGAGCACCTCTTATGGAAAGAAATGAAAAACCGGTTAACGTACCAGAAATATCAAATGCAGTATCTGTAAGTGCAGGGCAAGAGCATTTTCTTGTATTAAAGGAAGATGGGTCTGTTTTAGCTTGGGGTAGTAATTTATCTAATCAACTTGGTGATGGAACGTCTGAAGATAGTAATATTCCAATTGAAGTAACTGGACTGACTGATGTTAAATTAATTCATGCAGGCAGTGCTTTTTCACTTGCAGTAAAAAAAGATGGGTCTGTTTTAGCTTGGGGTAGTAATTCTACGTTAGGTATTTCATCTGAAATTCCTATAAAAATAACTGAATTATCTGATGTTAGGTCTATTTCTACTAGCTACAATCATATTCTTGCAATTTTAGAAAATGGTGATATTTGGGCTTGGGGATCAAATAGAAGTGGTCAATTAGGAAATGTTGAATTATACAATAATTCTGTACCAATTAAAGTCGATTATGAAGAATCTGAAATTATAAAGTCATCACATTTTCGAGAGTTTTACACAAATAGAACATTTTATTTAGAACTTGATGAACTGGGCAACGTTTGGAGTTGGCAAACTAACGAAGAAAAAGAGAAGATATTATCAGACATTGATGATATATTCACAACTAACAATGTTTGTTTGGCGTTGAAAAAAGATGGAACTGTTTGGGCTTGGGGAAGTAATATACTTAATCAATTACCAAATTCGACAGATAGCTATAATCTTAACCCAGAAGAAGTAACATATTTAGAAGATATTATTGCTATTGAAACAGGTAGTCAGCATAGTGTAGTATTAAAAAAAGATGGAACTGTTTGGACTTGGGGAGAAAATAATTTTGGACAATTGGGTATTGGTACAAATGAAAATACCAATGTTCCAACTCAAGTACCTGATGTGGAAAATATTATAGAGATTAAAGCCTATGGTTCTAATACTTTTGCATTGGGAGATGACGGCTCTATTTGGGCTTGGGGACATGGAAGTGAACTAACTAACACTCCGACAAAGCTGACAACCCTTTCAGGTATAGAAACATATTATGATCGATCTTTTGCAGTAACACTAAAAGATGATGGAACTGTCTGGACTTGGGGCAGAAATAATTTTGGTCAATTAGGAAACGGTACGTACGAAGACAGTGATGTTCCTGTTAAAGTAAAAGATCTTGATGGTGTAAAGTCAATATCTTCAAATGGAAGTCATGTTCTTGCACTAAAAGAAGATGGAACCATCTGGGGTTGGGGTAACAATAGCTCTGGACAATTAGGAAACGGAACTTATATAAGCAGTAACATTCCTGTAAAGGCAATTGGTGAAAATTTTGTTGAGCTTTCTGGAACAAATGCCTTTAAAGAAGATGGATCTATGTATTCTTTTGGAGTTCTTTTTAATCATGATGCAACAGAGCCAATCAAGGTACGTGATGTAGATGATGCTGGAATTCGCTACCTTCTTGCAAACAATGAAGTTGTTGAAGGATTTAAAGAGGATATGTATGAATTCTCAATAACAGCACCTTTTGAATCTGCACCTGAAATTGATGCAGTTACATATCATCCAGATGCAACAGTTGAAATAATGCAACCTGACGCTTGGGGGACTGCAACAATTGAAGTGACAGCACCTGATGGAATTACAAAGGAAACATATACTGTAAATGTGAATTTTTAATCTTAATAATAATTTTTAATAAGATACATAAATAACTAATATAAACAGGGAGTGTAGGCTCAATTCCTAAGCTCCTTGTTTGAATATTTTTTACTTATTTATAATTTTTAAATCAAAACAAATGAGCATAATATTAAAAACTATTTCAAGTTTGTTTTTGTATTACTAGTATTGTTTGATTTAGTCAGTTGTTATAATAAAGTATAAAAAGTGATTATATTTTTAGGCACAAAAAATACAAGGGGGAATAAGAATTATGAGAAAAGTAAGAAGTTTTTTATTTGCATGTCTATCTTTAACCATGGTATTTACAGTTTTAATAGGTTTAAGTCCTATTGAGATAAGGGCAAATACTGATGGTGGAGAATTTATTTATGGTGATTTAAATGGTGATGGAAATATTGACAGTACAGATGCGGCACTACTTACACGATATATGTTAGAAATTATATCGGACTTTCCTTCAGCAGATGGCATGAAAGCAGCAGATGTTAATGGTGATGGTGAAATTGATAGCATTGATTATACACTTTTGAGCAGGCGACTTCTTGATATAATAGATTATTTCCCAGTTGAAGAAGATTCTACTGAAGTAATTGACACGGAAGCTCCGTCTATTCCAGAGAATTTAGAAGCTATTGAAGTTACAGATACATCGGTAACTTTAAAATGGGATGCTTCAGTAGATAATGTGAGCGTCAAAGGATATAATGTGTACTCTTCAAGATCAAGTTTTCCAACTGTTACATCAGATACAAAAATAACAATCAGTAATCTAGTTCCAGAAAACACATATACTTTTAGTGTAAATGCATTTGATGAAGAGGGGAATGAATCTGACAAAAGTGAGTCTATTGAAGTGACTACGCCTTTGACTATACTTGAATCTGGTCTAACCATAGAGGAACAAGAGTTATTTGATCTTGTAAATGAGGCGAGAGTTTCAGAAGGTTTAGAACCTTTAGTTCTTGATTTAGAGTTGACACATGTAGCTCGAATACTTGCTCAGGAGATGTCAGATAATAATTCTTTTGAACCCACAGAACCTTTTAAAGCAGTTAGAGAAAATAATATTTCTTATAGAGCTGTGGGGGTAAATTCGGCTGGAGCAAGATCACCTGAAAGAGTAGCCAATATGTGGAGTGCTCATGATAAAGATACTGGTCTTATTTATAATGAATCTCTTGAATATACAGGAGTTGGGATTGTAAGAAATTCATCCTATGGAAGAGCAGCTGTACAGCTTTATGTTGCAAGATAAATTTTTTGATATAGAGTTTTTATAATAAAAAATAAAAGGATTTTTTCAATAGTAATTGAATTTATAACAAGCAAGTAGTTTATATATTTCAATTAACTATGAAAAAATCCTTACTTTATGTTAGATATAAATTTTCAAACTATTTTGACAAATTACAGTTTTTACATCAATGCATTATCTACTAATAAAAATTTGTACAACAACCAAGCCACGTGTTGGGCAACGAATAATACCAACACCTGCATAATTATAGCTTGGGTCAGTTATTATTTCATTATATATATCAATTTGACTTGAGAAATTAAATGCTGAAGTTGCAGTTGGGGATATTGATACTGTTTCATATGCGTGGTCAAAAGGTATATCAAAATAATTAAGTAATTCATTTGTTGTTCCATATGTTGGGGAAGTAGAGGAAAAAAAGGAATCATCAATCATCTCTTGTGATTTAATTCGTGCAACGTCAACAATGTCCATATCACACTTAAAAGGCTCAATGCCAGCGTCTGACCTTGTTTGATTGATGAATTCTAATAGAAGTTCTTCCGAGCTAGTTAAATTTGATGAAGATTGTGAGTCATCGGATAAACCTTCCACAGGAAATACATTCATTATTTGAAGTACATAGCGTCTAAGTAATGTATAATCAGTACTATCTATAGAGTTATCCCCATTTAAGTCAGCAACATTTGAATAAGGCAATTCACTAATAATGTCAAGAAGATATCTTTTTAACAATGTAACATCAGTACTATCTATATTTCCATCGCCATTTATGTCCCCATAAGAAATTGAAATATTGTTTGCAGTTACTTGTGATTCACTTGATATAGATACAAAAGTAAATAATAGTAAAATTATAAAAATATAAATTTTAGATAAATTTTTAAATGGTTTTTTCATTTATAATCCTCCTTTACTAACTTTCCTAAAATGTGGATAGGAGTTACTGAAAAAACATTCTAGCAAATTATAATAAAAGTGTGGGGGAAGCACCCCTCTCTAATTTAATAATGAGTAAAGATATATTATTAAAAAACCAAGGCTTAAAGCCTTGGTTTTTTAATAGATTTAGTTTAAATCTATCGAATGCTCAACTTCTATATCTGCCTCTTCAAATTTTTTCGAGGCATTATAGGTATTATCAGAGTCATCTTTAAAAAGGTAATCGATTTTAGCGTGTTCGTCTTCTAGAGTGAGTATACCAGTCATAATTGGTGGACTACCGACCCAATTAATATTTTCAAATTCATCTGGTTCATCAGGTCGTACAATAACAAATAGTTTTAAATAAATAGACTTAGATAATTTAAATAAAGTATCTTCTTTTATTAGTTCAACGTTTGTAGAAAAATTAGGTACATTGAATGTAACAGTGTTATTGTCATCAATATTAAAAACTTCACCCTCATTTTCAGTGATATCGAATTCTTGATAATCAATATCTTCAATATCATTGCCAAAACCATATTGTACTTGTGTAACTACAAGATTCAATGGTAATTCTGCTTCAAAAATAGCACTTTCTGCAGTTAGTGATTCAAATATAGGAGCTTCAATAGCTTCTTGTAAAGAAGAAAGATTCAATGAATTTAAATTAAAATCAGTTTCAGAAAGCGTAGAGGGTTGTACATAGTTGTCATCAGAAACCCCTATGTTATTTGCGATAGAGTATAAGTTTGCAACTTCTTCTTCCTCTGTACCGCTAAGTGCTTCAGTTAAATCAACGAATATCAATTGAACATCTTCGGAACCATTATGATCAACAACTTCTTTTGCATAGTCAATAGCCTTGTTAGTATCATCAGATATTTGGTGACCTTGAGCATTTCCAGTTAGTAAAAATTCATCGCTGTGTGCAGATGTGTTGGTGTAGGTGTTTGGAGCTCTACCAGTGAAGACAACTATATATTTGTCGGGACTAGCAGATTCTGACAAATGGTGATAAGAGTGTCTTAAACCATCGCCTAAATTAACATTTAAATCAGTTTCTATATCAGAATTTGCCCTAGTTGAGTAAGGAATGGTTGTAGTTGTTGTATATTCATCTACAGTATTTATAAGTCTGTTTACATTTTGGTTTATTAAAGGAGCAGCTTCTGTATATGTTCTAATCCTAATTCTATCACTAGGAGTATTCTCATCTGGGTATCTAAAGTTATAGTTACCTCCTATTGATAATTCATCAGCTATAAAACTACCAATATATTCAGCACCTTCCTCACCAATAAACTCCATTTTACCTCTTGGTGCCAGTGCAAGACCCTTGAATTGATTTTTGGCTAACTGAATTTTTACGTCGCTGTTCATAGAAATTAAATTAACATTGTCAATTTCAGTCATTTCCTGACCTTGAAGTGTCACATTACCTGTTGCCATAATATAAGCATCTTGTTCATCACCTAGAATTTCAGGAGCTTGACGTATTCCAGTTCTAGTACTGATTGCCAAGTTACCGTGAAAGTACATATCAGAATTTATAATAAATGTTCCATCGCCTTCTATTACAAAGGTATCTTCGCCATGAAATTCTTTATAATCTAGCTCAACATTTTCTTCTAAATCAATTGGTAAAGTGTTTAAGAAGTCCTCATCCCTTTCATCAAAATAAGTAACACCATAGATTTCATGTAATTCGCGAGCATTATTGCCAATTGAGTCTAGTAGCTGCGTTATCTGGGGAACACCATAGGCATCCTCAGAGTCTGGAAACCAATGTTCGAATCTGTCTAAATCCTTTCCAGTTATCCGCTCACCATCTATTGGGGGATTTCCATCTTCATTACCACTTGTGTCCTGCCATAGTCCACATTCATAAGTATCTGTTATTGCTATTTCATTATTAGAAGTAGTAACAGTATCTCTATTGAAAAACTTCCCTTCTATTAGTAACTCAGGTCCTCCAACTGTAGTTGTATTTCTTGAAAATAACACATGATCAAAAGGTCCTCCATCAGTTTCAGACTCTGTCATATTATAAGATGAATCTACTAAAAAAACAACATCTTTGTTTTTTGGATCAAAAGGAGTGCCTATTTCTCCACCTTGAGTATAAGTAATATCTGTCAAGCCTCCGAGGGGCGTAGAAGCTCCAGGTATTACTTCTGAATCAAAATCAATAACTTCATCTAATGCACCTATTGAAATGCTAAAACTAAACAAAATGCTTAACATAACGAGCAAATATGCAAATCTTTTAAAAAATTTTTTTTTCATACAACATACCTCCCTAATTATTTATAATAATGTGACAAAAAAATGTGTTTACAAGTCGTATTTTGTGACTGTTTTGTATGTTCCGTCATCCTGAAGCATTTTAACTAAAATATATTTAGGTTTCTGATTTGAATAATTATAATATGAAGCAAAATAATCATATGAGTTTGAATCATTCTTATTATATATTGGAGTAACAGTTAAAGTTCTTGAGGAGCTGTAGAAAACATCTAAAAGCATACCTCTTACATTTAAATTAGTGGTGCCAGTTATAATTACTTCATTATTTTCATCTGGGCCACTAATACTGTCAACTGTAAAAACTCTATCTCCATATGATGCCTGTTCACCTAAACTGTAAGTTTCATCTGTAGGTCCATCTATACCTGGGATTGTTCCGACTGGGCTTGTTATCATAAATGATATTGTCACAACTCTTGTGTCATGATCCCAGCCTACATCTGCTCCAACACTTTCGCTTACAAATCTTAAAGGAACAAATGTCCTGTCATCAGTTATTTCAGGGGCTACATCTAAGGTGTGTTCTTCATCATTTACAATTGCAGTTTGCTTCCCTATGCCAAGTTCCATTTCTGTTGTTTCATTTTTTGCATATACAGTGCGAGTATCACCATCCCATGTTACGTCCATGTCCAATTCTTCAAAAATTCTTCTGAAAGGGATTAGAGTTCTGCCGTCTTTGATGTAAGGATACGGGTCATTTGCGTCGGTTCCAAATTCCATTGTTTCACCATTGATGATAATTGTAATGTCGTCTGGATTAGCTGATACATTGTTTGTAAAGATAAACATGTTAAAACACAACAAACAAACAATAGAAAATACAACTAATACACTTAGTCTTTTCATATTTCCATTCCTCCCCAAAAAGTATACTTGTTATAGGTTATAGGTTATACGTGTTATATCTATAATATGTAATTGTAATACAACATAGAATAAAAAATAGAATTGCTGAATTTCTTACTGCATAGATTGGTTTGACGATAAGATATTTGCGTAAACAACTAAATAGGACTACATAAAATGCGTCTTTTGAATTATTTAGTTTACACCACCCCTTTATAACCGCTTAATTTATTATACGTTGAATAATTTTCTGTGTCTTTTTATTTGTCTAACAATTATAATTCTCCTCATATCTTATTATATATCAAAAATCGGAAAAAATAAAGCTTATTTTACCATAAAGAGCGAAAAGCTAATATTAAATTTCTTTTACAAAGATAAAAAAATTTATTTAAAATAATGGATTAAAAGTGTAAATTTAATCATGGAAAATTCCGATATGTCTTTTAGGAAGCAAAATTTATCAAAGATAGAAGGGGAAAAGCCGTGGATTTAGCTACTTTAATAGGAATAATAATAGGAATAGTGTGTATTTTAGCAACAATAATCATGGGTGGCAGTCTATTGACTTTCTGGAGCATCGCGGGTGTTTTTGTTGTGTTAGGTGGAGGTATTGCCTCAACCCTTATTTCTTACCGTGTTGGAGAAATTGGTAAGATGATAAAGGTTGCTGTCAAGGCTTTTACAGGTAAGGAATTAAGACCTCAGGACACAATAAAACTTCTTGTTGACCTTTCTTTAAAGGCAAGAAGAGAAGGTTTGCTTTCTCTTGAAGCAGATCAAGAAGAAATTGATGACAATTTTTTAAAACAGTCACTTCAATTGGTTGTTGATGGAGTTGAGCCTGAGGTTATAGTTGAGTCTATGGACTTAGAAATTGAAAATATGAAAATGAGACATAGTAGAGGGTCTGGAATATTTAAAACCATGGGAACTTTATTTCCAGCATGGGGAATGATAGGAACACTTATAGGATTGATAAACCTGTTGCAGTCACTTGACGATCCATCTGCTGTTGGGCCTGCCATGGCATTAGCGTTGATAACAACTTTTTATGGTAGTCTTCTTGCAAACTTTATATGTAATCCTATTGCAAACAAACTTGCAATTAAGAGTAAAGAGGAAATACAGGAAAAGAGAATGATTATAGAAGGTATTTTGTCCATACAGTCAGGAGAAAACCCAAGAATTTTAGAACATAAATTGAAGACATTTTTATCTCCAATACAAAAAGAGGACTATGACAAGGATCCAGAAGAAGAAGCAGAAGATGATAAGGATAATCAAGCCAAAGACGCAGTTGCTGAGTGAGGGTTGATATATGAGTAAAAGAAGAGATGAAATTGAAGAAGAAAAATCTGAAGGTACACCAGAATGGATGGTCACTTATAGTGATATGATGACGCTTTTACTTTGCTTTTTTGTTCTCCTGTTTTCAATGGCTGTTATTGATCAGGAAAGGTTTGAGGAGGTAGCACAGTCTTTGAGGACTGCTTTTTTAAGCAGCAGTGATGGAGAGATGTTTGAACACAACAAAGGGACTGAAGTAGTTGATTTAACCGAAAGTGTACAGGCAAGTGACTTAATTACCAGTAATCTTGGAAATATTTATGACTCAGAAGAAGAAGAGCAGGAAGAGTCAACTGAAGAGATGACTGAAGAAGAAAAGTCTGAGAAACTAGAGGAATTTGTCAAAGAGTTAAGAGAGTACATTTTTGAAATGAATCTAGATGAATATGTTCAGGTGCTTGATGAAGAAAATCAGGTAATTTTAAGAATAGACTCGGTTATTTTGTTTGACCTTGGAAAGGCTGATATCAAAGAATCAGGAAAAGGTACTCTAAGAGAAGTTGGATATCTTTTAAATAGTGTTGATTCTGAAGTGGTTGTGCAGGGACATACTGATAATTTGCCTATAAACACTACTATTTTCCCAAGCAACTGGGAATTGTCCACTAGGAGAGCTACTAATGTTGTTGTATTTTTAATAGACGAGAGCGATATGAATCCTGTCAGACTTACCGCTACAGGAAATGGAGAGTTTAGACCTATTGCTCCAAATGATACACCTGAAAATAGGCAAAAAAATAGAAGAATTGATATTGTTGTGGATAAATAAAAAAGAGTATAGTATAATGTTAATTGAAAATACAATTAACATTAGCGAGGTTTTAAAAATGAATCAAGATAATAGTTTGTGCAAACCTAAGCATAAAACCAGTATAGGGGGGCAGGCTCTTATTGAAGGACTTATGATGATAGGGTCTGAGAACGCAGCAATAGCAATAAGAAAACCTGATGGAGAAATTATTGTTGAAAAAAGACCGACACCTAAGAAAAACATATTTACAAAAATTCCAATTATAAGAGGTGCAGTAGGACTTTTTAAACAGATGATTTTAGGATTTAAAGCTCTTATGTATTCTGCAGAATTTGTGGATATAGAGGAAGATGTAAGCGAAGAAGATGAGGAAAATAAAGAGCCGTCTAAAATAGATAAGTTTTTAGAAAAAGTATTTGGAGATAAACTTCAAGATGTATTGATATATTTTTCGGTGATTCTCTCTCTTTTCTTTTCGGTAGGCTTATTTATGCTTTTGCCGAATTTTTTATCAGAGTTGACGCTTACCAGATTGTTTGCTTTTGAAGAGGGGTCTAAAGTTTTAATTTATAATGTTTTTGAAGGACTTATTCGTATATGTTTGTTTTTGGCATATCTTTATTTTGCATCTAAACTTAAAGATATTAAGAGGGTATGGCAGTATCATGGCTCAGAGCACAAGACCATTCACTGTTATGAGAATCAGAAAGAATTGACTGTTGAGAACATTAAAAAATATCCTACTGCTCATCCACGATGTGGTACGTCATTTTTGTTTACCGTTATGATAGTTAGTATATTGGTTTTTTCAGCAACAGGAAGACATGATCAAATTATTATAAACCTTCTTATGAGAATCATGTTTTTACCTCTTGTAGCGGGGATATCTTATGAGATAACAAGATTTGCAGGTAGAAGCGAATCAAAGATATTAGGTATTGTAAATGCACCGGGCTTGCTATTTCAAAAGTTTACTACAAAAGAGCCTGATGAAAGTCAGATTGAAGTTGCTATTGAAGCTATGAAAAATGTACTTGTAGAAGATAAAAAAGCTGATAAATGGTAGGGAAGGATTTAATATGCTTTTAAAAGAAGTTTTTACACAGGGAGTAAGGTTTTTAAGTTCATCAGGAAATGAGGCCCCGGCATTTGAAGCCGGGGTTATGTTATGCCATGTCTTAAAATGCAAAAAGACATTTTTGTATGCTCATGATGATTATATATTAAGTGATGAAGAATATAAAGAGTATATTGAGATTGTTTCAAAGAGGTCAAAAGGAACGCCACTTCAATATATTACCGGCCATCAGGAATTTATGTCATTGGATTTTAAAGTTACTCCAGATGTATTAATACCAAGGCAAGATACTGAGATTTTAGTTGAAAGTGTACTTGAGTACGCAAAATTTACTAAAGGTAAAAAAATTGATGTGTTAGATATTGGTACAGGCTCAGGTTGTATATCTGTATGTTTAGCCCATTATATTAAAAACAGCAGAGTGGTTGCTTTGGATATTTCACAAAAATCTCTTGATGTGGCGAAATATAATGCAGAAAAAAATGGTGTTATAAATAAAATGGATTTTGTATGTGGTAACATTTTTAAAGGTCTTAAAAATATATTTGATAGTGAAAGCAATTTATTTAATATAATTGTTTCAAATCCTCCATATATAGCTTCTGGTGAGCTTGATTTCTTAGAAAAGCAGGTGAGGGATTTTGAACCTCTAAAGGCTCTAGATGGAGGAGAGGATGGATTGGATTATTATAAATTTATAATAGAAGAAGGGAGGAAGTTTTTAAAGCCACAGGGAGTTTTAGCCTTTGAGGTTGGGATAAACCAAGGAAAAGAAGTTTTAAATATGATGAAGAAAAATTATTCTAATGTTAGAGTGATAAAAGACCTCTCAGGTATTGAGCGAATTGTGGTGGGGGTTTTTAACTGTTAGCCATGTAACTGTGGATGAGCAACTTTTTTAAAATAGGGGTTTGACTTGTTGCAAAGTAATAATTATAATAAGAAGGAGTAATTATTAATAAGCACTTAACAGTGTTGCTATTATTGTAATAAGGTGGGTTTGATATAAGCTAAATTAAAGCATTCTATATTTGAGTTATTTTTGAAAGTATAGGATTTTTTTGATGTCTAAGCACCCCTTTAAGGTGGTTAGAGCATTCTTTAGCAGACAAAAAATTTTATGAAAGATAACAAATTTTTTCTTAGTGATTGCTTTAATTTTTATATTTGAAAATTAGCGGGGTTTTGGATATGCTATTTAAGAGGTTTTTTAAAGGGGGAGCGGCAGTGCCCCATGAGAAAAATACTGTCAATTGTGAAACAGTAAAAATGGATGTACCTAAAAAAGTTATAATTCCAATGGTGCAACATATAGGAGCTCCATGTGAGCCATGTGTTGCAAAGGGTGACATGGTTAAAGTGGGGCAGGTGATAGGTGACAGTGATAAGTTTGTATCAGCACCTGTTCATTCAAGTGTTTCTGGAACTGTGTCTAGTGTGAAACCTATGTTGTATCCCGGGGGAGTGTTTGTCAATTCGGTAGCAATTGATTCTGACGGCAAACAGGAACTTTGCGAAGACATTGAGCCACCCAACATTTCTAATACGAAAGATTTTTTAAAGGCTATCAGAAAGTCAGGACTTGTGGGACTTGGAGGAGCTGGTTTTCCAGCTCATGTTAAGCTTTCAGTACCTCCTGATAAAAAGATAGACACTTTGATAATTAATGCAGCAGAATGTGAACCTTACATTACTTCAGACTATAGAGAAATAATTGAAAATTCATGGAATGTTATTGGTGGAATTAACACAGTTATGGAGCTTATGGATATTGAAAATGTTATTATTGGAATTGAAGATAACAAACCAGATGCTATTCGTGAAATGACACAGGTGGCAGATACCAGTGACAGAATAAATGTATTAAAGTTAAAATCGAGGTACCCGCAGGGTGCAGAGAAAATGCTTATTTACGCCACTACTGGAAGAAAAGTTCCACCGGGAAAACTTCCATTAGATGTTGGCGTAATTGTTATGAATGTAAACAGTATTTCTTTTATTGCAGAATATGCAAAGACAGGTATGCCGCTTATTAAAAAAAGAGTTACAATTGATGGGGGAGCGGTAAATAAACCATCTAATTTAGATGTTTTAATTGGTACCTCCCTTGAAGAGGTTTTTGATTTTTGTGGAGGATTTAAAGATCATCCTAAAAAGGTTTTAATGGGAGGTCCAATGATGGGAATTGCTCAATTTTCACTGGATACCTCTGTAGTAAAGCATACTAATGCATTGCTTGCATTTAATGATAATGAGGCTAACCTTCCATTACAGTCTTCTTGTATAAGATGTGGAAGATGTGTCAGAACATGTCCTATGAATCTTTTACCTCTTAGGTTAAATAAGAGTGCATTAAAGGAAAATACTGAAGAATTAAATAAGTACCATGCAAATGATTGTATTGAGTGTGGAAGCTGCTCTTACGTTTGCCCGTCTAAAATACATCTAGTTCAGTCAATTAGACTTGGGAAAGCAAAGCTTAGGGCAGCTGCGAAAGGAGGAAAGTAATATGGAAAATAAATTCGTAGTATCTTCCTCGCCGCATATAAGAGATAGTGCAAATTCAAGAAGAATTATGATAGATGTGATAATAGCCCTTTCACCAGCTGCTATAGCAGGAGTTTATTTTTTTGGTACAAGTGCACTTGCAGTTATTTTAGTTACCATTTTATCATGTGTATTGGCAGAGCACATTACTAGACTGGTTATGAAAAGAGAGTCTACAATTGCAGATTTTAGTGCAGTTGTAACAGGTCTTTTACTTGCATTAAATCTTCCGCCAACTATACCAATTTGGATAGCAGCAGTTGGTGGAGTTGTGGCGATAGTTATAGTGAAGCAGATGTTTGGCGGTTTAGGTCAAAATTTTATGAACCCGGCATTAGCTGCAAGAGTAATTTTAGTTGTTTCTTATACAGAGCAAATGACAAATTGGGTGAATCCAAGAGGTGTTGACGTAGTGTCTACAGCAACGCCTTTAGAAATTGCAAATCAAGGTGCACCGATTGCAGAAATGCCTTCATATGCACAGCTGTTTTTAGGTCAGGTAGGAGGATGTATCGGTGAGACATCGGTACTGGCTCTACTTTTAGGTGTTGTATATCTTTTGATACGAAAAGTTATAGGACTTCAAATTCCACTGACCTTTATTGGAACTACAGCACTATTTACATGGATTTTTGCAGGGTCAACTGCTTTTACAGGAGATTTTGTATACCATGTACTTGCTGGAGGATTAATATTAGGTGCTTTTTATATGGCAACTGACTATGCTACCTGTCCTGTTACAAATAAAGGTCGTATTATAATGGGTGTAGGTTGTGGAATTCTTACAGGAATTATAAGGCTTTATACAAACTACCCTGAAGGAGTTTCCTTTGCAATAATTCTTATGAATATAGTTGTACCTCTTATTGATAGATATATAGTTCCAAAGAGTTTTGGAGGTGGAAAAAAAGTTGCGTGATATAATTAAGGCTGGATTAATTTTATGTGTTATAAGTTTTATAGTTACTTTGGCTCTTGCTTTTACCCATTGGGCTACAGAGGATATTATTGAAGAGAGAAGGCTAGAAAAGGAAAGGGAAGCAAGAGAACAGGTTATGTCATTTGTAGATAGTTTTGAGGAATTGAATGGCGTGGAATGTTCATTAGACATGGTAAAAGGTGTTTATAATGGAATTAGCGATGGAGATGTAGTTGGAAGAGTTTTCATGGTTGAAGGAAGAGGTTATGGAGGACCAATTAATATGACTGTTGGAATAGACAATAATGGTAAGATAACTGGAGTAAATATAATTGATAACCAAGAAACACCAGGGCTTGGTACAAAGATTGCAGAAGAAGATTTTTTAATTCAGTTTGCAGGAATTAAGCCCGAGCAACCTTTGATGGCGGTAAAAAACCCTCCTGATAATGATGAAGAGATAGATGTTGCAAGTGGTGCGACAGTTTCGTCAGAGGCTGTTGTGGACGCAGTTCAGGCTGCAATTGATGTAAATAAAGAGATTATAAATAGTAAGGGGGCGTTGTAGTATGAAAGCTGGAAAGATTTTGACCAATGGGTTAATAAAAGAGAATCCTGTTTTTAAAATGGCACTAGGTGCATGTCCAGCTTTAGCTGTAACGGTTTCTGCAATAAATGGAATAGGTATGGGTCTTGCAACTACAGCAGTTTTAATTGGATCTAATACAGTTATTTCTCTTACCAAAAAATTGATACCAAGTAGAGTTAGAATCCCGGCATATATTACTATTATTGCAGGATTTGTGACGATAATTCAGTTTTTGTTAAAGGCGTATCTTCCAGAATTAGATAATGCGTTAGGAATATTTATACCTCTTATAGTTGTAAACTGTGTTGTTCTAGGTCGTGCTGAAGCCTTTGCAAGTAAAAACAGTTTACGATCATCTATAATTGACGGTGTTGGTATGGGATTAGGATTTACTCTGGCACTTTTTATAATAGGTTCTATAAGAGAGCTGTTTGGAGAAGGTAAATTGTTTGGATTTGAAATTACAGCTAATCTTTTTGATCCTGCTACACTAATGATTCTGGCACCAGGAGGGTTTTTAACTTTTGGAATAGTTATTGGAATTATAAACAAGATTTCTGCATCTAGAGTAGAACATAAGGGATGTTCGGCATGTCCTATGCCTTGTGATCTAGCTTCTAAGGAAAAGGAGGTTAAAGGCTGATGAGAGAAATAATTATAATTGTTTTAAGTGCCGTATTGGTTGAGAACTTTGTACTTACACAATTTTTGGGAGTATGTCCCTTTATTGGTGTATCAAAAAGGATTAACACTGCTCTTGGTATGGGTGGAGCAGTAATTTTTGTAATGACATTTGCATCTGCAATAACAAAGTTGGTGTTTGATTATTTACTAGAGCCAAATTCTCTTGAATATCTTAACATCATTGCATTTATACTTGTTATTGCGTCATTGGTTCAGTTTGTGGAAATTGTATTGAAAAGGTTTGTTCCACCATTGTACAAAGCTCTTGGGATATATCTTCCCCTTATAACTACTAACTGTGCAGTGCTTGGTATGGCACTCATGGGAATAGAAAGAGAGTATAGCTTAGGAGCAACAGTGCTCTTTGGATTAGGTGCAGGATTAGGTTTTACTCTTGCCCTTGTACTTTTTGCTGGAGTGAGGGAGAAGCTTGAAGAAAATGATATTCCTGAATCGCTAAAGGGTTTTTCAATTTCACTTATAGCAGCGGCTTTGGTTTCAGTAGCATTTTTTGGTTTCCAAGGATTGTTTTAGAGAATAGAGGATAGATGATAAATACGAGGGGTTGTTAAAAGTATGGTTGCAAATTTGCTTATATCTGCTTCGATAGTTGGAGGTCTTGGACTTTTGTTTGGATTGGGACTTTCAGTTGCATCAAAAGTTTTTGAAGTAAAAGTTGATGAAAAAGTTACAAAAATAAGAGAAATCCTTCCAGGGGCTAATTGTGGAGCCTGTGGTCAGACTGGGTGTGATGCCTTTGCAGAATGTCTTGTTGAGGGTAAATGTGATATAAGTGGTTGCCCTGTAGCTGGAGATGAGCTTGTAGAGGAATTAGGAGAAATACTTGGAATAGAGGCAGGTTCAACTGTAGCAAAGACGGCGAGGGTTATGTGTTCAGGGACATATGACAACTGTAAACAGAAATTTGATTATTCAGGTGTTGAAGATTGTGTTGCAGCTGCTAATTTATATGGTGGTCCACCTGCTTGCACCTATGGATGTGTAGGGCTTGGAAATTGTGTTAGAGCTTGTCCATTTGATGCAATAGTTATGGTTGACGGTCTTGCAAGGATTATTGAATCTAAATGCAAATCCTGTGAGAAGTGTGTTGTTGCATGTCCTAAAAATATAATAGAGATGGTTCCAAAATGTAATGAATATACTGTTACATGTAAGAGCTTAGATAAGGGAGCTGTTGTGAGAAAAAATTGTAGTGTAGGCTGTATCGGATGTAGAAAATGTTCAAAGGTTTGTCCTGTTGATGCAATATCATTTGAAGGTACCTTGGCAAAGATAAATCCCGATATTTGCACTAATTGTGGGGAGTGTATGAAAGCTTGCCCTGTAAACTCAATAAAAAGACATAAATGTGAGCTCGTCTAGCTAAAGCTAAACATCGAGGCTTTAGGTGGAGTCTTAGAATAAGATAAATGAAAAGAAAAAAATAAGAATAGCTTCTGCTAGTTACCATGTGTTAATAAATTTTTTTACAGGGTAAATATAGTAGAAGTTGTATTTTTATAATGAAAGTTAGGAGTATTATATGAAGAAAAAAAATATAGTTTTGATAGGTATGCCTGGTTCAGGTAAAAGCACTACAGGAATATTACTGGCAAAGACATTAAAAAAGTCTTTTATAGATACTGACTTGTTAATACAGCAAAAGCATGGTAAACTTTTGCAGGATATAATTGATACAGAGGGAATTAAAAAGTTTCTGTCCTTTGAGGAAAGGGTTGTGGTAGACATTGAAGTGAAAAACAATGTGATTGCAACAGGTGGAAGTGTTATTCACAGTAATGCTGCTTTAAATCATTTAAAAAGAGACAGTGTACTGGTGTATTTGCAATTAAGGTTTGATGAAATTGACAGCAGAATAAAAAATATATCCACAAGAGGAATTGCAAAAGAAAAGGATATGTCACTTGTGGAAGTTTTTAATAAGAGAGTACCTTTATATGAAAAACATGCAGATATTGTTATAAACTGTTCGAATAAGCACATTGAAGATGTTATATCAGAAATAAAAAACAGGGTTTGTACGAAAGAATAAAAATTTTTTAAAAAAATTTTAGTTTTTTTGAATAAACAACCCTGTTTTGGGTCAATAATATAACTGACCTCACAAAATACATTTTGACCCCCTTTACATGGTTAGTTTCTTTCTTACAGAAACTAACCACTTTTTTTGTGACAGAAAACTACAAACCAGGGGGACAGTCCCCCTGGTTTCTTTTTAAATATTAAGAATAAATTTAAATATTACATGAGTTTTTCAATAGTTTCTTTTTCTAGATTAAATCTATACAGGTTTCCGCTACGAGAAGGATGGTATAGGTAAATATTATTATTGAAAACTCTTAATGTCGTTGCATCAATTTTAGCTAGTTTTCTTAAGTTATTTCCATCTATATCTGCTTCAAATAAAGAGTCATTGTAAATTAAATACATTTTGTTATTTGAAATATCAAAAGCTAATGGTGAAGTTGATAAATTTGTATTGTTATAAGTAATATTTTTAACATTTAAATTACCCAAATTTATTTTTCTTAGGTTATAATTATAATTGTAATTAGAAAAGAAGACTTTATTATTATACACTTTAAATACAGGTATATTTTGGCTAAATATTTGTTTAGCATTTTGTCCATCAAGATCAGAACTGAAAAGACCTACTGAATCCTCTGTATAACTGGAAAAATAAAGTTTTTTATCATGAGATAAAAATGTATGCACAGAAAGATTATTAATTTTTTCTATATTAGAATCAATTTCATTAATACGGTAAAGACCTTCGTCGGTAATGTAATAAATCCATTCATCTAAAACAAAGGAAATTCTAGAGATATCAATATCTTCAAATACTTTTTTAATAGAACCATCTAATTCTGAAATAACAATTTTTCTATCCTCTTTATCATCAAAATATCCATTAGTATAATAAAGAACGTCTTCGTAAATTATAAAACTAGAAACGCTGTGACTAGTTAGTTTAGTTAAGTTGCTACCATCTAAATCCATTTTATAAAGCCTGCTATTATCTTTGAAATTTTCAAAGAACAGTTTATCACCATATTCAATCATATTTATACTTGAACACGCAGACATACGGGAAAGACGGAAGTTATTTATATTATTAAGTGTAAGTATTCCTATAAGCATAAAAACAAAAGCAGCAACAATAGATGCAATTCTTTTTTTTGTAAATAGCTTGGTTAACTTTTTTTGAAGGGGATTTGAAAATACAACATCCTCTAACCCACTTTTTTTTGAAAATTTAATTTTTTCCCATACATTATCAGGTTCAATGTTTTCAACTGCTCTTGAGAGCATTGAAAGGACTTCTTTTTCAGTATATTTTTTATCCATATTATAATCACTCCTTTTTTAATAATTATTTTGAGGATAAAATTTTCTTTAACTTTCTAAGGGCTCTAATATAGTACCATCTTTCGGTTGATTGAGAGAGATTTAGCATATTAGCTATTTCCTTATGTTTTAATCCAGAAACAGCGTAAAGAATTACAATTTGACGCTCTTTACTTTTGAGTTTTTTAAATGCTTCTTTTAAAAGAAATCTTTCTAAACATGTATCAAATTCTTGAGATTCATTTTTTGAGGAATTATTTTTAAAAGATAATTCTTCTACTGAGCCATTATCAATAAACGTATTAACTTCAAACTTTCTGTTTTTTAGTATGTTTAAAGATAAATTACGAGCAATTTGAAATATCCACGCTTTTCCATTGCTTCCTTCTAAGTAAGAATTTGACCTAGTTTTTATTCGTATAAATGTTTCTTGTACTACGTCTTCAGCTAAAGATCTATCTCCAATAATTGAAAAAGCTAATGCAAAAATATATTTGTGAATTTTATTGTATAACTTTTCAAGTGAAGAATCTTTATCGTTTTTTATACCAATAATTAATTTATCAATTTCTGAATTCAAGTTTTTCACCTCCTATATATTAAACAATTATTGAGGGCATTTTGTTGGAAAAAATATAATATTTTCTATACAAATCAAAAAAAGACGGTATGTTTTTCATACCGTCTTTTTTTTAAAAAAACTAAACTAATATATTTTCAAGTTCGTCAACTGTCCTTCCAAAGGCATCTAAAGTGTCCTGGATAGGTTTTGGTGTGGATAAATCTACACCAGCTTTTTTAAGAAGTTCTAGAGGATAATCTGAACATCCACCTTTTAAAAACTCAATATACCTTTTTACTGCCGAATTTCCTTCATTTAGAATCATATTTGAAATAGCTGTGGCAGATGAAAAGCCAGTTGCATATTTATAGACGTAAAAGCTAGAATAAAAATGTGGAATTCTTGCCCATTCAATACTAATGTCCTTATTTACCGTTACTTCCGGTTCAAAATACTTTTTGTTAAGGTCAAAATATACCTGGCTTAAAGTCTCTGATGTAAGTGCCTCACCATTTTTATATTTCATATGAATTATTTTTTCAAACTCTGCAAACATAGTCTGCCTGAATACTGTAGCTCTAAACTGTTCTAAATAGTGATTCAGAAGATATGCCTTTTCCATTCTGTCTTTTGTGTTATTGAGCATGTATTTTATGAGAAGAGATTCGTTTACGGTAGAAGCCACTTCTGCTACAAAAATCTTATATTCTGAGTATATATAGTGCTGGGTTTTGTTTGTATAGAAAGTGTGAAGTGCATGACCCATTTCGTGGGCTAGAGTAAACACATCATTTACTGTGCCCTGGTAGTTTAAAAGTACATAGGGGTGGGTTTTATATGCTCCCCAGGAATATGCTCCACTGGTTTTGCCTTCATTTTCATAAACATCTATCCATCCATTTGTAAATCCCTCATTTAAATATTTTAAATATTCTTCTCCTAGAGGTTTAAGTCCATTTTCAACTTGTTTTAGAGCGTCTTCATAGGGAATATCCTTTTTGGGTTTTTCAACAATTGGGACGTAGAGGTCGTACATATTTAGTTCATCAAGTTTTAATACTTTCTTTCTAAGGTTTAAGTACCTGTGAAGGTGGTGCAGGTTTTTGTCCACTGTTTCGATTAGATTGTCATAAACTTTGGTATTTATGTTGTCGTCATCTAAAGATGCTTCTAAAGAAGAATTGTACTTACTTGCTGTGGCATAAAATTTATCTGATTTTATAGAGCCAGACAACATAGCTGCAAAAGAATTATTATACTTTTGGTATGTATCGTAAAGAGCAGTAAATGCATCTTTTCGAACTCTCCTGTCTTCGCTTTCTAAAAATTTAATATACCTTCCTTTTGTAAGTTCTACTTCTTTTCCCTCTTCATCCTTTATGAAGGGAAATTTTATATCTGCATTATTAAACATTGTAAAGATTTCTCTTGCAGAACCTGAAAATTCTGAAGAAAGGGCAAGGAGTTCTTCTTCTCTTTCCGATAACACATGTTCCTTTTGCCTTAAAATTTCATTGAAATAGTGCTGATATAATTTAAGCTCACCAGATGATTCAATATATTTTTTTAATGTGTCTTGCTTTATTGTTATTATTTCAGGGACAATAAAAGAGGTGGCAGCATAGCACTGGGTGTAAAGATTAAAAGCTCTATCAGTAAGTCCTTGATACAAGGAGACAGCGTTATTCTCGTCTTTTTTCATTCGTGCGTAGACAAAAAGTTTTTCGCATGAAGACATAAGCTTATCCCTTAGTTTAAGACATTCTAAAAGGTTATCAGCACTTTCATTTAAGGTTCCTTTATATTCAATTATGCCTTCAATATTTTTTGATATCTTTTTAAAATCCTCTTCCCATACATCAACATTTTGATATATATTTTCAAGATTCCATTTATACTTCTTGTCTATTTCTTCTCTTTTTGGTAGTGAATTCATGGCAAAAATCCTCCTGTTGGTTGTATTTGTATACAAAATATTATAACTCATTATACTGTAACTACCAAGGATTAATTTAAAAGATCTTTCCAATATGAAATTATACAGATAGGTGAAAAGAAAAGAGTGAAAACCTTTAGACTTAGCCTAGAAATGTTAAAAATACAAAAATATTATATATATCTGTAATACTATCACTTGGTTGTATTATAAAAAGAAATTGGCCAGACAAAACAACCTTAACCAATAACTACAGCTTAAACAAAACATTGTATAGCATCACAGCGGCTTCTGCTCTGGTTGCAAAATCATCTGGTGAGAGGATATTATTACCTTTACCATTTATTATTCCTGCACCATGTGTTACTGCTAAGCTAGAAAGAGCATAGTCGGATATTAAATGTCTGTCAGAAAACTTGTCAAGTATCGAATTATCCCTATGAGGAAGGGGACTTTCTGTAATTCTTAAAGTTCTAGCAAGTATTACAGCCATATCTTCTCTTTTTATAGGCTCGTTAGGATAAAAATAGTTGTTTCCCACGCCAGAGACAATCCCCATATTTTTAGCAATCATTACATTTCTATAATACCAGTGTTCAGGACGTACATCTGAAAAAGTTCCTATAGGCGTTTTATCAAGTTCAAAAGCATTTATCACAAGGCTTATAAATTCTGCACGAGTTATGCTATCATCTGGTGCAAAGATATCTTCTGATCTGCCACTTATTATGTCCATGCCTAAAAGGGTATTTACGGCAGTTCTAGCCCAAGGAACAGTGTTTAAATCATCAAAAGTTTTTTTAAGTATAGTTCTAACTGAAACTGTATTGCTAGGGGTTGACTGTAAATTTAAGTTATATGCTCGTACCCTGTAATAATATATTGAATTAAACTCAAGACTAGAATCTGTAAAAGACTTTGTGTTTTCTGTTACACGTCCTATGTCAACAAAATCTTTACTACCATGTCTTCTTTCTATAATAAAACCATCTTCATTGTCTGAGTTGTCTTTCCATTCAAGAAGATATTGATTATTAGGTATTTGTGTCACAATTAGGTCTGAAGGTGGGTTAACTGTATTTATACGCACCTCGACAGACTGAGTATATGACTTTAAATTCATAGAAGACTCATATGCTGCAATTCTAAAATAGTAAACTTTATCAGAATCTAAATTCTCTACCGTATAGCTTCTTACGCTGTTGCCCAGTGAGACTATTTCATTCCATCTGCCATCTGAATTCACTTTTTTTTCAACTTTAAAACCAGATACTTCAGTTTGATCTTCATAATCCCATTCAATAACAACTTCAGAATTTGATGAAACAACAACTTTAAAATTTTCAGGTTCAGGTAAAGTTAAAGCTTCAAGGAAAGCTTCGTTTGAGAAATCTGAAGAATTATATGCGTTGACTGATTTAATTCTATATGTATAGTTTCTATCATTTTCCACATCAACGTCATACCATTTTATATCATTTGGCTCTATAGTTTTAATTGGCACAAAATTTGAATTTTCAGCTTTTCTCTCTATCAAAATATCACTTTCAAAGGATAAATTTCCTATCCACTCGAGTTTTACTATCCCTGAAGAATACCAAGAAGCTTTTAAGCTCCTAGGTGCTGATAGATTTGTATACACTCCCTTTTCATTTTCAAGATAATCTCCAGGATAAGGTCTCGAAAACACATCTTCATCAATTACTGCTTTTACTCTGTAAAAGTATTCTGTATCGGGACGAAGTCCTTGGTCGCTGTAGCTGCTAAAACCAGTATCTAATATATCGATAACCTGCCAATTTCCATCGTTGCCTCTCCTTCTTTCGATGGCAGTGCTGTGATTTGAATAGTCTGCATATGTCCATGAAAGGTCAATTTGCCTTGAGGACACAGGAGTTACAGTAAGAGAAGCAGGAGGCTCAATTAAAAGAGAAGTGGATGATGTTACCTCATTAGTATAGGAGCGGGCTTTGCCAAATGGATTAAATGGAATAACCCTGTATGTATAATTAGAACTGGAAGTCACATTGCTGTCTGAGTAGTAAGTAGTGTTTGCAGGTACAGTTGCTATTTCAACAAAGCTTCCGTTGTCTGTCCTTCTCTCTACAATGAAGCCTGATTCATTGTTTGAGTTGTCCTGCCAATTCAAAGTAAAACTTGTAGGTGATGTTATATCAACAGTGAGATAGTCGGCAGAATCAGGTACACCTGTAAATATACGATAATCACGTGTTGAATTTGTATTTCTATTACCATCTCTGGCAACAATTCTGTAATAGTAGGTTTTGTTTGTTTCAATATTGTCTGTGTCAGAATAAGAGGTTATATTACTGTCAACAGTGGCTATAGTTCGATAAGGTGAGCTGCTTGAATCTTTTCGCTGTATTCTTATAGTAAAATCGTCTATAGGAGGATTAGTCCAGCTAAGATCTATCCTTCCAGGACTGACAGGCACGCACTGTAGGTTTGAAGGTGAAAAAATATTGGTAATGGGTTTAGAAATATTACTAACACCTGTAAAGTTTTCTGTATTTATTTTAAGTCTGTATCTATATATACCATCATCACGAAGTGTTTCTTTTAGAGAAGTGCTGTCTTCTTCTAAGTCTCTATCTACAACTTCCCAACTTCCCCATGACTCGTCCATATATTTGGCTCTTTCTAATTTAAAGTCCTGTATTTGAGAGTGTTTTTCCCAGGAAATTAGTACATTGCCGTTATCTAATTTTGCAGTAATTTCAGGAAGCTTTATTGGGGTTATTTCAAAGTCTGACGAAGCTAGATCTTCTTTAATGTCTGAAGATGTAACAGTATACGTGCTTGTAGTGTTAGGTGAAATGGAATTATCAGAAAAACTTATAAAAGTTCCATTGTCGTCTAAGTGTGCCATTTCCTCTCCTTCTTCATTATATATTGTGGTGCTTTGGGTGGAGAGAGAGTTATTTATCCATGTTAAATCTATTATATTGTTATTTAAATCTAAATTCCATAAAACAATAGAAGGCTCAAGCATGCTCGAGGTTTCTTTAGTGATTTCTTGGGACTTTATAACTTCTCCTGAAGAATTTATTGCTTCAACTTCATAAGTATATTCAGTATCAGACAAAAGTTCAGTGTCCTCAAAATTCAAATAATTTCGTTCTATGTCCACATCAATAGTTGAAAGCAATACACCATTTCTGTATACATTGTAATATGATGCATTTGCTACTGAATTCCAGCTGAGATTGATTTGAGTATCAGGGTTTAAAGAAGCAGACCTAGCACGTAAGCCCAAAGAGGTATCAGCACTGGACGTAGCAGTGATACATAAAAACAAAATAATTGTGGCAAATATTTTTTTCCTCATAAGCACCCTCCATAAAATAAAAGACCTCTTATTCTTTTATCGTTATAATTAAGGAAAAAAATAAGCTAAAATTAAAGGAGTTTACTATTTTTTATCTAAATGGCAAATGCCAGCAACTTTTTCTACGTCAAGAACAAAAGCGATACCTTTTTTAGGAGCATTTAAGTCTGCAGCATCGGTGATGCTTTTTAAAACCTTATTGGTTTTTTTGTTGTCAATAAGGGTGAGAATAATTTCTTTTTCAGGTTCTATAGGAATTCCCATGAGTTTGGCATTTTCATTTATTCCTGTTCCTCTGCCGTGTATTATAGTGCTTCCTTCAGCACCAGCCATTTTTGCAGCATCAACAACATCACAAGAAAAACCTTTATTGACTATGGTTACAATTAATTCAAATTTAATATTGGATGGCATGATTAATTTTCCTCCTTATAATCTAACATTTCACCTAATTTTAAAAGGTGAAATATCCCACAGACATTTTTTACATTTATAACAAAAGCTATGCCCTTACCTGGTTTGTTAAGTTGGCCTTTTTCTATAATGGTGTCAAGTATATAATCTGCCTTTTCATCTTCTACCAAAGTTAATATTATTTCTTTAGCAGGGTCGTACTCAACAGAAAATAATTTTAAAAACTTTTTCTTATCTGCAGTACCTTTTCCTAGAAGTATTGTACCTCCTTTGGCACTATGTTTTTTTGTAAAGTCAACAATACTGCTAGCTTTTCCTTTTCTAACAATGGTTACTATTAACTTGTGATTATTACAAAGGGATAACTCATTTGTATTCATTCTACATTTACTTTCCTTTCATATAAAAATCCTAAAACCAACACGGATATAATAGGTATCATAGATACTAATGCCACCATACCAAAACCTTCAACAAGAGGGTTGCTTCCTTCAAGAGTTTTTGAAGCACCTACCGTCAAAGATAAAAGCAGTGTTACAATCATAGGACCTGTCACAACTCCACCTGAATCAAAGGCAATTCCGACAAAAACACGACCTACAAATTTTGCTATGATAAATGCAATTATATATCCAGGTATAATAAAATACCACAGGGAAATACCTGTTAATATTCTTAACATTGAAAGTGCAACTGATACAGCTACTCCTATTGAGATTGAAAACAGCACGACATTTTGTTTAATATGTCCACCTGTTACTTTTTCTATTTCTGTATTTAATATTCTCAAAGCTGGCTCGGCAAACGCAATGGTAAAACCAAATACAAAACCAATTGGAACTAGAAGCCAGTTATTTTCCATAGATATAAGGCTCATGCCTATATATTCGCCTGTTGAAAAATATCCTATATCAACTCCCTGTAAAAAAAGTACAAATCCAAAAAACACACATATAATGCCCCAAATGGTTTTTACAACTTCCTTTTTTGGCAGGTTAAGTACATAAAATTGAAAGAGCATGAATATTACCAGCAAAGGAAGCAGTGCTAAAAAAACTTCTTTTATAACATCAAATATTCCATCAAAAAATACGCTTACCATTAATAGTACACCCCCAAAATCAATATTGCAAGTATTGGGCCGATAGAGGCTAAAGCCACCAGACCAAAGCTGTTATCCTCAGACTTTCTGTTTCCAAACATAGATGTTACTCCAACTCCAAAAGCCAATATAAATGGAACTGTCATTGGACCTGTAGTAACACCTCCAGCATCAAATGAAACGGCTAAGAATTCTGGAGATGAAAACATGGATAATATAAATACAAGTGAATATCCTCCTATTAACATATAAACTAAAGGAATATTTAGAACAATGCGCAAAAGTGCTAGAGCAAGAAATATTGCCACACCTAAAGATACAGCTATGACAAGGAGATTTCTTGTTATTGAATCACCAGTTACGCTGTCAACCTGTATGGAAAGTATTTGCACAGAAGGCTCTGCAATAGTAACTACAAAACCTAATATAAAGCCAAAAAACAATACAATCCAAAGCCTGCCTTTTTTAACAAGAGCTGAACCTATGTATTCGCCTATTGGAAGAAGACTGATTCGAACTCCTGTTAGAAAGAGAAAAAAACCGACTATAATCATTATTGTTCCAGCTATAAAATTAGCAAATACTTCAGATGGCATTTTAACTATTGTCAACTGTAGAACTATAACCAATATAGTAACTGGTATAATTGCATAAATTACTTCTAAAGCCGTTTCTTTAAGGTTCAATTAAGTCGCCTCCGCTTTTGTTTTTATCTAGAATTTTATTTAACAAGTGGTATTAGAGTTTCCGTTTAAAGTTTGGATATTCACATAAATAAGCTATATATATTATATCATATTGAATTTATGCCTACAATTAAAATGAGTTGCGGTTTTTGATTTTTTTATGCTCTTGATTTTTTTATTTACACATGTTAAAATAACATGTGTTTCTTCAAGATTAAATAATAAATATGCGCCCGTGGCCAAGTGGATAAGGCACAGGTTTCCTAAACCTGCATTCGGACGTTCGAATCGTCTCGGGCGTACCAAAACCCCCATAGATATGGGGGTTTTTAAAAAATTCTACACTTTTTTAGTAGAGTTTTGATGATTCCCTTTTGGGGGGAAATAATAATGGCAAAGAGAAACATAATACCAGTAATTGTTGCCATGGAACCAGAGATTGAGACATCCAGAATTCGTGCAAGTTGATATCCTAAAATACCTGCTGATATGCCAAGTATAGCACTTATCAGTATCATAAATTTTAAATTATCTGTTAAAAGATATGCTGTTAGAGGGGGAACAACCATAAGAGCTACTACAAGTATTGAACCCACTGTGTCAAAGGCACCGATGGCAGTTACAGAAACAACTCCCATAAGGCCATAGTGAATAATCCCTGGGCTAATTCCCAATGCAAAAGCAAGTGATGGATCAAAGGTCACTATTTTTAATTCTTTATAAAAAAGTGAGATAAATGAAATGTTAATAATCAGTATTGCTCCCATTACATAAAAGGATTTTGGGCCTAAGTCAATATTTCCCATATAAAATCTTCTAAAGGGAGCAAAAGCAATTTCACCTAATAAAACTGCATCTATATCAAGATGGACATTACGTGCAAACTTTGAAATGATAATTACACCAATGCTAAAAAGTGCAGTAAAAACAAGGCCTATAGCAGAATCTTCATAGACTAAATTTGTACTTTTTAATATTTCAACTAAGACAACTGTCAATAGCCCTGTAACGGCAGCACCTATTATCAATAGAGGTGAATGAACATTTCTTGTATACAAAAAAGCAATTGCAATACCTGCTAAAATAGAATGACTTATGGCATCACTCATCATGGCCATTTTTCTCAATACCAGAAAGGAGCCGGCTAAAGTGCATGTGAGGCCTGTAAGAGCAGCTATTAATTGTATTTCAAATTGAGGGTTACTCATATAGTTTACCTCCCATCTGAAGTTCTTTGGCTTTTTCAATTCCTTTTAGTGTAAGCTTCCACCCGTTATGATGTTCTTGCAATAGATTCATATTTTTCATTTGCTTTAAAATATTGGTGAGTTTTTTTGAGGAGGCACATGGACTTTTTTTCATTAGTTCTTCTAAATCCACAGATTTTCTTTTACTGCATAAATGATAAAGATAAGTTAAAGTGATGTTTTGGGTAATTTTTAAATTGTTTTTATAAGTACAAAAGAGCTTACTTAGTATGCCTCTTTTAGGAGCAAAAAGAAAGGAAAGAATAAACAATGAAAAACTTACAAGGACAATTATTGGACCAGTAGGCATATTAGAAGTTCTGCTACTTATAAAGGCACCTGTTATACCTGATATTGCTCCAAAAAAACCTCCAAGTACAGCCATGACTTCTAGCCGATTAGTCCATTGCCTGCTGGCAGCGGCAGGTGCAATGAGCATAGCACTCATTAATACAACACCTACCGTTTGAAGTCCAACAACTATAGACACAACCATAAGGCATGTTAATAAAATGTCCATTTTTTTCATTGGAAAGCCAACACTTTCTCCAAAATCAGGGTTAAAGATTAGTAATTTAAATTCTTTCCAGAGAAGAAAAACTATAAAAAGAGCTGTACCGCCTAAAATGCTCATTGTAATAATGTCTTCTTTGAGAAGTGTTGCAGCCTGACCAAATAAAAACTTATTAAGTCCTGCCTGCCTTGAATCAGGAATTTTTTGAACAATACTTAGCATCATCATTCCAAATCCAAAGAAAACCGACAATACTATTGCAAGAGCCCCATCGTATTTTATTTTGGTAAATCGTACAATAGACATCATACATATTGATGAAATCCAGCCAGCTACTAAAGCTCCTGTTAAAAGTACAAGTGGAGATGAGCTTTTAGTAAGTAAAAATGCAATTGCAATGCCAGGAAGGGCAGAATGAGAAATGGCATCTCCTAAAAGACTTTGTTTTCTCAAAATTGCAAATGATCCTAGAATACCAGAAGTAATGCCTAAAATAGCAGAACCTAGTATTACAGTTCTTAACGTATGATCTTTAAATATTGACATTAAAATTTCAATCATATTCTTTCCCCCTTTAAAAGAGGGCTTTTACAGGTTGATTTATCTTTTCTTACTATAAAGCTCTGATAAGGTGTTTTAGGGCAGCTATAGGTTTTGGCCAGATTTTCTCCAATAAACACTTCAGAGCAGGGGCCAACTGCGATGCATTTTATGTTTAACATCATAATCCAGTCAAAATACTCTGAGGCTGTTTCTAGGTTGTGGTGAACTGCAACAATTGTTTTTCCTTTGTTTTTCAACTCTTTCATAAAATCTATTATTATTTTTTCAGTGAGTGCGTCCACACCTTGGAAGGGTTCATCCATCAAGAAAAGGTCAGCATCCTGTACTAGAGCTCGTGCAAGAAAAGTACGTTGTTGCTGTCCTCCTGACAATTTACTTATTTGTCTGTCGTGATATTTTTCCATGCCGAGCTTTTCTAATGCATTTAGTGAGAGTTGTTTTTCTTTTTTTCCAGGTCTTTTAATCCAACCAATATCACCATAAAGTCCCATTGTAACTACGTCAAGCACTGTTGTAGGGAAATCCCAGTCTACACTTTCTCTTTGTGGAACATAGGCAACTTTTTTGCGGATTTTTTTGTAGGGTTTTCCGTATATTTTGGCACTTCCGGCTATAGGTTTTACAATACCCAGTAAGGATTTTATAAATGTGCTTTTACCAGCTCCGTTAGGTCCTATAATTCCCATTATAATTCCTTCCGGTACAGCTACATTTATATCCCATAATACAGGTTTATCATTATAGGATGTTGTTAATGAACTTACTTCTAATGCTTTTTTATACATAGTTATTACCTCTTTTAATTACTTTTTTAGTGCGTTTACAATAGTATCAACATTATGTCTTATCATACCTTTATAAGTTCCTTCTGGCTTATCAGGATTTCCCATAGAGTCTGAAAACAGTTCCCCCCCTATTTCTACATCAAAGTCTCTTGACAAAACTGCTTGCTGTAGAGCTTCTATGTGGCGGGTTTGGACTGAAGTTTCTATGAAGATTGCAGGCACTTTATTTTCAGTTATAAATTGAGCTAGGTTTTGTACGTCTAAAACACCTGCCTCTGTTTCGGTGCTAATGCCCTGAAGTCCAAGAACATTAAAATCGTATGCGTTACCAAAATAGGCAAAAGCGTCATGAGCCGTTATTAAAATTCTTTGATTTTTTGGAATTTCCATAACCTTTTTGCTTATATACTCTTGGAGGCTATTGAGTTCTTCGAGGTAATCTGAAGCATTTTGAATATAAATTTCTGAATTTGAAGGGTCTAAAGTAACCAGTTTATCTTTTGCAAATTTCACAACTTCTTTCCACAATTGAACATCAGACCATATATGAGGGTCATAACTGCCCTCAAACTCGTCTTCACCACTAAGTAGTTTTGAGGCATGGACAGCATCAGTAACTGCATATGTTGGAATGTTTAATCTGGACATTTCCTCAAACAGGTCAGCCATCTTGCCTTCTAAATGAAGTCCATTATAAAAAATTATATCTGCATTTTGAAGTTTTCTTACATCACTTTCGGTGGCCTGGTAAAGGTGTGGATCTACACCAGTTCCCATTAGTCCATCCACTTCTAAAACATCTTTTCCTAAGATATTAAGTAAATCTGTAATCATCGTTGTAGTTGTTACAACTTTCAAGTTTTCATTACTTTGCTGTGGGGAAGTATCTCTATTGATATTGGAATAATAAATGTAAAATCCCAAAAAAGCAGATATTAAGAAAAAGATTAAAACAATCCATAATAGAATTTTTTTCATAGACGTATCCTCCTCGTCAATAAATTATTTTTATTAGCTATGTGAAAATAAGTTTCACGCAACTAAATTTTTAGTTTATTATATGCACTTTTAGGGAATGAGGTTACTAGTTACATAACAAAGATACTTTTTAAAAGCAGGAGAATATAAGATGGGTTTTTAAATTTTTTTTAATATAACACTTGTCTTATGTAATAACAATATGTACAATGTAAGTATAAAGATTTTGAAATGAAATCTTGTATCGTTATTAATGGAGGTGGTAGGAATGGATGCTGGGCCCAATCACAGGGAAAGTATTTTGCAAAGTATCATGTCAAGCAAGGGATTTTTCTACCACTTATTTCTATGTTAATCTGGTTAGATATCCTTGATTTTCTTGTGCATGGTTGTTTTCTATTTAAAGCATAATACTAATATGATTGATAATCCCGGTTAAGTTATTGTATTAACATTTAATATAGTTGTGCTCAAAAAATAATTGTTTTGAGTAATATACTATTATGGGTTTATGTCTATCAGATGTTAAAAGTTTGAATTTGAGGTTTTAAAAGTCAAGGAGGTGTTTTAATGAACTTTGAAAAAGAAAAACAATTAATAGAGGACAAAAAGTATTCTCTCTTAAAAGAAGAGTTAAAGAATGTTCCACCTGTTGATATAGCAGAATTATTAGATAGTTTGGATGACAAAAAGTCTCTGCTTGTTTTTAGACTTTTGCCAAAAGAGATAGCAGTGGATGTTTTTTCTCATCTTTCTGTTGAAAGGCAGCTGGAACTATCTGATTTAGTTAATGAGTCAGAGCTTTCAGCTATTTTAAAAGATTTATATTTTGATGATAAAGTTGATCTTTTAGAAGAAATGCCGGCAAATGTAGTAAAAAAAATACTTAAAAACACAAGCGAAGTGGAGCGAAAATTGATAAATCAGTTTTTAAATTATCCTGAATATTCTGCAGGAAGCTTAATGACAATTGAATTTGTCGATTTAAAAAAAGAAATGCTGGTAAGTGAAGCAATAGAGAGAATAAGAAAAATTGCACCTGACAAAGAGACAATTTACACCTGCTATGTAACTGATGCAAGCAGGAATTTAGAAGGTACAATTTCTTTGAAGGATTTGGTTTTGGCAAAAGGAGACAGCAAAGTTGGAGATATTATGCAAAGTGAACCGATACATGTAAATACTCATGATGATCAGGAAAATGTAGCAGATATTTTTAAAAAGTATGACTTGCTAGCAGCACCAGTTGTCGATAACGAACACAGGTTAGTAGGTATAATAACTGTAGACGATATAGTTGATGTAATTGAAGAAGAGGCTACTGAGGATATTTATCGTTTAGCTGCTATAGAGCCTACCGATGAAGAATATATAAATGCAGGAATTTTTAAACTTGCACGAAAGAGAATATTGTGGCTTATGGTTTTGATGATTTCTGCCACTATGACAGAAGCTATAATAAGAGGTTATGAAGAAACATTAGAAGCAGTGGTTGCCCTTGCTGCATCCATTCCCTTGCTTATGGACACAGGGGGAAATGCAGGTGCTCAGGCCTCTACTTTGGTAATTAGAAGTATTGTTCTTGGAGAGGTAACTGTTAAGGATTTATTAAAAGTAATATGGAAAGAAACGCGGATAAGTCTTCTTGTAGGAGTAGCTCTTGCATTTGTAAATTTTTTAAGGTTACGTTTTATATCAGGTCAATCGACAGAAATAGCTTTGACAGTTGCACTAACTCTAATAGTAACAGTTATTGTTGCTAAAATGCTAGGAGGTATTTTACCACTTTTAGCAAAGAGGTTGAAGCTTGACCCAGCAATAATGGCAGCTCCCCTTATAACAACCATAGTTGACTCAGTTGCCTTGATAATATATTTCTACTTTGCTATGTGGATAATAAACTTTTAAAGCAAAGGAGGAAATTATTTGATGTATGAAATGGCAACACAGCACTATTTTATGAATGAGGCATTAAAGGAAGCTAAAAAAGCATATGAAAAAGGTGAATGTCCCATAGGTGCTGTTATAGTAAAAGATGATATGATAATATCTAAGGGGCACAATGAGAAGGAAATAAAAAAAGACCCTACAAAACATGCTGAGATATCTGCAATAAAGGGAGCTTGTAAAAGCCTTGACACTTGGAGGTTAAATGGTTGTGACATGTATGTTACATTAGAACCCTGTCCAATGTGTGCAGGAGCAATAATTCAGTCAAGAATTAGAAGTCTTTTTATTGGCACTTTTGACCCTAAATCTGGAGCAGTTGGGTCGGTTATAGACTTATTAAAGGTAGATCAGTTTAATCACAAAGTTGAAGTAACATACGGAATATTGAGAGAAGAGTGCTCAAACATCCTCAAGGATTTCTTTAAAGACTTGCGTAAGTAACATATACACCAACATCTAATAGGTAGTTGCATTTTAATACATGTTCATGTTAGAATGTTTTAAGTAAGTGGAGAGATGGCTGAGCTGGTCGAAGGCGCTCGACTCGAAATCGAGTGTACGTTTACGCGTACCGTGGGTTCGAATCCCACTCTCTCCGCCAAACATAAGGGATTCACTTATTGTAAGTGAGTCCTTTTTTGAGCATTTAAATGTTTGAATCTAAAAACTCTGCTTAAATATCCAAATTGGAAAATATTCAGGAACATTGATAAAAAAGCTTAACTATTTAAAGCATTGCAATTAGGGGTGCGAAACTCCAATAACTTGATTAGAATTAAGAAGTATTGCAGCTTTTGCTGCAATATGTTTATAATATAATTAGTAGATAATATATGGAGGAACATATAAATGAAAAAAATTCCTATAGGAGTAAGTGATTTTAAAAGAATAATAGAAGATGATTATTATTATATAGATAAAACAAATTTTATAAAAGAATTAATAGATTCAGGAAGTGCCATAACACTATTGCCAAGACCTCGGAGGTTTGGCAAAACACTTAACATGAGCATGATAAAATACTTCTTTGAAAAAAGTAAAGAAGACAATATGAATTTATTTGATAATTTGTATATTTATAAATGCGGAGAACAATATAAAAGAGAGCAGGGGAAATACCCTGTAATATACCTAACCTTTAAAGATGTAAAAGAGTTAGATTGGGAAAGCACTTTTATTAAATTAAAAAGGGTAATATCTGAAGAATACAGAAGGCTAAAATATGTAAAAGAGGTTTTAGATGAAAGTGAAAAAAGATATTATGATGAAATAATAGATGGAACTGCATTAGGTCCTCAATATGAAGATAGTATAAATATGCTAAGTGGATATTTAGCTAAATATTACAAACAAAAAACAATAGTAATAATAGATGAATATGATACTCCAATAAATGCAGGTCACATTAATGGTTATACAAAAGAGATAACAAATTTTACAAAGGGGCTTTTTAGTGGAGGTTTAAAAGATAATATAAACTTGCATAAAGGAATTATAACTGGAATACTCAGAATATCTAAGGAAAGTATATTTAGCGATATGAATAATTTAGAGGTATGCACAATAATTGATGAAAGCTATAGTGATAAATTTGGCTTTACAGAAAATGAAGCCGAAAGACTTCTCGAAGACTATGGTTTAGAAGAAAAATTAGAGGAAATGAAACTATGGTATAATGGATATAGATTTTGGGAAACAGTAATTTATAACCCTTGGAGTCTGGTTTATTTTGTAAAAAATAAAGGCAGGTTTGAACCTTATTGGGTTAATACAAGCAGTAATGATATTATTAAGACTCTTTTTAAAAATGCACCAAATGAAGTAAAGAGAGATTTAGAGCTATTAATAAAGGGGCGGTCAATTAAAAAAGAAATAACTCCAAATATAACATATGAAATAATTGAAAAATCTGGTCAGAGTTTATGGACATTCTTTTTATTCTCAGGATATTTAAAGCAGGAAAATGAAGAAACAATAAACTCAAGAAGAATATTTGAATTAAAAATACCGAATAAAGAAGTTTTGTATATATATCAAAGTACAATAATTAAATGGTTTGATGAAAATGCAAGTAATTATGATTTAGAGCAGATGATAAAGTTTCTTTTAAATGGAGATGTAGAGACATTTACTTATATGTTTAAAGATTTGATAGCAAAAACCATAAGTTATTTTGATCCTACTGGAAAAGAGCCAGAAATGTTTTACCATGCTTTTGTTTTAGGAATGCTTGTACATTTAAATAATAACTATGAAATTAAGTCAAATAGGGAAAGTGGATATGGTAGATATGATGTAATGCTAATTCCAATTAAAAATATAATTGATAAAAAGTCTATAATAATTGAATTTAAAAAAGTAAATAAAATGGCAAAGGAGACTATTGAAATTGCAATTGAGAAGGCATTAAAACAAATTGAGGAAAAGAAGTATGAAGAAGAATTACTATCAAAAGGCATACCCCAAAAAGATATTATTAAAATTGCCATTGTTTTTGATGGAAAAGAAGTTGAGTTAAAACAAGGCTAATTATCAAGAAGGTAGTTTTTCATATATTCCAAATCCTCTAAATCCAAACTTCCTGTGTTGGTTACATCAGCAGCTAAAAGTTTTTCACCAGATAAATGATACTTATTTATGCCGGATAAATGTTTTATTAAAAGGACATAGTCAGATAAATCCACTATTCCATCGGAGTTTATATCGCCTAAAAGTATTTGGGATTTTTCTATAATGCCAAAAGGCTGAGAGTAACTCAATCCGTGTGACCCTTTAAGTTTTGCCCTTACATAATTATTAATCTTATCTTGATGGTTGTTTAGATTTATACTTTGACCTGTTGAGATAACCTTGTTATCTGCAATCCACTGAATGGTGTGGTAGTTTTCACCAGTTATAGTTATTGAATTCATTTCGCTGTCAACTTCTATGTTTTTGATTGTGGGGAAAGAACCTTTAGCATTAGGGCTTTTGTTATGTCGGTTTTGTACATATAAAGTTACAGTATAAAATGTGCCGTTTTCCATTGAAAAACGTATATTTTCTTCTGTATTTTCAGGCATAATCATCATATTAAAGTTGAATCCTATTTCATCTAAACAGTGACTGTCATCGTTAGAAAAACCCCAAACAGGGCGTTCTGGCATTGTGGCTGACAAAATAGTGTCCCAGGTATTGATAAAGCTATCCATATTTCCGTGTCTATAATTTAGCATTTCAATTCCAACACATGAAGGATATTTTAAAAACAAGTTAATATATTTATTTGCATTATCATTAATTGGGTGGTTTATATGTGATATTCCACCGGTTTTTTCACAATTAGCAATATTATCTTTTAGTGTGGCATCGCAACTATTATTATACTTTGTCCAAAAGGTGTTAAGGTGATTTATGTTCATTGACTGTTCATTGGCAAAGGGAACATTTTTCATGCCTCTACTATTTCTGCCAAAACCTATATTAATTTCATTTAAACGCTCAGTAGTCAAATAATCGTCAGGGTTTCTATCATTTCTATCCCAAGAAGTACTGATGAAATCGTGGTCAGTAATTGCCAGAATGTCATAACCTATACGATAGTAATATTCAATCATTTCTTTTGGAGAATTTTCTCCATCACTTTCAGTTGTATGAGTGTGAAAATTGGCTTTATACTGGTTAAAGTCATGCCACTCAACAGATTCATAGGGATTTAGTATTTTATAGTTTGTTATAGTTTTTGCAGGTTCTTTTGCATATACTGTAACAGTGTTGAAAATTATATTAATAAATAAAAATGCAAAAACTAAAAAAGCAGAAAAGTTCTTCTTAATAGAATTAATCATATACTCATCTCCATAAATATTATTTGTCAGGTTGCGATGAATTAATCGGTGAAGATATTAGTACAAATTCTAGAATTAAGAAACAAATACATTAAATAGATTGACTTAGCGAGCGAGATTAGAAAAGTTCCAATTAAGTTTTTAAAGTTTGAAATATAAAAGAGACCGTTTAAATATATTATACAATATTTTATAAAATTAATATATAGTAAAAATGGCACAGATAAATGCTTCTTATAGTGAACTCGTTTAGCTAAAGCTAAACATCAAAGCTTTAGAAGGAGTCTTAGAAGAAGATAAAAATATAGAAAGATGGCTATTTAAAATAAAATGTTGAATTTATAAAATAAACCTTCAAATTTTCCGATAAAGAAAATATAACATAAATATTTAGGTGATGGATAAATTTGAAATAATGTTTCCGATTTTTTTTATAAACATAGGAGGAAATTATGAAAAAACGAAAAACCATTGGAATTATGATAAATAGCTTGGACGGTAGTTTTTCTAGTAATTTCTGGCTAATGATAAAAAAGGCTGTTGAAAAAAATGATTGTAATTTAATCATTTATGAAGGAAGAGGTTTAAATTATGCTTCAGATCTTACTAAAAAGCATACCATTGTGTATGGTTTCATAGATAAAAGAAGAATTGAGGGATTAATACTTACTTCTACAGTAGCGGATTATATGTCTTATGAGGAAGTAGATAAATTGCTTCAACGATTTGAAGGCATACCCATGGTATCAATTGGGCAAATTATAGCTAGAGGGACAAGTATATTGGTTGATAATAAGATGGGAATGAAGAGTCAAATAAGACATTTAATTAATGACCATGAATACAGAAAAATTGCATTTGTAAAAGGTCCAAGAGGTAATTATGAAGCAATAGAAAGGTATCAGGCTTATTTGGAAGTTTTAGAAGAAAACAGTATAAGAGTAGACGAAAATATAATTTTTGAAGGGGATTTTTCTTCTCAAGAAGGATACAAAATAATGAAGGAAATAATCGCCAAAGGCATTGAATATGATGCGATAGTTTTTTCAAATGATGATATGGCATTAGCTGCTTTAAAAGCTATAGAAGAGGTATCTAAAAACCAAGAAATTGATGTTAGTAAAAGGAAAGTTATATGTGGCTTTGATGACTCAACCAATGCAAAATTAGCAAAACCCTCATTGACCACTGTAAGACAGCCTATTGAAGAAATTTGCGATAATGCAGTTAAAATATTGCTGGAAAAAATTGATGGAAAAGAAAAGGAGAAAATTGTAAAACACCCTGCAGTATTAGTAAAAAGGGAATCATGTGGATGTAAGCATGAAATAACTAGCTGCGAAAGGGTAAATAAAAATATAGAACTAGTTCCCAATGTGGGAATTCATGTTATGCTACAAACATTTTCTCTAGATAAATTATATGATAACATCACTGAAGTTTCGAAAAAATGTAACATAAGAAGTTGTTTTGTATCTACATACTTTGAAGGTACAATTATATACAAAAGCACAGCCTTATTGGATAAATCTTTTAGTATTCCTGAGAAATCTCAACTGGTATATGCATTTTACAATAACGAGAGAATTAAAATAGAAGAAGATAAAAAATACTTTAATACAAAAGATATCGTACCGGATTGTTTTTTACCTGAGGACAGAAGATTTATTTATCTTGTAAATCCATTATTTTTTGATGAAGATCAATTTGGTTTTGTATGTTTTGAAATAGTTAATGAAGATGTGGCTAATTTAGAAGGTTTGAGAGGAGAGATAAGCAATACGTTAAAAGGTGCACTTACAATGTTGGAAAGAGACAAAATGGAAAAAATTCTTCTTGAAAGTGAGCGTTTAGCTTCATTAGGTCAATTAATGGGGGGGATTTCTCACAATTTAATGTCACCTATTATGTCTATATCAGGAATACAGGCTGCTATGGATGAAATGATAGATGAATACAGTGAATCAATAACGGATCCTGAAGTCACTGTTGAAGATCATATTGAAATATCTAAAGAAATGAGAATGTGGAATGACAAATTAAAAGAATATAACTCATATATGTCAAAAGTTATTTCAAAAGTTAAATCACAAACTGTCCTATTGAATTCAAACATTACAAGCGAATTTACAATAGAAGAAGTTTTAGACAGAATTAAAATTATTAAAAATAACAACACTACAATAAAAAATTGTAATTTAAACATCGAAACAGATATTAATATTAAAACAAAAATATCAGGAGATATAAGTAATTTAATGCAAATAGTTGAAAATCTAATTCTTAATGCAATTGACGCATATGATGAAAAAGAAGATGCACCAATTGATATAAATATCTATTCAGATGGGAATTCAGTTATATTTAAAATCAGGGATTATGGAGAGGGAATATCTGAGGGGTATAAAGATAAAATATTTAAATCTATGGTGACCTCAAAAGGTAAAAAAGGAGTTGGTTTAAGTCTTCTTTTATCTTATTCGACTATAAAAGGCAGGTTTGGTGGAGAAATGTGGTTTGAAGATCCAGAGGGTAAAGGTAGTATTTTTTACATGTCAATACCTGTGAGGAAATCAGCTTAAAAAAGTTATTATTCAACACTTTACTCTATCTGAATCTTCGATTTTTAGCTTTAGCTTAGCCATTACTAAACCACTCTACTCATCTTTAGATTTTTTTATAGAAAATGTTAAAATACAGGCTGCTACTAAAAATAAGCCGGATACAAGGTAAGAATAGTTGTAGCTGTCTGTTAAATCAAATAGTTTACCTGCTAAAAGAGGTCCTGTTACTCCTGCCAGTCCCCATGAAGTAAAAACAAAACCATAGTTTGTGCCAAGATTTTTAGTTCCATAGTTTTGAGCTGTAACTGCCGGGAATATTGAAAAAAGAGCACCATAACCAAGACCAGTAACTGCAACACCTAAAGCAAGTAACAAAGGTGTGGTATACTGACTAAAAAGAAAAATGTTTATAGCCTGTAAGGAAAAAACAAAAAGCATAGTTTTTATAGCACCAAGTTTGTCACAAACCAAACCTCCAACAATTCTCCCAAGGGTATTAAATATCGCCAATAAAACTACAAAATAAAATCCTTCTTCCCAACCTGCCTGTTTGCTTGCTATTCTGGTAATATGTCCTATTAGCATAAGACCCGCAGAAGCAGAAAAGGTATACATAATCCACAGTTTGTAAAAATCAAAGGTTTTGAGCATTTCTTGCCAAGAAAACTCCTGTTTGAAATCAGATTTCATAGATTTCTTTTTGGTACTTTTATTATTAATTTTATCTATATAAGCTTCAGATGGGTTTACTAAAAGCTGAGATAGAGTAATAAGAATTATTAGTGCAAAAAATCCAAGCATGATAAAAGAATTAGATACTCCAAAGTTGTCTATAAGCATGTTTGTAAGAGGTGAGATATATACTCCAGCAAAGCCAACTCCTGATACAACTATACCTGATATGAAACCTTTTTTCTCTAGTGGAAACCATTTAACAGCAGGAGGAGTTGTGGCAGCGTAACAAAAACCTATTCCTGCACCACCCATTAAGCCATAGGTTAGTGTCATTAAATAAGGGTTTGTTACAAATCCAGATAGTATTAAACCACCGCCCAGTAAAATTCCTCCAAAAATCGAGCTTAAACGTGGACCCTTAAGATCTTGTATCCTACCAGCAAAAATCATTATAAGGGAAAAAGAAACAATAGATATAGTATAAGGTAGCTGGGCCTGTGTGCTATTCCAATCAAGCTCATCAATTAAAGCTTCACCCATAATGCTCCAAATATATAGCAGTCCTAAAATTAAGTTAATACCTGTTGCAGCTGAAGTTACAATCCAACCTTTTGATTTATTCATTTATATGCCTCCTTAAATAATACTCAAATATTATACAACATACCATGGTTTTATCGCAAGAACTAAGATGAAAAAATTGAAAATAGAGCCTACTTTTATTAAATACACCCCTATATTCCCCATTATTGGACATATGGTTTATATTTTGTTATCATAGCCTCATACTTAATTTATAAAGGAGATATTTTAGTATGAATAATAATCAGATAGTTGCTAAAGTTGGAGAAAAGGAAATTACAAAAAGAGATGTGGAAGGGGTTTTGAGAAATGTTGACCCTAAAATAGCTGCTCAGTTTAACAATCCAGAGGGAATCAAAAGGCTTATAAGTCAATTGGCACAACAGGAACTTTTTTATTTAGAGGCAAAAGAAAATGATCTAGAAAAAGATGCTGACTTTATTAAAGAAGTTGAAAGGGTAAAGGAAAATTTACTTAGGCAATATGCTATAAATAAATTTTTAGGTGCGGTAACAGCTAGCGAAGATGAGATGCAGGAATTTTACGAAGCAAACAAACAAAATTTTGTTCAGCCAGAGTCCATTAAAGCCAGTCATATTCTTGTTAAAGAAGAGGATGATGCAAATAAAGTTCTTTCTGAGTTGGATAGTGGAATGAAGTTTGAAGATGCTGCAAAAAAGTATTCTATGTGTCCGTCAAAAGAAAAAGGTGGAGATTTAGGATTTTTCTCAAAAGGTAGAATGGTTCCGGAATTTGAAGAAGTTGCATTTTCCTTGGATAAAGAAGAACTTACAAAAGAGCCAGTAAAAACTCAATTTGGATATCACATTATAAAGAGAACAGGAAAAAGAGAACAAATGGAGATGACCTTTGCTGAAGCTAAAGATAAGGTTAAGTCTCAATTAATATCTCAAAAACAGGAAAAAGTTTATTTTGATAAAGTAAATGAGCTAAAAGGTAAATATGAAATTAAAATGTTTGTATAATTACAAAGAATATTAAGTTTGTGTATGTATGAGAACATACTAACATTATTAAATTAACTGATTTTCTTAAAATGCTAAATAGAGTCAAAGCTCTATCTGGCATTTTAAGAGAAAAAAGTTGATTTTATTATAATTGAAACTGAAACAATACAAAAAACTGATTCTATTATACTTCCTGTTTTAAAAGTTAGAGGGAATGAATACTTTTTCTTTAGAGGAAATAAAAGAGTCACACCTTTTTGCGTGCACATATCTCCTAATATGTGACTTAGCATACCAATACAGAAAATTAATGAGTAGTCGGATACATTATAAAAATCAAAAGTATATCTTAAAGTGATGAATGCTAAAATTACAGCCATAAAAGAATGGGAATATCCCCTATGTTTTGAAAGCAATAGAGATATTAAGTATAGACCTAATAACACTAGTGGGGTATTTTGGTATAAAAACCCTGTAATTATTAATGCAGATGAAATTAATATGATTGTAACCTTTTTCATAATATTAAAAACTTTTGATGAAATATTATTAAGATTAAGCCCCCCTAAAATTATTAGTGAAATAAACAAGTATATGTATTCGCTGTCCTTAAGGAGCATAGCTCCAATGATTCCTAATAATGCGAAAGTGAAATTCACAAAGGTCTTTATATACTTTAGTTTTATTGGACTAAATGTATTAGATATAGTTGATTTACCAGTATCTATGTCGCATATAAGAGAACCGGCAAATGCAAAAGCATATGGCAGCAGCTTTTCAGCTCCTGTAATATTGTTTGTTATAGGTAAGCTGCTTGCGGCAGCAAGACCAATTAAAGCGTGAGTATATCCCTTCATTTTTACCCCTTATCTTAAGTATGTTGTTTACAATTATATTATAGTATTATTGCAGTGTTTTGAAAAGTAACCAGGGGGACAGTCCCCTTGGTATTGTTACAGTAAAAAGTCGAAAAAATAAGTAATTACAAACAAAATATTTATAATTGCCAATTTGGTTCTGCTAACCTCAAGAGGTTTGATATAGGGATTTTCCTCATATGAGTAGTCCTTTGCCACTTGAAGGCTCTTTTTTGTCAGTTCATCAATTTCTGACATTAAAATTTGTGAAAACTCTTCACTATGCACTACAATCATGCTCTCTGTGCTTAAAAAAGAACTTCTAGCATCAAAATTAAAGGTTCCAATTAAGCTTATTTTGTTATCAATAATATAGGATTTTGCATGTAGTGATCCGTTATCTTGATATTCATATAAGTAATCAATGTTATTTGCAATGTTTTTTCTATTTTTCTTGTATCCTGCCATAGCAAAATAATTTGGACTTGACGCATATGAATTAGTCAATATAGTAGTTTGAGCAGAAAGTATAGCTTCAATGTCAAGGTGTTTTAGCATCTGATTTGTAGGTATAATATATGGACTTTGAATAAAAACTGATTCTTCTGCTTCTGCCATGAGTTTTCCAATTTCAGATAGAACCCAAGGGGCTTTATTTAATCTTGTAATAGGATTGTGGATAAATGATATTTTATCTGCAGGCACTGATAAATCATGCCAGTCCATATCAAAAACAAAATATTCTGGATGGTCTACTTTTAATGAATTAATATATTGCTTTAGGTATTTTTCTTTTTTTGAACCTTTTGCTGCTTGAGAGTCTTTTAAATTGTCAATTGCATTTTTAGAATATTCATGCCTCCAAAGAGTATTAAAGTAGTCTTTCATATCACTTATAACACTTTTAGAGATGTTATCAGTATCGGTGTTAATAATCAGGACATCTCTGTCGTATACTGGACTGTTATAGTCTTTTAAATAATACTTATCCCCAATATTACGACCACCTATCATGGCAAATTCATTGTCCACAATAATATGCTTATCATGAAGCCTGTTGTTCCACGTCCATGGTTTTAGAACAGATAAAGGTTCATAAAATTTAAGCTCAATATTAGGGTGGTTTACAAGTGCGTACTGAATATCTTTTGAAGAGCCTATCAAATTATGGAAAATGCCATCTAATAAAATGCGTACATGAACTCCTCTGTCAGCAGCTTCAAGTATACTTCCAAAAAATATTTGTCTTGCATCTCCACTGTGTGTAGTGTAATAGGCAATGTCTAAAGTTTTTTGTGAATTTTCAATAAGATTAATTCTGCTTAATCCTGAATTGTATCTGTCTTCTATAAGAGTCACTCTGTCCTGACCTGTATTGTAATGAGAAAAATCCTCTTTTTTTAAATCGTTGTTACTATGGATTAAGAAAAAACCAGCACCTGTTATAAGTGCATATATTAAGTAAAAAACCAAAATTTTTCTCAAGCATTTTAATACTTTCAATTTTAGAGCCACTCCTTTCATCATTATAATTCTATTATAAATCATTAATATGAATTAAGTATGAACAATGATACAGTGAGACAAGAGAACCGTCCCCTTGTCTGCTGCATTTTATATTGACATGAAATTCAAAAAACTCTATACTTATAAGTAGATTTGACAGATAAATAATTTTAAGGTGGCCTGTTATGATAAAAAAAGCTTTAATATGTTTTATAATATTATTTATATTAATTGTTCCAGGGAAAGAGGGAATTGAGGCTTCAACTATTGCAAATCTTGGATTTGTGGAAACTGATGTAATTTTGTTTCCTGATGGAGAAGCTCTTGTGTCTTATACCATACGCTATAATTTAGTAGAGGATAAAACCATGTTGGCATTTACTATGGGGGGATTTGATAAAATCACACCTGTTTTTGATATGGAAAGTGCATGGGTTATAACTGATGAAAACATATCTTACGATATTGATATAATTAATCTTGGTGGTGGCGATTATGATATTATAAATGCCGATTCAAGAAGACTTGGAGGTGAATATCTCACATACAAGTTTCAATTTATGGCAGATATGGCTGAGGCAGGTTATCTGGAAAAAACCACATCTGAGGATGGACGTGATTTAATGGTGTTTAATTGGGCACCTACCGAATGGGATGAGTCTATGGAGCACTATACTGTAAGGATAAACTATCCCTTAGAGTTTTCAGAAAGATCTGGTACAAGAGAAGAAGTGGAAGAATTTTTACTAGAACACCATTTTGCAACAGAGGAATGGATGAATGAAGAATATCTTATCGATTATAGAGTTGAAATGATAGATGAAACTCCTTGGGTTCAAGTGCAACTTCATAAGGATAATCTCCAATCAAGATATTCTTTTCGCATTCAACAGTACATTACAGAAGAAATCTTTACTGATATTGATGATAAACCTACAGAAGGTTATGAAGGTTCGACAAAAGGTGAACAGGAGCCTTGGGGAGAAGAGGGAAGAACAGAAGATGTAAGTGATGCTGAAGATAAGTCTTCTGCTAGGCGTGGATTGTTAGTTGCTATGGGGATTTTGTTTGCAGGTACTATTTTAGCTGTTGGTAAAAAGCATAGATCTATGGTAAAGGCTCAGGCAACTTTAGATCAGGTGCAATGGGCAAGAGATGACTGGGAGCCACCAAAGCTTGAAATAGCTTCATTTCGTAAAGATGGTACCATTGCGGATCAGCTCAACGCTGTGGAGGCTGCACTTTTAATTGGTATTCCATATAAAAAGATTCTATCGGCAATTTTGTCAAAGCTTGTAGAATTAGAATTTGTTGAAGAGGTTTCTAAAGATCCTTTAAGAGTACGTAGAATAGGCCATTTAGACACATCAGCTCTTAATGAATATGAAATGATGATGTATGAAGCGGCAAGAGATGGAGAATTTAGTGAAAAGGAAATAGAGGAAATATTACAAAAGCTAGTGGATAATGTCAAGGAGAAAACATGGGATTGTGATGTGGAAGCTACTCGTAAGTATTACAATGACAAAATTGCCCAAGCTAGAGGAAGTGAAGATGCAGAAGAGGATGAAAAGTCTCAAAAAGATAGAACAGGCTACCATAGGAGAAGATATGGAAACAACTGGCCGTATTGGTACTATTACTATGGAGGATATAATCGTCGCAGATATAGTAATAATTTTGATAAATATGAGACATCTATGCCGGTAAATCCAGATAACTTGTCATTTAATACAATGTTGGACTCGAAGACAGGTGCATTTGCATGTCATTCAGCCTGTCATGATGCATGCCACTCAGCGTGTCATTCAGCGTGTCACTCAGCCTGTCACTCGGCGTGCCACTCAGCCTGTCATTCAGCGTGCCATTCGGCTTGCGTAAGTGGAGGTGCTAGGTGAAGAAACATAAGCTATCATGGGTTGATGAATTTTTAAATAGAATAAAGCCATATGTTTATATGCGCCTTAGTGATAATGTTTTGATTAGAATGCCAAATGAAGCCTTTAAGCTTAACACAACTGGAGCGAGGGTTATTGCTCATGTTTTAGAAGGGGGATCAGTTTTAGATTTTATTAAAATCAGGTCTGATTCACCGGAAATTGAGAAGCAATTAGAGAGGTTTTTTGTAGACTTTTTGCGTATGTGGAATGATGAAGTTTGTGAAAATTACAGCACAGAAGCAATTAGAAGAGTTGAATTTAATCTTGGATATATTAAGATGCCTGTTTTATCAGAAGTAGCACTTACCTATAGTTGTAATATAAAGTGCCGCTTTTGTTATGCAGGCTGTACTGAAAATAAAAAGACCGGCCTTGATTTTGAAGGTTTCAAAAAAGTTTTGGATATTATTCGTTATGAGGCAGAGGTGCCCAGTGTATCCTTTACAGGGGGAGAGCCTCTTCTTTGCAAGGAACTTCCTAAGCTTATCAAATATGCTTCTAAAAAAAATAAGATGAGAGTTAATCTTATTACAAATGGAACGTTGATTACTTTGCGAAAAGCTAAAGAGCTTGTGCGTTCTGGACTTTCATCGGCACAGGTAAGTATTGAATCTGCAAATTCTTTAGAACACGATAGAATTACTGGGGTTTCTGGAGCACATGCTGGTTCCATTGCAGGGTTTAAAGCTCTTAAGGAAGCAGGTGCAGTTGTGCATCCACATATGACAATCTGCAGTTTAAATCAAAATAATTTAATGAAATATCCTTATTTTTGTAAAGATATTGGGGCAGATAGGTTTTCTGCTAATTTGGTCATTCCAGCAGGCAGGGGAAATGATGAAGAATTGAAAGTAAGCTACAGTAAGATAGGTAAGTTGGTTGCAGATTTAAAGAGAGAAGCAGCGATAGCAGGGGTTAAATTTATGTGGTACTCTCCAACTCCTATATGTTTGTTTAACCCTTTGGCAGCAGGATTAGGAAACAGGGGGTGTAGTGCCTGTGAAGGACTTCTTTCAATTGATCCTAAAGGAAATGTATTGCCCTGCTCAAGCTGGCCAGAACCTATGGGAAATCTCCTTGAAGAAGGTTTTAAATCTGTGTGGTTTAATAAAAGGTCTAAGTGGATACGAAAAAAAGAAGCTGCTCCCAAAGAGTGTAAAAGTTGCAAACATTTTGCTGCATGTCAGGGGGCGTGTCCTCTGTATTTTAAAGTACATGGTTGTGGTGAACTCCATGATATATGGAAATCTTTAGAGTTATGCAAAGAAAGGAGTACTGTATGAATAACTGGATTCGTTTACCTGGTTTTCCGCCTCCGGAAAAGCAAGATAGTGTACGTTTTTATGTACTAAAGAGTATTACCTATTCCACTAGAATGCTTTTGTATTTGATGTTTATGTCAGTTGGCTTTGCCATTCAGATTATAATGATGAATGCATGGCCTGGAGCGGTGTTTTTAATTTGTGCTACTTTACTAAATTTGGTACAGGGTTATGATAGTCGGGCTCGTCTTAAGGCATTTGATGTGGACAGCAACTGGACAGGGGTAGATATGGATCGTATTCATGAAGTGGAAAAGCTAGATGACAGAATAACAAGATGGAACATGGATGCCTTAGATATCAGCAATGGTCTTGGAATATTTAGCTTAATACTTGTGGGTATAGGAGTATATTTTTTATCTGGATTTTTGAGAACATATATAGGTTATCAAGAAGTGGGGACAATTTTTATAACCAATGTGATAATTCTAATATTACCTCTGTGGTTTAATGGAATCAAACGAGTTTTAAAGCAAGATAACTTGCGTGTCAAAATTGATATTGTTAAAAAGATGGAAGAACATTTTCAGAAGGTTAAGAAAGAAGGAGAAAATTTTAAGCCTGCATTAATGCTTGCTAGAAATGAAGAGGATAAGAGTATGCCTACTGATACTCGCTTTACTATTTCTTTTGATGATATGCCTTCTGACTTTTATGGGATTCAAGCACAGATTAATTTAAATGTAGTACAGGGAGCTAGTTATCCATATTTTTACTGCGTTATTCCTGCTAAAGTAGGTTATGGACTTGAAAAATATATTGATAAAATCCCTAAAGTGGGAAAAGTTATTGTGGAATTTCAAATTGATAAGCAGGCAGAGGTGATTGTTATTCGCCAGTATACGACAAAGACATCAGGTTATCATACAAAAATAAATTCATGTAAAAATATTCTTAATGTTACTTTAGAGGCAGCAAGAATAATTCTCAAACAAGACTGAGACAGGGAGTGAGACAGGGGGACGGTTCTCTTGTCTCAAAAAAATGAGACAAGAGAACCGTCCCCCTATCTTGATTGAAAGAAGGTTTTTTTAATGGTTAAAACAATAGTAATATACAAATCAAAATATGGAAGTACTGAAAAATATGCTAAGTGGATTGCAGAAGATGTTAAGGCAGACATTTTTAAAGCTTCAGAAGTAAATGTATCTAAGCTTTCAGAATATGATACCATTGTTTTTTGTGGAGGGTTATATGCAGGTGGCATCATTGGATTTTCTCTTATTAGGAAAAATTATGATAAGCTAAAAAATAAAAAAATTATTGTGGTTGCAGTGGGTGCTACATTAAGGAAGGAAAATGAAGTCGAAGGTGAAAAAAATAAAAACCTTACGCCTGAAATGAGAGATAGGGTACAGTTTTTTATATTACGTGGAGGGCTTAACTACAAAAAAATGGGATTGATAGATAGGTTTTTAATGTTCCTTTTGGTTAGTTCAATTAAATCTAAAAAACCAGAGCAACTGGATAATGATGCAAAAGGCATACTTGCCACTTATGGTAAAACAGTCGATTTTACAGATAAAAAAAGCATCCAACCTATTGTAGATGCAATTAAAAAGTGAGACAAGAGAACCGTCCCCTTGTCTCACTTTGAGAATTATTTTTTATCTAAAACATATTCGTGTCCAAATTCTTCAAATATTAAACCAACTACAATGTCATCTTCATCCTTTATAAATTCAATTTCAGCTTCATACTCTTCATAGAAAAATTCAGTTTCAGACATAGGGAATATTTCTAAATACAGATGGTCAGTCATTTGAGCATAAATTCCATCATCTTCAGTTGATATAGTTAATACAAGGTCGGATTCAAATTCATATTCTCCAACATATTCTTCATAAATTTCAGGGGCTACTTCTACAATTTCTCTTTCTTTAGGAGCACTAGACACTTTTACTGTATCTATAACTTCCCCTCCTTGTTTAAATTGAAGACCGACTATTTCTCCAGAATCATCCTTTTTAAAAGTAATATAGGCCTCTATTTCCTTATAGAAAAACTCAGTTTCAGACATAGGGAATATTTCAACTTCTACCTGACCTGGAAGTTGAGCATACAACTGATCTTCGCTTTCTGTAATAGTAATATTAGATTCTGAAATGTGCTGATAAAGACCAGTGTAGGATTGAAGTGTTTCAGAGTCAAGTTCTATTTCAGTAATTTCAGGTGGTAACTGATAAGGTTCTTTATTTAAGATTTTAAGTAAAACTTCAACTATGGAGTCGTAATCATAATTGTCATTGTTTATTGTAGCTATAATAGTCATATCTTTATCTACATATCTTGACATATAAGAAGTGAATCCGTGTATGTTTCCAGGGTGATATATTACATCTCCAAATTCTGTTTCGGTAAAAATAAACCATCCAAGGCCAAAACCACCTGAAAAGAAGTTGTCTTCTATGTGTACATCAAAAATCATATCAAGAGTTTCAGTTTTAACAAGCTTATCTGTTTTAAGAGCTGTTTCCCACTTATACAAATCTTCTACAGTTGAATATAGATAGCCGGAACCATAAGTGCTTTTTATAATGGCAGTATTGTCTTCAACAAGCTCTAAATCTAAAAATCCTAAATGACCTTCTGCTAAATTCAATTCATCATCAATTTCATAATAACTACCGGTATTATTCATTTCTAGAGGTTCAAAAATGTTTTGACTGAAATATTCGTCAAGGCTTAATTCACTTATCTCTTCAATAATACAACCTAATAAAACATACCCTGAATTGTTGTAGTCCCAGTTTGTACCTGGGTCAAAAACTGGAGGATAATTTTTAATAAGGTCAATAATAGTTTCTTTGTCTAAATCTTCAGGTTCGATTTCCAGCATACCAATCATATCAGTATAATTTACTATGCCTGAAGTGTGAGTTATAAGTTTTTGGATTGTAATATTATCAGCATAATCCATTTCAGGTATGTATTTTGAGATAGTGTCATCTAAATCTAAAAGTTCTTGTTCATAAAGCTGCATTATTGCCATTGCAGTGAAAGTTTTGGTTAAATCTCCAATAGCAAATTTTGTATCAGATGTAACTTTAGTTTCTTCTTCAATGTTAGCATAACCATAGCTTTCATTAAATAGTATTTCATCATCCTTTGCAATTAAAATAGAACCGTTAAAACCTTTATAGTTCTTCATTGCAGTTAGATATCTGTCAAAATGTTCTGATAAAGTCAATTCATCATCAAAAGGTGTTGATATTAATACTGTTCTTGTTTCAGCATCCCAGTCAACATCCATATTAAAAGTTTCACTGATGAATCTTAGTGGTACATAAGTTCTGTCTTCAAAAATTTGTGGTGCTGTGTCAAATTCTTTTTCAGTACCGTTAACTAAAGCAGTGCTTTCATCAATTGTCAGCAAAATGTCAGTAGAATCTTTAGTGATTGACACAGTTTTAGCGTCACCATCCCATTTTACATCAGCTCCTAAATTTTCAGCTATAAACCTTACTGGACAAAGTGTTCTAGAATCTTCGTTTATAAAAGGTTCGGCATCAGGGAAGTCTACAGTTTCTCCCTCAATCTTAACAATTATGTCTTGAGTTTCTGCAATTACTGAAAAACTCATAATTGACATAAACATTACAAATGTTACTAAAATAGAAGTTAATTTTTTTGTCATTTTTTACGCTCCTTTAAATCAATTATTTCTTCTATAGTAACACTGGGGAGGTGTAAAAAACAAGCTTTCATACTTACAAAAATAGTGTTAGTTTTTAACACTTACTTTAAAATTAAAAATAGTATACTTAGTTGTATAATGAAGGGAACAAAATTATAAATTTAACGTCAAATAAGTAAGAAAACAAATTTAAGCGAGGAGTTGATATTATGAAAAAAGGTATATGCGTAATGATATGTGTCTTTATGCTTAGTATTTTAGTGACAGGGTGCGAGATTGAAGATATTATAAGTAATGAGAGTTTTGATCAAAATCAAATTACTACAGATGTTGTAGATAGCAATTCTGATTTTGCTTTCGACATATTTAAAAAACTTAATGAGGATGATAGTGAAGAGAATGTTTTTATTTCTCCTCTTAGCATTTCAACGGCTCTTTCTATGACTATGCAAGGTGCAGGTTCTACTACTTTAGAAGGCATGAAAGAGGCGCTTAAATACGATGGAAAAGATATTAAAGATATAAACGAAACTTATAAAAATTTACTGCTATATTTAAACCATGTGGACAAGAAGATAGATCTTGATATTAACAATTCCATATGGATAAGAGAAGGGGAAGATATAAAAGAGAATTTTCAAAAAATAAATAAAGATATTTTTAATGCATATATTACTCAGTTGGATTTTTCAAAAGACGATGCCGCAGATAAGATAAATGGATGGATTGCTGATTCTACAAATGACAAAATAAAAAAGATGATAGATCCACCTATTGATCCTAATATAGTAATGTATCTTATAAATGCTATATATTTCAAAGGAGAGTGGGCAAATCAATTTGAAAAAGATGATACATTTAATGCAGAATTTAATACAGGATTTGGCACTAAAAAAGAGATTGATATGATGAGTAAAAAAAGCGAGGTAGAATATGGTCAAAGAGATGATTATCAGGCAGTGAGACTTCCATATGGAAATGGCAATACATCAATGTACTGTATCCTTCCGTCTGAAAATATTTCAATTAATGAATTTATACAGGATTTAAATAAAGATAAATGGAAAGACATAAGAGAAAGTATTTCTAAAAAAGAAGATGTTATTGTTAATATTCCAAGATTTAAGATGGAATATGGTATAAAGAATTTAAATGACACATTGATTTCGATGGGAATGGAAGAGGCTTTTTCAGGTGGTGCTGATTTTTCAGGAATGAGAGAGGGGCTTTTCATAGATGAAGTGCTTCATAAGGCGGTTATTGAAGTTAATGAAGAGGGAAGCGAAGCAGCAGGAGCTACTGTAGTTGTAATGAGAGAATCAGCAATGGCAGAGCCAATTTCTTTTATTGCTGACAGACCTTTTGTATTTTTAATTACTGATGATACAACAGGAACAATACTTTTTATGGGTAAGTTATATAATCCTTAAGGAATGTCTTAGAAATAATTTTACAATAAATATTGATAAACAAAAAGCAGAGGTTCTTTTGATATACCAAAAGGGTCTCTGCTAATTTATGTGAATATAAATATGGAAGAAACATTTAATTTATGCACCCTTGATTCATTTTGTAATTGCAGCTCTGTTTAACATATGCTACAATATGTATTATTGTGTTGAAACAATGACAAAAATTAATCTAGATGGGCTGAATATTTGTGTTTTTTCACCAATATTTATAGTTAAAGTCCAAAAAGGGGGAAAAGGAATGAATACTAAACGTTGGATAGCAGTGGGAGTATTTTGTGGACTATTATTTATTCAGTTATTGTCAAGCTTTATGACCACGGATGATGGAATTTCAGGTGTAGATTTTCCTGATTGGTCTACTGAACTTTATAGTAGAGGTACAAGAGGAAACATAGCTCTTCTTGACATTGATGGGATTATACAAGGGGGCGGTGGTTCATCTTTTCTTTATGATGAATCATACAGGCATGAATCTTTTTTAGATCAATTAGAACATGCCTTTACCAGCAGTAATATTGATGGTGTTGTGTTACAGGTAAATTCTCCAGGTGGAGGAATTTATGAAAGTGACGAAATTTATAATAAGATAATAAGCCTAAAAGAAGAGAATGACAAGCCATTTGTTGTATATATGAAACAATTAGCTGCTTCAGGGGGATATTATGTTTCGGCTCCAGCAGATAAAATTTATGCAAATAGAAATACTATAACTGGTTCAATTGGAGTGGCAATGGGAGGTATTAATTATAAAGAACTGCTAGATAATATAGGAGTTAAAGACAACATATTTACCAGTGGTGACAATAAAACTATATTGTCGCCTTCTCATGAAATGACAGATGAACAGGCTAAAATTGTACAGTCTATGGTAGATGAAATGTATGAACAATTTTTGGATGTGGTAATGTCAGGCAGGGACATTGGTAAATCTACTCTTAAGAGTATAGCAGATGGAAGGGTTTATACTGCAAGACAGGCTAAGGAAGTTGGTTTAATAGATGAAATAGGTTCTTTAGATGATGCCATTGAGAAGGTTTCTGATATTGCAGAGTTGGAGAATCCTTCGGTATTAAGATACAAGTATGATGATTTGGGTTTTTTAAGTGGGTTTGGTGTAAAGATTTCAGATGCAATTTTTTCAAAGAATTTGCATAATGTAAAAGAAATTGAGAAGATGTTTGATATAAGGTCTGCGTTGCCAATGTATTTATGGGAACAATAAAGGGGGATATCTATGAATAATTATAGAGCTGCTGGATTTTGGGTAAGGTTTTGGGCATATATTTTAGACATTATATCCATATCTGTTTTAAGTTCTGTTGCTATATCAATTATAGTTATGCTTTTTGGATTACCTGAGCAATATTTGGGCTGGATGAAAATTAGTTTTTTTACGGTTGGTGTAATTGGATTTGTGTACTTTACAATTATGACTCGTTTTTGGGGACAGACAATTGGAAAAATGATTTGTGGAATTATGGTTATACGAGATGGTGGAAAAGATTTAGACTGGACAACTGCCTTGGTGAGAGAAGTGGCAGGAAGAACAATTTCACAATTCTTTGGAAGCCATATAGGTTATTTGATTATTCCATTTGTTAAAAAGAAACGTTCCTGTCATGATTTACTCTGCGATACTTATGTTGTTCACGTTAAGGAGTTGGAATCAAACAGATGGATATATTTCAATTCAAAAATTGATAAAAATGTAATCAATGAGTTTGAAATTGAACACAAGAAAGAAAAAACTGGCGTAAAAAATGAAGATATAGCTGACAATTCAAAAACTGATGTGAGTCAAAAAGAGGATATAACATCTGAAGACAGCAAGTTATAAAAGATATAAAAAGGTGAATTCGGCTAGTTTTAGCTAAACGAGTTCACCTTTTATATAAAGGTAAAGTTTCCACAAATAAAATAGTGATTTTTATAGTTATCTATTATATAATGTTGTTAAGATATTATTTTAAAATAGTTTTTTGACAGAGCTATTACTTTAGAATGAAGGTTTTAAGCTTAAGAGATGTATTTTGGGAGGAATTAAAATGAGAATGAGAATTAATGTGTTGATTGCTTTTTTTGTGAGTTTAGTGGTTGGGGGAATTATTTTTTCGATTTTAGGTCGAAGCTTTTCTGTCTATTTAGGAATTTCTTTGGTTTTTTCAGGTATTCTTCTTGCTTTGTTTATATTCTACAAGAAGATTTCATTTATAAATAAATTGCCAGCCCAAATAACTTTGATAGTGTTATCTGCGGTTGTATATCTGGTAATGACTTTTGGTATTGTGATATTTGCTATAAACTATCCACCAAAAGAAGATTATGTTGAAAAAATGGAGCTTATTACTATAACTAAAGAGCATCATAGAAATGGTGAAGAGCTATTTGAATTATTAACGGAATTTAATGAGGTGTTTCATTCATTAAATGTTGAAGTTTCAGAAGATGAATTGGATGAATATGCTATTGGGTTTTTGGAAGATACTGATGATGAGCGAAACAGTATTTCAAACTTTTTAAAATCTAATGATATTGCAATTTCTACCAGACCGCGCATAGAGCTTGAAGACAGCTCATTTTCCCAACAGGAAAATGAGGCATTTGTAGATGCAGTAATTAATTTTATTGAACTTGAATTGGTAGAAGTAAAGATTTTACAAAATGAAGGACAAGGTCGTGATGCAGCTAATAAGTACATTGACTTGTGGAAAACTGTAGATGCTATTCTTTCAATAAAGAACACTAATTATAATTATTCACTATTATACAGTTATATAATACAACAGATGGGGAGTTATTATTATAACAATCAAGCAGAGCTTAATGAATATAATTTTGCACGAATTAGTAATATAACTGAAAATATAATAGAAAAACTTGATAATACTTACAAGAATATGGTGGTGGCAGATTATTATATTCTTAAAGCTAATAAAGCTGAAGTTTCTGAAACTTTAAATTGGCCGTTTTTTGATAAAAATAGAACTTTGAAAAAGTATCATAGCTTTTTTTATTCAATGATTGAGAAAATTGATAGACCTTACGACGAGACTATAACCTATGAAGAGCCTATTGAAGATGTAGGTGTTTTCACCAGAAATCCAATGGGGGAAATCCAATATGCAGAGGAAATACAAATGTTTGAGGCTGTCTTATTTGATGAAATTATAAGTAATTATACAAACAGAAAGACAGAATTAGGTGTGTACATGTATGCAATAAATTATAAAAGAAATCCTGAAAACATTCCTAAAGACTATAAAACTGGTGGAGAAGTTCAAATAAGAGAGTATGATGATGTTATAGAAGTTTTCACAGGTGGAGCAGATTCAAGAGAGAGGAAATTTGAGATATTAAAATAAGAATAAGGTAAAGTAAAAGCTACCTTGAATTCAAGGTAGCTTTTGTTTTTTAAGTTAATTTATCATTTTCTTCACATTCTCTTGGAGCTAATTGTTTATAACACAAATACCAATCCATACATTTAAGATCCTTTTGACATTTTAACCTTTCTAAAAGCTCATTATAAGTTTTAGGGGGAGGTACTATTACAGGTTGAGACGGACACCAGTTAGCAGGTGTTACAACTTTTTCTTCGTCAGATGTTTGAATAGCGTGAACAAGTCTTAATATTTCAGGTATGTTTCTGCCATTAGTCATAGGATAGTTAAGAATTGCCCTAATTATTTGTTTGTCATCAATTATGTACACAGTTCTTACAGTTTCTGTAGTGCTTACTTCAGGAAAAATCATTCCGTATAGCTTTGAAATTGATCCATCTCTGTCAGCGATAATAGGGAATGTGATGTGAATTCCTGTATTAATATAAATGTTATAGGCCCATGCAAGATGGGAGGGGTTGCTGTCAATACTCAAGCCTAAAAGCTGTACATTTCTTTGAGCAAAACAGGGAGCAAGTTGTGAAAAAGCTATAAATTCTGTTGTGCACACTGGAGTGAAGTCACCTGGGTGAGAAAAGAAAACCACCCATTTTCCTTTAAGGCAGGAAAAATCCAAAGTTCCAAAAGTAGTTTCAGCTGTAAAATCTGGAGCCTTCATTCCTATAGACAGACAATTAATTTTCTCTATACAAGTATGTTCCAATAAAATCACCTACTTATAAAAAAATAACTATGTTCCAGTATATGCAGTTAAAATTATAGTGGTGACATTGGTATACATAAAAATAAACAGCATATAATTATATCCGTACATTAAAAATTTGAGGAAATGAAATATTTTAAAGGTAGTTGTCATAGGTATTTCCCTTTATAGAATTTTTATACATATATTAAAATCAAATATATTTAGTATACATAAAGCGGGCACGGGCAATTAAAAAACAAACAGGTTTATCCACAGATAAAACAAGCCTATATGAGTTATTCACAAAACTGTCCACATTATCCACAGGATTTATGTGCACAAAACAGGTGTTTTGTGAGAAAAGTGTGGGAAATGTTGTGGAAAACTTTTTTGAGATAAACAATGCTTATAATGTTGAATATTTAGCATTAGTTAAAGTTATTTTACTGCAAAAAAAAATAAAAGATGCATTATAAAAAAATATGGTACTAATTTTTGAAGGAATTATTTGTTTAATGTAGAATTAATATAGTATATAATATTTTTCAAAAATATTTCCGGTTACAGAAATGTTAAATTTATATTTTAACGTTTCACAGGGAATATTTTGGGTAAGAATATTATAGAAATATAAAGACAAGCATTTTAGTATTTAAAATGCTTGTTATTGACAGAAAGGGGTTGTGGACATATATGAAATTCATTGTTAGTGGAAAGAACATTGAGGTAACACCAGCATTAAAGGAGATGGCAATTAAAAAAGTAGGTAAACTGGACAAATTTTTTCAAGAAGATGCAGAAGTAAACATTACAATGAGCGTTGAAAAGAACAGACATATCGTTGAAGTAACTATTCCTTTTAAAGGTGGAGTTTTAAGGGCAGAAGAAGAAAATCATGATATGTACGCATCAATAGATAAAGTAGTCAACAGCTTAGAGAGGCAGATTAGAAGAAATAAAACAAAGATTGAAAAGAAATTCCATGAAGGAGGCTTACGGGTAGAAAACTTCAAGTTTGAAGAAGATGATGATGTAGATGAAGAGCATGAGTTTGGAATTGTCAGAACCAAGAAATTTGCAATAAAGCCTATGACAGTAGAAGAGGCTATTCTACAGATGAATTTGTTAGGTCACCAGTTTTTTATGTTTTCAAATGCAGATACACAGGAATCTAATGTAGTTTATAGAAGAAAGGATGGAAATTACGGTTTAATTGAACCGGAGTTTTAAGTTTTTAATAAATTATTTGTAATTTGATTTGTTTTCTACTATAATAAAAATGCCGAAACTTTTTTAAGTTTCGGCATTTAAATTGTTTTTATTAAGAATTATGGAGAGGTAGAATCATGGATTTATTAGAGGGTTTAAATAAAGAGCAAAAAAAAGCTGTCCTACATGTGGATGGACCGTTGCTTATATTAGCTGGTGCAGGAAGTGGAAAGACCAGGGTTTTGACCCATCGAATTGCTTATTTGATTGGTGAAATAAATGTACATCCTGCAAGTATTCTTGCTATTACATTTACAAATAAGGCAGCTAAAGAAATGAGAGAAAGAATAGATGGACTTGTAGGTCAATTTAGTGACAGTATATGGGTTAGCACATTTCACTCAATGTGTGTCAGAATATTGAGAAGAGATATTGAAAAAATTTATTATGATAATAATTTTGTTATATTTGACTATTCAGATCAACAAAACGTTGTTAAAGAATGTCTTAAAGAATTGAATTTAAACGACAAAAATTTTCCACCAAAGTCCATGCTTTCAGAAATAGGCAGGGCAAAGGATGAATTGATTGCACCTGAAATATTCACAAAAATGTATGAGTCAGATTTTAGAATGAGCAAAATTGCAAGCATATACGAACTATACCAAAAAAAGTTAAAAAACAATAATGCACTTGACTTTGACGACATAATAATGCTTACAATTAGATTGTTTGTAGAGAATCCACAGATTTTAGAATACTATCAAAGAAAGTTTAAATATATATTGGTAGATGAGTATCAGGATACAAATACAGCGCAGTATTCGCTGGTAAGTATGTTGGCACAAAAAAATAAAAACCTTTGTGTTGTAGGGGATGACGACCAGTCAATATATGGTTGGAGAGGTGCGAATATTAGAAACATACTGGACTTTGAAAAAGAGTTTAAAGATACTAAAGTTATTAAGCTTGAGCAAAACTATCGTTCTACAAAAACAATACTTGAAGCTGCAAATAGTGTGATTAAAAATAACTGCGGAAGAAAGAATAAAAGTCTTTGGACTGATAATGATAAGGGAGATTGCATAAAGTTGTTTCAGTGCAATAATGAACATGAAGAAGCTTATTTTATTGCAAATGAAATAAAAAAAAGATTAAACAAAGAGGAAAATGTGAGATTAAGAGATTTTGCAGTGCTTTACAGGATAAATGCTATGTCCCGTGTTATAGAAGAAATACTTATGAAAGAGGGAATAACTTACAAAATATTTGGAGGCTTAAAGTTTTATGACAGAAAAGAAATAAAAGATATTATTGGATATTTAAGGGTTATTCAAAATCCTTCGGATAATATAAGTTTAAAAAGGATAATAAATGAACCTAAAAGAGGCATTGGAAACACAACTTTAAATACAGCAGAAAAACATGCTAATGTGGCTGGAGTGAGTATATTTTCTATTATTTCTGATGCGTCTAATATACCTGATTTATCAAGAGCAGCATCAAAACTTGAAGGATTTGCTTCAATGATAAATCTTTTAAGAACTCTTAAAAAAACTATGACAGCATCTGAGGTGATTGAAGAAGTTCTTGAGAGAACTGGTATAGTTAAAAAATATGAGGAAGAAAATACAATAGAATCACAAGGAAGGATAGAGAATATAAAAGAGCTTTTATCTGTTGCTTTAGAATTTGAAGCTCAAAATGAAGAAAAGGGATTAGAACAATTTTTAGAGCATGTTTCTTTGGTTACTGATATAGATAAAATGGATGAGGAAAGTGACTATGTGGTTTTGATGACTTTGCATAGTGCAAAAGGTCTTGAGTTTCCTGTGGTATTTATGGCAGGGCTAGAAGAAGGTGTTTTTCCTGGATTCAGGTCAATGGCAGATGAAAATGAACTTGAAGAAGAGAGAAGACTTTGTTATGTGGGAATTACCAGAGCAAAAGAAAGGCTGTATATGACAAATACATTTACAAGGACCTTATTTGGAAATACTACACATAATAGAGCATCTAGGTTTTTAAATGAAATTCCAGAGGAGCATATTAATAGTGGAGATGTGAAACCGAAAGAAAAAAAAGCTGCTGTTAAAAAACAGCCGTTTATAAACAGTTTTAATCCTAATATTAGTTTCAAGCCACAAAATATAAATCAGACAAACAAAAAAGCTGTTTCAGAATTTAGTAAAGGGGATAAGGTAGAGCACAAAAAATTTGGATTTGGAATTATAACATCTGTTGAAAAGGAAAAAGATGATTACAAGCTTGAGATACACTTTAAAGGTGCAGGGATGAAAAGGCTCATGGCTTCATTTTCGAATCTAGTTAAAATTAGTTAAAATTATAGATGTCTTAAATTGAACATTAGTTTTATCTAAACATTAAATCTTCAGGTGGAGAATCTACTTTACCTGAAGATTATAAAAAAACTCTATTTTATAATAAGAATTTATCTTAATATAAAATAGAGTTTTTTTAATTTGTATTATTTTCTCTATAAATTTTTTTTATGAATATACCGATTATAGTTATGAGGTAAAGAAAGTTATGTATTTATTATTAAACTTAAGTAATATCTATAAAAAAGTACTGGTGGGTGATTAATTTTATGAGTCTAAAAGCAAAAAGTGATAAATCTAAAATTATTAGCAGAACGAGAACGATAATTAATTTGCTTACGGGTTGTATTATTGTTATTTTGTTAATGGTATTATCAATTAATTATTTTACAGAGAGTTTGGAAAAATATGCAACTGTTCAAACGGTTTTATATGTGCTTGCGTTGTTTATATCAGGTTTTCTTTTATTTTTTATCAAAAGGTTTTTTAAAGGAATTGATTTAATAAACTATAATGCCTATTTACTGTCAAAGGGAAAGCTGAACATTAGTGATATATTGTTGAGTAAGGTAAAAGGTCTTGAAACATTATGTATAGCATTTAATGATATGAAAACTAATTTATTAACTTTTACAGAATTAACTAAAACCAATATTGTAGTAATTTCTGACGCAATAGACGAGGTAACAGAAAATATTGATAAGAGTCTAAAAGGTAATGAGCAAATTGCTGCCAATATGGGCGATTTAACAGAAAAGTCACAGGAACAATTAAAAAATGCAAAAGATACGTTAGATAGCATATATAATGTTGACGAGAGAGTTAGCTCAATTGAAAATAGCTTGTCTAATGTAGAAAAAATTGTAAAGTCCGTAGTAGGTTCCACAACTGAGGGTAATGAAAATTTAGATGAATATTATAATCAGATGGATGTTATTACAAACAATCTTAGTAGTACTTCAGAATTTGTTGAACGCTTAAACAATGAGTTAGAAGAAATTAATAATTTAGGTGAGTTAATAACTGAAATAGCAGAGCAGTTAAAAATGCTTGCATTAAATGCATCAATTGAATCTGCAAGAGCAGGAGAAAGTGGAGTTGGGTTTTCAGTTGTAGCTTCTGAAATGAATAAGCTTTCAGATGAAACAAGTAAAAGTATTAAAAAAATCAATATGCTTTTAAAAAATGTTTCAGATAGTAGTTTAGATGTCAAGGGTAGTATTGCAAATTGTATTGAAAATTATAACATGAGTAAAGATATATTTTCTCAAATAAAGGAATCGTTTCATACAATTAAAAGTAGTACAGATATATTAAGTGAAGATATAAATAAAGTATATTCTGAAGCAGGTGTCATATCAAACAGTACTCACGAAGTAAAAGAGAAGGGGCAGTATTTTTTAAATGCATCTGATAAAATTTCTTCAGCAAGTGAAGAAGTTGCAGCAGTAACACAGGAAGAAGTTGCAGGTTCAGAAACAGTTAACAACAACATTTTGTCACTAAAAGACATGCTTTATGAAATTGAAAAGTTGGTTAGAAGGTTTAAAACTTCTGTAACTCCAGTAGAAAAAGCAAGTACAAAAAAGCTTAAGATTGCTTTTTTAAGCCCACTAGATCATGAATTTTGGTTTGGGGTAAGGCAGGGGGCAATGTATGCTAAAAAGGAATTAAGCACAAAAAATGCAGATATTGAATATTTTGGATTTAGTGAAAACACGTGGGAAAACATTGTTGATGTTTTTAAAGAGTCTTTGGAAAAAGGAGTAGACGGAGTTGTAGTTCCTGGTTTAGGTGAAGAGATTGTGCCTTTAATAGAGGAGGCATCACAAAAAAATATACCTGTGATGACTTATAACTGTGATTTAGCTGTACATTCAAAGAGGACGGCATACTTTGGACCTGATATAGGTGAAGCAGGAACTTTGGCTGCTGATTTTATGTTAAAAGCCTTAAATGGAAGAGGGAATGTAGCAATTTTAAGAGGAGCTGATATATTTGTTTACAGTACAAGGAGACAAAAAATAAAAGAACGTTTAAAAAGCAAAAGAAGAATAAAAATAGTTGCAGATATTGAAGGCGGTCATGATGACGTTAAGGTATGCAATTTAGTTAAAGATTTATTAAGCCAAAATTCAAATATTCATGGTATATTTGTTGCTGGACTCGGAGTAAAAGGAGCAGCAAAAGCTATAAAAGAGTTAAACATGGTTGGAAAAGTAAAAATTGTATGCTTTGATTTTGACAAAGAAATTTTTGAGTTAATAAAAGAGGGAATAATATATGCGGCTATTGGTCAGGATCCTTTCGGGCAGGGACATGATCCTATTGTATATCTTTATAATTATTTAGTAACAAATGAAAAACCTGAAAGTGAAGTGATTTGGACAAGAACAGATGTAGTAGATAAAAACAATGTTGACGATTTGATATAAAATTTAATTGAAGTTTTAGATTGTCAAAAGATTCCATCTTATATAAGGTGGAGTCTTTTAATGTTCCTTATATATTTTCATTCACTTAAATAATATTCACCCGCATAATTAGAAGTTGTAGCTGGTGTGTAGATTTAGATAAATGAGTTTAGTAATTGCCATATTTAATAACTGCATATTTAATTGTTGAGTAGCTTACCTCATCAGGAAGTGCTTCTTTTAGTGGCTTTAATTTTTGGATTCCATAATTTTTTATAGCTTCTATCACCTCGGGTATAAATTTAAGTTGTACAAAGTTTTGAGAATCAACATCAAAGCCCATTTTTACACAGTCGAGCAAATGATTTTCTATAGTTCGTGGGGTTAAGTTTCTAATTTGAGATATTTCATCTATAGAATGTCCCTTTTTGTGCAATTCATAAGTAACCTTGCGGGTATCTTTGGTTATAGAAATTGGCTTTGAAGGAGAAGTTGAGATAGTGGATTTGTGAATATTGTTTTCACTAACATAAGATTTTATAACAGGTAAAAAGTCATCTGCATATTTTTCTAACTTGATTTCTCCAACACCAGAAATTTCTAAAAAATCCTTCCGAGTTATTGGATATTTTCTGCACATATCAGTAAGTGTGGCATCAGAGAATACCATGTATGGAGGAATATTTTGCTTTTGTGATATAGTTCGTCTTATAGAGTGCAATACTTCAAAAAGCTTTAAATCTGTTTTAGAATTTTGTGCAGTGGCTTTATGCTTTTGAAGTACTCTTTTTATAAAGAGAGTTTCTTTGCCTTTTAAAATATTATAAGCAGTGGAATTAAGTTTTAGTACAGGGTATTTATCGCCTTCAAGTATGAGGTGTTTTTCGGCTACCAGAAAAGATATTATTTCCTTAATGCTTTCTTTTGAATGGTCTTTCATTATTCCATAGGTTGACAAGGTGTTAAAGCCCGTTGTTCTTATCTTTTGAGTGTTTGCTCCTCTTAGTACATCTGCTACAAGACCACTTCCAAAGCTTTCATTCATGCGCTTAATACATGACATGATTTTTTGAGACTCAATTGTTATGTCAGTCTTTTCTATATCATTATTGCAGTTGCTACAATTCTCACATTCATCTTTATTATTTTTCTGTCCAAAATACTTTAAAATGTAATTTCTAATGCAGTTGTCTGTATTGCAATAGTTTATAATATCATTAAGTTTTTTATAATCTTCAGTTTTATCTGACATATCACCAGACTTTTCAATTAGAAATTTATTGGTGACAATATCTGATGCACCATAAAGAAGTATACAATCAGAAGAAGAGCCGTCTCTGCCAGCACGTCCTGCTTCCTGATAATAACTTTCCATATTTTTAGGCATATTATAGTGAATTACAAAACGTATATCAGGTTTATCAATTCCCATTCCAAAAGCATTAGTTGCAATCATTATTTCTTTTCTATCGTAAATAAAATCTTCCTGATTTAGAGTCCTCTCTTTTTCAGACAGTCCAGCGTGGTACTTTGTACAATTAACCCCCTCATTTTCTAAGTTTTTAGAAATCAATTCAACAGTTTTTCTTGTAGAGCAGTATATAACACCAGACTTGTTGGTATTACTTTCAATATAGTTTAATAAAAAATCATATTTATTTTTAGGTCTATTTACTTCAAGATATAAATTTTTTCTATCAAATGAGGTTGTAAGCAAAAAAGGATTGGATAAATTTAAAAGTTTTATTATATCCTTCTTCACCTTAGGTGTTGCTGTTGCAGTGAAAGCTGCTAAAACTGGTCGAGAAGGCAAAAATCCCACCATGTTTGAAATTTTAGTATAGCTTGGTCTAAAATCGTGCCCCCACTGAGATACACAGTGAGCTTCATCAACGGCAATCAAAGAGATCGGAACAGTCTTAAGTATTTTAAAAAAACCTTCTGTTTCGAGTCTCTCAGGAGCTACATAAATCAATTTATATAAGCCTTTTTGTGCATTCTCTATAACCTTTTTGACAGCAGAATAGCTAAGAGAGCTATTTATATAAGCTGCTTTTATGCCTGTTTGACAGAGTGAATCTACCTGATCTTTCATTAAGGAAATTAACGGGGATATCACAAGTGTTATACCATCGAAAATCATGGCAGGAATTTGGTAACAGATAGATTTACCAGCTCCAGTAGGCATAATTCCAAGGACATCCTGTTTATTTAAAATAGGCTCTATCAACTCTTTTTGACCTTTTTTGAATGTTTCATAGCCAAAATACTGATTTAGCAATATTTGTATATTATCACCATGCATTTCAACCTCACACCTAAATTGTTTAATACAAATATTATAAAGGAAAAACTGAATAAATCCAAATGGATATTTAAAAAAGTACATTTAATAATGTATGTTCGAAAATCTTCTAGAAATTAAAGCTCTGCAATTTAGAACCTGTAGATAGTCCTTGAGAAACACAACTTTTTCAATAGAAATAGTATGTAAAGAGCTTATGATAATAGTATATTGCTAAAAAACTCTATGCCTTTATGAGCTAGAAATGATAGCAATATAAAAAACAGGGGCATTAAAAAAAGAATTTTTTCAGAAAAGTCAGGAAGTTTAAATTTCCTCATTACTTTAGGATTAAACATATTACATAAAAGTATTAAAAGTAGTGCAAGATAAGGGAACAAAGTGAAATTTTCATTAATGCCTGTTGGAAGATCTAAAATTACCTTTGTAGATGATATTAAAAAATAAGAAAGTAAAAAACTGGCCAACCACCAGGCCCATTTTTTTTGTTTCATTAACCCAATTCCTGTTATTATAGATGCACAAAGCAGTAAAAGAGCTATTGGTATTGTTCTAAAAAAGGCTTGATATAACTCATTGTATTGCTGCGGTATATCATATAGCATTAAAAAATAAGTAGTCGACATAGATAACAATGGAAATATCCCTACTATTATAAAAAACACAGACATAAATTTTAAAATCAAAGGTTTTTCTTCTTTCATGCCATTAATAGCATTATTTGGTTTTTCTTCAATAGTGCTATTTTTCTTAATAACTACAGTGTCAGTAATCATATCATGAAAGCTTTGCTTTTTTCGAGTAAATGCTGCCATTATATAACCTGCTAAAAAAATTGCTGCAGATATAAATTTACAGAGATATCTAGCTGTAGCCTTTAAAAAAGATATTTTTTTACCATTTATATCAACTACTTTTATTTTTAAAATTCTTTTTCCAATGGTACCTTGATGAGAAGAGCTTTCATATAGAGAAAAATATAACCAGTTCAAGATAAAACATGCAATGTGAAAGTCCAGTATAATCAAAAACAAATTAGGAATAACTAGTATTACTGAATCTATTATTGATGCGATGAATCTTATCCAAAAGCCTGAATAAATTTTCATACTTTACCTCCAAATTCATATTGAATACTGGTACATTATACACAATTTAATGACGTAGCACAAGTGTAACCTAAAGCCGAGGTATATTTTTCTCCATATTTTATCTTATTCAAGCTGACCCTAATTTTTGC
>NZ_JAVDDS010000021.1 GCF_030848475.1 Herbivorax alkaliphila
TTATAAAAAACAATAAAAAAGGGGGGTAGTAGGTAAGAATATTATTCTTACCTAAGTTACTATGAAAAAAAATTTATTAAAAAATCTTTGTACGTAAAAATGGTGGTTTCTATCTTTATCTTCTCAGCTTTTTCCTTATTAAATATTACTGGAGTTTTAGCTGAAGGTTATTTGTCTGTTTCAGATTTTGAAGATTATTTTTCCTACGAAGATGGCAGTTACATTTTAATGGATAATATTGTAGTGGATTCGAATCTTGAAGTTAATCAAAACATTGTATTAAATGGTTATAATCTCACTGTAGAAAAAAACTTAATTCTAAATAACCAAAACATCGACTTAGATTCAGGAACTTTAACTGTTAATGGGGATTTTTATCAAAGTGGATATGACTCTGATAATCCTTCTCTTTTATATATCAACGAAGGAAACCTTATCGTTGAAGGCTCTTTTGAAATAATTGATTATTCTATTCTTAGTATGAATTATATTGATGACTTTGTTCAAGTTCATGATGATTTTTATTTTGTATCTTCTGTTTCTCATAAAGACTATTTGACTGATGGTACTTTAGAGCTTAAAGGTGACTTTTATTATGACTCTTTTTATTTATTTGACACAAGTACTTTTTTACCTTCTGACTCACACAAAGTTATTTTAAATGGAGAAGATGTTCAAAATATCAATTTTAATTATCCTGATGAGTCATCTTTCAACATACTTGAGCTAACAAAACCACTTGAAACAGGTTATGTCTTTTCACATACTCCTGTTTGGAATGAGCTAATAGAACCTAATGCCTCATTTACGCTTGGAGATTTAGACGGAAATGGCACCATCGATTCAACTGATTTAGCTTTATTAAAACGATATATACTAAATGTTATCGATGAAATCCCTGCTGGAAGCGAAACTGCTGACTTAAACGGAGATGGCGAAATAGATTCTACCGATTACACTCTTTTACAGAGATTTGTTTTAGATATGATAACTGAATTTCCAGCTAACCAGTAAATTTTAAACACTTTATAACAACTTAGATTATTTTTTAAAAACAGGTGGAAAGCGTATTCCACCTGTTTTGTATATTATAAAACAACTTTACCATCTATATCATTACTTATCTCATCTGGTTTTTCCTTCAATCCCTTCATGCCATAGTAAAACCATATCCCTGTCAAAATTGCAGAAAAGAAATCTGCAAAAGGAGCTGCATAAAGCAATCCATTAATGCCCCAAATCTTTGGAAAAACAATTATAGCAGGAATAAGAAGAATAACCTGCCTTGTAAGTGTTAAAAATGTAGCGGATTTGGCTCTTCCAATTGCCTGAAAAAAGTTTGCAGCAATAATTTGAAAACCAATAACAGGAGCACACAAAAACCATGCAAGCAAAGCATAGCTTCCAAACTCCAGTACTTCTGGCTCTTTATTAAACATGCCTATAATTCCTTCTGGAAATACTCTTATTACAACATATCCAACTACAATAATAATCGTAGCTGCCAAAATAGCAAGTTTAACAGCTTTTTTGGCACGATTGTATTTTTTTGCTCCAAAATTAAAGCTTATAATAGGCTGTGCCCCCTGTCTAATTCCAATAATAGGCATGACAAGTAGTGCCTGAATACTATTTATTATACCCATACCTGCCACATTTCCACCATAATGCAATAAGCTTTTATTCAATATTGCATTTAACAAACTATTAGCCAATTGTAATAAAAACCCTGGCAACCCCAATGAAACAATTCTAATTACCATTTGAAAATTTAGCTTCATATATTTAAGTTTAAGCTTTGTTCTGCTCTTCTTGCCTACAAAATAAGAAACTACCCATATACATGAAAATAGCTGTGCTAAAATTGTAGCAAGTGCTGCTCCAGACATACCCATTTTAAATACAAAAATAAAAATATAATCTAGTAAAATATTTGTTCCTGCCCCTAAAAACATAGTCGCCATAGCATAATTAGGACTACCATCTGCACGAATAAAGTTATTTAAACCCATACTTAATATCTGAAAAACAGCTCCCGAAAAAATAACCCTCATATATTGTGTTGCGTAAGGCATTATTTCCTCTTTAGCACCAAACAAAGACAATAATGGTACCAAAAAAATTTGTCCTAAAATCATAAATACAAGTCCTGATATAATCAGTAATGAAAATCCATTGCCAAGAGCTTTTTCAGCTTCCTCCTGCTTTTTTTCACCTAGTCTTATAGAAAATAAAGTAGCTCCACCAATTCCAAATAAAATTGCTATAGCCAAAAGTATAAACATAATAGGAAAAACAATGGTAATAGCCTCTAAACCATTAGATCCTAAGTCACCACTTCTTCCAATAAACATCCTGTCTACTATATTATATAAAGCATTAACCATCATACCTACAATTGCTGGTATGGAGAACTTAAACAACAAATTTAATATCTTTTCTTCTCCTAATGGATTAATATATCCCATTAAAAATCCTCCAACTTCTTTTTCATTTTTAATCTGTAAACACTTAATATGTAAAGACTGTACAAAAGTAAAAGACTTACATATTAATAGGGCTAAATAATCCAAAAATTAATATAAAAGCTCTTGGCATTGAGCCCCTTTGATATACTTCATTTTTAGACATATACATAAAATTTCGGAAGAGTCAAACTCTGCATAATTTAAGCCTTTTAACATATCACAAAACTTACAAATCAATTTTCACTTTCATATATGTATATGCTCTTGTTCTTCAATGCCCCTGTGGCTATTGCTAATATAACATTTGATAAAAGCAACATAAAAAGACTTTCTTTAAAATCTATTATCGCTAATAGTATAAGAACAGCTAATCCAAATCCTCCAAAAAAAACCACCATAAAGTTCAACTGAAAGTTAACGATTTTTTTCATCTCATCCCAGCTCTCTTTACTTATAGACTTAAACATTTTTAAATTAATTCCTATTAATGAGAAAAAGATTGCATGTCCACTCAACACAATTGCAGCTAATATTAATCGTACAGACATTTCATCATATTCTTCCGTTCCCCAAAAAACAAAAGCTATAATACATATTACAAAATATATTCTTGAATATAATATTAATTTCTTGTGGTTTTTAGCTAATTTTTCCATTGTGTGCCTCACTCCATAAAATCTTTATAAAATAATCCTATGCCTAATACTATATATTATATTTTTAAAGTTCGCAAAAATTATTGGGTTCATAAATTATTAAAATGACATTTGTATTATTATACAACATATGATAACCTATTGTTTAATACAATGTGTTCTCCTTTTGTATTTTATAAAAGGTCAACCATATTGTCAATTATGTTACAGGAAGTTTTTTCTGCTTCTAGTCAAAATTATTTAATTTTAGGGAGGATTTTTAATATGAAGAAAATTATATTAATTATATCTTTACTTGTAATGATTCAAACTGTCTTAATCCCACTTAATGCAAGCTCAACAAACGAAAAAGAATTAAAAATAATTATTGATGGGAAAAACCTTGAATTTACTGACGCAAAACCGTTTATTACCAACAAAGGCAGGACAATGATACCTGTAAGAGCAGTTTCTGAAGGATTTGGTGCAGAAGTGGACTGGAATGGAGCCATAGAAGTAGTTACTATTACTTTAGACAATGTTGAAGTATGCTTTAAGCTAAACTACATAAAAGATAAATTTTCAATTACTGATACAAATACAAATAGCCGTAAGTACATCGAAATGCTAACAAGCCCAATTATTGTTAATGGAAGGACTTTTGTTCCTTTAAGAGAATTTTCTGAAATTTTTAATCATGAAATTATTTGGGATGGGGAAAATTATAGTGTAATAATTAATACAAAAAATTCTCCTCCGGTATTCCCCCTTAATCCAGCTTTAACTAAAGGAGATTACAATTTATCAAATCTATATAGTGATGGTACAAATTCAAATTTAAGTGAACAAGATATGAAAAGCTATCAGTCAAGTGCAACTTCATATATTGAATATCATTTGGGAAATGTTGACTATACAGAGGAAACAGATTTTGAATATGATTCTGGTTTTCCAGGTGCACCCTTTAATGGGCTTAGAGAAAGGGTTTACAACCATGCAGTAGAAAATTCTATAATAAGGGAAGTTCGTTTTATTTCTGATCCCTCAATGGTTGAAGTTACACAACCTGGATTAACATTTGACCACCAACCAGATGAACTTATTGTAAAGGGAAAGGTTGAGTTTATCTATCACGAAGCTTCTGATGAATATCTAAAAAAATTCAATGGTAAACTGGAAAAAGGCAAATGGTATACTACTGATGCAATTGTTGTTTTTAGAATTAGAAGAACTGAGGCTTTGACTCTTTTTGATAATGTACTATTGTCATATACTTGGGAACTTAAATAAACTAGTTTAGCTTAAAAATCCTAGCTTTAGACAAAGATTCTCGTCCCTCCTGATACTTATCCATATAAGATAAGTACTAAAAAAGGCTTTAAGCGTATTAAATACTCACTTAAAGCCTTTTTAATTAATCTTTATATAGCGTTGTAGAAAGATATCTTTCACCTGTGTCAGGCAACAGAACCACTATATTTTTCCCTTTGTTTTCAGGTCTTTTTGCCAGTTCAGTTCCAGCTAAAATAGCCGCTCCAGAAGATATGCCTACCAACAACCCCTCTGTTTTAGAAATGCTTTTAGAGGCTTTAAAAGCATCCTTATCTCTTACTTTTACAACTTCATCAATTATATCCTTATTTAATATCTCAGGCACAAACCCTGCACCTATCCCCTGTATTTTATGCGGCCCTGGATTACCTCCTGAAAGTACAGGAGAGTTATCAGGCTCAACTGCTACAATTTTAACAGAAGATTTCTTTTCCTTTAATACTTCCCCAACACCTGTAATCGTTCCTCCAGTTCCCACTCCAGCTACAAATATATCAATTTCACCATCAGTATCTCTCCATATTTCTTCTGCTGTCGTCTCCCTGTGAATTTGAGGATTTGCTCCATTATTAAATTGCTGAGGAACAAAAGAATCTGGAATTTCTTTTGCCAAATCATAAGCTTTTTCAATAGCCCCTTTCATACCTTCTGTCCCCGGCGTTAAAACAACTTCTGCCCCTAATGCCTTTAAAAGATTTCTTCTCTCAACACTCATAGTATCAGGCATAGTAAGAATAAGTTTATATCCTTTAGACGCAGATACAAAGGCCAGTGCAATCCCAGTATTTCCACTTGTTGGCTCAATAATAACTGTTTTAGCCTTTATAAGTCCCTTCTTTTCTCCATCTCTAATCATTGCATATCCAATTCTGTCCTTTACACTCCCACCAGGATTAAAAAACTCAAGCTTTCCAATAAGCCTTCCATTAAGGTTGTTTACTCTATTGTAGTTTCTAAATTCCATCAAAGGTGTATTACCTATAAGCTCAGTAATATTATTAGTTATTTTTCCCACAGTAACCACTCCTTTCTTTTTAAATATAGTACATGAGCGACTGACTATCATTAATTTTTTTGTAGTCTTCCATCAAGTCCTCTAAGGTCAACAAATCAACTACTCTATTTATGCTTTCATTTATTTTATTCCAAACTTTAAGCTGTAAACAATATTCAAATGTATTATCTTTTGAAACTTCATTATTTTTTTCATCAACTACTAAAAGATTTCCCTCTAAAGCTCTTAAAATATCACCTATCTTTATACTTGAAGGATTTAAACCCAAAGTATAACCACCCTGTGGCCCTTTAATGCTCTTAACAAGCCCTGCTTTTCTAAGAAGAGAAAAAACCTGTTCCATATAATTTTCAGAAATATTTTGCCGTGTGGCTATGCTATTTAAGGAAACACACCCTCCTTTTGAATTCAATGCCAAATCCAGCATTGCTCTTAATCCATATCTTCCTTTTGTTGAAATTTTCATATCATCACCTATAACCCAGTATTCCTATATGTTTTATTTTTAATACTCTAATAATACTATATTTAACTATCACTTGTCAATAGATATAAAATTTCTTAGCAATTCATACATCAAATCATAGTAACATATTGTTATTTTTTTAATATTATACTATTAGGTTAAGCGCTTTTAAAATAAATTTACATTTCAAAAATTATAAGGCCTGATTTAAAAATCAGACCCTTTTTTTGTCTTATTCTATCTATCCACCTCTTGTATAGTAAAGTTCTTGTTATAATTTTCAGATAGAGTAGAATCTCCATCTAAATCCCTATGTTTAGCTTTATCTAAACGAGTTTACATTTCTATCTTAATTTGATCTACTTCTTCATCTGGTCTTGTATCTTCCGGAAGATCTTCTCCCTCAGCTGCTCCGGTGGCTAACTGATCACATCTTTCATTAAGATCAATACCCGCATGTCCTTTTACCCATTCAAATTGCACATTGTGAGACTCCATTGCAGCCACTAACCTTTTCCACAAATCTATATTCTTTGGCCTTGCATTTCGTTTTGCGTTTTTATACCATCCAAATCTTTTCCATCTGTCCATCCACCCTAAATTAATTGCATCAACTATATATTTAGAATCAGAAAAAACTTTTACACTGCAAGGCTTTTTTAATGCTTCTAATCCAACAATTACAGCCATTAACTCCATTCTATTATTAGTTGTATTATTAAATCCACCTGACAATTCTTTTTTATGTTTTTTCCCATTCCTCTCATGTAGCAAAACTGTTCCATATCCCCCAGGGCCATACGGGTTGTTTAAACATGCTCCATCTGTATAAATTATCACTTCATGCAAAATATCACCTCAAGTAATTTATGTCAACTCTATCTTGTTCTAAGACTCCACCCTCTATACGGTGGAGTCCTCACATAAGCTTTAAGTAGAATAGAATCTCCACCTAAAGCTCTAATGTTTAGTTTTATTTAAACAAGTCACCTACTTAACTGAAGCCTCGATGTTTAGCTTTAGCTAAACGAGTTCACTAATGTCTAAGCAGAATTTTCAACTCCTCTTGTTCCAACTTTCTTAATCATTTTATTCATACTTTTTATAGAATCTGTAAAAAGTATGAAGTTTGACATCTCCTCAAATCCTCTGCATTTTTGCAGTATATATGATTTAGCACCTTTTATTTCATTGCACATATTCAAAACATCACCAAACCCTAATCCAGGAGCAAAAGTAGTCCTAAACTCATAGTCTATAATGTCCTGCATTAAAATATCTATACTTTTTTTTATGCGATTTATATCTGTTTTTGCACCACAAAATTCCTGATACCTTTTAAAAGGAGCCTTTATATCCATAGCCACATAATCAATAAGTCTTTTAGATATAAGACTTTCAATTACTTCAGGATTTGTACCATTAGTATCTAGTTTAACCTTAAATTTTAGTTTCTTAACCTCTTTAATAAAATTTTCAAGATCCTTTTGCATTGTAGGTTCTCCCCCACTTATAACAACTGCATCTAAAAAGCTGCGTCTTTTTTTAAGAAATTCTAAAACATCCTCTGAACTGATATTTTCATTTCTTTTTTCATTATCAATTAAAGGCTTATTGTGGCAATAAAAACAGTTCATATTACAACCTTGAGTAAAAACAACAGCACATAAATTCCCTGGATAATCAACAAAAGAATTTTTCTGTAAACCTGCTATTTTCATGATACTTTCTCCTCAACTTTAAATTTCTTTCTGGTAAAGTACTCTTCTTTTTTTCCAATATTATAATTTTCAACAGGTCTTAAATATCCAGTTACCCTTGACCAAACTTCTGTTTTATCATTGCAAACAGGACACTTAAACTGTTCTCCCTTTAAATATCCATGTTCCTTACATATACTAAATGTAGGTGTTATTGATATATATGGCATGCTGTGATTTGTAAACACTTTCTTAATTAAGCTTTTACAAAGTTCAATATCTTCTATGCTCTCTCCTAAATAAAGATGTTGAACAGTTCCTCCTGTATACAATGACTGTAGCTTATCCTGAAGTTCCAACACTTCAAAAACATCATCAGTGTATTCTACAGGAAGCTGTGTAGAATTAGTATAATATGGAGTATTATTTCCTGCTGTAATAATATCAGGATATCTTTCTCTGTCAAGCTTTGCTAACCTGTAAGAAGTACCTTCTGCCGGGGTAGCTTCAAGATTGTAAAAGTGCCCAGTTTCATTTTGAAACTCCACCAACACATCCCTTAAGTAATTCATAATATTTACTGAAAATTCCTGTCCTTCTTTAGTCCCTATGTCCTTGCCCATATAATTCATTAAAGCCTCATTCATTCCAATTACTCCTATTGTATTGAAATGATTATACCAATATTGATTGGTTCTTTCCTTTATATTTCTCAAAAAGTGGGTTGAATAGGGGTAAAGACCTTTTTCTGACTGTCTCTCTATTATTTTTCTCTTTATTTCAAGGGATGTCTTTCCTATATTAGCCATTTTCCAAAGCCTTGCCTTAAACTCACTTTCAGACTTTGAAAGATAACCTATTCTAGCTAAGTTTATTGTAAATACTCCTACAGATCCAGTTAGAGGATTACTTCCAAAAAGTCCTCCTCCTCTTTTTCGAAGTTCTTTTGTATCAAGACGCAAACGGCAACACATTGATATTGCGTCCTCAGGAGATAAATCTGAATTTACATAATTTGCAAAGTAAGGAATCCCATACTTACAGGTTATTTTCATAAATTCATCCACAACAGAATTATTCCAATCAAAATCATTTGTTATGTTTATTGTTGGAATTGGAAAGGTAAACACTCTTCCCTTTGCATCTCCTTCAAGCATTACGCTGCAAAAAGCTTTGTTGAATATATCCAGTTCCTTTTGAAAGTCCTTGTATGTTTCATCCATATATTTCCCACCAAGTATTACAGGCTCATTCTTTAAAGTAGAGGGAACTGTTATATCAAAAGTCAAATTAGAAAATGGACATTGAAACCCAACCCTTGTAGGAACATTTATGTTAAAAATAAACTCTTGAATGCATTGTCTAACTTGTTCGTACGTCATGTTGTCATAACGTATGAATGGTGCACAATATGTATCAATACTTGACCAAGCCTGAGCTCCTGCAGTCTCGCCCTGAGTTGTAAAAGTAGAGTTCACTATTTGTCCTAAAAATGACCTTAAATGTCTTGCTGGCTTACTTTCAACCTTTCCATAAACACCACCAAAACCATCCATAAGAAGTTGTCTTAAATCCCACCCAGCACAGTAGGGACCAAAAAATCCCAAATCATGTATATGACATTCTCCACCTTCGTGAGCCTCTCTTACCTCTGAAGGATATATTTCATGAAGCCAATACTTCTTTGTAAAACTTTCCCTTATATAATTGTTTAAACCATTAACACTTTTTTGAGTATTTGCATTTTCCTGTATATGCCAATCCTTGTCTCCAAGATAGTCTGAAAACATATCAATTGTTGCTCCAACTAGAGCATTTAAATTACGAGCACTTTTTCTTTTTTCTCTGTACAATATGTATGCTTTTGCCGTTTTTGCATGCCCGTTTTCAATTAGCACTTTTTCAACAACATCTTGAATTTCTTCTACTTCCGGCTCTTTATCTTTAAAAATCCACTCTGACATTTCTACAACCTGTTTACTTAACTTTTCTGCTAGGGCAAAATCACTTCCACCACAAGCAGTCGCAGCATTATAAATAGCCCAAGTTATTTTCTCCGGCTTAAAATTTTCACATCTTCCATTTCTTTTAGTAATTTTCGTAAACATTAAGACATCTCCTATTTTCTTTTTTTGTACTACACTTTTTATCAGAAATGAACGTACACAATTTGAATTTTTCATTAAAAATAACTTAAAAATTAAAACTAATTTTTAAGCTATTCTTTTTAAATACCTTTAATATCTCAACTATATGTTGTTGTGGAAATTATATCACATACAATATGTGGTGTCAAGAGCTTGTTTAAATGAAAAAATAAATATTTTCTAAGAACTTGAGAGTTTTTCTGCCAATTTAACAGCAGAATATGCATCTTCAGAATATCCATCTGCTCCTATCTCTTTTGCATAATCAGAGTTTACAACAGCTCCCCCAATCATTATTTTTATATCAAGACCTTCACTTTTGGCTAATTTAACAACTTCCTTCATTTCAACCATAGTAGTTGTCATAAGAGCAGAAAGTCCTATGATTTGTGCGCCCTCTTCTTTTGCCTTGTTTATTATTTTTCTAGAACTCACATCTTTTCCTAAGTCAATCACTTTAAAACCATAGTTTTTAAGCATAAGACCTACAATATTTTTACCAATATCGTGTATATCTCCTTTGACGGTAGCCAGCACAATACACTTTTTATTTTCCTGACTTTCTTCTTTCATAAGAAGTGGTTCAACAATGTTAAATGCATCCTTCATAGCTTGAGCACTTTGAATAAGCTGGGGAAGAAAATACTCCTTTTTATCATATAAATCTCCCACTTTTGTTATTGCAGGAATTAAATAATTATCAACTATTTTTGAAGGTTCATTTCCATCTTTAATTGCAATATCTATAAGAGCTTTTACATTTTCCCTATCTCCTATCAATACACTTTTATATATTTTGTCCAATGTACTCAAATCTGATTTCTTTTCTTCATCTTTAACCTTTTCACTTTTTTGTCCACCAAATCTTTCAATATAAAAGGCACTGTTTTTATCCTTTGCCGTCAATACATCACAGGCCATTTTAATATTCATTAAAATCTCACTTGATGGATTTGATATAGCCATTGTAAGCCCTTTTCCTATAGCCATAGAAAGAAATGCCGTGTTAACCCAGCTTCTTTCAGGAAGTCCAAAGGATACATTTGAAAGACCCACAATTGAACCTATCCCAAATTTATTTTTGCACCAACTAATTACCTCTAGTGTTTCCATAGCCGCATTTTGATCTGAAGACACTGTCATAACAAGTCCGTCAACTATTATATCCTCTTTATCAAAGCCATGTTCTAAGGCTTTTTTATATACACCTTCAATTACTTGATACCTTTCACTAGCCGTCTGTGGTACACCCTTATCATCTAGAGGAAGAAGTATAAACATAGCCCCATATTTAGCTGCTATCGGGAGCAGTTTTTCCATTTTTTCCTTTTCAGCAGAAATAGAGTTAATCATTGCCCTTCCAGGATATACTCTAAGTGCCGCCTCTATCACATCAGGAGAAGATGAGTCAAGACAAAGAGGAGCCTTCACAGTAATTGAAAGAAACTGAACAATATCAATCATTGTTTTCTTTTCATCAATTCCCGGCATACCTACATTAACGTCAAGTATTTTTGCACCCTTTTCAATTTGTTCAGATGCAAATCTTCTAACTTCATTTGTTTTACCCTCTCTAAGTTCTTTTTGAAGTTTCTTTTTTCCTGTTGGATTTATTCTCTCCCCAACAACAACAACTGGTTCCTCAAATCCAGTAAAAACTGTTTTGCTTAATGACGTTACACAGCTCACTTTTTTAGGACTAGGGAGTTTTCCTTTAAGTCCTTTAATCTTTTCCTTAATCTTTTCAATATATAATGGCGACGTTCCACAACAACCACCTAAAAGGTTTACACCTGATTTTATAAACTCTTCTACATATGAACCAAATTCCAAAGCTCCCATATCAAATTCAGTCTTACCATCAACTAGCCTTGGAAGACCTGCATTAGGCTTTGCTAAAAGAGGCACCTTAGCATATGGTTTCATTTCCTTTATAACTTTTATCATGTCCGCAGGTCCTGTAGAACAGTTACATCCTACAACATCTGCCCCAAGACTTTGAAGAGTTATAAGTGCAGTTACAGGATCTGTGCCTGTTAGAGTTCTTCTACCTTCATCAAATGTCATACTGATGCAAACAGGCAAATTACAGCTTTCCTTTACAGCTATAAGTGCAGCCCTTGTCTCCTGAATATCAACCATTGTCTCTATTATAAAAAAGTCCACTCCACCTTCTAAAAGCCCTTTAACCTGTTCTTTATATATTTCAACCGCCTCTTCAAAAGGCATATCACCAAATGGCTCTACAAATTGACCTGTTGCTGCAATATCTCCTGCAACAAATCCATCATCTTTGGCTGCTTTCTTTGAAATCTGTGCTAATCCTTTATTTATTTCTACAACTTTATCTTCTAATCCAAATTCAGAAAGCTTTAATCTATTTCCTCCAAAAGTACAAGTGTACACAACATTAGAACCTGATTTTATGTAATTTTTCTGAATATCTATCAAAACTTCCGGGTTTTCTAAAGCCCATTGTTCAGGAGAAACTCCAAGAGGCATTCCTCTTTTTTGAAGCTCTGTACCTGTTGCACCATCTAAAATAACTACATTATTATAGATAAAATCTCTAAATGATTGTTTGTCCATTTTACTCAATCCCTTCTATTCCTGCAATAGCTATAACAGACTTCTCTGGAACAAGCATATACTTTTGTGTAATTTCAATGTCCAGTTTTTTTAAATTTAAAATATCATATATTATTTTTTGATTTGAAAGCAAAAAATCTCCATAGCCTGGGCTGTACCTATTTCCTGTAAGTTTTTTACCCTCTCTTCTAATCTCTTTATTAATAAACTCAACCATCCAGTCAAGTCCACCATCTACAATTTGAGATCCCAAAGAGTCAAGTATCAATGCAAAATCAGCATTTTCACTTTTTATTTCACTATGTATTTTTTTGGTTATATCATCACCAACAGTTGTCGCCATAAGTACGACCTCAAAACTATTTTTTAAAAGTTTTGAAAGGTTTTTGCTTTCAAAAAATATATCATCAAAAATTTTTATTCCATTATGTTCATGGGATTTTATTTTATACCTTCCATAAATGCCTTTAATATCACACAAAGCAAGACCTTCTTCAATCATTGAATTTATTTTCTGTCTGTATTCTTTGCTTATAACAGTAACAGTTTTTTTATATCCTAGCCTAGTAAGAATCAAACCAATATCAGGCTTTGAAGGTATATGTCCAAAAAATTTAAGTTTATTTTCTTTTTTCATAGACCATAAACTCCCATTAATTTTTTTTACAGTATTATTATATTATATATCAAATTTTAAAAAAATCAATCACTCTAAAAAAACAAGGTGTATATATTAAAGATGAAGAACAATATTAATTCAAAAAATAACTCGATATGATATTGACATCATACATTGTTTTCTGTAGAATTTTATATCAAAGGAATTGTTAAATGTCTTTTAGGTGCACCTAAATAAAAAATATGGCCAATATATTTTGCAAAAATCAAACAATGTATTTACTAAAAAAACTATTAAAGGAGAGAGAGTAATGCTAAAAATAAGAAAAATAGTATCAGTTTATGTAAGTATTGTTTTTATGTTAACAATGTTATTTAGTGGAGTTTCTTTTGCACAACAAACAGAAACAGAGGTAAAACTTTCAGTAACTAATTATACTCAACAGCCTCATGAATGGCTATGCTGGTCAGCTTCTGCGGCAATGATAATTTCATATTTTAATGAAGATTCAATAGACCGCACAGTAGAAATTGCACAAGATTACTATGAAAGTACATTGGAAGAAGAATTTAACCAAACCTTACCTTTAAGTTTGTCTAGAGATAAGGGAGAAATTGTAGAAAATTATACAGATGGAGTTTCATCTATAAATAGAACAGCTAGTGTTTTTGACCACCCTAATCGTGATACAATTTATAATAGGATTTCTTTTAAAGAAATAAAAACATACATTGATAATTCTTATCCTATTTTAGCATCTATACCTGGATATATAAGCTTGCCTGGTGGAGGTCATGCAGTTGTAATAACTGGTTATGGTGAAAGCGATAGCAACAAATATGTAATTTATAATGACCCGTGGGATGGAGAAGAACATACTATGGACTTTGATACTTTTACAACTATGTCTTACAACCTTTTTTACACTGGTTCAACTCCTCCAGAAATTCCAGAGGAACCTAATGATTCTTTTGAAACAGCAAAAAGAATTTATGCCAGCCCAACTCCAGAGCTAGAACTAAGCTACCTTAATGCTGGTGAAGAGCATTATTACACTTTTATGACTTCTGCAGCTGCTACATATGTTATTGAAACCACTGGTACAACAGATACTTTCGGAGAATTATACGATGACAGTGATAATCCTGTTCACCTTAGGTCAGATAGCAACAGTGGTGAAGATGATAATTTTAAAATAGTTAAGCAATCAGGTGGTAGACAAAGATACTATATAAAAGTTAGTCATAATGATATAGATGCTGAAGGTAGTTATGGAATAAAAATTACTATGAAAGCTAATGCACCAGATAACTTTAAAGCTCAGGAAAACGAGGGAAACATCAAGTTAACATGGGATTCTGTATCTTGGGCAAATGAATATAAAATCAGTGTAAATGGCGGAGAATTCTTTAGCGTTGGAGACAATACATCTTATACCCATGAAGCACAAGGTAAGCAATCATATAAGGTAAAAGCAGATAATAGCGTTGAAACACAAACATTAACTGTAAACGGTATAATGTCAGATGGCGAAATGAATCTTATTACATATGGAGATGTAAATGGTGATGGATTAGTTACCAAATCAGACATAGAACTAATAGCGGAGTATATAGTAGGACAAGTAGATTTTACCGACAATCAAAAAACAGCCGCAAACGTAAATGATGACGATACAATATCAACTTTTGATCTAATCACTTTGTCAAGATATGTAAGCGGAGAGATTTCTGAACTTCCTGTTGCACACATAGAATAAAAAATTTAAAAAAGAGCCTTTTAGTAAGGCTCTTTTTTAACTATTAAATAGCACCATAATTTAATTCTTCTTTAAACTTTTCAAACTTTTTTTGAATACTAGGATTTTTTTCAATAAACCTGTTTAATGAATCTATATTTTTTAAAGTATCTATATTTATACTGTGTTCAATCAGTTCTGTCTCAGACAAAACATCAATACATCCTATAAATCTTAAAAACTTTTCCAACGTCTTATGTCGATTCAATAAAAAATTCCCCATATCAAGTCCTCTTTCAGTAAGCTCTATAATCCCATACTTCTGGTATTTTATAAGACCTAAGCCAGCTAACTTTTGAACCATTTTTGTTGCAGAAGAAGGCTGAACATTTAACTGTTCAGCAAGTTTGTTTACCCTCATATAACCTGCTTCAATACTATTTCTATAAATCATCTCCAAATAGTCTTCCATACCTGAAGTTAAAAGTTTTTTATTTTTTCTAAGAAGCTGATATCCTCGAACTGTATAATATTTTTGATCTTCTCTCATTAATATCCCAGCCTTTATATAAATATATTTATATTATATTTATATTCACAGCTAAAATAAAAATCACTACAGAAAATCAATGTAATTTTTGCTAATAACAAGTCTGATTTTTCCTTTTTTATTAAAGTACAATGTTAAATTTATTTAATTTATCTGTATAATTTTATATGTTTTAACTTAAAATAAGTGTGATTAAAAAGAAAGGAGTGTTTTATATGTCACAATTAAATCAAATTGAACTACAAAACTTAAGGCATTTAATTGGATCACATGAAATGACTTTTAAAAAGTTATCTGATTATGCCAGCCAATGTCAAGATTCACAAGTCAAGCAGGTGTTTCAACAATCTGCACAGGATGCAAAAAGCACAAAAGACCAACTAATGACGTTTTTAGGATAAGGAGGATTGAAAATGCAAGAAAAAGAAATGGTTAATGATCTTTTAACTCAATTAAAGGGAAGCTTATCAACATACGCCAATGCAATTGCAGAATCTGCAAATCCACAGTTAAGGCAGGCTCTGCAACAAATAAGAAATGACTGTGAAACATTCCAGTATGACTTGTATAAATTGGCAGAACAAAAAGGGTACTATCGCTCGGCCCAACAAGTGGAACAAAATGAAGTTATGCAGGTTAAATCTCAATTTATAAGCTAAATATAATAATAGCCATGACTGTAATAATTAATTTTTAAAATGTTTTATAGTCATGGCTTACTTTTACCACATTCGCTAAACTCTTTTGGCTAAAACTAAACATGTGCTTATAATGCTATGTGAATTAACTGCTTGTTTCCTGTTCATCAATAATTGATCTTAAAATTTCCTGTTGAGAAGCCAAAAGTGCTTCAGCCTTACTTTTATATACATAAAACTTTTTCTTCATATCTTCATATTCGTACTTAATTCTGATAACTTCCTGATTTGCTTCATTTATTATTTTTTGTGCCTTAATTTCTGCTTCCTTAATTATATTTTCAGATTTTTGATAACCATTTTTCTTTATATCTTCACCTGTCTGCTGGGCTACAATTAACGTATCCTGCAATGAGTCTTCAATGTTTTTATAATGTTGAACAGCCTCATTTAATGCAGCCACCTTGTCCTTTAATTCTATGTTTTCATGTATGTAGCTTGTATAGTCTTCTATAACCTTATCTAATATGTCATTAACCATGTCTTCATTATAGCCACCAACCATACTTTTTTTTAGTACTATATTCTGCAAATCATTAGGAGTATAATTCATACAAAGCACCTCATTATATAAATTTCTTTAGTACAACGTGTATTCTATTTTTTTTTGTTAATTTACCTGTTCTTTGTAATACAGCTCTTCCCTTTCCTTTTATAGATATGGTGTCTTCCTCCTGTACTGTTTTCGAAAGGCTTGAAACCAACTCCCAATTTAAATAAACTCTTTGAGATTTAATCAACGAGGCTATTTTACTCCTTGAAATTCCAAAACTAGCACTGGCAATACAATCAATTCTCAAAGAAGCCACCGTTGTGCCTATTTCCTTTATTTTGGGTTCAAAGCTTTTCAATTCACCACTATCTACAACAGTAATATCTACAGTTTTATTACCAACCTTTATAAGGTTGTATTCAATAAATTCTGCTATTTCTTTTAATACAACTATCACGCAAAAATCTTCTTTAACTAAAATATCGCCAATTTTTTCTCGTTTAATACCTAATCCCATTAACGAACCTAAATAATCTCTATGGGAAAAAGCATTTCTTCCCTTCGTTGTGATTTTAAGAACTTCAAAAAATTTTGTACAAAACCCAGTATCATCAGTCCCTGTTCCTGTTTCGTCTGTTTCTTGCTGCAAAGAATTTAAAAGCACGACATTAGGACAGAAAACAACAATTGCTCTTTCTGCCCCCCTATAGCCACCTAAAAAACTATAATCTCTTATCCCCATCATATTAAAAGTTTTCTCAACCAACTTTTGCTGATAGGGATCTAAAAAATCTGAATTAGTATATTTGCTTGTCTTTTCAGATAAGTAGTACTTATCAAGAACTTTTTTAACTACTATTTTGTCGTCTGTTTTTGACATACTTTTTTAATGCTCTTTCTTCTTTAATAAAATAATTTTTCTAACCAACCTAAAAATATTTTAAGACTTTTTTACCTTTATCGTAACTATCCCAAAATACCTGTTAAAACGCTTCTCAAGATACGAAGAAGCAAAAATACGATTATCGGTGAAAAATCCACCATCATATTCTTTCCAAAAGATGTCTTTTGAATTAAGCTTCTAATTGGCGAAAGCAACGGTTCTGTAACTTGATAAATTATTCTAAAAAAAGCATTTTCTTTAGAAATTGGAAGCCATGAAGAAATAACACGCACAATTAAAGCTATTATTATTATATCAAATAGTAAATTTAATGCTCTTATCAATGTATAACTCATTTAAATCCCCCGCTATTTCGACCAGGGAAAAGCTGCTTTACCTGTTATTTCTTCTTTTTTTATATGGCTCATAATATCAACATTATGAGGTGCTACAATAAATATATCATTAGACACTTTTTGTATGTTCCCGTCTAATCCATAAATAGAGCCGCTTAAAAAGTCAACTATCCTCTGAGCAACATCTTTTTGTACATTGCCTAAATTTACAACAATAGGCTTTTTATTCTTTAAATGATCACATACATCTTTTGCATCGTCGAAATTCTCAGGTTGTAAAACTATAACCTTAAACTGAGATGTAGAGTGAATATTTACAACTTTATTCTGCGGTTTCTTATTTAGAGGCTTAATAAATTGAGGTTTTTCAATATCTTCTTCGAGTTCCTCCTGCTCTTCAATTTCTTCAACTTCTTCATCTTCCGTTTCCCACCCAACAAAATTGAGCATTTTGTTAACTAAACTTGACATTTTTAATTACCTCCTGTTATCTTTTGTGATTTTATATGTTTCATAAAGAGTTTGACATTCTCCACTTCTTAATGCAAACCCTTCACAAACGTTGCCGGTATGTCGTACCAAACTATTAATTAAAACAATTGCTTTAAAGAAGGTATCTTACGGTGAAACCTATAAATTAATCTCTTTTGCCAAACAAAGCCGTTCCAATTCTGACCATGTTCGCTCCCTCTTCAATTGCAACTTCATAATCATTACTCATTCCCATGGATAAAAACTCCATACTAATATTATCAAGTTTTTTTTGCTGAATGTCAATAGATAAATCCTTTAAGTTTGAAAATACATATCTAATATTCTCAGGATTTTCATCATATGGTGCCATTGTCATAAGCCCCCTAACCCTCATACTATCAAAAGTGCTTATTTTTTTCAAAAGTTCCAAGAGTTGTTCTTTATAAACACCAAACTTACTTTCTTCTCTTGAAACATTTACCTGTACAAGAACATCTATTATTGTGCCAGCCTTTTGAGCTCTTTTTTGAATTTCTGAAGCTAAACTCAGTCTGTCAACAGAATGTATCAATTTTACCTTATCTACTATATACTTAACCTTGTTTGACTGAAGATGTCCTATATGATGCCAATTACATTCCTTATTTATTATATCGTACTTTTTTGTAAGTTCCTGAACTCTATTTTCACCTAAATCTGTTATGCCTTCATCTAACATGGCAGATATTTTTTCAGGCTCTACAGTTTTAGTAACTGCAATAACTTTAACGCTATCCGCCTTCCTTCCACTTTTTAGTGCTGCCTTTTCAATTTTAGACATCACTAATTCAAGATTTCCCCTTAAATAATCAAATTCTTTTTTCATCACTCAATCATCTGCCCTTCCTCAATGTTTTTTGGATTTAAAATATAGGATGAATACAGCTGTACACCACCACTATGAGAGTTTTCAGTATTTTTTATAATAGCCAGCTTTTCATCTCTTCCTTTAATCTTTACAGTAACAAATCTGGCACGATTTGCTCTAACCAATACTATTTCAGCTGTCATATCCCTCTCATTAATATTGACAAGGCTTTCTATTGGAACGATAAATCCTGAATGTCTAGTCTTTATTAAGTCTATATTTATCTTTCTTAAAGCCGCCGTCTCCCTTAATGCCTTATCTACATTAACAGCCATTATATATTTTCCATCCATTTTTTCTGATTTATAATTTATTATTCCATCAATTATCCTATCTATGTCATTTATTCTAACCTCCACTTTCTCACCTTCTTCAAAATTTGAAGCCTCATCTTTATCCATAACAAAAAGGATATCATAGTGGATATCTTTAATTATTTTCAAAAGAGGACTATTCTCATTTACAATTAAGTCATCGTGACTTCTGTGATTTTCAGTAATTTTGATGTTTTCTAAATCCTCCAAAGTCAATTTCTCAATTATATCCGGCGTCAACATATGCTCATGCCCATCAATTACATAAGATACTGTTCCTGTATATTCTGAAATAATATCTTCTGTATTTTCCATTATCATATTTTGCAGTGTATCTCTTTCATCTTTTAATGACTGAATATGCGCAGATGGCTCTCCATAACTTCCAATAATAGTAGCTTGTTTTAGTATTAGTTCATCAACTTCATCTCTTAAATTACCAATTTTTGAAAAATTATTTTGATTTACGCAATCCGCCAAAAGAATAAGCTTATCATCAATCATTTTCTCTATTTTGGTTAGATCTCGAGAAAATAAATTGTTATTTTCATTTTCATTTCGTTTTGCTTCTATTATTCTTAAATCCAAGTTTCTCAAATCATCTAAAAGTACCTGCGATATATTATCCACTATTGTAACAATTCTAGAGTTGACCCGAACTCTTTCACCCTCATTTATTTCTCTTATACACTTTCCTTCAACAGGTGAATTAATAACTGTTTCATTTCTAACAATATACGCATTTGTATTAACAGAGCTTTCAATCTCACCTTTCCTTATGAATTCAGTGTTAATATTATTCCCATATATCCATAATATAAGAGAAGGAATGTATAAAATTAAAAAGAAAATAATAAAAATACTTCCTAATCGTATTTTATTTCGAACTTTTTGTTTTATCTTTTGTTTTTCACCCATTTTAATCCTCCTTAGCAAACCACCAAGCCTTTTTCCATCATTTTCTGAATGGATATCATAACTGCAAGTTTTACATGTTCATAAACCAACCCTCCCTGCATATATGCTGCATATGGTGGTTTAATTGGTGCATCTGCACTTAGCTCAATAGAAGCCCCTTGAATAAATGCTCCAGCAGCCATTATTACAGGACTGTCATAACCAGGCATTTCCCACGGCTCAGGTAAAACATACGAATCCACTGGAGAGCCCTTTTGAATTCCCTGACAAAATGCAATTAAACTCTCAGCATTTCCAAACTCCACAGCCTGAATAATATCTCCTCTTTTTTTACCAATGTCAGGACTTGTATTAAACCCTAAAATATTCATTAATGATGCACAAAACACGGCACCTTTTAAGCTTTCTGCAACAACATGAGGTGCAAAAAACAACCCCTGAAACATAAGCCTGTTATTTCCTAAAGATGCCCCTACTTCTCTTCCTAATCCTGGAGTTGTCATTCTATACGCCGCCTTTTCAACAGCTTCTTTCTTACCAGTTATATAACCACCTGTAGGTGCAAGCCCTCCTCCTGGATTTTTTATAAGTGAACCTGCTATAATATCAGCTCCAACTTCAACAGGCTCACTCTCTTCAACAAACTCTCCATAACAGTTATCAACCATTACAATTACATCATTTTTTATACTTTTTACAAATTCTACAGCACTTTTAATGTCCTCAGTTGTCAAAGACCTTCTCCATGCATATCCACGTGATTTCTGTATAAAAATTAGTTTAGTCTTTTTAGATATTGCTTCTTTTACAGATTTATAATCAATACACCCATCTTCTAAAAATTCCACCTGTTTATAAAAAACTCCAAACTCTTTTAAAGATCCTGCATCATTTCCTCTTATCCCAATAACTTCTTCAAGTGTGTCATAGGGTTTTCCTGTAATTGATAACATTTCGTCACCCGGCCTTAAGTTCCCATATAAACATATTGCCAGTGCATGAGTCCCGGATACTATCTGATGTCTTACCAGTGCATCTTCTGCACAAAAAACCTCTTTATAAACTGATTCTAAAGTATCCCTTCCCTTATCATCGTATCCATAACCTGTAGTACCATTAAAATGCGAATCATCTAAATTGTTTTTTTGCATTGCCCTTATAACTTTTAACTGATTATATTCTTTTATTTCATTTATTCTACAAAACTCATTAGATGCTTCCTTTTCTGCCGAAGCAGCCAAGTCTAAAACTTTTTTATCAACTTTAAATTGATCTTTTATGTATTTTTGAAATCCAGATAACATACTTCTACCTCTCATATTACTTATATTTTTACTAAATTTATATAACAGAAAAACTCCATCTATTAATTATATATTAACTTTTTTTCCATATCAACAACAAACTAAATGTACCACGTTTCTGGAATATTGTTCTTCACCTTTAATACATATAACATTAATGTTAGGCAGTTTACAGCTATATATTTTTTGTTATAATGATATTATAGCAAAAAATATATAGCTGTAGTATGTTAGAAATTAGAAAACAACTAAACTGGTGATTAAAATGAATTTCAAATATAGTGTTGATACTGAATCTTCAGGCAAAACAGTAAAGTATATTTTAAAAAATAAACTGGAATTTTCTCAAAAATTGATACGTCAGTTAAAATATCAAAACAAAATATTTTTAAATGGCAAATCAGTGTTTGTTAACAAAATTATAAATAAAAATGACATTATTGAAGTTGATATGAATCTTGAAGAAAAGTCAGAAGGGGTAATACCTGAAGACATTCCAATAAATATCATCTATGAGGATGAAGCATTAATAGCCTTAAACAAGCAGCCTGGAGTTATTGTACATCCTACCTGTAACCACTCTAAAGGAACTTTGGCAAATGCAATTTCTTATCATTTTGCAAAAAATAAAGTTTTGCGTAAAATAAGACCTGTTATGCGATTAGACAGAGATACTTCTGGGGTTATTATATTTGCAAAAAATTCTTTTTCCCAGGATTTTTTGATAAAGCAGATGAATAACAATTCATTTTACAAAGAATATACGGGAATAGTAAATGGTTTAGTTAAAACTCCTCATGGAACTATAAACTTTCCAATATCAAGAAAGCCTGGGAGTATAATCGAAAGATGTACTTCTTCAAATGGAGAGCCGTCGGTAACCCATTATAAAGTTATTGAGCATCTTAAAAATGCTACACTTTTAAGTTTTGTCTTAGAAACTGGAAGAACTCATCAAATAAGAGTTCACTGTGAGTCTTTTGGACACCCTCTTTTAGGTGATACTCTTTACAACAATTTGCAAAATGAAAATTTGTCACTCTCTGAGAAAAAAATATTTCCTTTAGAAAATTGTATTATTACCTCAAAAGACTTTCCTTCAAAAGAGAGTGTATTCATAGACAGACAGGCACTTCATTCATCAAAAGCAGCTTTTATTCATCCAGTTACTAAAAAACTCCTTCAATTAACTGCCCCTCTTCCTTATGACATTAAAAAGCTTAAGGAAATATTGAGAAAATAACGCTCTATTCATTTACACTATTTTTAATTGGTGCTATTATAGTACTTGTTTTGAAATAAAAGTTCTAAAACTTATTATTATAAACAAGTATCTAATGGAGGGATTTTGATGGAAGTATTAAAAGATCGATATACTATCACCGAATTAAGCCAAAATCTTAGTGTAACAGATCATGCCCTGAGATATTATGAAAAAGAATTTAATATGTATGTTCCCAAGGACAAAAGAGGAAGACGATATTATACCCCAGACGTTGCAAACATTATGTATCAAATAAAAAACATGCGAGATGAGGGTCTAGAAATTAAAGCAATCAAAAAAATACTTAAACCTGAAATAGAATTAATAGCTCCAAAACCTTCAGAAGAAAACAACTCTAATTCTCTTACTCGAATAGATGGGAAAAATAATTCATTAGAAATTCAAAAATTTTTCCAAGACTTTAGTGAAAAGCTTACAGATAGTTTTTCACTAACAGTAACAACTGCTAAAGATGACATTACAGCTGAACTTAACAAAACCAAACTTGAACTTGGAGCTTGTGTGGAAAATAACATGCGAAAGTTTGAAAGCAAAATGGACAAGCACTTTCAAAATGTTGATAAATCTATAGGAATATGGCGTGAAAAAAACAGTGGTGGATTTTTTAAAAAGCTTAGCAAAAAATTTTTCAAAAAGGTTTAAGTGCGAAAAGGGCATTAATCGCCCCTATCGCTTTTCATTTTTTAAACCAAGTCTTTCCATGACTTGAATAAACTTATCTGTGTCAATTGGTTTTGCTGCATAGGCTTCACAACCATCCTCGAATGAGTCAAATACATTTGTTTTATCATTTAGTGCAGTGGTCATAATTATCTTTACTTTTTCAGCCTCTTTAATCTCTTTTTGCTTTTCAATGTCCCTTATTGTTTTAAGAACCTTTTTCCCGTCTACCTTAGGCATCATAATATCTAAACAAATCAAGTCATAAGGTTCTTTTTCATCTAACGCCATCATATAAGCTTCAATGGCCTCTGCACCATCAATTGTAATGTCGCACTCTCCATATGAAGAGAGAAATTTGTACAAAAATTTCCGACAAGCAAAATCATCTTCTGCAATAAGGATTTTCATGGTATTTACCCCTTTCTTTTATATAGTAATAACCAAATAAATGGCCTATTTTAAAGCTTTGTTTATAGTTCTAACTTTTCTTTTAGTTTCTTTAAATATTCTTTAAGTTCTTTGTAGTTTTCTCTTCTTGATAAAAGCAACATTTTAAAAGAAATTTTTTTCTCTTCTGTCTTTTTTACCATACTTTTAATTTTAATTATAGTTGATTCAATTAGTTTTTTGTCCATTTTATAAAGAGCTTTTTCTAAGTCTTCTATATAATTTTCCATACTCCTCTCACTTAAATGATTAACTTTCACATGTTCCACTTGCCTAGGCACTTGGTCTTTTGAGATTGTATTTTCCTTTAAATTATTTTCTTTCTCTTCTCCAAAGATATCATTAATTGTATTAAATAATTCTTCAAATTCAACAGGCTTGGGTATATATCTATCCATTCCACAAGAGAGAAATTTTTCTTTATCGCCTTTTAATGCGTGTGCAGTAATGGCTATTATAGGAACATGATTTCCTATACCTTTTTCTAGCTCTCTTATCCTTCTAGTGGTTTCTATTCCATCCATTTTAGGCATCTGCACATCCATTAAAATTAAATCAAAGTGCTTTTCCTTAAATAATTTTAATGCCTCAATTCCATTGCTTGCAATGCTAATTAAATGTCCTTCATCCCTTATAGATTTTGATAAAACTATTTGATTTACTTCGTCATCCTCAACAATAAGAATGTCAAGCATTTTATTTACTTCTTTGTTGTTTTTATCATTACAATGATATGTTTTAAAATGACCTCTGTTTTCGTTAACCAATTCACATGTAAAATAAAAAATACTTCCCTTTCCCTTCTCACTTTCCAACCAAATACTTCCACCCATCATTTCAATAATTCTTTTAGATATTACAAGTCCAAGTCCAGTTCCTCCATATTTTCTAGTAATTGAACCATCTACCTGACTAAAGCTGACAAAAAGTTTTTTTACATCTTCTTTTGAAATTCCAATACCGGTATCCGAAACTGCAAATCTTAGCTTTATTTTGTTATTAGAATTCTCTAACACATCAACTGTAACTACAATTTCACCATAATCAGTAAATTTTATAGCATTAGATAATAAATTGTTTAGTACCTGTAAAATTTTATTAGAATCCCCTACTAAAATTTTAGGTAAATCTCTATCCACTCTGTAACTTAATTCAAGTCCTTTTTTATGTGCCTTTACCATATGAGTTTTGCATACATCGTCTAAAAGTTTAACAATATTAAATTGAACACTTTCTAAAGTCATCTTCCCTGCCTCTATTTTAGAATAATCCAAAATGTCATTTATTACATTTAAAAGCATATGGGCACATGAATTAATTATATTAACATTTTCTTTTTGATCATTATCAAGATTAGTATCTAAAGTTAACTCTGTCATACCTATAATGCCATTTAAAGGAGTGCGAATTTCATGACTCATATTTGCTAAAAATTCACTTTTAGCTTTGTTTGCAGCTTCTGCATCTTCTTTTGCTCTTTTTATAACTCTTTCCATTTCTTTTTTTTCAGTAATATTATCAAGTGTCACCAATACAAATTCCTCTTCATCCATAATTAAAGGAACAGCATTTAGTCTAATCCAAAATCTTTTTTTCTCCCAATCAACCAATGCTATGTGCTTAACTTCAACTCCATAAATAGCTTGACCTGTGCTAAATACACTGTCAATTGTTTTGATGATTTTGCAATTTTTACATTCACCTTTATTTTTATATTCTACGCTCAATTCAGAACTGTTAATGCAAGCTATTCCTTCTCCAATTTTTTTATAATTTGCATTGTCTCTATCACCTTTTAAAACTTCCAGCACTGATTCATTTAATTTTACTATTTCATACTTTTTATTAACAATAACCATTCCAATTGGAGCAGAATCAAATATTTCCTTTAGGTTTTTCTTTTCGTTTGCCAGTTGCTTTTCAGCTTTTTTAATTCTGGTTATATTTCTAAATACAACTATAATTCCCTTTATTTTGTTTTGGGAGTCCACAATAGGAGCACTGCTTGCAGAAATATAACTTTCTTTTCCTTTTCTCGAAATAAGTACAGTGTCTTTTTTTAATCCAACTGGCTTTTTAGCTTTTAATACAGATACAAATGGACTTTCTAAGGGAGTTTTAGTATCTTTATTAAATATCACAAAAACTTCACTGATAGGTATGCCTTCTGCCTCTTTAGCTGACCAACCTGTTAGTTTTTCTGCTACGTTATTCATCATAGTAATACTGCCATCAGAACTTGTAGTAATTACCCCATCTCCTATGCTCTGTAAAGTGATTTCTAATTTTTCCAGTTCTTTTTTAAGTGCTTTTATATGTAAATCCCTATTCATCAAAAAGACTCCTCATTTTTCCAGAAATCGTTGTATGGCCTGTGGTATTTTTTCTAAAGTCTCCTGTTTTTCTACTGCACCAATATTATAGGCCACTTTTGGCATACCATAAACAACGCAGGATTTCTCATCCTGACCAATTGTCCTTGCTCCATTTTTTCTCATCTCTAAAAGCCCTTTTGAACCATCACTTCCCATACCTGTTAAAATTACTCCCACAGCACTTCTTGCTGCTATTTGTGCAACAGATGAAAACAATACATCTACTGAGGGACAGTGTCCATTTACTTTTGAACCTTTAAAGCACTCTACCAAATAAATGCCCCCGCTTTTTTTTAGTTTCATCTGATGTTCTCCAGGCGCAATTAAAACTCTTCCTGGGTAGATATGATCTCCATCTTCTGCTTCTTTTACATCTACAAAATATGAGTTATTAAGTCTGTCTGCATACATTTTTGTAAATACAGCAGGCATGTGCTGTACAATGACAGTACCTGGCATGCTTTTTGTAAATGTAGAGATAATGCTTGCTATCGCTTCAGTACCTCCTGTGGATGCACCTATTGCTATAATTTTATTTTCACTGTTTCTTTTTGTACCCCTTATAGTTGTATCCAATGAAATATTTTTTTTCCAATGTCCAACCTTTGCCGCTGAAGCAATTTTTATTTTTATAATCAATTCATTTATAACAGAATCAATTCCCAATTGTCTTTGCAAATCTGGTTTTGTAACAAAATCAACTGCACCAGCATTTAGAGCATCAAAAACATTTTCACTAACAGAACTTACTACCACAACAGGTATAGGATATTGAGGCATAAGACGCTTTAAAAACTCAATTCCATTCATTCTGGGCATTTGAACATCTAGTGTCATTACATCTGGATGAAATTCAATTATTTTATCCCTTGCTGCATAAGGATTTGGAGCTGTTCCCACAACTTCAATGGAAGCGTCCTGAGCCAAGCCTCTTGCAAGTCGTTCTCTAAACACTAAAGAATCATCAACTATCAAAACTTTAATTTTTCTTCTCAAACTAGGCTTTATAGTTTTCACGTTATCTATTCCTTTCTATACACTGCTGGCATAATATATTTGTAGTTTGTTTCTCCTCTGTTTATTGATTCTGAATGACCTATGAATAAATATCCACCTGACTCAGTATACTCATAAAATTTATTTATTAAATTTCTTTTGGTCTCATTATCAAAATATATCATTACATTTCTGCAAAATATTACATGGAATTTTTTCTTAAAGGGAAATGATTTGTTCATCAAATTAAATATTCTTAATACAATCTCATTCTTTATAACATCTCTAATCATCCAGTTAGCATCATCAATTCTTTTAAAATATTTCTGCCTCCACATTTTTGAAACAGTCTGTACCTGTTCATCAGAATAAATTGCTTCTTTTGCTACTTTTATCACCTTCATTGATATATCTGTTGCAAGAATTCGTGTATCCCAAAAAGGCTTATTTTCTCCAAAGTAATCATGCATAATCATTGCTAAGGTGTAAGGCTCTTCTCCACTAGAACACCCTGCACTCCATATTCTTAAGTCCTTCTTATTATTTAATGATTTTTCCCAAAAGGGAAGCACTCTTTCTCTGAAAAACTCAAAATGATCAGCTTCTCTCATAAAATAGGTATGATTTGTAGTTATTTTGTTTATTAGGTTTGTAATTGCTTCCCCTGTCTTGTCAGAAATTACATACTCATAGTATTGGGAAAAACTACTAAAATTGTTTTGTAATAAAATATTTTGTAGCCTCCCAACTACTAGAGTTTTTTTCTTTTCACTTAAATTTATTCCATAGTTGCTTTTAATATATGTAGATAAATAACTAAATTCTTTATCTGAAATATTTATCATAAACAATCACCATAATATTTATTTTTTAACACCTAACTACTCACCAAAAAATAACATCCATGGATATCAAACTTTAGAAAGCAACCTAGAATAATCTAAGTTGCTTTTTTATGAAGCATTAACCAATTTCTCACAATCTTCGTCATTAACAAGTTTTTCACAGTCAATAAGCAACTTAACTTCATCTTCAATTTTGCCAATACCTTTAATATACTTGTTTTTAAAACCTGTACTTGAATCAGGAGGAGGTACAATATCACTTTCTGGTATTGCCACCACCTCAGACACGCTGTCAACAATAAGTCCTAATGAAATGTTTTTTATTTCCACCACAACTATGCAAGTTCTATCATTGTATTCTAGTGGGTCTTTTTTAAACCTGAGCCTTACATCTATTACAGGAATTATTTTCCCGCGCAAGTTTATAATTCCCTTTACATAGTCCGGCATCTCAGGTACTTCTGTTATTTTCTGTATTCCTATTATCTCGGTTACATATTTTATTTCTATTCCGTATATCTCGCTGGATATAGCAAATGTTAAATGCTTTCCTTTTTGAGTATCTTCTTCATAATCCAAAATGTTTTCTAACACTTCTGACATATTATTACCTCCTTGTTTACTTCATTAATTTTGAAATATCTAATATAAGACTTATACTGCCATCACCTAGAAGTGTGCAACCTGCGATACCTTTTGCATCTTCAATGTATTTAGGCAATGCCTTAACAACCACCTGCTGTTCTCCTAATAAAGCATCAGCAAAAATACAATATGTCCTGTTATCATTTTCAACCATAATAACTATTCCATCATTAATATCGGTTATTTGAGTATTTATTTTATAGCATTTGTGTAATCTTAAAACAGGGTAGGCCTCTCCTTTTACCATTATCATTTCATTGCCTGTACTGTCTTTAATAACAGCTTCATTTTTAACTTTAAAAGACTCTTTAATAGATATTGTAGGTATTGTATATCTAGAATCTCCAACTTTAATTGTCATTCCATCGATTATAGCTAAAGTTAATGGAAATTTAATAGATATTGTAGTGCCTTCTCCTAGTGTACTGTCAATATAAACAGTCCCACCTACCTTTTCAATATTTTTCATTACAATGTCCATTCCAACGCCTCTACCTGAAAATTCTGATATGTCTTTCTTGGTAGAAAAGCCAGGCTTAAGTATAAAGGAATAAACTTCTTTATCGGTAAGTTCTTCCTCTGGTTTTTTTATAAGTCCATTTTCCCTTGCCTTAGTGAGTATTTTCTCCCTGCTAAGACCTCTACCATCATCTTTTATAATTATCCACACATCTCCACCAGCATTTTTCGCCTCTAAAACAAGGTTTCCTGCAGAGGATTTTCCCTTCTTCTCCCTTTCCTCTATTTCCTCTATTCCATGGTCAATAGAGTTTCTAATGAGGTGTATAAGTGGATCTGATATACTTTCAATAATATTTTTATCAACTTCAGTCTCTTCTCCTACTATTTTTAAATCAACGGATTTATTTAACTTTTTACTCATATCACGTACTATTCTATTCATTTTCTGAAAAGTCGTTGCTAGAGGAACCATTCTTATTGACATTACTACATCCTGCAACTCATTAGTTATCTTATTAAGCTGTCTAGCAGCTTTGTGAAAACTATCCAAAACAAGTCCCTTTAACTCAGGATTTTGTGTTACCATAGCTTCTGAAATAACTAACTCTCCAACTAAATCCATAAGTGCATCGAGCTTTCCTATATTTACACTAATTACACTTTGCTTTCCCGATGACATATTTTTATTAACTGGTTTATTTTTATTAATCTCTTTAGGTAGTTTCTTTTTTTCTGGTTTATTTTCAGATAACACCTTTTCATCTTTTATCTCTAAATCACCTAAATCTATTTCCTTTTTATCCTTTAAAGAATTCTCACTTTCATCAGTCTGAATAGAATCTATAAAATCATCATTTTTAACACACACTTCTAGTTTGTCTAGAAAAAGTGTATGATTAAGCCTGTCCTTAACTTCCTCTAAGTTTAAATTTGCTTGAAATTCAATTTTAAAACCTTCTTTTTGAATTATTTCACATGCATTCTCATCTTCTATAACGTCCTTTGGATAAGAGCAGATAACTTCTCCAATTTCTTGCAAATCATGAATTACAGAAAATGCCCTTATGTTTTCCATATCACATCCTTCTACAAACGTTAAATATGCTTCATATTTAAAGTTATATGTGACATCATTAGCATCTTTTGAACTTATATAATACTGTTGTTTCTCTTCTATTTCACTCTCTGTATCAGGCTTTACTGAATCAGACTTTGATTCACTATTTGAGTTTTTCTCTTTTAAAGAAGAAAGGAACTCTTTTATTTTTTCTATAAGTTCATTTGCATTATCATCCGGGTCAAAGCCATTTTGAATCTTGGAAACTTCATTTTTTATAAAATCTACTCCATCTAGCACCATGTCTGTAATAGCTGTTGTATCAATACTTTCAACCTTTTCTTCTCTAAGATAAAAAAATAAATCTTCAATTGAATGTGCTAAAGACGAAATGTTATCATACATCATCATAGCTGCCGAGCCTTTAACAGTATGCATAATTCTAAATATTTCATCTATAGTTGAGTCAAATCCGCTTTCTTTTTCACTATCTATTAACGATTGTTCTAATTCATCCATTAATTGAGAAGTTTCAAATACAAACATTTCCACCATAGGCTCATGATTCATATTATCTGCCAATGTACACCACTCCTTAAATGCAAACTATTAATACTACAAAGATGAGATTTTTCCAAGTCCACAATCTAAGATTCTGCCTAAAACTACCTTATGTAACTTTAAGCTAGATAAGTTCACTCATGTCAGTAAATCCTATACCTGAACTACTATTAAAGCTTTTTAATAGCTTCCAAAACCTTGTCTTCTTTAAATGGTTTTACTATAAATCCTTTTGCTCCTGCTAAAACAGCATCTTTCACAAAACATTCCTGTCCCATTGAGGAAATCATCACTATTTTAGCATTTTTGTCATATTCTTTTATCATCTTGACAGCTCTTATTCCATCACATATTGGCATAGTTATGTCCATAGTAACTATATCAGGACTAATTTCCTTATACTTGTTAAAGGCAACCATTCCATTTTCTGCCTCTCCAACAACTTCATATCCATTCTTCTCAAGCACTAACTTTAAAGATGTCCTCATAAAAGCTGCATCGTCAGCAACAAGTACCTTTTTCATCGACGTCACACTCCATTAATATTATTTATTAAATTATACCAACGAAACACATTACTTTTGAAATTACATTATGATTTGAATCCCAGAATTTCTTCAACATTGCGAAAATCATTTTAAATAAATACTTAATTGGATTTATTTAAAAACTCATAATAATATTATCACATTTTTTTTAAATTAAATCAAGTGCTTAAAAAAAAATTATTTGTAATCTTTAATTAATTTTATTATACTATAATAAACCAAGTATTTATATAAAAACGTCCTAAAGGGTATAATTGTCAAACTCCTTTAGCTTTATCTAAATATGCAACTTTAATGGAATTTTAAAAAAAATTTAAATAACGACGAGGTTTAAAAATGTTAAACTTTATAGGTATAGGAAGTGCTTTTAATACTGATTTAGGCAATACATGTGCATATTTTAAAATTAGAAATGATTTGTTCTTAATTGATTGTGGCAGTACAGCTTTTAAACAATTAGTTGATTTAAAAATTCTAAATAATGTAACTAATATTTTTATTGCAATTACACATACCCATCCTGATCATGTAGGTAGTTTAGGTGAGTTTGCTTTATACTCTTATTACATTTTAGGAAAAAAACTTAAAATTATTTTCCCTGATATTCCTCTCATAACATCATTTTTTGATTGTCAGGGTATAAGAAAACATTATTATGAAATTTCAGATAACCTAAAAGTTACAAAAGATGTTGAGCTTTTTTTCTTTCCTGCTTCTCATGTTGACACCATACCTTGCTATAGTATTTATATAAAGGGTAACAACAAGTCAATTTTTTATAGTGGCGACTCAAACAGTGTAAGTTCTTTTGCAATAAAAGGTCTTCAAAATGGTGATATTGATTTAATGTATCAGGATACTTGCAGCCTAGACTACCCTGGCAATCCCCACTTATATATTGGAAACCTAGCCTTAGCTATCTATCCTAAACTAAGACATAAAATATATTGCATGCATATAGACAAAGACTTTGATACGCTCTATGCCAAAAAACTTGGATTCAATGTCGTTTCACTTGTAAAGTAAACAAAACTTACACTTTTGAGCTTTGAGAAAAATTTTTACTCCACCCTATAAATTCTGCCTTTCCCAAGCAAATTCTCAAGAAAGGCAGACAAATAAGTTTATCTAAAAATAAACTCTAATTTGCTACTTTCATTTCAAGTCTCAACTTATCTGCTACCATTGCTATAAATTCCGAATTAGTGGGCTTTCCTTTTCCAATATTTATTGTATATCCAAAAAGTGAATCAATTGTATCTACCTGCCCCCTGCTCCAAGCAACTTCAATTGCATGCCTTATAGCCCTTTCCACCCTGCTCGGAGTAGTATTATATTCTTTTGCAATTGATGGATATAGTTGTTTTGTGATAGAATTAATGACTTCAAGGTCTTCTACTACCATCATTATTGCATCTCGTAAGTACTGATATCCTTTGATATGTGCCGGCACTCCAATTTCATGCATAATATTTGTAACTTCAGCTTCAATATTCATTGGTTTTGGAGCATTATGAGCTAAGTCTTCACCTTGATAACCGGACTTTATAACATTGGACTGAGCAACATTTTTAAGTTGTCTTATCCTAGAAACTAAAACATCCATATCAAAAGGTTTTACTACATAATATTCAGCACCTAAGGCTAAAGCCCTTTGGGTGATTTTATCCTGTCCTACAGCTGACAGAACTATAAATAAAGGCCTTTTGCTTATATCCATAGAATTAATTCTTTCTAATACACCCAATCCATCTAAATGAGGCATAATGATATCTAATATAGCAATATCCGGAAGATTAGTTGTTATAAGATCACAAGCTTCAACTCCATCTCTTGCAACACCTGCCACCTCAATATCAACTTGATTACTGAGATACTCATGTAAAATATCTCCAAACTCCCTGTTATCATCAGCGATTACCACCTGTATTTTTTTTTGTGACAATTTGACTCCCCCTTGTCTTTAGTTATGAATAAACAAATAATAAACTCCCATTTTTGAATTGGCTATTTATCAATATTACTTCTTTTTAGCAAGTCAAAATACCGTTAGTATTCCTCCTTCCTTAGCCTTGTATTATTAAAAAAATCTCTCCCTCTAAAATGGGTTTTATTACTAATCTATTCCTTAAAAATTGTTACAAGTATTTACAGGTTTATTATATTGTCTATTCGACAAAATTTCAAGGCTTTATTTACCATCATTTTTTTGTTTGTGCAAATATGCCAATATATTACTTTGTTTTTTTTCTTCCCTAGCATTACAATAGCCTATTTAAACATGTTTTAAGGATATAAAATAAATAATAAAATAAAAATATTTATTTATTTATTTTTAGGAAATAGGCCTTAAAAATAGGAAATATACAAGTGAACTCGTTTAGCTAATAAACCACTTATTTTTAACTTGCTTTTTTAAGGTTTGTATTTAAAGAGTCCATGTTCTTTATCATACTTTCAATAAATATGCCATATCCTTTCGTCGGATCATTTATTAATACATGAGTTACAGCACCAACAAGTTTTCCATTTTGCAAAATAGGACTTCCTGACATTCCTTGAACAATTCCTCCTGTAGTTTCTAATAATCTATTATCTGTAACTTTTATTATCATTCCTTTTGAACCACTTGTATTTCTTCCAGATATCTTTTGAATTTCTATATCATACTTTTCTACTGATTTTCCATCTATATTTGACATTATAGATGCTGATCCTGTTTTAATTTCATTTTTTAAACCAATAGAATATAGTTTATTGGAAAAATCATTATATATATTCTTGTTCAATGTACCATATATCCCCTGCTCACAGTTTTTATTTATACGGCCTAATTCATCCCTGTCTTCAATAAGTATCCCTTTTAGTTCTCCTGGTTCTCCTTGCCTTCCTTTTTTAACTGCTAAAATACTTGATTCTACTATTTCTCCCTCATCTAAAGGCATAAGTATTCCTGTATCAATATCAGTAATTCCATGACCTAATGCACCAAATCCCCCTGTCTCAGGATCATAAAATGTTAAAGTTCCTATTCCTGCTGTACTATCTCTAAGCCACATTCCCAATTGGTATTTTCTATTCTCCAACGACATGGCAGGACTTATTTTTGTATTGTGATAACTGTTTCCCCTTTTGTATTTTACATGAATGTTTTTTCCATTAGATTTATCTAAATACTCAATTAGTCCACTTATACTATCTACAGGTTTTCTATTTACTTCAACAATTAAATCTCCTGGTTTAATCCCTGCCTCTTTGGCAGGAAGCACACTTTTTCCATCTAATGTATCAAAATCTGATAATGCCAAAACTAAAAGACCCTCAACATTTATTTTTACTCCAATAGTGTTTCCGCATGCAATAACTTCTCTGTTTGGTACTACATCCACCTGCATTGTTTTTAACGGTATAAAACCAAACAATCTCATGTTAAGATGAACCCTTCCCATTTTTTGAGGTTTAAACATTATAGGATCAGACAGTCTATAGTATCCATTATTCACCTTAGTATCCTTACTTTCAAAAATCAATATATCTTCAGTATCTGGTTTAATATTTACAAAAAAAGGACTTTTAAAATCGTAAGTATATTCCTTGTTTTCAAAAAGAGTTATCTGATTTGGAAGAGAAAAAACAGTTCCTATATATGTGAAAGCTAAAACTATAAAACAAGTTGACAAAAAGATAATCAATTTATTCTTTGCTAATCTGGAATAACTCATGTAATCACTCTCCTACTATATTATATGACGTACATAATATATAAAAAATTTAATACAAATATCACATTTCATTGTCCTTTAAGTTAACCTTTTATAATCTTATTTATTCAGCCAATAACTTCTTTACATCTAAAGTTTTTTCTGTATTTTATAGTAAGGCATGTAAGAAAAAATTTAATTAAAAAAAGTCGGCAGCATACTTTTAAAAATAGTATAACCACCGACTTTTATTATTAAAACACAATTTATAAGCTAATATCTTTCAAGTTATGTTAATTAGATTATTTTATCTAATTTTTAGATATTCTTTATTTTTTTAACTTCAGAAATGCCATAAAAGTAACGCCCTATTTTCAAGGAGAAAATCCCGATGATTTAATGGGTTTTAGACGATGAGAATCGGATATTATATCTTAGACATTAATAAGTTTGTTTGAATTTTCTTGAAAACTCAAGCATTTCTTCTGCGTGCTTTATTGTTATTTGAGAAATATTTTCTCCTCCTATAATTCTTGCTATTTCATTTTTAATTTCATCCCCCTCAAGTCTTGTCACAATTGTTTTAGTATTTTTTTCTTTTGTGATTTTTTGAATATAATAGTTACAATCTGCCATACAGGCTATCTGAGCTAAATGAGTAACAGAAATTACCTGATGGTTTCTTGATATGAAAGAAAGTTTTTCTCCAACCTTTTGTGCTGCTTTACCACTTATGCCTATGTCAATTTCATCAAATATCAATGTTGGCATTTTATCCACATTAGCAAGTATTGTTTTTATTGCAAGCATTATTCTTGACATTTCCCCACCTGAGGCTATTTTGGCTAAAGGCTTTAATGGCTCTCCTGCATTTGTAGAAATTAAAAACTCAACTTTATCAAGACCATTTTGATTATAGTTTATTTCACTTTTATCTTCCCTTTTGTCAAATTCAATCCTTACCTCAAACCTTGTGTTTTTCATTTCAAGTACATTTAATTCATAGCTTATTTTATCCTCTATTAGCTTTGCAGCTTTCTTCCTCTCTTGGTGTATGCTCTTTGCAAGAGTGTACAAACTATCATTTTCCTTTTTTAAATCATTGTTCAATTTATCCAATACTTCTTCATTGTTGATAATTTCATCCAATTGATTTTGAGCATTTTCCATATATATAAGTATATCTTCTATAGAGTCTCCATATTTCTTTTTAAGTTTATATATGGCACCTAATCGCTCTTCAACCTGTTCTAAAGCAGCAGGATTATACTCAATATTATCTCTTTTTGCCCTTACTTCAGAAACAATATCTTCAAGTTCGTAAGTAAGTGACTCAAGTCTTTCTGTTATTTCAATATATGTTTCATCATAGTCTTTAATATCATTAAGTCCAAAAACAACTTCATTAATCATATCTAAAGCTGATTTGCCTGTTTTTCTTCCTGAACCCAAAACTTCATATGCATCTGAAAAAACTTTAATTATTTTTTCAAAATTCAAAAGAATATCCTTTTCTTTTTCAAGCTGCTGCTCTTCACCCTTCTCAAGATTAGCACTTTTTACTTCATCTATCTGATATTTCAAAAGATCTATTTTTCTTTCTCTTTCACCACTATCTCCTAACAAGTCATTAATTTTCTTTTTAATTTTCTTATAGTTTTCTAAATGACTCAAATAGTTTTTCTTTAAATCTAGTATTTTCTCATTTGCAAGAGAGTCAAGCAAATCAATATGACTGTCAATTCTCAAAAGAGATTGATTGTCATGCTGTCCATGAACATCAATTAATCTTTCTCCAAATTTTCTAAGCATTGAAACTGTTGATATTTTTCCATTTATTCTGCAAGTATTTTTTCCTGATCTAGTAAATTCTCTTGATATTACCAAAACACCGTCCTCTTCAGGCTCAATGCCATAATACTCAAATAAATCCGATAATTGGTTTTCTTTTATTTCAAAAATTGCTTCAACTAATGCCTTGTTTTCTCCAGTTCTTATTAAGTCTCTTGAAAGCCTTTGTCCAATAATTGCATTAATTGAATCAATAATAATAGACTTACCTGCCCCTGTTTCACCAGTCAATACATTAAGTCCATCTCCTAATTCAATGCTCAATTTATCAATTATGGCAATATTTTGTATTTCTAATTGTCGAAGCACAGTAATACCTCACTTTATCTATTTTAATTGATATTCTCCTCTCCCCAAAGGAAGAAAGATTCTTGCTTCACAGAGCTACTTTATATAAACTCTCCAAAGCATTGTCGGTATGCCCTACCGAATTTTTATTTAAACCTTGCCTTATATTCTAAATAATTTATTCTATACATCATCTGAGCTTACTTTTGCCAGTTTTTTAAATTTGTCCACAAGCTCCTCTGCTATTTTTTCAGCCCTGCATATAATCATTATTGTATCATCACCAGCTATAGTGCCTATAATTTCTGCCCATTCCAAAGAGTCAATAGCTGATGCAGAAGCCTGTGCCATGCCTGGAAGCGTCTTTACAACCACAATATTATTTGCATAATCACTAGAAGCATACGACTTAGAAAATATAGTCATTAACCTATTTAGATATACATTACCCTCTTTAGAAAACGGAGCGTATTTATACCTACCATTAGGTGCTAAAACTTTAATCAACCTAAGTTCTTTTATATCTCTTGATATAGTAGCCTGAGTCACATCCATTCCAGCTTTTTTTAATCTGTCTGCTATTTCCTCTTGAGTCTCAATAACTTCATTTTCAATGATTTCAAGAATTTTAGCCTGTCTGTTATACTTCATTTCGTCTCATCTTCTTTCCTCTATCGTAAATTTTCCCTCTTAGCACTTCTAAAAAGTTTCTAGTATTTATCTTTATCATTTTAATAACCTTTGATGATTGTTTAGTTATTATCAAATCTCCCCCTCTAATTTCATAGCCAATTTGTCCATCAACAGTGACCATTGCTTCATGGTCATAATCCTCATCCACTATAACTTTAACTACTTTATCTTTTGTTGCTATAAATGACCTTGAATAGAGAAGGTGAGGACAAATGGGAGTAATTATAATAATCCCTGCATCAGGCTGTACAATTGGACCTCCTGCCGAAAGAGAATATGCTGTCGAACCTGTAGGCGTAGACACTATAAGTCCATCTCCTGGAAACATATCCATGAAATTCTCGTCGACATACGTCCGAAGATGCAAAATTCTAGATAATGCACCTCTTGACACAACCACATCATTTAATACAACATCTTTTGCAATAACAGTATTGTTTCTAATTATTTCAGTTTCTAAAAGCATTCTTTTTTCAATGTTATAATCACCTGTAACTATCTTTCTTACAGCAATATCAATTTCATTTTTGTCAACATCAGCTAAAAAACCTAAATTACCAAGATTAATTCCAATAATAGGTATATCTCTTTTTAATATCATCCTTGAAGTCTTTAAAAATGATCCATCTCCTCCTAAGCAGACAATAATATCTGACATCTCAATTAAAGATTCTTCACTGATATTATTATCTCCAAGACCCAAGTTTTTAGCTATTTTTTCGGAAACAATATATTTTGCACCATTTTTCTTTATACTGTCTAAAAGAATTTTAGTATGTTTTAAATCTTCATCTTTTCTAACATTTACAACAACACCTATGTTCATCATGTAATACCTCTTGTATATAAAATCATTCTAATTAATTATATATAATTAATTACTAAAGTACAACGTTTACATTTTACTAAGATATATTTTATCTGTATATAAATCAATTAATCCTTTTCCCTTAGAAGGAAAATAAAACTCTATTCCAATACTTTTTACATCATCTAAATCTGGCACTTTGGACAAATCTAATTTTAAAACAGTCTCATCAGATGCACTAATATCTACAAAATCAGAAGTAGCCCACTCCCATTTGCTTCCTGTTCTTATAAAAAGTCTTGCCATTACCTTTCCCTCATAGAATCTTGATTTTTCTTCTTTTACCACTGCACACAGTGCCTTTTGATCAGTAAAGTCTAAATTACAATGCTTAAATAAAACCATTTTGGATTTGTGCCAAATTCTTACTCTGCTTCTCAGTGAATGTTCTCCAGAAGCAGCCCAATCAGTTGTTACGCTAAGATTTGGCCCATACCATCTGTTAACATCACCATTTTCCCAATCTTCCAAAACTGTTATTGTATTTTCTATGGGAGTTGGCTCTGGCGTTGGTTTTTGTGTCGGTTCTGGCGTTGGTTCTGGCGTTGGTTCTGGTGTCGGTTTTGGCGTTGGCTTTAGCGTTGGTTCTGGCGTTGGTTTTTGTGTCGGCTCTGGCGTTGGTTCTGGCCTTGGCATATCAATTTCAATTATACTTTTTACGTCATTATTATTTTCAATATCTACAATTTCTAATAATTCATATATATTTTTTTCACGAACTATATCAAGTGATATATCCAGTTCACTTTTTGCCTGTTGATAAATAACATATCTCCCCATTGATACCTTAGATTCTAAGGATTCATTTCTTGTTTTTTCATCAACAACAACAGCTTTGATTTTTGTATTTTCAATTTCAGCTGTATAAAAAATATCACTTATATTTAACAATTCATTAAAAAATTCTTGTTTTACCTCATAATTATTTTTATTATTAAATGACACAGAGATGAAAACCATTAACTCTTCTCCATATGAGTTTTCTCTACTTTTATAGTCTTTTAAAATAGTTTTTAACGCATCTTCAAAAAAAACATTGTTTAACTCCAAAGCTTTAATCTTTTTTATAGCATCATCACTTAACGATGTAACATTATTTACCACCCCAGTTTTATCTATGGTAAAGGCAAAACTAGGATTTATATCAACATCTACATAAATATAATCTTTTTCATTTGTCCCCATAAAAAATTGAAACAAAACAAAAACCAGTATAAAAGAAGTACAAGCTGCAGCTATTCCAAGAAACTTTTTTGTTTTCTTATTTTCATAATTATTCTCTTTTTCATCAATATTAAATTCTTTATTAATTTCTCTTTGAGAGTCATATGCAATTTCATTTTTGGTAATAGATGAAGTAAAAACATCCACTATAATATCTTCTGCTAAAAAATAAACTTTTTCTCCAACATTCATTCTTTTTTGCAATCTAATTCGTACAACTTCATAATCCTTTGTCATTATTATTGCTTCATCATCTATTACTTTAATTATCTTTCCGCTGTATGCCATGCAGTCACCTTCTTATATAAAACTTTATATTAAAATAGACTAAGTAAATTAATAGTTTTCTTAAGCCTATCTAAAAATCATCAATAATGTAAAGAATATACTTTTTAATCTGGGCACAGTCTTTAGAATTAACTTCCCCATCTCTGTTCACATCTGCAGCAAGTTTCCCCACTTCACTTGGAAACTCGTCAATAATACCTAAAACATATCTTTGCATTAGTATATAGTCAGTCGAATCTACAACACCATCTCCATTTACATCTCCGTACTTAAAAATACTGTCAACTTCAACAACTTCTATTGCATCAGAAATGGTATCAGGTAAAATAAAAGAGGTTACATTTTTTCTTCCTCCTAAAACTATTATACTATTTTTTGAAACAGCTAGCCTTATACCATTTCTCTTTGTGAGATTTAGTTCGCTTTTATACCACATGTCAGTACCCGAATGATAAAACATAATACCAACGCCATTCTGATGTCGTGTAACTGCATATATTTTATCATTTAATGTTACAGTATCCATAGCAGTATAGTTTTCATGTAAAGGTGTTTTTTCTTTCCACTCCTTAGTTATTGTATTATACGCCATACAAACATTATCAACATTAAATCCTCCCATACCTTCACCAATTCCGCTTAATATATCTCTTCCTCTTTTTCCTCCTATAAAATAAATCTCATCCTCTAAAGCAACTGTTCTAAAATAACGCCAGTTAAAATCTTTTTCAAGCACAGTTGTTATAGTGTTGCTGGAAGGATTATATTTTTGAATTCTAATTTCTTTAGCATCTTCCACATTATTACTTTCATCACCATTCTCATCATCCTCAAATTCCAATTCATTGTGTTCAATAATGTAAATTTTGTTATTTACTGTTATTATGTCTCTTACATTTTCATAATTAATATCTTTCAAATAAGTCCATTGGTCTTTCATTGGATTATATTTTTCAATAATTCCTGTAATTTTTTTATTTTCTTCAGATTCTTCCCCTTCAATTTCCCCATTAGGTTCTTTATCTTTAATAATTTTTCTCACTGTATATATTTCTTCATCAAACTCTGTAGCATAAATAAGACTTACAGTTTCTCCAGACAATTCAGATTTTGACTCCCATATATCTTTATCGGAATCATATTCATATAAAGTATTAACATAGCCTTCTGAAGGTTGATAACCTCCAATTACATATATTTTGTCATTTAATGATGCTGTTCGAAAGGAACGTTTATCAATAGGCATAGCTTTATTAAGAAAGCACTCTTTTAGATTGGAAGTATCTTTTTCAATTTTTACCGGGCCAAAATCTACAGACTCATTGGAAAAATTGTATGGAATAACTTCTTCATAAAAATACTCTTTCTCATTATATAAGTCTATAAATTTAAGTTCTTTTAAGACTCCTTCATTTCCTGCACCTTCATCAACAATACTAAAATACCAATTCAGATACTGATTATCATACATCTCATATAAATGTGTAAGGTCAAAAACAAAGGTCGCGTCACAGGCATTTGAAGTACCATCAAATCCTAATTCTCCAATAGATCTAAGTGGATATTTATTTATTGAATTTGGATCGAAAATAGATACTGGATGATATGTATTAAAATTTGAAACTCCAAATAATTTTTTAATATTATATCTATCAGGCGTATTCATTGTATACTCGACTAATAATTTGGGCGTATAATCAGTTCTTGCAGTTATCCAATAGGCATAATTATTATACCGCCATACATTTCTTCTTTCGGGCACAGAAGGACTGTCTTCAACAGCTGAAACTTTATTTAATGCATCATATGCCAGCCATACAAACCCTTCATTTGAGTACCATGTAAAATCAGTATTAGTAAATTCTAAAACTTCGTCTGTTCCCCATGAATTAGCAACTTTAAATGCACCTTTTTCCCCTGGATCAACCTTTCCATTGCCATTAATGTCAACCCATATGTCATCATCATAACCTACTATAGTCATAACATGTCCGTCTACAGTCATACTGGATTTTCCACTGGCATATGCTATATGTTCACCTTCAAAGGGACTATCATAATTATTTAATGGATTATTTCCAACAGTATCAAAATTCCACCCGGTAATATTTGTTTCAAACACTAAAACATGTCCATTATTTAAAAGCTGCTTTATTTGGGTCAAGCTTTCACTTTCTGGAGTTTGCACTGGTGTATCTGAATTCTTTTCATCCCAAACTTCCAGTTTTCCATAGTCTTCAATTCTGTAATTTAAGGCATTTCTCCAAATTTGTGCATCAGTAGGCCATTCAAGATAATTTTGAGGATCACTGTCATCATTTATATATGGAAAATCACTCCACAAAGCCGCTCCTGAATCCATAAAAAGCCTATATGAATCAAAAACAGACATACTAGAGTTTTGGCCTGCATTTGTAAGATTAAATGTCCATTTTGGAGAAAACTTTTTTATGTTATCAGAATCATTTTTAACATCCCATCCTTTTTCCATGGCAATGGTATGTGTTAATTGATAATATGTAGTATTAAATGCTGCACAGGAACCTAACGAACCTTGATCACCTATAGGTGGAAAGGATTTTAAAACGCTGTTGTCCACCGCAGAAGGAAGTAATTGCTTTGAATGCTCTGCTGGATTTGACTCATCTACTGTAAAAATAGATATTTCGTCTGTATTCTCTTTTTCTTCTTTTAATCTTTTTATGGCTAAATCATTAGGAACTACTTCCTGTAAATTAAATACATTATCTTTTATCCACTCATAATTTTCCATACAAATTTCTGAATATCCTGATACAAATTCTCGCATATTTGATTTTTCTATACTACTGTTTGTAGCATCTACATCATTAGATTTATTTTGCACAAAAATAAAAGCTAAAAAAATAAAAAAGATTAAAAATTTTTTTAAAACTCTGTGCCTCATCTTACCAACAATCTCCCATCAAAATATAATTCCCCTAATGAATGGCTAAAAATAACATCCGTTTCTTACCTCCTAAAATCCTTTAAATCATAAGGATTTTATCCTTGAGAAGAATAGGGCGTTATTTCTAAGACCTTCCTAACTTAATAATAACATATTTAAGCATTTGTAACTACAAATTTTATAATCTAAAAAACTGTCAACCCATTACGGAAAATCAACTCTTTCGATATTTAAGCATTATTTGAAACAATATCCTTTCCCAATGAATATAAAAGTTTCACATCCATTTTTAAGGCATCAGAAACCAGCCATTCCCCAGCTCCAACAGGATTATTCCTGTCTAAAATAGGAAATTTTGTATTAAAAATCTCAAAAACTTCATACTCTAATTCTTCAAAATCCCTATTGCTCAACTCTAGTTTCTTATCTAATTTAAAAAAATCAATAAAGCCTTTTTTTCTTTTTTCATATATGTCCATCAGTAAATCCTTCAAAATAACATGTATGTAGTTCTCTGCTATGCTAGAAAGAAATGAGGAACTGTTGTCTGTATCTTTTAAATCCTCTATATCATTACCTAATGCTATTTCAAACTCACATAAAAAATCTCCAAGTTCATGATACTGGTTTATATCATAATCTCCAGCTTCTTCAATTTGGTCAGTTTTATCATTATATTCATATTTTTTTTCAAATAGTATTATACGCACAAAATTCTCTGCCACATCTTTTATAAATATATCCATTTTTTCTTTTATTCTTTTTTTAAATTTAAAATATATCCATTCATAAGTTATCACTGACTTTAACTTATTTTTTATAAACTCTATATCTTTTTCTTCTAAAATATTTCTTAAATCCTCAGTTTTTAAATAGGCTCTTATTATAAACATAGGATTTTTATCAATAAGTTTTAATATAACATCCCTTAGTTCATAACTTTCAATTGTGTTATCAGCTATTTTCTCCTTTATCTCCTCAGGAAATTGCCTTAAAAGGCCGCTTCTCATTTTGTAAAAACTCTCCCTTCTAATTAACATCTAAAAGTTTAAATCCTGATTTTGTGTCTAAAAGTCTTTTTGCATCAGTTTCAAGTATTTCATATATTATTACTTCTCCTACCAGCCATGTTTCAACACCTTCTCTAAGACATCCAGTTATGGTTACATTATCCCTTCCTAAGGCTCCGTGAATGTGTAATATACTTTTACCACTTTTATCTGGAGCAACTAAACCTGATGCAAGAACTTCATGTGCCTGATTAATTGGATAGCTCATTTTTGATGGCGGCATTTCAGTTGATACTTTAGGACCCACAACAACACTTCCTTTTCCCACACCGCCAAACATTGTAACATGTGCCACTTTTATACCATTTTCATCTGCAAATTGCTCTATACATTTAGGCACTACATCTTTATCTTCTAATCGTAATATAAACACTCTTCCAATTTTACCCTCAGAAACTTTCATTAATATCATTCTCCTGTTTTTGTAATTATTCTACTGCTTCTATAGTTTCACAATCAGGTGTTTCTATATCCTCACATTCAAATTTAAAAATTTTTTTTCTTTTTGCCCATAGATACATTGCAATATTAAATAAAACATAAATAATTGCAGGAACTATCAAGCCAAAAGGATTATTTTTAAATTCTATTGCCTTTGCCGAAAAATATACTGAAATTATTGTTCCAGGCAACAGGCCCCACAAGCTTCCTATGAAAAAATCCTTTAATTTCACATTGCTTACTCCACACATAATACTAATTATAGAAAAAGGTAGAACTGGCAACATTTGCATGTTTGCCACAATTAAAACTCCATTTTTCTCAATACGATCAGGTATATTAAATCTAGCGTTCCACTTATTGCTATATAATTTTTTTAACACACCTGCCATCAAGTCTCTTCCAAGGCTTCTATATATTAAAAAACTAACATTAGCAGCAACATTACATGCTATCCAGACAACAAGCACCCCTGGCCAAATCCCAAAGAGTAATCCTCCACCCATCTTTACCCAGGAAATAGGTATAAAAACTAATGTGGTAAGGATGGTACCTAATGTATAAATAACATATGCATAAGGATTGTTCTTAATTGATTCAATCCAATTAGCAAATGTCGCTATATTTTCACTAGAAACCATTGTGTAAATAAATATAATAAAACCCAACAAAAGCACACTTGAAACAACTTTGACAATATTTATTTTATTGTTCATTAAATAAGCCTCTTATAAATTATTTTTATGCTCCTTAATATACTATCATATCTTTTTAAAAAAATCATTGTTTCCAGATAATCTTGACAAAAAAAAACTTTGTTGTATAATGAATGTGATTATACTTAGTAGTAGCTTAGTTAAATTCAGTAGATAATTCATCAAGAAAGTTCTCTTGATATAAGCAAGTAAAACTATATTAATAAAACAGGAGATTCATTATGAAAGCTTCTAAAATAATTATATTTATCAATACATTAATTCTCATTTTATGCGTGCCTGGTTTTATATTTTTAAACCGCTACCTATCTGAGCATGATTCACAAACTGAGCAACCCCAAATTACATCTATACCAAGTAAAGATATCACTGACAACAAAGAACATTCTCAGGATAATACTACAGATGATGGTAAAACCACTGATGATGAAATTGAGGAAGAAATTCAAAAAGAAATTGAAATTGTATCAGAGGCTCTTCCTTCTAATCATGATTTTACTTGGGATGTCTTAAAAAACAGCACAATTCTTGAAAACTACAAAAATGAACAATATATTGATTTTGACTCTTATGAAAAATACAATAATGTAAAAGGTATAACAACTTTTAGAGGAAATAACTACAGAAACACTGCAAGTTATGGATATGTAGATGCAACTAAAGAAAAACTTGAAAAAGTATGGAATATAAATATAGGACACATAGATTCTTGGACAGGAGTTGGATGGAACGGTCAACCTGTCATAGTTAAATGGGAAGATACCTTGAGGGAAAAAATGAATTTGTATAATGATAAAAAAAACCTAGATAATTTAAAAGAAGTTATCTACGGCACACTAGACGGTAATATTTATTTTTTGGATTTAGATGACGGATCATATACCAGAGATCCAATAAATGTAGGTGCCCCTCTAAAGGGCAGTGTGACAGTTGACCCTAGAGGATATCCTCTTTTATATTCAGGTCAGGGTGTAGATGTAGTTGGTGACACAAGAGTCAAAATAGGTTTTAGAATATTTAGCCTCATAGATCAAGAATTGTTATATTTCCTCGATGGTATAGATCAAAATTCCTATAGATTGTGGGGAGCCTTTGATTCTACTCCTCTTCTTCACGAAAAAACTGATACTTTATTTGAATGTGGTGAAAATGGTCTTGTTTACTCTATTAAACTAAATACAAACTATGATATTGATAAAGGCAAAATATCTATTGATCCTGATGTAAAAAAATATAGATACACTTCTCCTGTGGACAAAAGACTTGGAATAGAAAGTTCTATTGCAGCATATAAAAATTATGGATACTTTGCAGATAACAGTGGTACTTTTACATGTATTGATTTAAACACCCTTACACCGGTATGGGTAAGAAATGTAACTGACGATACTGATAGTACACCTGCAATAGAAGACAAAGGTGGTTCAGATGTATTTGTTTATACTGCAAATGAAGTGGATTTACAAGGAGAAGGTGGATATAGCTATGTTCGAAAACTAAATGCCCTGTCAGGTGAACTAATATGGGAAAAAGGATATGAATGTACATACAATTCCCGTCTTGCTGGTGGTGCTTTAGCTTCCCCTGTTATTGGCAAAGAGGACATTGATAATCTTGTTATCTATAAGCTCTCAAGAGCATATAAACAAAATGGTGGAAAATTAATTGCTCTTGACAAAGAAACTGGTGATGAAGTTTGGGTTTTAGATATGGACTTCTATTCTTGGAGTTCACCAGTAGATGTTTACACTAAAGATGGAAAATCATATATTATTCAATGTGACTCTGGTGGAAATATGTTCTTAATAGAAGGTACTACAGGCAAAATACTTGATAAAATACCTCTTGGTGCAAATGTAGAAGGCTCACCTGCTGTTTATGATGATATGATTGTAGTAGGTACTAGAGGTCAACAAATATGGGGTGTAAAAATAAAGTAAATTTTACTTTATCTAAGAGTAGAAAATATAAAAAAAAACCCATGCATTCTATGAAAGGTGGGAGAATACATGGGAATGTTTAGGGGAGTAAACTATATATATAAAACTATTATCACTTGATTCACATTATATATCGTATCAGATTTAAAATAACATTAGTCTTTTTTTTAATTTTTTTAAATTAATTTTTTAAAAATAATCTTAAATAACTTCAGTAATAAAAATCATTTCATCAGTTATATCTATATTGACATTCTTTTTAAAGCTTTTGTCCTCATCTACATTCCATACTGTGTCACAAATATAAACACCTTTTTTAATCTCTTTTAAAGACAAAATTTCAAGAACATTTTCAAAACCTTTATTTTGTATAGCCTCCATTATTTCAGTGGAATTTTGAAAAAAAGAATACTCAATATAATCAGTTATTTTTCTTAGATACTCCATTAATTCAGGTGCTTTCATGCTAAAATTCTCCTTTCAATTATTTTTTATATTTTAATAATGTAACTCTTTTATGTATTAACCTCTCATAAAGATATCGGAAATATTACTTGTACATATTAGACTATGTTTAAACAAAAAAAGAGCCCTTACAAAACCTGAATCATTCATTTGGCTTTGTTTTGGCTCTTTATCTTATTCTAAGGCTGCACCTTCTATAAGGTGAAATTGAGTCTCCACCTGAAACCTCGATGTTTAGCTTTAGCTAAACCAGTTCACACTATTCACATTCAAACTCTGGTATACCTTCTACAATAACATCTTGATTAATTCCAAGTTTATCAATTATATCTTCAAATAATGACAACTCAACAACTGATACAGAAAGAGTTATTTCTTCTGGCTCCTCTCCGCTTATATCTGTTACCGTAACATTTGATACTTCTAATATATCGATATCGTAATTTAAATTTTTCAACAAAATACATGATTGCAGTGTATTATCTTCAAGCTCACATGGCCTTAGTTGATTGTCAAATTCAGAAAACGGAACAGTAACAGTATAAGTAAATGATTGATAATCATTTACATCAGCATAATTAATCATCAATGTCTCATAAGGAGTTTCTACATTTTGACGCTGAATAACTGGTATACCAGTTTCATCAATTACAGTATCCTCAACAAATGCTTTTGTAACTTCTGGATTGTATTGATTAAAGCTAGACAAATCATTTGGAAGAGTCAAAACTTCAAATGTATTGTCTTCATATTCAACTAATAATACAAGCTGGAATCTCAATATAACTTTTGATTTTGATGTACAAATTAAAGTGTTTTGTGGATACTTCTCAGCTATAACACGCTTACACAATCTCAAACATTTTACTGGTACTTCTTCTTCATTCTGTCTGTTAATTATATAAAGTTTAAGAGGAGCTTTTTCTCCGGTACCTTCTCCATTTTCAGCATTTGTGTATTTTTCTTGAAATAATTGCTGTAGATTTGTAAGAACTTTCTTTGCTAAAACTCGCTTGACAAAAAGATCAAGTGGTTGAGTGTCAGGTAATTCTCTTTTTGCTTCATCCATAATATTACCACCTTTCAATCGATAATCAGTCGTTCAATGACTTATTTAGTTAACATTTTTTAAATTGTTACGCATGTATTAAGACTTAAGCTATTAACTAAATAATAGATTTACTAATATAGCATATGTAACTGATAATAGTTTGGTACCATAATATATACAAAAACTTCAACCCTTATTTTATACCAATGTTTTTAAATATCTTTTTTATACCCGCATCTTTATTATTGTTTTTATCTTCTTCTGATTCTTTTGACAGCACCATCATCAAATGTTTTAATTCCTCTAACCTTTTGGTTACTTCCCACTTAAATTTTTCTGTTTCATATAATACTTTTGAGGACTCTGTATTTATTACTTTTTCTATATTTTCATTGAGTTCTTTTATATTTTTCTTAAGCCCTAAAACATTAGCTTTTAATTCAGTATAGTCATTAATTAATTTTTTATATTTTTCATCTAATAAATCAAACCCTTTATCTTCTTTTTCCACTGTTTTTTTTTCACAATTATTTGTTTTTGTACTATTATAAATTGTTTGAATTTTTGAACTTTTATTTGATTTTGACAATAACTTACCTGATGATATATTATTATCCGATGTCTCCCGAACAATAGGTATCCAGCCGCTTTTAAACTCATTACTTTTTTTCATAAATAATCACCTTTTTTTGAAGTTATAATACAATATATGAAATATAGAAAAAATGGTTATACATTATTTTGATAAATTAGCTTGTATAAAAATGTATACAAGCCTTTATGGGGAAAGCCAAAATGAAATGAACCTCTTATATAATGCTTCGAATTTTAGATTTAACTCTATTAAAAATTCCTTTTTTGTGACTTTGAAATAATAATTTTTCAACCTTTTCTTTTTGACTTAAAGCCTCTTTATATCTTTGTTTCTCTAAATCAACTTCTTCCTCGAGTCCATTTATTATTCTATTTTTTTCTATTATTTCTTTTTTTAATTTTTCTGTTTTTTCAGCTGATTTGTCTAAAAACAACTTGTTTTTTTCATTTTCTTTTTTAAGTTCATAAACATTATTTTTAAGGACATTCACCTGATTTTCCCTAGTTTTTAGTTTTGTTTGAAGATTACTATTGCTATTATGAAGATTTGTAGCCTTTTCTACAACATCAAAAAGACTCATTTCAGCTTGTATCAAACTTCCTGTCACATTATCTATTAAGCTGTTATCAGCTTTCAAATTAAATCTACTTTGAAATTTGTCATTGATTTTAATGCTATTTTTAGTAACCAAATTTCCCTCTTCTACATATATCTCATTTTCTTGAAGTAAAAAACTTTCAATTGTACAATAAATTGATATGGAAAATTCATTAATATGTAAATCTATATCTGTCAAATAATTTACATTTTTTAAACGATTTAAAATCTTAACATCTAAATCAGTCTCTATAACCGCATCATACATTTCTTGTTCAAATTGATAATTTTTCTTTATCTTTTCTGATATAATATCATACTCTCTTTTAAACCCTTTTCCTTCAATGTATTCGTATACTATTACAAGGTCAAAGGTAATCTTTATATTTATTTTTTTGCTTATATAATAAGAGTTATCTTTTATATTTCTTGCTTCACAAAGAACTATATTATTTATAATTCTATCTTTATACATGTCTCTTTTTAGTTCTTTGTGAAGCATTAACTCTTTTTCTATAACATACCTTCCAGCTACTACATTGGCCATTATTTTCATATAGATACACATACCTTTTTAAAATACTATTTTATATCAAAATGACTTCCACCCTTTAACCCTATTAGCTTTGGTATACCATGAATGTCTATTATATAATTATGATATTAATAATATATAAAATTATGATATTTATTCTTTATCTGAAATTAATACGTCACCCCTCTCAATAAAATAACCTTTGAATTTAATAGTAGCAAAATTATATAAATTGCATTGGTCAGAGCAAAACTTTTTATCAGTAATTTTATAATTTTTTTCAAAAATATAATCGACAAAATTCCCCTCTAAAGGTATGCACCCATATATCTCCTTTAAAAAACTTATCATGTTTTTATTGCCATTATGTTTGTATACTATGTTTTTCTCTATTAAAATTTTAAGTCTAAGTTTTTTCCCACAAACGCTAAAACTTAATTTGTCTATGACATCGCTTACATCCTCAACATCAAAGTTTTTATTAATACCTGAAACATTTGCAAAAACTATTTCTGCATGTATTCTCTCCTTTATAATAGCTGCAAACAAATCAATATTCTTTCTGAAAATTTTCTGAAAATCTTTAAAACCCACATTTCTTTCTACAGAATTTAAAAACACATCATGTCTTATTGGTATATCTGTAAAAAGCACTGGTAATATAAATTTTTTATGATATCCCTCTTTTATGAATTCTACAGTATAAATTCCCGGCAGCAAATTTAAAAAATATTCGCCATTTAATATTTTTTGTTCTATAATTTTACATGTACTGTCATAAATATTTACTTTAACATCATTAAGTAGCATCCCTGTAGAGGCATCAACCACTTTTCCGTATAAACCTGTCTTTTCATGGTGATATATTGGTTTAACTTCCACTCCCTCATCAGATACTAATTCTGTAGGGTTTACATTTCCCCCTGATGCCATAGCTGTATTAATTACCTGTAATCCCTCATTTACAAAATAACCCAAAAGATTTATTTCCATTTGTTCTGTCTCACCAGCTTCTAAATGCCCTACATCCCACATAATACTTCCTTGTTCAAAATCTATTGAAACGTCTCCCTTTGTCACATTTATACTTGGAAAACCCTCTTCTAACAATAGTTCACCATTTAATTGATCCATAACAACTACATTAAATGCCTTAATCTGTGATAAATTACTTATTTCAATAAGTAATTTCCACCTTTCATTTTGGCATACTTTACTTATAAGCGGTCCTTCTATAATGCCCTTTGTAATTTGTACAAAAGATAGCGGTACACTTACCATTACCCCTTTATCAAGTACTGGTCCTGCCGCCAATGCGTTGTCAGCAGATGCATTGGCGAAATTTGTAAATTTAAATCCAGGTGAAGTAAATTCCCCTGTAATCTCCACTGTAATTGTCTCAGAATCTCCCTGATCGATACTTCCTACCTCCCATGTTAATGTAGAAGTGCCGGCATCATAAATATAAGAACCTTTTGATAAAACCACTGATTCTGGAGCAATAATTCCAAGTTCACTATTTAGTACATCCGTTACCACAACATTTTCTGCCGTTATATTGGTTTGGGTAATATTTGTAACTGTAATTTCAAAAACCCATGTATATTCAGTATCTACATCAATGGTTTGAGGACTCACAGGCCCTGACACTATATTTTTTATAATTGAAAGCTCTGCCATCACCATATTGACAACAACAAATTTATCATGTACTGAATCTACCTCTGGAGCATTATCCGATGTACCTTTGGCTATATTAAAAGTCTTCTGTCCTGGTAAATAAAAAATCCCTTCCACCTCAATGGTCAAAGTTTCTTGCTGCCCTGGATTTAAATTTCCAACTTCCCACGTTATATCATAATCCACAATACTTGCCGATCCAGTAGAAGCACTTAAATTCACACTTAAATTCTTAAGCTGGTTGTTTAATTGGTCATACACCACTAAATTTTCTACAGTAACATTTGATACATTTTCAACTGTCAATTCAACAGTCCAGCTTCCCATCACTGCCTGATCAATTTCTAACGGACCTGTAAGAGATTTTGTCAATGTGAATACAGGAGCATCTGGTTCTGTTACAACAATTCCAGAGTCTGCAACAGGCCCTGCTGGTGTTGTATTAATTCCTTCTGCAATAGCACTATCTAGTATCTTATGTCCTTGACTGTCAAATTTAGCAGTAATGGTAATTTCAATGCTCTCGCTGCTTAAGCCCTCTATATTTCCTACATTCCATATAACTTTAGGAGCAGAATAGGAGGCAGTTCCCAATGTAGCATTTAAAGAAATTGATAGAGTATTTGCAATGTCACTATTTATTGTATCTTCTAAAACAACATTTATGGCATCAACTGATGTGGTATTGGTTATAGTCAACTTTAAAACCCATGTTGCTAAAACGCCTTTATCTATTGTCAAAGGTCCACTTACTATTTCTTTTTCAACTGTTAAAAGGGTCATTTGAGGCATATTTACCAAATCTCCGCACAGATACTCTTTTCTCTGACTTTGATCCTGTGTTGCTGTAAAGTAACAAAATCTATAAACTGAAGTATCAAGATTTAATTGCTGAAAGGATGAAATTGGCACTTTAAAGTCTAAGAAAAAGTCTGGATCTGGATTTACCGCACAGGGAAATTCTGAATCTGCTCTTATGACCCTTACATTATCTCCTAATACTATTGGAACATTATACACAAGACTTCCAAAGGGATTAATAACCTGCAGCATATCAGCAGCACCCCTTGAGTTTATAAAAACTGTATAATTTAATCCTCCTGCAAAAACCAGTTCCACGCCCCATGCAAACGGAAAAAATCTATCTTGTGCTCTTAATGGTGACTGATTTAGTCTCATTCTAAAACAAATGTCTCTTCCTTCTTCTCCTATAGGATTTAGAAAATAATACAGGGAAGGAAAAGTAACATTTCCAACTATATCTGTAGCACATGGATTGACATCATTAGCAGGTGCAATTATAGGCATACCTTCACTGGTATAAATTATCCACTGATTATCACTAATAGGAAACATGAATTCACCTTCTTTTTAATGTTTTATATATACTATTCTTTAAAGATTAAGTTTGCTAACAAAGTTAAGTGAATTGTCAATATATTATGTTAACACAAAAGAACTTACTTCCATATAATATTATCAAGAAAACAATTATGAAGGTGATAAAAAATGAATTCAAAAAAATATATAAAAACAACTATAATAATAAAATCAGAAAAAAACATCCCCGCTAGAACAGCAATAGTTCCCAATGAATTTATTGATAAACTAAAAAATTATACTAATACAACAATAACCTTTGGACAAAAAAAGTTTCCTGTTAAATTTATTCCCGGAGAAAAAAAAGATTTAATTGAATTATCCAGTGATGTTATCGAAAATTTAAATATATATGAAGGTACTAAAATTTTATCAAAGCTAGAAGAAGGAGATTTAAAATTAGGTCCTTTAGTAGGTGTATTTATAAATGCTAAAGCACTTAGATACCTTAAAAGAGGTAGACCTACCATAAAAACAGCTGAAATGATTCATTCTGCAATGAAATCTAAAGTAGCTTTATATTTCTTTTCTATAGATAGTACAAACTTTTTAAACGACACTGTTAATGCTATGTGTTTTAATCCTAAAACACATGAGTGGGAAAAAAAGATTATGCCTTCTCCTGATATTTTATATGACAGAGGAGGAGGTTTTAGCCGCAAAGGTCGAATCAAAGCAAACTTTTTAAGAAAAAAAATATCCCATATAAAGAAAGTTAACGCTCAACACTACTTTGATAAACTGGATTTGCATGAAAGTCTATCAAAATATCAAGAAATGCTTCCTCATATTCCTGAAACTATTTCCTGTAATAAAAATACAAATAATATATCTTATATGCTGGAAAAACACTCGGTAATATACTTAAAAAAACTTAGAGGAAGTACAGGAAAAGGTATTATAAGAGTAAGAAAAAAAGGTGAGTCTCTTTGTGAATGCTCATACTTTTCAACTGGATATGTAAAAGAATATGCAAAGTCAATAAATGAACTGGAGTTATTAATAAATAAAGAACTTAAAGATAATAATTTCATAATTCAACAGGGAATAGATGTGTTGACTTATAAAGATAATAAGATAGATTTGCGTGTTTTGGCTCAAAAGGACATTAGTGGAAAGTGGCAGATAACCAGTATACCAGTCCGTTTTGCAATAAATGACTGTCCAATAACAAGTACAAGAAGTGGTGCTAGAGTTTACACTTTTGAAAACGCTTTTTATGATATTTTAAAATATCATAAAGATCAAGTAGAAAGTATAAGGTCAGACATATTAAAGTTAACCTTTACTTCTATAAAAATACTTGAAAAAGAATATGGAAACTTTGGTGAGATAGGAATTGATATTGCAATAGATAAAAATCACCATCCATGGTTTATAGAATCAAATGCCAAGCCAGCCAAAGACACTATCTTAATTAGCGGCTCTAGGCTTGACATTGAAAAAGCTTTTGATATGCCCTTTGAATACTGCAAATATCTCATGGGCTATTGTAACCCAAAAAATAACTACTGGGATGGCTGGTGGACTGAAGAAGAAATATATGAAGAAGATGATGAAGAATAACTAAGTCATTACTAACTCTACTTCTCTGATATCATTGCCACAACTTCTGCCCTGGTAACAGGCTTATCTGGTCTAAATGTTCCATCTGGGTATCCTTTTACCCAACCTTCCTGATGAGCCTTTATTATCAGATCTTCTGCCCAGTGACCATGTAAGTCCAAAAAGCGTTCTGTGTTGCTTTGTAAGTAGTTTATAATTTCATCAAAGGGAAAAAGTTCTCCCGGACAGTTTACTCTGTCTATCTTATTTACCTCATTATGACCTATAATTCTTTCTCTTGTAGGTTCTATTCTAAAATTGAATTTATCATAAACATATTCTATTATGTAGTGGTGAAGTATTTTACTAGACTCTAATTGGGCAGCAGTCAATTCTCCCTTAGTTTCACTATAAAATCCTTCATGCTCTACGCTTACAGAATACCAATTAGGACTAATTGATTCTCCTTTTTTAAGCACTAGACTAGAAGTTGCATTTTCTATACCACCAGTTAAACCATTTGCCCATGCACTATCTTCAATATCTACAAATTGATATACCTTTCCCTCTCTGTCAACTGCAAAATGAGATGAACTTACGTCATTGCCCTCATTAGTAAACCAGTTTATCACACTTGATATTGTTCCTTCTGAGATATGATTAACAATCATTTCAGGAACCTGCCCTCTTCTACTTGACCTGTTAGTATTAGAATTTCCAACAAAAGTAATGTTTTTATCTGCCCATGCCTGCAATTCTTTATTCATTGTCCCCTCCTAAATTTTTTTAATTATTAGCTTATTTCTAATAATATTCAAAATATATTTAGAAAGTGCATGACAACAAACATCATTCATTTTTTCTTTTTTCTCTTTGACAGCCACTCTTTAACTTTTGTTTCGTATCCATTTTCTGTAGGATTATAATAAACTGTACCTATCATTTCTTTAGGCAAATATTCTTGTTCCACTATATTATCAGCATAATTGTGGGCATATTTATACCCTTTTCCGTATCCTAAATCTTTCATTCCTTTTGCCGGTGCATTTCTTAGATGCATAGGAACTTCCCCAGTTCTTTTATTTTCCACATCACTTAGAGCCTTGTCTATTGCTAAATATGATGAATTTGACTTAGGACTTGTAGCAACAGCTACAGCCGCCTGCGAAAGTATTATTCTAGCTTCTGGCATTCCAATCATATGCACAGCCTGAGCTGCTGAGACAGCAATTTGTAGTGCCATAGGATTTGCCATGCCAACATCTTCAGATGCACATATTATTATCCTTCTTGCTAAAAACATAACATCTTCACCTGCATAAAGAGCTCTTGCAAGATAAAATACAGTAGCATCCGGGTCACTTCCCCTCATAGATTTAATAAATGCACTGATATTGTCATAATGCCCTTCTCCAGATTTATCAAATCTTACAGCTTTTTTACCTACACATTCCTGTATCAAATCCATATCAATATAAAACTTTCCATCAGCATTCATAGAAGACGTTAAAACAGAAAGCTCAATGGCATTTAGAGCAATCCTAGCATCACCACTTGATACTTCTGAAAGAAAATTCAAAACATCATCATCTATAATAATATCAAGTTTTCCCAATCCTCGTTCCTTATCTTTTATTGCATGTTTTATTATTTTTAAAATTGCCTCTTTTTCCAATGGCTTTAACATAAAAACAGAGGATCTAGAAATTAATGCTTTATTTACTTCAAAATATGGATTTTCAGTTGTGGCACCTACAAGAATTATTGTACCATCTTCTACAAACGGAAGAAGAGCATCCTGTTGGGCTTTATTAAACCTATGTATCTCGTCAATAAACAATACTGTTTTACCACTTTGATTAAAGATAGGGTTTTTTGTATCTGCAACAATTCTCTTTATATCAGAAACTCCAGAGGTAACAGCATTTAACTTTTCAAAGTTAGATTTTGTAACATTTGCAATGACCCTTGCAAGAGAGGTTTTTCCCGTACCAGGCGGGCCAAAAAATATAACTGATTTTATTCTATCTGCTTTTATCATTCTGTATAAAAGCTTCCCCTTTCCCACTATTTCCTCTTGTCCAAAAAATTCTTCCAATGTCTTAGGTTTCATTCTATGAGCTAGAGGCTCTTTTTTTTCTATCATAAAAACATCCTTTCCAAAATTTAAAATACGTTTTACTTTCCTTTAAATCCATAATAAAATAATTTTCCTAAATCAACTCTTAAATTTGTATCCATAGGTTTTGATAAAATGCCTTTAAAAGCTTCAATATAAATTAAAATAGCTTCATTTGAAAGGTTTTTATCTATGTCACCTTCTTTTTTACCCTGCACAACAAGAGACATAAAAACAGGTTTTAACTTTTTTTCATAATAATCGCCTGTGTATTCCTGCATAATTGAATAAGAGTTGATGATATAATTAAAAAACTTTCCACTTAGATTTCTTGCAATATCCATTTTAAAATCATAAAATCTTTCAAGCTTTTCTTTAAAATTCAATTCACTTTCCATAAGTTTTTTTATTTTTTCTAAATTTTTATCTACAAAATCAAAAAATACTTGTTTTACAAGCTCTTCTTTGCTCCCAAAGTAGTTATAAATGGTAACTTTTGAAACGTTAGCTTTTTTAGCCACATCTACAATTTTCACATTATTTATTCCATAATCATTAAACATATCAAATGCTGTATCTATGATACATTTCATTTTCTCTTTTTTACGTTTATCAAATCCATTCATATTTCATTACCTCCAGCATATCTTATAATACCAAAGTTTTTGAACTAATTCAATCATAAAGTTCAAAATTCTATTGACAAAATAATAACAAAAGTGTATTATGAACTTATTAAGTTTAAAAGTTCATTTTTTACTGTGTTGGTGTTTTTTATACTGTTTTAAATTGAAAAATCTCTCTATTTAATTTAAAAGTTATTCTTTAAAAGGAGTTGATGTAATGATAGAAGTAAAAGAACTCTCAAAAGTTTATTCTAATGGAAAAGGTGTTTTTGATGTTGATTTTAAAGTGGAAAAAGGTGAGGTTTTTGGTTTTTTAGGACCTAATGGTGCAGGTAAAACCACCACAATCAGAAACCTTTTAGGATTTACAAATCCGACAAAAGGAAGCTGTAGCATTAAAGGACTTGACTGTCGTGAAAAAGCTTCACATATACAAAAAATTCTCGGCTATGTTCCAGGTGAAATAGCTTTTTTTGACAATATGACAGGTCTGCAATTTATGAATTTCATAGCTGATATGAGAGGCAAAGACAGCATTAAAAGAAGGGATTATTTAATTGAACTTTTTGAATTAGAAAGCGACCGTAAAATCCGTAAAATGTCAAAGGGTATGAAACAAAAAGTTGGTCTTATAACTGCCTTTATGCACGATCCTGAAATTATCATTTTAGATGAACCCACCAGCGGTCTAGATCCTCTTATGCAGCGTCGTTTTGTACAATTGATAAAAGAAGAAAAGAAACGTAAAAAGACAATTCTAATGTCCTCTCACATATTTGATGAAGTTGACCGCACCTGTGAGCGTGTTGCAATTATACGTGAGGGCAGAATTGTAGCTATAGAAAATATATCAGCTTTAAAATCATCTCTTAAGAAAAGTTATTTTGTAACTGTATCAAATGATTCTGACATAGAGAAAATTAAATCCAGTGGATTAGAGTATAACATCATTGATGAAAACAGTTTAGAAATTTTTATAAGTAATAATTATCAAAAATTATTTGAAACACTTACCCAATGTCATGTTAAAGACTTAGATACATCCTCACAGACTTTAGAACAAATATTTATACGTTATTACAGTAAGGAGGAAAATTAAATGTCTTGGACTTTATTTAAAACAAATATGAAAACAAATAGATTTATATGGATAGTATTAACCTGTATTTTTTGCTTTTATTTTGCAACTATAATTGCAATGTTTGACCCAGAAGGAACAGAAGCTCTTGACGAAATGCTAGATATGCTTCCTGAAAGCATGATAAGAGCATTTGGTTTTGATGAATTTGGTTCAACACTTTTAACCTTTATTAGTAGCTATATGTATGGTTTTTTGGTGCTTCTTTTTCCCATGGTGCTCTCAATTGTCATCAATCACCGTATGATTGCTGCACATGTTGACAAGGGCAGCATGGCGTATTTGCTCTCTACTCCAAATTCACGAATTAAAATTGCTCTTACTCAAGCTGTATTCGGATTAACTTCAATAACGCTGTTTTTCACTGTAACAACTTCCTTTGCCATAGTTATTTCTCAGACTATGTTTCCAGGTCTTTTGGATATAGGTAAATTTATTGTGCTAAATGTTTATGCTCTTTTAATGTACTATGCAATTGGAGGTATTGGCTTTTTTGCATCCTGTATATCTAACGAAAGTAAGTTAAGTCTTAGCATTGGAGTAGGAATTCCAGTAGGCTTTTTAGTACTCCAGATGCTAGGAGGTGTAGACGAAAAATTAACCTGGATTAAGAATTTATCACTATATGCACTTTTCAATCCAGACAAACTTATTGAAGGCAGCAACTTTGCCTATATTGGAATGGCTACATTTGTGCTTATTGCAGCTTTTCTCTACATTGCTGGAATATCAATATTCAACAAACGAGATTTGCCAGTTTAATAATATATTTAAGGAAGGTATTGCCATCATTACCTTCCTTACGAAAAACTCATTCGATTAAGTTTTTTCATATATTGATGATTTTTTTCATTCTAACTAACGTCCGTCATGAAATAATGGAACTGATATTGGTACAAACATAATAAGAAAAAAAATAAGGTAGAATATAATCTCCACCTTATTTTTATGTGCTAACTTTAGCTTGAATATATTTACTTTTAATTGACGTTAACCCGGCAAAAGTTTTTCTTTACTATAATTTATACACCTTGTCGGCGGAAAGAACTTTTATATCTTTTTGGGTTAGAACATCGACTGCTTTTGAAGAGTCTTCAACTCTCAATATAACAAGTGCCTGATCTGATTTCTTACCAACAAAAGCATACATATACTCTATTGCGATAGACTCAGCATCTAATATGTCTAAAGCCCTTGAAAGTCCTCCTGGCTTATCCTCAACACCAATAGCAATAACACTTGTAGAACTTACAGTAAATTCACTTTCCTTCAAGACCTTTTCTGCCTTTTCTGGCTCATTTACTATAAGCCTTAAAATCCCAAAATCTGTAGTATCAGCTATAGATAATGCACTGATATCAATATTATTTTCTCCAAGAACTTTTGTAACTTCAGCAAGTCTTCCTGATTTGTTTTCTAAAAAAACTGATATTTGCTTTACATGCATATCCTATCCCTCCCAGAAGTTGTTTTTACATCTTTCTCTTATCTATTACACGCTTTGCCTTTCCTTCACTTCTTTCAATAGTTTTAGGTTCAACCAGTTTAACTTTTGCACTTATTCCAAGTGTACCTTCTATTTCTCTGCGTATTTTCTTTTCAATTTCTTCTACTTTTTTAACCTCATCAGAGAACATAGTTTGAGTCATTTCAACCCATACTTCCAAAGAATCAAGATTTCCTTCTCTGTCAACTATTAGTAAGTAATGTGGTGCTGTTTCTCCAATCTCTAAAAGTACACTTTCAATCTGTGAAGGAAATACATTTACTCCTCTTATTATAAGCATATCATCGGTTCTTCCAGATACCTTGCTCATTCTAACAGCAGTCCTTCCACAATCACACTTTTCATAATTCAATTTAGAAATATCTCTTGTTCTATATCTAATTAATGGTAATCCTTCTTTTGTGACTGTAGTAAATACAATTTCTCCTTTTGACCCCGGTGGAAGAACTTCTTCTGTTACAGGATCAATAATCTCAGGAATAAAATGATCCTCTGGTATATGAAGTCCACACTGACATTCACACTCACTTGCAACACCAGGTCCTATTATTTCACTTAACCCATATATATCAATTGCAAGTATTCCAAGTCTTTCTTCAATTTCTTTTCTCATATTATCAGACCATGGTTCTGCACCAAATACACCTGCTTTAAGTTTTAAATCTTCTCTTTTAATTCCCTGCTCTTCCATTACCTCTGCCATAAACAATGCATATGAAGGTGTACATGCCAAAAGAGTAGTTCCAAAATCCTTCATTATCTGAAGCTGTCTTTTTGTATTTCCACCTGAGATAGGAATAACAGAAGCACCTATTCTTTCTGCTCCATAATGAGCCCCAAGACCTCCTGTAAACAAACCATATCCGTAGGCTACCTGAATAAATGAATGCATGTTAGCACCTGCATTAGATAGAGTTCTAGCCATAACCTCAGCCCATGTATCAATATCTCTCCTTGTATAACCAACAACTGTCTGTCTTCCAGTAGTTCCTGAAGAGGCATGAATTCTTACTATTTCACTAAGTGGTGTTGCAAAAAGTCCATATGGATACGTGTCCCTCAAATCCTGCTTGTAAGTAAATGGCAATTTACTTAAATCATCCAAAGTCTTTATATCCCCTGGTTCAACACCTTTTTCTTGCATTTTTTGCCTGTAAAAAGGGACGTTATGAAATACCCTCTTAACAGTATTTATAAGTCTTTCTGTCTGAACTCTAGTCATTTCTTCTCTGGACATACATTCGTACGTAGGATTCCAGTACTGCATACCTTTACCGTTACGCAAAACCTATAAAACTTTAAAAAACATTATAAAAGTCCATTTCTACTTCCTCGTTCATCGCATCTACTTTTCTAAAGACAATTTCAAATCCTTTTATTTGTTTTTCAAGTCTTATAATGTTACTTGTTTTAACGTAACTTCCCCCTTTCTTATGTTTTTTAGATACTTCACGCTGTAACCTGCGCTTTTTCTTTTTAATAATTTCATATTTCTAATATCATCCTAAGAGCCCTCTGAATATTTCTAAAGCACGTCTTACCTCTTTTAAAAATATTTAGGCTCCTATATCCAATTCTCCATCCACCTTTTTTAATTTAAATACATTTTCCAAATGTGCTTTTGGCAACTTAGCTGTAACCAAACTTACCACAGGAACTGCCACTAAAGATGCCATCATGGCAACAACCCCTATATTAGGAGCATATGCTGCATTCATTCCAAAAATAATTGCTCCACCTACTGAACAGGAAAACCCAGTTATTATACCAGCCCAAGCACCTGATTTTGTAGTTCCTTTCCAGTACAGACCATATAAAAATGGAGCTAAAAAAGATCCTGCAACCGTTCCCCATGAAAAAGACATAAGAGTTAAAATAGCACTTGGTATTGTGGCTACAATATAAGATAGTGCAATAAATACTGCACATAAAAGCCTCATAACTATCATAACTTTTTCCTTCTTCATGTTTTTAAAAAAAGTTCCTTTTATCAAGTCCAAAGAAATTGAAGAACTTGAAACAAGCACCAATGATGCAAGTGTTGACATAGAAGCTGAAAGAACCAAAACAATAATTATTCCCATCAAATAGCTTGGCAAAGCTCTTTCAAGCATCATAGGTATAACATTGTCAATGGCTATCCTTCCACCAACCATCAATTCGGAACTATCAACAAACAACCTGCCAAAAACTCCAATAAAATAAGCTCCTCCTGCAATTACCGTTGCAAACACAGTAGATACTATTGTTCCCTTTTTAATTGCATCCTCATCACGTATTGCATAAAATCTATGCACCATCTGAGGAAGTCCCCAAGCACCTACACTTGTTAGAATAATCAGGGATATAAGATTTATTGGATTAGGCCCAAATGTACTTGTCAGTTCATCTCCTATTTGCGGAACAGTGGACAATCTTGAAATACCTTCACTAAGTCCACCAACATTAGGGTGATTTATCACAAAGAAAACCATCAACAAAAGACCTATTATCATAATAATTCCCTGAATAAAATCATTTATTGCAGTTGCAACATACCCCCCTAAAAGAAGATATACTCCAGTAAGTACAGCCATCGCAAGCATACACATTTCAAAAGAAATCCCCAAAGGATCACCTATTGTTGTAACAAAAAGATAACTTAAACCTTGGTACACTGAAGCTGAATAGGGTACTAAAAAGAAAAATATAATTATTGATGTAACTATTTTAATTGCCTTACTGTTATATCTTTTTTCAAAAAACTCAGGCATTGTAGAAGCATTTAACTCATGAGTCATTTTTCGAGTCCTCTTAGCAAGAACAAACCACGCCAAAAGGCATCCAATAATTGCATTGCCTATGCCTATCCATGTAGCTGAAATACCATGCTCCCAACCACTTCTTCCTGCATAGCCAATAAAAATAACTGCCGAAAAATAAGCAGTTCCATAAGAAAACGCACTAATCCAAGGTCCCATCTGTCTTCCGCCAAATAAAAAATCCTGTACATTGTTTACTTTCTTTTTGCTGTAAATGCCTATACCAATCATACTAACAGCAAAAAGCCCAAGAAAAACAATTTTTATTGCCAAATCCATCCTTCCGTCCTCCAACTATAAATTTCAATACCTACCATACTACCTAACCATATAGGCTAGCATAAGGAAATTGATCTTATGAATCTATTTTACAACAAATCCTCAAATAAATAAAGATTAAATCATCGGGTTTTTCTCCTTGAGAATACGAAGTTATTTCTAAGGCATTCCTTACTGTATTAATACCATATCCCCTAACTCTGAAGGTTTTACTTCTACCGTAGCATTAGTTTCATTTACAAAAATCTCCCACCCTTTATGATCAGGATGCATTAGTTCAAACTCACTTTCTTCACTTGATTCTAAATATGGACCAAACTCCTGTCCATTTACAATTGTCACATCTTGAAGATTTGATATCACTTTTTTAACAGTCGGTGACTGATTTTCTCCAAATTTTAATTCAATATCTCCAGAATCCTCAATATATTGAACAATTGCACTTTGAATTTCTACTGCACCTCTTTCGTCTGCTCTTATTTGGGTATCGCTAAGAATTCCAGAAAACATTGAAAGACTTATAATTGCGATAACCCCCAATAAAATTGCAATTATGCTAATTATCAGCCCTGCAATGGATATACCTTTTTTTTCAGATTTCATACCTAATATTGCAAAAATTAACCCTATTATTTGAGGTATCATTATAAGGCTAAAAATCAAGCTAATGATTGATATTACAAGTGATGCTATTGCAAATTTATTGCGTTCACTGTCCCCTTCTTTTACTCTGTTTTGATATGCTTTTTCAATCTCCAATTTATTTCCCCCTTCACCAAATTTAGTTATAGTGCCACAAACCTTTCCCTTTTTAAATTCCGCAAGAATTTATGTGAATGTATGGAAATTGTTGTTTTTTTATCGTACCTTAGGCATAAGGTTTATAGCCATATATATGCTTTCATTTTACATCACCTAAACTACCAATTTCAAGTACTATATTTCCTGTCTTCAATTCCTAATTTGATGTTCAAGCTTGACTAAATTTCCACATCTCATTTCAACAATTTTTTTCTGTATCCATACGGTTTTTAACTGTAATCTCTTCTGCTTTCTCTACCTGTTATAAATATTTTTACTCTTTAAAGCTGGTCAGATAATTGTAAAGTGGAATTGATAATTTTTTATTGATATAATAATATAGTGATGAAACTTAAATAATTAAAATGGAGGCAGATTTAAAAATGAAAGAGTTTAATGTAACAGGTGTATGTGTTTCAAATAAGCACTATATGGTTGATATAAGTAAAAAATTAGATCAAATAATAAAACTCATAAAGAAAGAGAAGTATTTTACTATCCACAGGGCACGTCAATATGGTAAAACTACTACATTATCCTGTATTTATAAAGCACTAAAAGATAATTATCTAATATTAAAAATTAGCTTTGAAGGAATTGGAGATTATGCCTTTACAACAGAAAATGCTTTTATAGGTTCTTTTATAAATCTAATTTCTAGACGTTTACACCACAATGGACTGGACAACCATATTATTAATAAATGGGAAGAAAATAAAAATCAATTGAATAAATTAGAAGATTTATCATTGAAGATTACAGAATTAGTTGAAAATACCGATAAAGAAATTGTCTTAATGATTGATGAAGTTGATAAAAGTAGCAACAATCAATTGTTTTTGCATTTCTTGGGTATGTTGAGAAATAAATATTTAGATAGAGAAGAGGGATTTGATAGTACATTTAAAAGTGTAATACTTGCAGGGGTTTATGATGTTAAAAATTTAAAACTTAAGCTTAGAACTAATGAGGAAAAAAAGTATAATTCGCCTTGGAATATTGCATCTGATTTTGATGTTGATATGAGCTTTGATTCAAAAGAGATATCAACAATGCTTTTAGAGTATGAAAAAGACTATAGAACAGGAATGGATATAGAAGAAATAAGTAAAGAAATATACAAATTTACAAGTGGATATCCTTTTTTAGTAAGTAAAATATGTAAAATAATTCATGAAAAACTAAGTCAAAATTGGACCAATACTGGAATCAAAGATGCAGTTAAATTAGTGGTACATGAAAAAACAACACTCTCAGATGACTTAATTAAAAATCTTGCAAATAATTCAAAATTATATGAAAGCATCTTTAATCAACTGATTTTAGGAGAAGAATTTGCATACAATACTCATAATGAAATTACTCAAATAGGTACTATTCTTGGTGTGTTTAGGGAGGAAGACGGACGAAGAATTATACATAATAAAATATTTGAAGAGTTAATATATGAATATATGGCTTCTGAAATTGATGAAAGAGAACGACTTACTCCTTATAATTTTAGAAGCAATTTCATTAGTAAAGAAGGAGAATTAAATATATCAAAAATTTTAGATAAATTTCAGGAAATGATGAAAGAAGAATATAGCAATCGTGATAAGGATTTTTTAGAAAGAGAGGGTAGACTTTTATTTATAGCATTTTTGAGACCTATTATAAATGGTATAGGATTTGCATTAAAAGAAGTTCAGATATCCGAGGAGAGAAGGCTGGATATTTTGCTTACATATAATCAAAACAAATATGTAATAGAACTAAAAAGATGGTATGGAGAAGAATATCACAAAAAGGGACTTAAGCAGCTGAATGGATACCTTGAAAGTCAGGGCTTAAATAAAGGATACCTTATTGTATTTGATTTTAGAAAAGAAAAAGAGTATAAAAAAGAGTGGATTGATGTAGATGGGAAAAGGGTCTACAACGTTGTTGTATGAAATCCATTTAATGTCATAAAATTTACACAACTTAAAAATAATCAAAATTTCAA
>NZ_JAVDDS010000022.1 GCF_030848475.1 Herbivorax alkaliphila
TATTTTTAAACATCTATTTTAGGATTATCCTCATCTGATTTTATATCCTTTTTCCTAGTCTTGTAAATAAAGAGTGTACCCATTATAAATACAAATGCAAATAATATAACTAATGCTATATTATCCGTCATTAATTCTGGAAACTGTATAGACATAACTGAATAAGAGTTTATAGCTATATGAAACATAATAGGAGCCCATATTGACCCTGTCCACAAGTATATGTAGGCAAATAACAATCCTAATAAAAAGGCATAGCTTCCCTGAACAGCGTTGAGATGAAAAAGTCCAAACAAAAATGCTTGAATTCCTATGGCTTTTGTCAGGCTAATATTCTTTTTTAATTCATTAAAAATAAATCCTCTAAAAACAACCTCTTCCAAAACTGGGTAGAGTATTCCTATACTTAATAACAATAAAGGTATATTGCTAGAAGCAAATATTTGTTCCATGATTTTTTCATATTCTGAAAAAACATGTTCCAAATTAAAGTGATTATTGATATAATCCAAAGCAAAATCTATAGTTATATTTGCAGCCACTCCAACAAAAGCTAAAATAAAAATCTTGTAAATATTTATTTTAGAAAAACCTCCCGCCTCAAACATGCTTCTTTTTCTTCTTTTAAAAATTATATGGTAAGCTATAACAGAAACAATAAAACATGCAATATAAATAATAGGTATACTTTGATACATTTCATTTTCAATATGCCCAATGTCACTTTCAAAATCGCCTTTGTATATACTTACAAGCATGTACAAAATTATAGCAGCCCCTGAAACCAAAAGTTGAGCCCCTATAAATACTAAAAGATAAATTAAAACATTTATAATCATTTCAAATTTTTTATTCATATAACATAAATCCTCCCTCATATTAATTCTTTTATTCTTTCTAAAGATTCAAAAGGGACATTCAAATTACCCTTACCTGTTCCAAGTTTTATATCAGGTTTGAAATCACCGTGAAAATCGCTTCCACCAGTTGGTATTAAATTGTGCTTTACAGCCAATTTTAAAAAATTCTCTGTATCATATTGAGTATTATCCGGATAATATGCTTCAATACCTTTTAATCCAAATTTTTTTAATTCATACAACAATTCATCTAATTTGTCTAGTTTAAGATTTAAATAAATTGGATGTGCCAAAATAGGTATCCCACCACATCTAGCAATTTCCTTTATAGCTTCTTTAGGTAACAGCCTTTCTTTTTTTACATATGCAGGCCGCCCAGTGGAAATATATTTATCAAAAGCTTCCTTTATGCTTTTGATATATCCTTTTTTCAATAAAACGCTGGCTATATGAGGTCTTGCCACTACTTTTCCCTTAGCTTCCATTTTCACCTCATCTAAACTGATGTCAAACCCCAGTTGATTGAGCTTTTTAACCATTTTAGGGTTTCTCTCTTCTCTGCTGACTTTAAGTTTTTCAAGCAGAGGCTTTAAGTTATTATGACTGCCTTTAAAAAAATATCCCAACAGATGCATTTCACTCAAATGATTAAATTCAACGCTTATCTCAACACCTGCTACAACTTCAATTTCAACTTTTTCAGCTTCCCTTAAGGCCTCTTCTATACCATCTATCGTATCGTGGTCTGTCAAAGCCATAGCCGAAAGCCCCACTTCTTTCCCATGTCTTACAAGCTCTGAAGGTGTCATAGTCCCATCAGAAACAACAGAATGAGTATGTAAATCAATTAGTTTATCCATAACCATTTCTCCTATAAACACTACTTATATTTTAAACAAATTTCAGGTGGAAACTCTCCTAAATAGGCCATTTTTAGTATTTTATCCAATATAGAAAGAGACATACACATCTCCCTTTTTGTAATAATATCCTCTTTAATTGCCAATGAAAGTTCATCTGCATCTAAAACTTGAACACTTCCTTTCGGCAATATCTTAACATCTAAAAGCAAATCTACAAAAGTATAGGCATCATTTTCACTATCATATTTAACGTCAATTATATCACAATACCAGTATATAAATTCTCCTGAAGGCCCGAAGAACTTGCTTATCTTATATCCTTCCTTTAAAAATGTATACGATATGCCTCCGGAAATATCATCACGCTTTCTAATAGGTTTCCATTTTGTAATTAATAGTTCTTCATTTCTAAAAACAAGCTCATCGCCTGTTATATCAACTATTTCATCAGGTATATATCTTTTTCTGTACATTTTTGGTTTTTTCATAATCACAACTCCTCAAAGCACCATTCCTAAATATCAATTATATCTCTATCATTATACATGAAATACAGGTTTTTTAAAATGAAAATAGAAAAGATTATTTCCCACATCCTTCCACGCCAAGGCTTATAGTGTTATAATATATTACGTACTAAGGAATGCTTTAGAAATAACGCTCTATTCTCAAAGAAAAGACCCCGATGATTTAAAGGGTTTTGGAGGATGGGAATCAGTTATTTCTAAAGCAATTACTAAAGATAACATCTATAGAGTACTATAGTAAGGAGGAAAACAGTTTGAGACCAAAAAGAACCTGTAGTAATTGTTTAAAAGGAACTTTTATCAACATAAACGGTGATATTCTATGTATTGAAAAAGGAGTGGTTTCCCCAGATTATACTTGCTCAAAACACAGATATCTACCTGCTCTTAAATCTATAAAGAGAAAAATTAATACCTGTGAGGACTGCGAGTATTTTATTATGTTTGATGCAAAAAGCATTGAAGATAAGTCTATAGGCAAATGTCAACTATTCACTGTTAGAGAATACGATGGCAGAAAGAAAAAAACCTGTTCTAAATTTGTAAAAAGATCTAAAAAGGAAGTTTCTTAAATTTTATGTTATGTTATATCTTTATCCTGCCGATAAAAGCTATGAAAAGTTTATCAGGTTTTTTTGAGTAATTATTAGCCTAAAATAATAATATGTAAAAGGGTGATAAATTTGAGAGTAAGCGAGATTTTTAACCAAAAATTAAATGAAATCCAAAGTAGAGTTCCCATAAAAATGAACAGACCTGGGGCACATGACAATACTTTTCAGGAAACTTTAAATAACAACGTTGACGAAAATAATAACATTATCGATTTTGATCCACTAAAAGGGAATGAAAGTATACCTACAGCTGTAGATAAAGAAGGAAATGATAGAACTCAAGATGTTAAACGTGCAAGACTTTCTTTAGCAAACAGCATGGCATATATACCAAATGACAGGGATGAACTTATGAAAATGATTGACGATAATATACAGAGTTCTTCGCAAAAATATGGAGTTGATCCAAACCTTATAAGAGCTGTTATGAAACAAGAATCAAGCTTTAATCCAACTGCCATTTCACGCTCAGGTGCCCAAGGGCTAATGCAGTTGATGCCAGGTACAGCTGACTGGCTGAATGTAACCGATCCCTTTGATGTCTCTCAAAACATAGACGGTGGAACAAGATATCTAAAAGATCAGCTAAACACTTTTGAAGGAGACATCAAACTTGCACTTGCTGCCTACAATGCTGGCCCTGGTAATGTGACAAAGTATAATGGAATTCCCCCTTTTAATGAAACCCAAAATTATGTAGTAAAGGTTTTGGACAACTATACCATGTATTCTGGTGGGCAGTAAACATTCATGAGCACAGAGCTCACTACTATGTAGCTGTGCATGTTTTCGTCATCAAAAAATTAGCATCTACAAATTATATCACCCATCTTAAGGAAGGCGTCTTACGGCAAAACCAGTGAACCTATTTTGAAATACTCAAATTAAAGGAGTATCAACACTTATATTTAGCTCTTTTTCGACTTCAGATATTTTTCTTCCGGTAAGATCTCTCCCATAATTATCAAACATAATAGGTGGAAGAACTATTAAGTCAGGCTCACCCTTTTTATCTATATATTCTTTTGCAACAGAAATAATGTCCTGAGTGGTCAAAAGTCCGGCACATTTAATTGTTCCTCCAAAAAATTTATTTTTCACCTTTATAATTTCATAATTGAAGTTTATCTCATTTTGAAAAAATAATTTTTTTAAAATTCCAAATGCAAGTTCAGAAGTCATAAAAAGAACATTTTGTGCTTTATAAGTTGTCACTAAACGATTTATATCGATTAAAGTATCTGGATTAATATCATAAAGTACAATAAATCCTGGAACTTCACCTTTTTCTTTTTCTATAACAATATTTATCTTTTCATTTTTCCTTTCTATCACCAACTCTGGATTTTTCTTGTTTGTTACTTTGTTAAACCCATCTACCCTTGATTTTACTTTTAAACCATCAACCTTTTCAATTGAGTCTCCCTCTACTATACCTGCTTTAAATGCCGGGGCATCTTTTATAACTCCCTCAATTATGCAGTCAAGATTTTCTATAACAGCAGGTTCTAATACAATAGGTACTCTATATTTCGACTTTAAACTTTCTACTGTTTTTGATAATTTAAAATATTCATCATAAAAATAGAAACTATTCCCTGATTTACGGGTACATCCCTGCATATAAAATCGTATCGAACTTACACCGTTATCATTTAAAAATTCCACCATTTCTTCTATTTCATCTTTATCAAAAACATCAGGCATAAGTACGGCACTGGCATTATACTTAATTCTGTCTTTTAACAATAATATTTTTTCTTTTATATTACCTTTTTCTTTTAACCCTAAAATTCTGATTCTTTTATCTTCATCTATACAATTTACAGAAATATTCAATTCAATATTTTGAAGCTCCTTGAGAGTATTTATTATTTTTTCGTTCAATAAAATGCCATTAGTAGTGATTTGAATAACTGTCTTTTTGTACTTTTTTCTTATCATTTTTAATATCTCAAGAATATCTTTATGTAAAAATGGCTCTCCCTCAATAATTTTTGTAGCCGATTCACCTATTACTATTTTTTTGTCTTTAGACAGGTACTCAATTATTTCACTAAAATCATTTAAATCTAATTTTTCTACTTTAAATATTTCTACTTCCTGTGGATTTTGCTTGTGACTGCAAAAGATACATGAAGTATTACACTTTGATATAACAGGAAGAGTATTGGTTCTATAAACTGTATTAATTATATATTCTTTTGAAGCTGTCTTCACAACGATTAACCAGCCTTTCTAAAAATCAAATATATTAAACACTATCTACGGATATTTAGCATCTTTTTTAAAGCTTGTTTACGAAATATCCACTATTTAATCCACAGTATCCACAGCTTTATCCACACCCTCAACCATTTGCATCAACTGCATTTAAGTATTATTTCCACAATATTCACATCTCAAATTTCAACAGCATTCGTCATATTAACAAGATTAATTAATAGGACTTTAGTCCTAACTTATTTTGCATTTTTTACGTAAACAACCTTGCATTTTTTTACTTATACAAAAAATATTTTTTCTCTAAAACCTTGTCGTTACAGGCTTTTGCTGCACGCACACTTTATGTATATATACTATAAGTGGATATAATAAACTTTTAGATATGATACAAATGTACCAACATTATTTTTAAATATTTCTCCACAGATTTTTTCAATCTGATTAAAATTTACTCAATTTTTTGTGGATAATTGAATATTTCCCCTAGATAATTTAAAAAAAGTTATCCACAGATTTCTTTTATTTTTCCCCTAATTTCAATCCTGGAACAGCATTTAAATGCAAATCTGATTTTGAGCCTTTAATTAATTGATAATAGGCCGAACAAGCTATCATTGCCGCATTGTCTGTACAGAGTAAGGGTTTGGGATAATACACTTTAAAATTGTTATCTTCAGAAGCTTTCAATAATTGCTCTCTTAAATAGGAATTAGCCGCAACTCCCCCTGCAAGTGCTACTTTAGATGTGTTTTTTAGCTTTGCACCACGAATAAGATTATTAACAAGAACGTCTACCACTGCTGATTGAAAACTTGCACACACATCCTCTATCTTGTAACTTTCACCTTTTTGCTTTTGTATATTAATATAGTTTAACACCGCCGTCTTAACTCCGCTAAAACTAAAATCAAGGTTTCCCTTTTCAAAATAAACTCTTGGGAATTTCACAGCTTTTGGATTTCCAATTTTTGCAGCTTTATCCACCAATGGACCACCAGGATAACCCATCTCTAGAGTACGTGCTACCTTGTCAAAAGCTTCTCCTGCTGCATCATCTCTCGTTTTACCTATAATTTCATATTCACCATAATCTTCAACGTGTACAATATGACTGTGTCCCCCTGACACCACAAGACAGATAAAAGGAGGTTCTAACTCTTTATGTTCAATATAATTAGCTGCAATATGACCTTCAATATGATGTACCCCGATAAGTGGCTTATCCATTGTAAATGCAAGAGCCTTTGCAGCGGAAATACCCACTAGAAGTGCTCCTACAAGACCTGGCCCATAGGTAACAGCTATTCCATCTAATTGATTTAATTTTAAATCTGCTTCTTCTATTGCTTGATTAATAACCGGCATTATCAGTTCCACATGCTTTCTTGATGCTATTTCAGGAACCACTCCCCCATACTTTTTGTGAAAATCCACCTGAGATGAAATAACATTAGAAAAGACCTCACGCCCATTTTTTACAATTGACGCTGATGTCTCATCACAGCTTGTCTCTATGCCTAGTATAAAAATATCATTCAAAATTATCACACCTTTAGGGTTCAACTTGGGGACGGTTCTTGAATTGAATTGACTCCGAGTCAATTCAATTCAAGAACCGTCCCCAAGTTGAACTAGAAATATATATTTGTAAACAACTGATCTATTAAAACTAAAACTCCCAAAGTATATACATAATAGGAAAACACTCTCAAACTTGCTTTTGCAAATACTCTAAGCATAAACTTAACTGCCAGATACCCAGATATACCAGCTGCCAGCATTCCAACTATCAACGGAGCCATCTCTACTCCCATCTCACCACCATCTCTTACAATTTCATATCCTTCATAAGCTGTTGGACCTAAAATTGCAGGAATGGACATAAGAAATGAAAACTTTAACGCAAATTCCCTATTTAAACCTCTAAATAAAGATCCCCCTATGGTTGACCCAGATCTTGACACTGCCGGAAGCATAGCAACCACCTGAGCAAGACCGACAACAACAGCATCAAAATAACTGGTTTCTTTAAGTTTCTTATTTTTTGTATCTTTTCTATTTGCATATTCAGCATACCATAAAACTGTTCCTGTTATTAAAAATCCAAATCCAACAGTAACTCCTGTTTCTAAAAAATCTCTAATTACATCTTTAAATATAAATCCTATAATTCCCATAGGTATAGTTGCCGTAACAACCAGTAAAGTTAATTTACTAGTAGGATTTTTTATCATTTCCAAAACATCTCGCCACAAAACTGATACCACTGCTACAAGAGTTGCTACATGAACTGCTACATTAAATGTCACAGTTCCCTCAGTAATGCCAAAAAGTTTATTACACAAAACAATATGTCCAGAACTGCTAACTGGTATAAACTCTGTTAAACCCTGAATTATACCTATAACTATAGCCTCAATTATCCCCATTACACTTTCTCCCCTTTTTAAGTTAAACTACATACAATAAATATCTTATAATTAAAATACTCTTTTGTAAACCTTAATATGAATATTTTTTCTCCCTGCTCTTTTAAATTATTTTGCAGGGGAAGCACTTAAAACATTCACAGAATCATTTCTTAGAGGTATGTTTTCTCTCTCTTCTTTTCTAGAGTCAAATACCAAACCCATCACCTCAAATATATCTTCAACAGCTATTACTTCTATATCAAAATTTTCAAACATTTCCTGCCAATTTTCTTTTGCAATTACCACTCTTTTTATTCCTGCATTTTTTGCTGCTTCTACTTTAGCAACTACACCACCAACAGGCTTAACCTTTCCTCTAATTGAAATCTCTCCTGTCATGGCAATTTGGCTGCTAACAGGAACTTCTTTTACTGCGGAATAAATTGCAGTTGCAATGGCAATCCCTGCTGAAGGGCCATCAATAGGTATTCCACCAGGAAAGTTTAAATGTATATCGTATTCTCTAGGGTCAATATGCAGAATCTTTTTCAAAACCGTCAATACGTTTTCAACAGATGACTTGGCTGAACTTGTTTTTCTCAGCTTTTGTCCTCTTCCATCCATTTCTTCTTCTTCAATTATTCCTGTTATCTTTATTTCACCTTTTCCGCTCAGTGCTTTCATCACAGACACTTCAATATCAACCACCATACCTGTGCAGTTTCCAAACACTGCCAGGCCGTTTATACAACCAATCTGTTCATCCTTTAATACCTTTTTTTCAATCCGCGGACTATAATGTCCAAACTCTATTACCCATTCAATATCTTTTCTCTTTATTATGTTTCTGCCATCAACAAGACTTACTCCTCCGGCAATTTGTACTATGTTAACAGCCTCTCTTCCATTTTGAGCATACTTTGCTATTAAAGCATCCCCTTCCTCTTCTAATTCAAAACCACCTCTTTTTGCAGCATTTTTGGCTATTTCCACAATTTCATTTTGAGTAAGAGGTCTAAAATATACCTCAACACATCGTGACCTTATGGCAGGAGGAATTTCATCTGAAGTTCTGGTAGTAGCCCCAACCAGCCTAAAATCTGCTGGTAATCCCCTTTGAAATATTTCATGTATATGTGACGGGGTATTTTTATCTTCTGAACTATAGTAAGAGCTCTCTAAAAAAACTCTTCTATCTTCAAGCACCTTTAAAAGTTTATTCATCTGTACGGGATGAAGTTCACCAATTTCATCTATAAAAAGAATTCCGCCATGTGCCTTAGTAACTGCACCTGGCTTGGGCTGGGGAACACCTGCTACACCATATGCTCCTGCACCCTGATATATTGGATCATGAACAGAACCTATAAGAGGATCTGCAATTCCCCTTTCATCAAATCTTATTGTAGTTGCATCCATTTCTACAAATTTAGCTTCCCTTTTAAAAGGAGATATTTCAATTTTTTTTGCCTCCTCTAAAATAACTCTTGCTGCTGCTGTTTTGCCTATGCCCGGAGGCCCATATATTAAAACATGCTGAGGATTCGGTCCGCAAAGAGCTGCCCTTAATGCTTTAAGCCCCTGACCTTGTCCAACAATGTCCTTTAAAGAAGAGGGTCTTGTCTTTTCTGATAAAGGCTCTGTAAGTTTTATATCTTTTAATTTTTTTAATTTTTCCATTTCTTTTTTTGATTCTTTTTCAATTGCATTTTTGTTACCCTGCTGTGTTTTAAGTAAATTTAAAAAATACAGTCCTATTATAATTGAGAAAAAAAACTGTATAATAAAAAGAGTTGTTGTAACCATTTTTTGTCCTCCCTAAGTTAAAACATAATTATACTTCTTTTAAATAGTATTTGTTTTGCTTTTTTTTTTATTCAAAAAATTAATGCACCTTAAAAAAATTATTAGATTGACTGACAATAGCAATACTGTTATTGTAATGATAAATCATTTAAAAATAAGGAGCAAGTTTTTATGGACATAAAATATATGCCTGATGAAAAGTCAGTAATAGAAGCTAGAATTGTTGACGATCCTTTATTAATTTTAATATCACATGATGCCAACACTATCATTATGGGAAATATTGATTACTATGCAGAACATCTATTATTGCTAAAGAATGCTTGCTTTAAAGAACGTCAACCTAATGATTTTTTTCGCATAATTGCCACAAATTCTGGAGCTGACTGGACTTTTGTTGCTCCTTATAATTATAAAAATATTGAAAATAGAGAAAAGCGAATTGAAGCTTTTTACAATGATGGCATAAAAGCAATAGCGAAAGTACTGGACAAGCTTCAATTCGGAAGTGAAATAAATATCCCCAAAAGATACCAAAGGCATTTAGAGATTTTTAAAGATTAGAACTTTTTAAAAAGAAGTCAGCTTCCTTTAAGAAGCTGACTCTTTTTTAACTCTTGATTTTTTATTTGTTGAACGTTTTGATGACTTTTTATTTTCATTTATTATTGTTTCAGGACTACCTTTCTTTTCAACACTTTTCTTGTTAATGATACATTTTTCCACATTACCTTTAGAAGGTATATCATACATCACATCCAGCATGATTTCTTCTAAAATAGCCCTTAAACCTCTTGCACCTGTGCTTCTAGAAATAGCTTTATCTGCAATAGCCTCTAAAGCTTTTTCTTCAAACTCCAGCTGAACATCATCCATATCAAAAAGCTTTTCAAACTGTTTAACAAGTGAATTTTTGGGCTCTTTTAATATCCTCACAAGAGCACTTCTGTCAAGTGAGTGTAATGAAACAAGCACTGGAATCCTTCCAACAAACTCAGGAATAAGTCCATACTTTAAAAGATCCTGTGGCAATACATCCTTTAACATCTCTCCAACATCATCTTTTTTACGACTCTCAACCTTAGCTCCAAAGCCCATTGACTTTTTACCTGTTCTATTTTCTATGATTTTTTCAATTCCGTCAAAGGCACCTCCACAAATAAATAAAATATTTGTAGTATCTATTTGTATAAATTCCTGATGAGGATGCTTTCTTCCACCCTGTGGTGGAACTGACGCAACCGTTCCTTCAAGAATTTTAAGCAGTGCCTGCTGAACCCCTTCCCCACTTACATCTCTTGTTATGGAAGGATTTTCAGACTTTCTCGCAATCTTGTCAATTTCATCAATATATATAATTCCCTTTTCTGCTCTCTCAATGTCATAGTCTGCTGCCTGTATAATCTTTAAAAGAATATTTTCAACATCTTCTCCCACATAACCAGCTTCAGTAAGTGACGTTGCATCAGCTATTGCGAAGGGAACGTTTAAAATCCTTGCTAAAGTCTGTGCTAAAAGTGTCTTACCTGAACCTGTAGGACCTAACATAGCAATATTACTTTTTTGAAGCTCTACATCAGAAGCTTTTACTTCTACATTAATTCTCTTATAATGATTGTAAACAGCAACAGCCAAAGACTTCTTGGCCGCCTCCTGACCTATTACATATTGATCTAATATTTCCCTTATTTCAGCTGGTTTTGGTATATCATTAAGCTCTGCATCCACTCTAGCATCTTCGAATTCTTCTTCAATTATCTCAGAACAAAGCTCTATACACTCATCGCAGATATACACACCTGGTCCTGCAACCAATCTCTTTACCTGTTCTTGAGTCTTCCCGCAGAAGGAGCACTTTAGCTGTTTCTTTTCATCATATCTTGACACGCTACCACCTCATTTATTTTCTTCTTTCCATAACTTCGTCAACTATTCCATAAGTTTTTGCTTCTTCTGCCGCCATAAAGAAATCTCTTTCAACATCTCTTTCAATTTTCTCGATAGGCTGACCAGTTTTTTCACTTAGGATTTTATTAAGTTTGTTTTTAATTTTAACTATCCATTCTGCATGAATTTTAATATCTGTCGCCTGACCTCTTGCACCTCCTAATGGTTGATGAATCATTATTTCACTATTAGGTAATGCATATCTTTTTCCCTTTGCTCCAGATGCAAGTAAAAATGCACCCATACTTGCCGCAAGCCCAACACATATAGTTGATACATCAGGCTTTACATACTGCATAGTGTCAAATATTGCAAACCCGGAAGTAACTGAACCTCCTGGACTGTTTATATATAACTGTATATCCTTATCAGGATCTTCAGCCTCTAAAAAAAGCATTTGTGCCACTACCAAACTTGCTGTTACATCATTTACTTCTTCACTCAAAACTATAATTCTATCTTTTAACAGTCTTGAATAAATGTCATATGAACGTTCTCCACGATTCGTCTGTTCAACAACTACTGGTACTAAACTCATTGTTCTGCCTCCCTGTTTTGAATCAATCTTATATATTTTTTCCCAAATATACTAATACTTAAACCCTTTTTTATTTTACTTTAGCATTCTCACATAAAATATCCACAGTCTTTCTTGCAATTATTGTACTCTTTATATATTCTATATCGTCATCTCTTAAAAGTTTCATAAATTCTTCTTGAGCTTTTTGATATTTTTCTGAAAGTTTACCTATTTCCTCTTTAAATTCTTCATCTGATGCTTGAACATTTTCTTCCTTGCCTATTTTCTCTAAGACAAGCTGGGTTTTAACTTCCTTTTCTGCTCTTTCTCTACTCTGCTCTTTAAATACATTAATATCCATCTGTGCCATCTGTAAATACTGTTCTAAACTATAGCCTTGATATCTTAAGTTATTATCAAAATCACGCATCATAATGTCTAACTGTTTATCTGCCATCACCTTTGGTATTTCAACAGAAGCATTGTCAACTATCTTATCTATAAGTTGACCTTCGAACTCATGTTTTGCCTTGTGTTCTTCCGATTCTGTAAGTTTCTTTCTTAAGTCCTCTTTATATTCATCTAAAGTATCAAATTCACTTACATCTTTTGCAAATTCATCATCTATTACAGGCATTTCCTTTAACTTTACATCATTTACTATAACTTTAAATAAAGCTTCTTTACCTGCTAACTCTTCGCTGCTATAATCCTCTGGAAATGTAACTTTAACCTCAATGTCATCTCCAGGTCTTGCACCTATAAGTTGTTCCTCAAATCCTGGAATAAACTTTCCAGAACCAATCTCTAAAGTAAATTCACTTCCTTTACCACCTTCAAAAGGTTCACCATCAATAAAACCTTCGAAATCTATATCTGCTATATCTCCTTCTTGTATGCCTCTGTCTTCCACAGTTACCATTCTAGCATTTTTCTCAGCTACCTTCTCAATTTCTTTTTCCACATCTTCATCACTAATATTAACTTCTTTTTTTTCTACTTCAATTCCTTTATATTCTCCTAATTCAACTTCTGGTTTAACAGTCACATTAGCTGTAAATATTAAATTTTCACCTACACCTATTTGCTTTACGTCCAATTCAGGTCTGTCAACAGGGTGTATATCAGTTTCCTCTACTGCTTCTTCATAAGCTTCAGGAAAAACTGCATTTAGAGCATCTTCATAAAGCACTTCCGGTCCGTAGTATCTTTCTATAATGTTTCTAGGTGCTTTTCCCTTTCTAAATCCAGGTATATTAAACTTTTTAGCGTTCTTTTGAAATGACTTTTTTAATCCTTCTTCAAACTTTTCCGCCTCAACCTCAATTTCTAACTCTACAACATTTTTTTCTTTTTGCTCTAACTTAACATTCATTTAAAACTTTTCCTCCCATTATTTGGTTTTATTAATATATAATAAACATAAATCAATTTAAATTCAAAATGTAAATTTACAAAGAGTGTATATATTAAATGTGAAGAACAATGTTTCTTCCATATTTTCATTCACTTAATCAACATGCACCCATTTACAAACGACTCAAGATGTATATCAAATTAGCCATTACATTATAACATAATATGTTTTGAAAATCCAATAGCACAATCTAAAAAAATTCACCTATACATAATAAAAACATTATAAATGGTTTAAACTTTCATTTACATCTTTAGATATATCAAATGGCATAAAGCTTAAATAATCAGAGGATACAAGTTTAAAGTCAATCCCTTCAATTTTTCCTTCAACTGCATTATTAAAACTAATACCATGAAGATGTCCATATAAACACTTTTTCACACCATATTCCCTCATTATTTCCACAAAACCTGAGGGCTCCTTTGATGAATTAAATGGGGGATAATGCATCATAACTATAATATCTTCACTTTTCGCATCCTTATCAACGTTATTTAGAGATAATTCAAGTCTGTTAAGTTCTCTTTCGTATATTTTTTTATCCTCCAAAGTAAAACCATCATCTCCAGGACATTTCCATCCCCTCGCTCCACATACAATAAAGCTTTGTATATTATAACTGTTATTATGCATAAAATCAATGGTTTTAAAGTTATTATTTTCTAAAAATTTTTTAAGCTTACTCATTGTGGTCCACCAATAATCATGATTGCCTTTCGAGATAATTTTTCTCCCTGGAAGATTTTCAATAAACTCAAAATCTTTTTTAGCTTGGTCTAAATAAGTAGCCCATGAAATGTCCCCTGGAATAAGGGTATAATCATCTCTTTTAATAGTTTTTTCCCAGTTCTCTTTAAGTTTATCCATATAATTTACCCATCGGTCACCAAAAATGTCCATAGGTTTATTTACACCATATGAAAGATGTAAATCAGAAATTGCATATACTGCCATTATATTTAACTCCTATTGTTTAAAATATTCATATATGTTATTAGCCAGTTCTCTGCTGATACCTTCAACCTCAGAGAGCTGACTTACACTTGCAAACTTTATTTTCTTTAAAGAACCAAAATGCCTTATTAGGGCTTTTTTTCTCTTTTGACCTATTCCTTCTATATTATCTAACACAGAACCTGAGTATCTTTTTTTTCTAAGTTTTTTACTGTACTCTAATGCAAATCTATGTGCTTCATCCTGTATAGATGTTATAAATCTTAACAATAAAAAATCACTGGACAGGTCAAATTCAAAATTCTTTCCTGTAAGTCCTCTCGTTCTGTGATTTTTGTCCTTTACCATTCCAATTACAGGTATATTTAAAATGTTAAGTTCTTTTAAAACAGCTCTTACAGAATTAACATGTCCTGTGCCTCCATCTACAAGTATTAGATTTGGAATCTCTGCAAAGCTTTCTTTTTCTTCTCTGATTTTATGCTTTTTAACATGAGTGAATCTTCTATATATAACTTCCTGCATACTTGCATAATCATTTTGTCCATCAATTGATTTTATCTTAAACCTTCTATAGTTCTTTTTAGAAGGTAATCCATTTTCAAACACCACCATAGAAGCAACAATTTCAGACGAACCCATATTTGATATATCATAGGCCTCTATTCTTTCTGGATAATTTTTAAGAGCTAAAATTAATGATATTTTCTCAAGCCCCTCTTTTGCAAGTTTTTTTTCATTTTTCACCCTCTCTTTAAAACTCTCAAGACAGATAATTGCATTTTGATATACCATTTCAACCAATCTCAGCTTCTCACCTTTTTTGGGCACCTTTATATAGACCTTAGATGTCCTCTTTTTTAAAAGCCACTCTTCTATAATATCTCTTTCAGCAATATCCACCTGCATAACAATTTCTTTTGGTATATATTCTGAACTGCTATAAAATTGTTTTACAAATGAAGTCATTAACTCACTGTCAGTTAAATGATTTATTCTTTCAAAAATAAAATGCTTCCTTCCTGTAATCTTTCCTGCTCTTATGAAAAAAATCTGTATACACGAATCAGTTTGATCTTTTGCAAAAGCAATAATATCTTGATCCTGCATATCTGCACTGACAATCTTCTGCTTTTGAGCTATGTGCCTTAAACTTATTATTTTATCTCTTAATTTAGCTGCTTTTTCAAACTCTATGTTTTGAGATGCAAACTCCATATCTTTTTCAAATTTTTTTATTATATCTTGCTGATTTCCATCAAGTAATTTTACAATATCCAATATAACTTCTCTGTATTTTTCCCTGCTAACATTTCCCTGGCATGGACCTAAACATTGGTGTATATGAAAATTCAAACAGGGTCTATCTTTTACTTTTTTATTTTTAAAAACTTTATTGCAAGACTTTATTGGAAAAAGCTTTTTAATAACTTCAACAGTCTCCTTAACAGCATTGCCACTTGTAAACGGTCCAAAATATTTAGAACCATCCTTTTCTACTTTTCTTGTTATAATAACCCTTGGATAATCTTCTTTTATTGTTATCTTTATAAATGGATAGTTTTTATCATCTTTTAGCATAATGTTATACTTTGGTTTATGCTTTTTAATAAGGTTACACTCAAGTATTAGTGCCTCAATTTCTGTGTCAGTTACTATACACTCAAACTCATAAATCTGCTCAATCATTGCCTGAACTTTAAGATTTTGATTGGAATAAGAATTAAAGTACTGCTTAACCCGGTTCTTTAAGACAACAGCCTTTCCAATATATATAATCTCACCATCTTTATTTTTCATAATATAAACACCGGGGTTTTCTGGTATTTTTTTTAATTCTTCCTGTATATCAAACATTCTTTCACACCTCAAAACACACTACTTCTCATCACCCAAAACCAGCTAAATCACCGGGGTTTTCTCCTTGAAAATAGGGCGTTATTTCTAAGACATTTCTTAAGTATTAAATGTCTTAATCCACTTTGATAACATATCCTTAACAAGTTCAATTGATTCACTTTCCACTGCTATTTTTGCTATTCCTTTTGCTTCCTTAAAACTTATATTCCTTATAAAATTACCTATATTTAAACAAGATGCTGGATTCATACTCAATTCATGCACTCCCATCCCCACGAGTAGAACTGCAGCCTCAATATCGCTGGCCATCTCCCCACATACACTTACTCTTTTATTATTTGCCAGAGCTTTATCTATACAATACTGTACAATCTTTAGAAATTCCGGTTCTAAATATGATCTTTTACCCAAAAGCGAACACTTTCTATTAAACTTACAAATCTGATGCAGTAAATCGTTAGTGCCTATACTAATAAAATCCACCTCTTTTAGTATATCATCTAAATTTTTCACCGCCAATGCAGTTTCTATTAGAACTCCTATGCTAATTTTTTTTACAGTATTATTAGTTGTATGAGTTATTTGGTCAATAACTTCTGTTATTATATTTTTAGCATCCCTTATTTCCTGAGGTGTACTTACCATAGGAAAGGAAATTTTTACATTTCCATGCTGTGCAGCTCTTAAAATGGATTTTATTTGTACCATAAATTCTTCTTTTTTTTCAAGCGACCGTTTAATCCCTCTTGAACTTCGTTTTAATGATTCAGAATTTATGCCTAAAGAATCAGGTATTTTGTCTCCTCCAATGTCAGCTGTCCTTATTACAACTGGCTTTTTAGACATATCTTTTGCAATTTTTGAATATATAAGATATTGTCTTTTTTCATCAGGTGCTTTTTTGTAGTTTATATATAAAGATTCCGTCCTTACAAGACCAATCCCTCCAATATTTAAAGCTTTTGTAATACTAAAATCTTTTACATTGCTTATATTGGCATAAACACTCACTAAATGACCATCCGTTGTTACAACAGGCGTTTGGCCTTGATTTTTATTATCAATAACACTACTATTATTGATTTGTTTTTTATATTTTTCAATTTCTAAATTTGAAGGATTAACAATTATCAAATCAGAAAAGCACTCAACTATAGCAAAGCTACCTTCATATGCTGATATTTTCTCAAATTCAATTTCTCCTAATACTGGAGTACCACTGCTCCTTAGAATAATTGAGCCATGAGAAAAAAATCCAGCTCCATCCTGTACCAAAACTCCCTGAACAGATCTTTTACATAAAACTGTAGCAACTATAGGTGTGAGCTCTTTTACAACAGCTATATTGGTATGATTAATTTTTCCAAAGTTAGTTTTACCTTCACCATATATGTTTTTGATAATTCTTGTTCTAATGTCTTTTAAATCATGTATTCTCTGTTTCATGTATTCATTACTGCTTTTTGAAATTTCATCAATATATTTCTGAACACATATATGTATCGCCTTTGATGCTGTAAACTTTCTTGTCTTTATGATATTTGTTATTTCTTCAAAAAAACTTTTGTCATCCAAAACTTCCTTATAGAACTCAAATATTTGATTTTCTTCTTCACTAAGTATTCCTCTAAAACCATCTTTTAAATCATATATTTCTATAAAAGTTCTACAAATAGCAACCTCTAGTAGAGTAATTTGCTTGTCAATTTCTGACTCTCCTATAATTTCATCGCTTATTACTACTTCAAAATCTCTGATAACAAATAACTCTCCCATGCCTATGCCTGTTGAAACAGCCTTTCCTTTAAGAACTTTTTGCGTCATAGAATTACACACCCTCTTCTGTTTTTGAGGTAAGAAAGTCTTTTAAATCATCTAACGCTTTTTCTTCATCTTCTCCTTCTGTAATAATCACAATACTGCCACCTTTTCCAACAGCTAATGATAAAATTCCTAATAGACTTTTCCCATTAGCTTTTCTTTCATCTTTTTCTATCCACACATTGGATTTATAATTTGATGCTTTTTGAATAAATAGTGCAGCTTGTTTTGATTCTAGCCCATTTTCCCTGTTAACCTTTATTATTTCTTTTATCATTTCTATGGCATCCTCCTAATTGTTTTATCTAATATTTTATTTATACCATTATTTTAAGAAAAGTTCTACAGTTTCAATAAAATTATTACAATTATAATGCTCTAATATTATTTTTATCATCAAAAAAGGCTTCTGTCAAAGTAAAGATGTTAAGAAGGTGTCTAATATAAATCATAGGCCTTTTGTCCTTATTTTTAAAAATCTTTATAATAATGGGACAGGTTTTCTTCCTGTCCCATGCGTAAAAGTTTTATATAAACATTAACATATAAAGTAGTTGGAAACTAATAACAAACAGGGCAAGTACAACATTTACAATAATAATTACATTGCCACTTCCTTTTACCTGTCTATTTAGCAAAACACCAAAAATCACTCCTGCAACTGCAAAAATAGGATTAATAAATGTTGTAAGAGCTGCACTTATCCACCCTAAAACCACATATAACCTGTTGCTTTTTTCTAAAGATATGCTTCTATCATCTCTTTTAATATTTTCTTCATAATTTAATACATTTTCATTACTGATTTCCTGAGCTATTTCATTATTAGTTTCATCATCTGTCTTGTCTTTATATTCATCATCCAAAAAAATCACCTCCACTACATTATTATTAGTGATTAAAAAAGCATATATTCAAGTATTATTTGACCTAGTTGGAAGTTAGAAGTTTTAGTTAAAAATTGGATGTTGGAAGATAAAAATAAAAGCTTAGGTATTTTTACCTAGGCTTTTATTTTTATTTTAATTATCCTATAAACATCAATTCAATTATTTATAAAATATTTTAATTTTCTACACATTTATTCTTGCAACTTTTTTTATTTTTAGGCTGATAAGCTTTTGATACAAAAACCAATGTTGCCAAACCAATTAACATAAAGTACATATCAGAAAGATATACATTTAGATAAATAAATACACCTTGAACTACATTAAAAAATACTTCTAATACTTCTAAAAATTCATAAATTCCATAGGCATATTGTGAAGGTAAATTTGTATAAAGCATAATGTTTAAAAACTGTTCTTTAAAAGCTACACTAGCTAAAGTTAACATTATCGTAAACATCATAGAAGCCACAAAATATAGCTTGAGTAAGCTCTTTTCCTTTGATTTTTTTTCATTCAAATTAGCAATTTGAATTTTTTTCATTACATCAGATTCAAATGTTTCTGGTGGTTCTATTTCAGTTTTTTCATTCAATACATATAATATTGAATTATATTTTTCGTACTCATCTTTACATGACTTACAGCAACTAACATGGTTCATAAGTTGATTTCGTTCACAATCACTTATATTACCATCTAAATGCTTTGTGATTAAGGTACTAAATAATTCACAATTACTCATATATTCCCTTCCTTTCTTTCGGAAGCTAATTTATTCTTTAACATTACTCTGGCCCTATAAATTCTATTCTTAATTATTGACATAGGCTCATCTAAAATCTGTGACATTTCCTCATATGATAGTCCATTTTTATGATACAGCATTAAAAGAACCCTATATTTTTCAGGCAACTTCATAATCTCATTGTTTATTATATCCCGCTGTTCTCTTTTTATATAGCTGGTTTCAGGAGTATCCTCCTGACTATATACACCATATGCATTTTCTATAGGTACAGAATTAATTTTTTTCTTCTTTAATACATCGTAACAATAATTAGTTGCTATTTTGGCAGACCATGTTGAAAATTTGTACTGGGAATCATATTTGTTAAGTGACTTATATATTTTTATAAATACCTCTTGAGCAATATCATTAACTTCATCCTTATTATATATTATATTATATATTATATTGTATATCAATTTTTTATATCTTGTCACTAATTCAGAAAATGCATGACTATCACCATCAATACACTTCTTAATTAAATTAATATCCGATATTTCCAACAATCTGCCCCCCTTGTAGGTAAAAAAATAAGTTCTATATATTTATTATAAGAATTTAAATAACTTTTGTCTGATTTACTTTAAAAAGTTTATCATTAGCTCACTCATTTCCATAAAAAAATAAGAGGTCTAAGACCTCTTATTTTTTCATTATTTATAAATTAAAATTTATTCAACCATTTTTGATACATTTCCAGCTCCTACAGTTCTTCCACCTTCACGGATAGCGAACTTTAGGCCTTCTTCCATAGCTATTGGAGTAATAAGCTTAACTTTTAATGTAACATGGTCTCCAGGCATTATCATTTCCGTTCCCTCTGGAAGCTCAACTACACCTGTAACGTCAGTAGTTCTGAAGTAGAACTGAGGTCTGTAATTATTAAAGAAAGGAGTATGTCTTCCACCCTCTTCTTTTGTTAGAACATAAACCTGACCTTCAAATTCTGTATGAGGCTTAATTGAACCTGGCTTAGATAAAACCTGACCTCTTTCTATATCACTTCTTTGAACTCCTCTTAAAAGAGCACCGATGTTATCACCTGCAACAGCTGAGTCAAGAAGTTTTCTAAACATTTCTATACCAGTTACAACTGTCTTTTTAGGATCCTCCATCAAACCAACTATTTCTACTTCTTCTCCAACCTTAAGTTGTCCTCTTTCAACTCTACCAGTTGCAACTGTACCACGTCCTGTGATTGTAAATACATCCTCAACAGGCATAATAAAAGGCTTATCAGTTGCTCTTTCAGGAGTAGGTATGTATTCGTCAACCTTCTCCATTAGCTCAAGAATAGGCTTATATTCTTCTGCATCATCCCCAGTTGCACTTGATTCAATAGCTTTAAGAGCAGAACCTTGAACTATAGGAACATCATCTCCTGGGAAGTCATATTCACTTAATAGCTCTCTTACTTCCATTTCAACTAATTCAATAAGTTCTTCATCATCAACCATATCACATTTGTTTAAGAAAACAACTATATATGGAACACCAACCTGATCTGCCAAAATTATATGCTCTCTTGTCTGAGGCATTGGCCCATCTGCAGCTGATACAACCAATATAGCACCATCCATCTGAGCTGCACCTGTAATCATATTTTTAACGTAGTCAGCGTGACCTGGGCAGTCAACATGTGCATAGTGTCTATTTTCTGTTTCATACTCAACATGTGCTGTTGAAATAGTAATTCCTCTTTCTCTTTCTTCAGGAGCTTTGTCAATTTGATCATAAGCTTCATAACTTGCCTTACCTGTTATCGCTAAAACCTTTGTTATAGCAGCTGTCAAAGTTGTCTTACCATGGTCAACGTGACCTACTGTTCCAATATTAACATGGGGTTTACTTCTTTCAAATTTTTCTTTTGACATAATTAATTCTCCTCCTTTTTTCAGCAATATAACTGAAAGTTTAATTATTGATTTAATTATTCATCTGCAGGAAACATAAATATATTTCCTGCATTTATACTGATTTATTTCTATTAAGAAAACCAATTAACTATTTTTGCTTTCTCCAATAATATTTTCCTGTATGTTTTTAGGTACTTCCTCAAAATGACTTATCTGCATTGAGAATGTACCTCTTCCTTGGGTTCTAGAACGCAGTCCTGTTGCATAACCAAACATTTCTGACAGTGGAACATGTGCTGATATAACCTGAGCTCCACTTTTAGCTTCCATTCCTTCAACCCTTCCTCTTCTAGAGTTTAAGTCACCCATAACATCGCCCATATATTCTTCTGGAATAACAACACTTACCTTCATCATAGGCTCTAAAAGCACAGCTTTTGACTTTTTCATACCTTCTTTCAAAGCCATAGAACCAGCAACTTTAAATGCCATTTCTGATGAGTCCACCTCATGGTACGATCCATCATAAAGGGTAACTTTAACATCTACAACAGGATAACCTCCTAAGATACCATTATTCATAGCATCTTGAACTCCTGCATCAACAGCTGGTATATACTCCTTAGGAATAGCTCCACCAACTATTTTGTTGACAAATTCGTAGCCAGCGCCTGGTTCTTTAGGCTCAATCTCAACACAACAGTGTCCATACTGACCTCTACCACCGGACTGCCTTACAAATTTACCTTCAACTTTAACAGCATTTTTAATTGTTTCCTTGTATGCTACCTGAGGATTACCTACATTTGCCTCAACTTTAAATTCCCTTAACATACGATCTACAATAATTTCTAAGTGAAGTTCACCCATTCCTTCAATTATTGTCTGACCTGTCTCTTTATCAGTATGAGCTCTAAATGTTGGATCTTCTTCAGCTAGCTTTTGAAGTGCAATGGACATCTTATCCTGACCTGCTTTTGTCTTTGGCTCAATGGCCACAGATATAACAGGTTCTGGAAAATCCATTGACTCTAAAATAACAGGACTTCCTTCTTCACATAGAGTATCACCTGTTCCTGTATTCTTAAGTCCAATAGCTCCAGCTATATCACCAGAGTATACAGTATCAAGTTCTTCTCTGTGATTTGCATGCATCTGAAGTATTCTTCCTAACCTTTCTCTTTTTCCTTTTGATGCATTTAAAATATACGAACCAGAATTAATTTTTCCTGAATAAACTCTGAAAAAGCAGAGCTTACCAACATAAGGATCAGTCATAATTTTAAATGCTAGTGCTGAAAAAGGTCCATCATCATCTGCAGGTCTTTCCATTTCCTCTTCACCATCTACAGACAATCCCTTGATAGGAGGTATATCCAATGGTGAAGGCATATAATCTACAACTGCGTCAAGCAATTGAGGCACACCTTTATTTTTATATGAAGAACCACACGCAACAGGTATTATATCTACTTTTATTGTAGCACTTCTTATTCCTGATTTTATCTCTTCCTCAGTTAACTCTTCTCCTTCAAGGTATTTCATCATTAGCTCTTCATCTTGTTCTGAAACAGCTTCAACAAGTTTTGTTCTGTATTCTTCTACCAATTCCTTCATATCATCAGGAATTTCCTTTTCTTCTACATTCCTTCCAAGCTTGTCTGTAAAAGCATATGCTTTCATTTTAACAAGATCAATTATACCTTCGAAAGTATCTTCCTTACCAATAGGTAATTGTATAGGAACAGCATTAGCCTGTAATCTTTCCTTCATCATGTCTAAACAATTGTAAAAATCTGCTCCTACAATATCCATCTTATTAATATATGCAAGACGCGGTACATTATACCTGTCAGCTTGTCTCCATACAGTCTCAGATTGAGGCTCAACTCCTCCCTTGGCACAGAAAACAGTTACTGAGCCATCAAGAACTCTTAAGGATCTTTCAACCTCAACTGTAAAATCAACGTGCCCCGGCGTATCAATAATATTTACTCTTGTATCCTTCCACTGGGCAGTAGTTGCAGCAGATGTTATGGTAATACCCCTCTCTTGCTCTTGTGCCATCCAATCCATTGTTGCTGCACCATCGTGTGTCTCACCAATCTTATGAACTTTTCCTGTATAAAAAAGTATACGTTCAGTTGTAGTGGTTTTACCTGCATCTATATGAGCCATTATCCCTAAATTTCTTGTTCTCTCTAAACTAAATTGCCTAGGCATTTTAACCTTCCTTTCAAAATTAGCACATAAACTGCTCTTTCTTTCAATTAAATTTCCCTTGTTACCATCTATAATGAGCAAAAGCTTTGTTTGCTTCAGCCATCTTATGGGTATCTTCTTTCTTCTTGAATGCTCCACCTAGATTATTGGTTGCATCCATTATTTCACCAGCTAATCTCTCTCTCATAGTCCTTTCTCCTCTTTGTCTTGAGTAGTTAACCAACCATCTTAGACCAAGAGTTTGCCTTCTTTCAGGCCTTACTTCTATAGGAACCTGATATGTTGCTCCACCAACTCTTCGAGCTTTTACTTCAAGTACAGGCATTATATTATTTAATGCTTGTTCAAAGACTTCAAGAGGATCTTTACCTGTTTTTTCCTTTATCATATCAAAAGCATCATAACAAATCTTTTGAGCTACTCCTTTTTTTCCGTCAAGCATAATGTTATTGATAAGTTTTGTAACAACCTTGTCATTGTACATAGGATCAGGCAAAATTTCTCTTTGTGGTATAAATCCTTTTCTTGGCACCTTTCTTCCCTCCTTTAATATGATATATAAATATCATCGGTACTCGCGGCTTCTTGCCGTCGTCAGTGCAACGTACATGCTAAACATATATATTAAACAACGTACAAAGCACTATTAGTATTTGATTATAACTTTTTTTTCATACATGTTGCTATGCACCTTGTATGAACATTTCTTTTTTTACCAAAAAACTCTTATGTTTCTTATTTTGCTCCAGCCTTTGGTCTTTTTGCTCCGTACTTTGAACGTGCTTGCATCCTATTCGCTACACCTGCGGTATCAAGAGTTCCACGTACAATATGATATCTAACACCAGGAAGATCCTTAACTCTTCCTCCTCTTATAAGAACAACACTGTGTTCTTGCAAGTTGTGTCCTATTCCCGGTATATAAGCTGAAACTTCTATACCATTAGTTAAACGAACCCTTGCTACTTTTCTCAAAGCAGAATTTGGCTTTTTGGGAGTACTTGTTTTTACAACTGTACAAACTCCCCTTTTCTGTGGACTACTTGCATCTGTAGCCCTCTTCTTAAGAGAATTAAATCCCTTTTGAAGTGCAGGAGCATCAGATTGTTTTCCAATATATTTTCTCCCTTTTCTAACTAACTGATTAAACGTAGGCATTTCTCTACCTCCCTTCCTTTTTTATATTTATTCCAACACAATTGCGAGAATAAGCCAATACAAGTTAAGCCTTTTAACATTAATAAATACAACATCTGACAAAAATTCAAAGTTCAAATCTTTATTTGAGGATACTCACCACAGCTGCACTAACATCAATTCCACAAGCTTTACCTAGTTGTTTCATACTATCTGCATATACTATTGGAATATCTTTTTCGGTACACAAATCAACTATTTTTGACACAACTCTCTCTTCTGCATCTTTTGCTATATATACCTCTCCTACTATTCCCTTTTGTACAGCTTTTAAAGATTGCTTTAATCCAACTATTTTATTAATGTCTTTAAAATCTTCCAATTTAACTTAACCTCCCTGCTAATACAGGATAATAAAGCCAAAACATATTTGCCAATTAACTTTATTAAATATAATTGGTAAACATATTAGATGTTATTATATTAAAAATACACACTGAAACATTTTATCATCCACAAACTTTATTTGTCAAGATATTTGATTATTTTTTATTGTTAATAAGTTATTGCTAAGAAATAACCTCCGATTCTCATCGTCTAAAACCCATTAAATCATCGGGGTTTCGTCCTTGAGAATACGAAGTTACTTCTAAAGCATTGTTAGCTACTCAATTACTGTACTTATATTTATATCCTTATATCTACTCATTCCTGTTCCTGCCGGTATTAGCTTACCAATAATAACATTTTCCTTTAAGCCTACCAAAGGATCAACCTTACCTTTTATTGCAGCTTCAGTTAACACTCTTGTTGTCTCTTGGAAAGATGCTGCCGATAAGAATGACTCTGTAGCAAGTGAAGCCTTTGTAATACCTAACAAAATTCTTTTTCCTGTTGCAGCCCTCATACCTTCTGCCATTGTTTTTGCATTTTCTTCTTCAAAGTCAAATACATCTACCAAGCTACCTGGAAGTAAGCTAGTATCTCCTGCATCATCAACTTTGATTTTTCTAAGCATCTGTCTTATAATTACCTCAATGTGTTTGTCACTTATGTCAACACCTTGAAGCCTGTATACCCTTTGAACTTCTTGAAGAAGATATGCTTCAACTCCACCAATTCCTTTTATTTTTAATATGTCATGAGGATTAACAGAACCTTCTGTAATCTCATCTCCAGCTTCAACTACATCTCCTTCAGAAACTTTTAATCTAGAGCCATATGGAATCAAGTAGTTTTTGGACTCTCCTCCTTCTGTTGTAACAACAGCCTCTCTTTTCTTTTTTGACTCTACTATCTTAACAGTTCCCGGTACCTCAGATATAATTGCAAGACCTTTTGGCTTTCTTGCCTCAAATAATTCCTCAACACGTGGAAGACCTTGTGTAATATCATCTCCTGCAACTCCACCTGTGTGGAATGTTCTCATAGTAAGCTGGGTACCTGGCTCTCCTATTGATTGTGCAGCAATAATTCCTACAGATTCACCTACATTACACTCTTCACCTGTTGCAAGGTTTGCACCATAACATTTTGCACAAACACCATATTCTGAGTGACAAGTCAATAACGATCTAATTTTAACTTTTTTGATGTCTGCATCAATAATATTTTTTGCATCCTCATCACTCATAAGTTTGCCTGTTTCAACAATTATTTCACCGGTCTCAGGGTGAAGAACATGTGAAGCAGGATACCTTCCAACCAATCTTTCTGACAATTCTTCTATTATTTCGTTACCATCCTTAATGTCAGAAATTTCTATGCCTTTTCTCGTTCCACAATCCACTTCTCTAACTATAACATCCTGACTTACATCAACAAGACGTCTTGTAAGGTAACCTGAATCAGCAGTCCTAAGTGCTGTATCAGCCAAACCTTTTCTAGCTCCGTGAGTGGATATGAAAAACTCCATAACATTAAGTCCTTCACGGAAATTTGCCTTTATTGGAACCTCAATGGTCTTACCTTGTGTATCTGCCATAAGCCCCCTCATCCCTGCAAGCTGCTTGATCTGGTTAATGTTACCTCTTGCTCCAGACTGAGACATCATATAAACAGGATTAAATCTGTCCAAATTATCAATAAGAGCTTGGGTTATACTTTCAGACGCCTCTGTCCATGAAGCTATAACTGAGTTATATCTCTCTTCATCTGAAATAAGTCCCCTCTTATACTGTTTTATTATTTTTTCAATTCTATCCTCTGTTTCCTGGATATGTTTTGCCTTAACTTCAGGTATTACCATGTCAGATACACTTATAGTAATAGCACCTTTTGTCGAATATTTAAATCCTAATGCCTTAATATCATCTAAAAGAACAGCTGTCTTAGTTGCTCCATGAACCTTTATGCTTTTATCAATTATATCTCGAAGCCCACTTTTTCCTACAAGGAAATTTACTTCAAGATCAAAAGCAGTATCAGTATTTGTTCTGTCTACAAATCCTAAATCCTGTGGAACGGCTTCATTAAAAATTAACCTTCCTGCAGTAGCATCAACTATCTTACTTTTAACAACTCCATCAATTAACCTTTCTCTTCTAACTTTAATCTTTGAGTGAAGACCTATTTGTCCGCTGTCATATGCCATTACTGCTTCTTCTGGAGAAACAAATATCCTTCCTTCGCCTTTTTCACCGTCCTTTACAATGGTCATATAATAACTTCCTAAAACCATGTCCTGAGTAGGAACAGCAACAGGTTTTCCGTCCTGTGGCTTTAACAGGTTGGTAGCTGAAAGCATTAAAAACCTTGCTTCTGACTGTGCTTCAGCTGAAAGAGGCACGTGAACAGCCATCTGGTCACCATCAAAATCTGCATTATACGCAGTACAAACAAGTGGATGAAGTTTTAACGCTCTACCTTCTACAAGAACAGGCTCAAATGCCTGAATTCCAAGTCTATGAAGAGTAGGTGCACGATTTAAAAGCACTGGGTGCTCTTTAATTACTTCTTCTAACACGTCCCAAACTTCAGTTTTTACTCTTTCCACCATTCTCTTGGCACTTTTAATATTATGAGCCAAACCATCATTAACAAGCTTTTTCATTACAAAAGGCTTAAATAATTCCAGTGCCATTTCCTTTGGAAGACCACATTGATATATATTTAGTTCAGGTCCTACCACTATAACAGAACGCCCTGAATAGTCAACACGTTTTCCCAACAGGTTTTGACGAAAACGTCCCTGTTTACCTTTCAACATGTCCGACAAAGACTTAAGAGGTCTGTTACCAGGACCTGTTACTGGTCTTCCTCTTCTTCCATTATCAATTAGTGCATCCACAGCTTCCTGGAGCATTCTTTTTTCATTTCGTACAATTATATCTGGAGCACCTAAGTCTAAAAGCCTTTTTAGTCTGTTATTTCTATTTATAACCCTTCTATAAAGGTCATTAAGATCTGAAGTAGCAAACCTTCCTCCATCTAATTGAACCATCGGTCTCAATTCCGGTGGTATTACCGGAATTACATCTAAAATCATCCAATCCGGCCTGTTCTTTGACTGTTTAAAAGCTTCAACAACTTCAAGTCTTTTAATTGTTCTTACACGTTTTTGTCCAGATATCTCTTCAAGTTCAATTCTAAGATCCCTTGACAGTTTATCTAAATCTATTTCATCAAGAAGTCGCTTAACAGCTTCTGCACCCATTGATGCCTCAAATTTCATACCAAATTTATCCAAGCTGTCTCTGTATTCCTTCTCAGTAAGAATTTGCTTTATTGATAAAGGAGTCTGGCCTGGATCAATAACTACATATGATGCAAAATATAATATTTTTTCCAATGACCTAGGAGACATATCCAGTAATAACCCCATTCTGCTAGGAATCCCCTTGAAATACCATATATGAGAAACCGGTGCAGCTAATTCAATATGCCCCATCCTTTCTCTTCTCACCTTTGAACGAGTTACCTCAACTCCACATCTATCACAGATAATACCTTTATATCTTATTCTTTTATACTTACCACAGTGGCATTCCCAATCCTTTTGAGGTCCAAATATTCTTTCACAAAACAGACCATCTCTTTCAGGCTTTAATGTTCTATAATTTATGGTCTCAGGTTTTTTTACTTCTCCCCGTGACCATTCTCTTATCTTTTCTGGAGAAGCCAAACCTATCTTCATTGAATCAAAATTATTTAGTTCAAACACGGCCCATTCTCCTTTCTTTATAATTCTTCACCATCAAGGCTATCTTCTAAATCATCTTCTGAAAACAAATCTTCATCTAAATTGTTCTCAATAACTTCTTCACTCTTCATACCTTCAGCTACATCTGAAAAGTCCAAATCATCACCGTCTAAGTCGCCTTCTAAGCTGCCTTCTAAGCTGCCTTCTATGCTTTCCTCGCCGGTTTTTTCAAACTCATTTAAAACAGCCTCGTCTTCTCTTCCCTCTATGTTTACATTTAATTCTTCAAGTTCATCATCTACCGATTCCTTTATTGCTATCTCTTCTTGTTCTTCAGAGAAAACTTTTACATCAAGGGAAAGACTCTGAAGCTCTTTTATTAAAACTTTAAATGATTCTGGGATTCCAGGTTCAGGTACATTTTCTCCTTTTACTATAGCTTCATATGTCTTAACTCTTCCGATAACATCATCCGACTTAACTGTAAGTATTTCCTGCAATGTGTATGCAGCACCATAAGCTTCAAGTGCCCACACTTCCATCTCTCCAAACCTCTGTCCCCCGAACTGTGCCTTACCACCTAAAGGCTGCTGAGTTACAAGTGAATATGGACCAGTTGAACGAGCATGTATTTTATCATCAACAAGGTGTGCAAGCTTTAGCACATACATATATCCAACTGTTACTTTGTTTTCTAATGGCTCTCCAGTCCTTCCATCAAACAATACCGTTTTTCCGTCCTCATTTTGACCTGCTTTTTTTAACGTCTCGATTATATCCATCTCACTGGCACCGTCAAATACAGGAGTTGCCACTTTCCATCCTAAAGCTTTTGCAGCAAAGCCCAAGTGAACTTCCAACACCTGACCTATATTCATACGTGAAGGAACTCCCAAAGGATTCAATACTATTTCAAGTGGTGTCCCATCCGGTAAAAACGGCATATCCTCTTCTGGAAGAATTCTTGAAATAACACCCTTATTACCATGTCTTCCAGCCATTTTATCCCCAACAGATATCTTTCTTTTTTGAGCAATATATACTCTTACAAGTTGATTAACTCCTGGCGATAACTCATCACCATTTTCCCTTGTAAACACCTTTACATCTACAATTATACCTGCTTCACCATGGGGTACACGCAAAGATGTATCACGAACTTCTCTTGCCTTTTCTCCAAAAATAGCTCTAAGTAGTCTTTCCTCTGCTGTAAGCTCTGTTTCTCCTTTTGGTGTAACTTTTCCAACAAGAATATCCCCTGACCTTACCTCAGCTCCAATTCTAATTATTCCTCTTTCGTCTAAGTCTTTTAAAGAATCTTCACTTACATTTGGTATGTCTCTTGTTATTTCCTCAGGCCCTAATTTTGTATCTCTTGCTTCTGCCTCATATTCTTCAATATGAATAGATGTAAACACATCCTCTTTAACAAGTTTTTCACTTATCAATATGGCATCTTCATAGTTATATCCTTCCCATGTCATAAAACCTATGAGAACATTCTTTCCTAATGATATCTCACCTTTGTCTGTTGAAGGACCATCAGCAATCACGTCACCTTTTTCAATCACTTCACCTTTTTCCACAATAGGTCTTTGATTTATACACGTCCCCTGATTAGAGCGCAAATACTTCAAAAGTTTGTATTCATCTTTATTTCCATCTTTTCTTCTTATAACTATTTTGCTGGCACTAACTTTTTCAACTACACCAGCATTTCTTGCCAAAACAACAACCCCAGAATCTCTTGCTGCCTTGTATTCAATACCTGTTCCTATAATAGGCGAATCTGTCTTTATAAGTGGAACTGCCTGACGTTGCATATTAGCCCCCATAAGAGCACGGTTAGCATCGTCATTTTCAAGAAAAGGTATTAATGAAGTCGCAACAGAAACTAACTGTTTTGGCGAAACATCCATATAGTCAACTCTATTTTTCTCTGTTTCTAAAAATTCCTCTTTATATCTACATATAACTCTTTTATCAGTAAATCTACCTTCTTCATCTAAAGGTTCATTTGCCTGTGCAATAAGAAATTCATCTTCTTGGTCGGCAGTTAGATAACTTATGTCGTCTGTAACAACAACGTTATCCCTATCAACTTTTCTGTAAGGGGCTTCAATAAAGCCATATTCATTAATTCTTGCATAGGTACTAAGAGAACCTATAAGACCTATATTAGGCCCTTCTGGAGTCTCTATAGGACACATTCTTCCATAGTGAGAGTGGTGAACGTCACGAACTTCAAATCCTGCCCTTTCTCTACTAAGTCCTCCCGGTCCTAATGCACTAAGTCTTCTTTTGTGAGTCAACTCTGCTAATGGATTAGTCTGATCCATAAATTGTGACAGCTGACTGCTTCCGAAAAATTCTTTAATCGCCGCCGCAACCGGCCTTATATTTATTAGCGCCTGTGGAGTAACTATATCTATATCCTGAATGGTCATTCTTTCCCTTACCACTCTTTCCATTCTAGACAAGCCTATGCGGAATTGATTTTGTAAAAGTTCTCCCACAGAACGAAGTCTTCTATTACCCAAGTGATCTATATCATCTGTGTACCCAATTCCATAATCAAGATTAATAACATAATTTATAGATGCAATTATATCCTCTACAGTTATATATTTTGGAATAAGATCATCAATTTTTTCGTTTAAAGCAGCTTTAAGCTCTTCAACGTTAGAACCATCATTTTCTTTTAATATTGAATCTAATACACTAAGCTTAACTTTTTCTGAAATACCAATTTCTTTAGAATCAAAGTTAATGTACTCATTAATGTCAACTGTATCATTACCAATTACTTTAATCTTTTTGCCTTCAACATTAATATGCACATGATTAATACCTGCATTTTCAATTATCAATGCAGCATCTCTGTCAATCTTTTCTCCTTCAGAAACAATTATTTCACCAGTGTGTGGATTAACTATATTTTCGTCTGATATAAAGCCATTTATCCTGCTTGCAATAGAAAGCTTTTTGTTAAACTTAAACCTTCCAAATTTAGCTAAATCATATCTTCTAGGGTCGAAAAATAAACTATTTAAAAGCGACCTAGCACTTTCAACTGTAGGTGGCTCACCTGGCCTTAGTCTTTTATAAATTTCCAAAAGACCTTCATCTTCAGCTTTTGCACCATCCTTTTGTATAGTTGCAATAACTTTTTCGTCTTCGCCTAAAAGTTCTGTAATTTCAAGATCCGTTCCATAACCTAATGCTCTTACAAGAACAGTAACAGGTAATTTCCTTGTTCTGTCTATTCTAACCGATATTACATCATTAGAATCCATCTCATATTCAAGCCATGCTCCCCTGTTTGGAATAACAGTGTTTGAATAAAGTTCTTTACCAGTTTTGTCATATTTCATTGAATAATAAATGCCTGGTGACCTTACCAGCTGACTTACAATAACTCTTTCTGCACCATTAATAATAAACGTACCATTCTCAGTCATTAAAGGAAAATCTCCCATAAAGATCTCCTGTTCTTTTACTTCTCCTGTTTCCTTGTTAATTAACCGTACCTTTACCTTTAAAGGAGCTGAGAATGTAGTATCCCTTTCCTTACATTCCTCTACACTATACTTAGGACTTTCATCTAAGGAGTAATCAACAAACTCCAAAATCAAATTTCCTGTATAATCGGTAATAGGAGAAACATCTCTGAAAACTTCTCTTAAACCTTCCTCTAAAAATTGATTGTAGGAATTTTTCTGAATTTCAATCAGATTTGGCATGTCAATAACTTCATCAATTTTAGAATAGCTCATTCTGACATTCTTTCCTAATTTCACCGGATGTACCATTAATATCACCTCATATATCAGACTTTTGTCTTTACAACTGCTTGACATTCTCATCTCCCTAAAGGAGAAGGATTCTTGCTTCACAGAGCTATTTAATTCAGCCCTTCCACAAGCATAGTCGGTATGCCCTACCGAATTCTTAACAAAACCTCGCCTTATATCACCAACCTTAAGGAAAGGTGTCTTACAACGAAGCCGATAAAAAATTATGTCTAAACATTAACTAAGTCAATGAAACTCAAAACTTTTGAATATATAAATTAATACAAAGCTACCTGACAGTAATAGTTGCTTTATGGAACTTTTATTGTCATAAAATCCCAAAATACTAATTACCGCAGAGCTTCATAGTATTTTAAATAAGTACTATTATATCTTTTGTTATGTATTTTACATTCTCTCTTCCCTAAAAGAAGAAAGACTCTTGCTTCGCAAATGCAGACTCTCCACAAGCGTAGTCAGTATGCCTACCGAATTTTTAACAAAACCTCGCCTTATATCACCAAACTTAAGGAGGTATCTTGTGACCAAGCCGATAACTATATATTTTTTTACATAAAAATATCATTAACAAATATTGTCTTGTTTATTCCCCTGTGATTAAAAAAATCTATTTTAAGCATCTATAATTGCAAAATTATTAATTAAAATAATTATAAGTTTCAATATAATATTTCAGAATACATTTCATGTTTGTATAATTTTTAGTATCGAAAGAAAAAGAATCAAATACTGAAATTACACGCAGTATATGATTTTAGCATATGTAATCCAACTTGTCAATAACTTTTTTGTTTTTTGTTTTTTACATCCTATATGCTATTCGGTTTTTATAAATTACTTAAATTTAAAAAGAAGAACATCAGACATGTTAAATATCCGATGTTCTCCTTTATTTAGGTGGGTAATTACTTAACTTCTACAGTTGCTCCAACATCTTTGAATTTAGCTTCGATTTCAGACGCATCATCTTTAGAAACAGCCTCTTTAACTGTTTTTGGTGCACCGTCAACCATCTCTTTAGCTTCCTTAAGTCCTAACCCTGTTACTTCTCTAACAACTTTGATTACTTTAATCTTTTGAGAACCTACAGACTTTAATACAACATCAAACTCAGTTTTTTCTTCTTCTGCAGCTGCACCGCCGCCTGCTGCTGGAGCTGCTGCCACTGCCATAGGAGCTGCAGCTGATACATCAAACTCTTCCTCTAATTCTTTAACCAATTCTGACAACTCTAATACTGTCATATTCTTTACTTCTTCCATTAATTTTGTAACTTTTTCACTAGCCATTTTATATACCTCCAAAAATTTTATTTTTTTACTTTTTACATATTTGTTTTAATCATTAAGCAGCTTTTATACATCTGCTTTTTCCTTCTTTTCTACAATTGCATTTAAAGCAACAGCCAATCCTTTTATGTTTGCATTTAATACATTTACAAAACCATTCAAAGGTGCATTCATTCCACCTATTGCCTTTGCAATAAGTTCTTCCTTTGAAGGTAAATCTGCAATAGCTTTTAAATCCTCAGCATTACATATTTTCCCTTCAACTATTCCTGCTTTAAACTGCACTTTTTTATTCTTTTTTGCATATTCAGCTAATATTTTAGCTGGTGCAACAGGATCTTCCATGCTTATAGCCATAGCTGTAGGACCTTTTAAGTGAGGTTCTAATTCACTCAATCCATTTTCACCCATAGCAAATCTAACTAAATTATTTTTTACTACCTTATATTCAACATCTGACTTTCTCAAAGCACTTCTCATTTCTGTGTCCTGCTCAACAGAAACTCCTCTGTAGTCAGCAAATACTATGGTTTTTGCCTCTTTAATTTCTTCTGAAAGTTTTTTCACTGCTTCCTTTTTTTGTTGAAGTATTTTTTCACTTGGCACTAACAATTCACCTCCTTAATTAAAAATGCCTATAACATACAAAACCCCTCATATGCACACAGACACAGAGGGGATTAATAATCCATCATATAATATATGAACCTCGGCAGGAAGACAGGTAAACTTTGCCTTTACATATCCTATTAAATACAACCTGCTGTCTATGGCATTATTATGCAATTTTGTTTATGTTTTTTAATCTTTAGTCACTCATTTTTTGAGCATTTACCTTAATACCAGGTCCCATTGTTGAAGTAACAACAACACTCTTTAAATATTGTCCCTTTGCCGCTGAAGGTTTTGCCTTTATAATAGCTCCCATTAAAACACGGAAGTTTTCTAAAAGCTTTTCGGTACCAAAAGATACCTTTCCAATAGGACAATGTATAATATTTGTCTTGTCAAGCCTATACTCAATCTTACCTGCTTTAACTTCATCAACTGCCTTTGCAACATCCATTGTTACAGTTCCAGCTTTAGGGTTTGGCATCAAGCCTTTAGGTCCTAAAGTTCTACCTAACTTACCAACAACCCCCATCATATCAGGAGTAGCTATGACAACATCAAATTCAAACCAATTATCTTTTTGAATTTTAGTTACATACTCATCCACTCCAACATAATCTGCACCTGCTGCTTCTGCCTCTTTTGCCTTATCTCCCTTTGCAAATACAAGTACTCTGATTTTTTTACCAGTACCATTAGGAAGTACAACTGCTCCTCTAACCTGTTGATCCGCATGCCTTGAATCAACACCTAGTCTTATATGAGCTTCCACAGTTTCATCAAATTTTGCCTTAGATGTTTTTTGAGTTAACTCAATAGCCTCAGGTGGGTCATATGACTTTAATTTATCTACAAGCTTTGCACTTTCTTGATAATTTTTTCCTCTTTTCACTCTTTTCACTCTCCTTTGTGGTAATTTTATTCGGAAACTAATGTTCCTCCCACTGTCGAACTTACTTGAAATTTATAAAGAAATTTCAAACTATAGAACCTATTTTAAAATTAGGCTTCTATTTCTATTCCCATACTTCTAGCAGTTCCAGCAACCATTCTTTCTGCCGCTTCAATATCTGCTGCATTTAAGTCAGGCATTTTAAGTTCAGCTATCTTCCTCAATTCCTCTTTTGGTAGAGTTGCAACTTTCTCCCTATTTGGAACACCAGAACCACTATCTATTTTACAAGATTTCTTTATCAACACAGCAGCTGGTGGTGTTTTTGTAATAAATGAGAAAGACCTATCAGCAAATACTGTTATCACTACAGGAATAACCATCCCTGCCTGTTTTGCAGTTCTTTCATTAAATTCTTTACAAAATCCCATTATATTGACGCCATGCTGACCTAACGCTGGTCCAACCGGTGGAGCCGGAGTTGCTTTCCCCGCAGGAATTTGAAGTTTTATATAGCCGGTAACTTTTTTAGCCATATTATCCACCTCCCAATTTAATTAAACATATTACTATATATCATTATTCCCGAAAATTGCTGCTCATGCAGTTTTCCAAGGTATAACACTCAAATTTAATTTATATCTTAACTTTTGCATAGAACAATTTTGTTTTATTGTCCACTTGCAAAAATGCATTACATTTTCTGAATTTGGAAAAGTTCTAATTCTACTGGGGTCTCTCGCCCAAACATAGACACAGAAACACGAACTTTTTTCTTTTCCGTATTTATTTCTTCGACTATCCCAATAAAGTTTTCTAAAGGACCAGAAATCACTCTTACATTATCACCTGGCTCATAATCAAGTACAGGAGCAAACTCTTCAACTCCCATTGACTTAACTTCTTCATCAGATAGCGGCACAGGCTTAGAACCTGGACCTACAAAACCAGTAACTCCACGAGTGTTTCTAACAATATACCAAGATTCATCAGACATCATCATTTTGACAAGGACATAACCTGGAAAAACCTTTTTCAAGGTTGCCTTTTTCTTGCCATCTTTAATCTCAATTTGTTCTTCCATTGGAACAACTACATCTATAATGTAATCCTGCATATTTCTGTTTTCAACTATTTTTTCAAGGTTTGCTTTTACCTTGTTTTCATATCCAGAATAGGTATGAACAACATACCACTTTCCATTTTCAGGTGCTTCATTATTGAGCATAATGCCCTGAATCCTCCTTTATTGACTTTAGATATAAGCCGTAATACTATTCATAGCAAATTAAAAACCTGAACTTAGGGCTTATGCATAAACAAGACCTCTTAATATATTAAGACCATAATCCAATCCCCATATAAATGCACCTATTATTAGACACATAATCAATACTGTTAGAGTATTGTTCATAAGTTGGGTTTTAGTCGGCCATATAACTTTTTTTAACTCGCTTCTAACTTCTTTAAAAAACTTTAAAAAGCGTGCTTTTGTACCTTCAGCTTTTGGTTTTTTTGCATTTCCAGCCATTTTAAACATCTCTCCATTATATTTTTTATTTCACACTACACTAACATTAATCCAAAAATAAGCCAGCTCTTATTTTGTTTCTTTATGCCCTGTATGTTTGCGACAAAATCTACAATACTTTCTCATTTCAAGCCTATCTGGATCATTTTTTTTGTTTTTCATAGCATCATAATTTCTCTGCTTACATTCTCCGCAAGCCAATGTAATTTTAACTCTCATCTTTCACACCTCCACAACGTGTCCACAAATAAATTTATCTAAAATTTCTCTGACAAAAAAAAAGACCTACAACACGAAGCAATAATTAGTTTATCACGTATATTATTAGAAGTCAAGTTGACTTTTGAATTTTTTTCTTGCAGTATGATTCATTTATGATACTGTATTAAAGCAAGGGGTTTCCCCCTTGCCAATTGCTATTCTAACTAACATCACCTTTCACTAATGATGATACATTTTTCACTCCTCAATTAACTCACTAATTCCCGCACCAGGTGGAACTATGGGAAATACCTTATCATCTCTATCAATTTCAAAATTTATCACTACAGGCGTATCCTTTGAATCAAATGCTTTTTTTAGAGCTTCATCAACCTCTTCTGGACTGGATACATTTATACCAATCGCTCCATAGGCTTCAGCCATCGCTGCGAAATCTGTCCCTCTGTCTATAGTAGTTGATGAATACCTTGAATCATAAAACAGATTTTGCCACTGCCTAACCATTCCTAAGACATGGTTGTTAAAAATAGCTATTACCAAAGGCAATTTATATTCAACTGCTGTAGCAAGCTCGTTACAGTTCATTCTAAAGCTTCCATCACCTGCAACATTTATTGCTTTTTTATTAGGCATTCCTATTTGAGCACCAATACACGCCCCAAATCCATACCCCATTGTTCCAAGTCCTCCTGAAGAAAGAAACTGTCTTGGAGAACTGTACTTATAAAATTGTGCTGCCCAAATCTGATGCTGACCTACTTCTGTTGTTATAATGGCTTTTCCCTCTGTAAGTTCATACATTCTCTCTAAAATGTAATTTGGCTTTACCTTTCCCTCACTTGGAAACTTTAATGGGTACTCTTTCTTCCAACCATCAATTTTTTTATTCCATTCACCATATTCTTTGTCATCGATTTTGTCATTAATTTTTTCAACTATCTTTTTGATATTTCCAATAAGAGGATAATGTACAACAAGATTTTTTCCTATCTCAGCTGGATCTATATCAATGTGCATTATTTTAGCTTTAGGAGCAAATCTTTTAACATTACTAATTACTCTATCACTAAACCTTGCACCTATTGCAATAAAAAGATCTGACTCAGATACAGCAAGATTAGTAGTCTTGGTTCCATGCATACCTATCATACCCATAAACAAATCATTAGCTCCAGGAAATGATCCCATGCCCATCAAGGTCGTTGTAACAGGTATTTTCGCTTTTTGTGCAAATTTAACTAGCTCTTTATCTGCTCCACCTATGGAAACTCCACCACCTGAAAGTATAACAGGTTTTTTGGCTTCGTTTATTACTCTGACAGCTTGCTCTATATCACTTTCACTTGCCCCAATAGGAATGTCCTTAAGCTTTTGTGGCTCTTTAGTATCATACTCAGCCGTTGCAGCAGTCACATCTTTGCATATATCAATCAGTACCGGCCCAGGCCTTCCTTCTTTTGCAATTTTAAACGCCTCTCGAATCACATCAGCAAGATTGTCAACTTCTTTTACAATATAATTATGCTTTGTAATAGGCATTGTAATTCCAGTTATATCAACCTCCTGAAAAGAATCCTTCCCTAAAAGCGCCTTTGGAACCTGACCTGTTATCGCCACCATAGGAACTGAATCCATATATGCAGTTGCAATACCTGTAACCAAGTTTGTAGCACCAGGACCTGATGTGGCAATACAAACACCCACCTTGCCTGTGGCTCTTGCATAACCATCTGCTGCGTGAGAAGCCCCCTGCTCATGAGACGTCAATATATGCCTTATCTGGTCTTTGGCTTTAAACAATGCATCGTAAATGTTTAGAACTGCCCCTCCCGGAAAGCCAAAAATTGTATCTACATTTTGTTCCTTCAAACACTCAACTAATATTTCCGAACCTGTTAATTTCATATATATTCTCCTCCATAATTTCTTTCGCATTCCTTATTATTTAAATACAGCACCTGTACTTGCAGATGTAACAAGTTTTGCGTATCTACCTAGATACCCTTTTGTTATTTTAGGCTCTGGAGCCTTCCAATCCTTCATTCTATCTTTTAACTCATCCTCAGATATATCAACATTAAGTTTTCCTTTGTTTATATCTATATCAATTATGTCACCTTCTTTAATAACTCCAATTGGCCCTCCTGCCATCGCTTCTGGTGAAGCATGACCAATTGATGCACCTCTTGTTGCACCTGAAAAACGTCCGTCAGTAATAAGTGCAACATGTTTATCAAGCCCCATACCAGCAATTGCAGAAGTAGGACCTAACATTTCTCGCATTCCAGGTCCACCCTTAGGTCCTTCATATCTTATAATAACTACATCACCTTTATTTATACTACCTTTATATATCGCCTCTATAGCATCGTCTTCTGACTCAAACACCCTAGCCGGTCCTTTATGAATAAGCATTTCATCTGCCACTGCTGATCTTTTTACAACTGCTCCATCAGGTGCCATATTTCCTCTCAAAACTGCAATCCCACCAGTTTTACTGTATGGATTGTCAATACTTCTTATAACATCATAATCTAAAATTTTTGCCTTTTCAATATTGTCTTTTACAGTTCCACCTGTAACTGTAAGCAAGTCTGCATTTAATAAATTCTTTACAGATAACTCTTTCATCACAGCTTGAACTCCTCCAGCCGCATAAAGGTCTTGAATATGATGATTTCCAGCCGGAGCTAACTTACACAAGTTTGGTACTCTACTACTTATTTCATTTACTATATCTAAATTTATCTCTACTCCAGCTTCATTTGCAATTGCAGGCAAGTGAAGTATTGAATTTGTCGAACATCCTAAAGCCATATCAACAGTAAGTGCATTTTCAAAAGCCTTGTCATTTAATATATCAGATGGCTTAATATCCTTTTCCATCATTTCCATAACTTTTACACCTGCATTTTTTGCAAGACGAAGTCTTTCTGCATATACTGCTGGAACCGTTCCATTACCAGGAAGCCCCAGTCCCAAAACCTCTGTAAGGCAATTCATTGAATTAGCTGTAAACATTCCAGAACACGACCCACAGCCTGGACATGCATAATTTTCACAGTCTAAAACATCCTCTTCATCCATTTTCCCCGCTTTATAAGCTCCTACTGCCTCGAAAACACTGTTTAAATCTAAATATTTACCATTTCTCTTTATAGAAAGCATTGGACCTCCGCTTACTACAACAGATGGTACATTAATTCTTGCAGCAGCCATCAACATGCCAGGAACTATTTTGTCACAATTAGGTATGAAAACCATCCCATCAAAGCTATGTGCAAGTCCCATAGCTTCACATGAATCCGCAATAAGTTCCCTTGTAGGAAGAGAATACTTCATTCCCATGTGACCCATAGCTATTCCATCACAAACACCTATAGCCCCGAATTCAACAGGAGTACCTCCTGCCATTCTTATCCCAGCTTTCACAGCTTCTGTTATCCTGTCCAGTTCAGTATGCCCTGGAATTATTTCACTTTTGGAATTTGCTATACCTATCAACGGTCTGGAAATTTCCTCATCAGTATACCCCATTGCTTTTAACAAAGATCTATGGGGAGCTCTTTCTACCCCTTTTTTAACAGCATCACTTTTCATATTTCATTCCTCTCTTTCTATATAAATTATAGATAAAATTCAATCTTGAACAAATATTCCAAATTAAAACCCCTTTCCACACCATATTGTCCAGTGTTTTTATATCAAATTAAATATGTTTTTAATACTTATACCACCAATTGTTAATATTATAACAATTAGCTACCCTAAACCTATCCAGCTTACTATAAAATTGTTTTCATAAAAATATCTAGCTATCAAAGATGCTTCTACAGAATCAAAAAAGCCTTCAAATAATGGAACTGTATGAAGTAACATTAAAATAGCAAATACAATATAAATGGTCAAAAGCCCTTCCACCGCTCCAAAGGCAAATCCTCCAAGTTTATTTACCTGCTTGAAAACAGGTAATTTCGCTATTCCTTCAAGAATATTCCTTGCAAATACAAGCCCTATCCTTATTGCAATGTACAAAAGAACAACACTAATAACATTAATAACAAATTCAGCCAAAACACCACTGATTCTATCAACAACTGTTACGTAATCCACTACCCCTGCCAAATCCGGTAAATTTTCTATTACATGATTATTAATCAAGTCTTTTAAAAACTCTGGCAAATTAAGCCCGTCAATCACTGTTTCTGCTGTCGTTGAAGCTTCTTCATTAACAGTTGCCATTTGTTCTTCTTGCTGAATCATCAATCTGTCATAAATGCTGGATTTGATTCGCGTAAATATAAAAGTCCCTGCCAGAACACCTGCAAGTACAGGGTAAAACTTAATAGCCAATATAACTGCTATAAAAAAAGACACCAATTTAGATAAAGAAAAAATAAAACCATTTTTAAGTCCTAAAAATCCAAAAACAAAAATAATCAACAAAACAAAAATATCTGCCCAATTCATACTTTTCACCCCATAATCAAAATTTATATTTAATTAGCTATGCCACTATATATTTAAAATAATAATTTTATTTTCCACTATTACTAAAATTTCTTTTTTATTAAAAAAATCAATATATTTTATTTCTGTTGTGAAATCGTATTCATCTATAATTTTACCTTGCGAATTTATAATGTAAAGCTGTCTTCCTAAATTTACAGCAATAATATCGTCGTACACCACCATGTTTTTCACATGGTTTTCAATATTTAAATCTGCAACTCTTTCTCCACCCATATCATAAATAAGTATATCAGATTTTCTATTGCTAAAAAAGCCTGCTCCTTTTAACTCTGTAGCTGCTATAACATATTTATCACTACCTGCACTAGAACTGTAGACTTTTCCTTTTGCAGAAGCACTCCATTTTTCTTCAAGATTATCTCCTAAAACAGCAATATAAGAATCACCAACAGCCATAATTGTATCATCATCAATATATTCGGCAAATGGAAAAAATTCATTTTCAACAACTGTCTTTTCTATCTGTTCCTTGCTTTCAATATTATATTTTTTTAACTCTGTAGTTGCACCTATACCTGATGTAATAGCATAATTTAAAAGAATTGAGTCGCCGTCTGGAGATACTTTTGCCGATAAAATAAATTCGTCTCCAGAGTTGTCAACAAAATATCTTACTCCTTCTCTGTTAAATGCACTAGCTGCATTTCTACTCATCTCTTCCTCATGAACAACAGCCACATGACCTTTTTCATTAATATCAGCATTTATTATATTATTGTTTAACTTCTCTTCCCATAGCTTATTTATCCCTCTAAAAACAAACATATCTTTACCTTTAAAATCAGCTATCAAAAGATAATTCCCCTTACTCTTAATCAAAGGGTTTTTTAAAGAACCACGAAAAGTCCTCCTTGCCTCTCCTCTTTTATCTATAAAATCTATTCTTCCCTGTGTACATTTTACAATATAATCGTCATGTAGTGCAAATTTTGCATTAGCACTGCTATCATAAGACATCTCAAGTAAAACCTCTTTATTTCCGAAATCACTTCCTAAATAAAACCTATTTTCAAACAATTCTTTTATACTTGTGTTTTTAAGGTCTATTTCATTTAGATTTAAATATGCCCCTGCTGATGTACTAATGATAATAAGTATCAGCACAATAAATAAAAATATATTAAACCTTCCATGTCTTTTTTTAAATTTAGTATCTTTTCTAGGGATATCCAATATAATTCACCCCTGCTTATCTTTAGTAAGTATTTTTTTATATTGTATCATATCAAATGGACAGCCGCAATCATTGTATATAGTCGTTTGTGTATATATAAAAGGTAAAGAAAAATATTCCTACTCTACATCATTTATACATTTTCTTTTTTTATCAACTTCAATCCATGTAACAGTATTACAAAAATCATAAACATTCCTACATATCCAAAAACAGGATATATTTTTTCAGCAAGTGTTGAAAATCCAATGCTGGATAAGGGCATTGTCATACAACATATTACAGGTATTACTATTCTTCTACTCAGTTTTATTTTACCACTTACACGCTCTATAAAGCCATATCCTGCAGTTATTGCAGAAATAAACATTGCAAGAATTAATACAATCCTGTAAATACTCCCCATCAGTTCACCATACATATCTACTATTCCAATAACAGGTAATTCAAATGACATTATATACGGATAGAATATGTAAAGAGCATAATTTAAAACTATAGCTATCCCACCAAGGACAAGTCCACCTATTATTCCACCAGCTGATGCTGTTCTTTTAGTTTTTAAATATGGAAGCAAACTGCACATAACAACAACTGATATAATACTGTTATAACTCACATAAAGAATTGAAGATAACACCCAGTTATGGGTCATATCTTTAAATCCACCTGCAACATTAAATACAGAAGAATCTTTACTTAACACTATATAAGTGCCTATCCCTAAAATCCCAGCTATAAGCAAAGGGGTAGTAACTGTGCTCAATGACACTATTCCTTTTATTCCTGTGAAAAAGAATATCATACATATAAATGTTACAACGAATATCGCATAATAAAAGGGAATATCTATTTTGTCTGTTACTATGCTACCAACTCCTGCAACCATAATACAAAATACAGATGCCATAAAAAGAGTCACTATTACTTCCATAACCCATCCTAAAAACCATCCAACTGTAGGAAATAAAAACTCTTCATAATTTTGAATTCTCTCTGAATACACTTTGTTTAGCACAATATATCCTATAAATGCAAATAAAATGCCTGTCAATAAAATGCCATAAAAACCACCACTATAATACGACGTAAAAAACTGTATAATTTCCTTTCCAGATGCAAATCCCGCTCCTATAATTGTTGCAATATATATACTTGACACCTTAAATATATTTCTTACTTCCTCAAACAAAAACAACAACTCCCAGCATAAAATTATAAGTATTATAATTTTATGCTGTAGTTGTCTTTCAAATTACAATCATCTCAGTAAACTAGTCCTTAAGATCGTCTAATAAAATATCATAAGTTTCTGATATAATGTCAAAGCTTTCCTGCTCAGCTATCAAGCCAGTATACTCACCGTTTCTCAAAGCATAATAACTTGTATCGTCCCTAGGAATAAATTCAATGGTAACTTCCTCAGGATCTTTGTTTAAGTAAAAAGTCATCAAAGCCTCAGGTTGTTCTTCTGGTGGTTCTGCCTCAATGTCTATTTCTTTTACCCCGACAGCCATAAGAGTTCGATATAATTCTCTGAAGTTCCAATGCCCATCTTCATAAACTTCTTTTTCATTAACATAGTAATTCAGTCTTTCTCTACCTTCATCATCAGTAATTCTTTCAATTTTAAGATTAATCTCTTCATCGTCAATTTCTACATATGCACCTTCCATATATCTCATATCTTCTACATATACAAAACGATTTACAAAATCAATTAAGGATTTTTCTAAAAAATTCAAAGGCCCAATGTCAATTAAAAACACTTCATTACTTCCTTCCAGTAATGCATATATCTCTTTAATGTAAGTCTCAAAGTTCATACCTTTTTCATCACCAATAAGTAATTTAAAACTCTGTCCTTCATTAGTTTTTGCTTCAACTGCATACCTAGGATTATCCAATCCATAAGTACTCAAGTCACTTGCATCTTCTTCAACATATTCAATTGCATGTGTCCTTATAAAAGAATCCATAGCATCTGAGATATCTACTATATTTCCACTGACCTCAAAAGGATCTACTATATTCCAATCCCTCTCTCCTTCTCTTTCAGCCATAAAAACAGTTTTGCCATCTCTTTCAAGACCAAATTCAATTACATCAGCCCTCCTACAATTAATCACATATCTGTCTCTGATATCAGTCTTAGTCACATTAAACACACTTCCTACATCGTAGGGAATTGTGTAAACTGTGTCACTTGCATTTAATCTCATATAGTAACTTTCATGCGTCGCAGTAGCACTTCCTAACTCCAGAACACTAGAATCACCATCTACAGTCTCCACGGTAAGAACCAATGCTTCTAAAAGTCCATACCTTTCAAAATCCTCAGTATTCTCTTCAATAATTCTTTCTGCATGAAGTTCAGTTATACTTGATACTATATTATTAAGTCTTAAAGAATCAGCTTCAAATTCACCCCCGGAAATAAGATTCCATGAGTTACCATCTCTTTCAAAAACAAATTCACCTTCATTATTTTTAACTGTCAAACTCTGAACTTCTTCTTCATCATCAATCTCTAAAAGTTCAATTGACTCTGCTACAATATCTTCTTCTGGCTCTACTGTTCTATCAACTATAAAGTATATTCCTGTTAAAATTGCCACAACTACCACAAGAATAATTGCATACTTGTAAAATCTCATAGATGACGCCTCCTTAACCATATCTTTATACCAAAGAGCATCACAAGTATTGGGACACCAAATATAACCACCCTAGTTATTATTCTCGCACTTGAGCTATCAACTGTAATTGTGTCAGTGAAATTTGTTTTTGGCATTACGTAGACATCACTTGTTTCTTCATACATCTCTCCTACACAATCTAGTAAAAATGTCAAACTGTTTTGAGAATGGGGCGCATATTCTTCTAAAGCGTCATCAGTAAGAAAATAAGCATTTCCAAGCACTAAAACTTTAGACTCTACTTCACCACTATACTCTGATAATGCTGCTACATCAATTGGTCCACCTTGAATTTCTTCTCCTTCGACAGTACCAAATGGATTTCTTTCTGCATCCCTACTGGCTGTCAAAAGAGGTGTAACCGTTACACCTTCAGGATCTTTTCTCAATAGCCTGATGCTTCGAGACTCTGGCATTACTAACTGAAATTCACTTGGATCTCTGTGTGAAAGCAATTCGCTTTCGCCTAAATCAGGTATTATATGATATGGTCTATCTGATAAGTGCCTAGCTTCATTATTTTCCTTAACTCTATCATGGTATAAAGCCATATCATACTTTTCTAAAATATACTCAAAATTTGTAAATCTTGAATCAGATGCTATTGGATCAAATAAAAATATGGCATTACCCCCTTCTTCAAGATAGTTTTCCAATTTGTCTCTTTCATCATTGGACAAGTCAACTTGAGGTGCCGCCACCACCAATATTTTTGCATCTTCAGGTACTTCGCTTTCAAAGCTTAAATCAATTCTTCTTACAGCAAAATTATTGATTTCAAAAAGTTCTCTTACTATTCTATACTCATCATTTAAGTCTCTCTGTCTGTGCCCTTCAAGAAAATATACAGTTGGAGTTATTTCACTGGTAACATACATTATAGCACTAGTCACCTCTTGTTCTCCAGAAAATGAAACTCCCATCTGAGTGCTCTCAAAAAGTTCAGATGCAGAAATTCTTCTGACCTTATCTCCACTTTTTACAACGATATCTTCTTTCTGTATTCTCATTGTTTCACTCAACTGTAATTGTGAAATTATTTCCGGGTTTGTATCCGGATCAATAAAATCAACAGTTACATTAGGAAACTGATTATAGTTTTGTAAGAAATGCCATGTCCATGCTCCTGTACCAGCACTACCTCTTAACATGTCACCATCAGCTAGAAAAAAGATTTCAACCTCTTCATCCAATCTTCCTGCTATAGTTTTTGTCTGTTGTCCAATAGAATACATTTCATCTTCTGTCATATCCCATATAACGTTAGTTCTTTCAGCTATTATATTTATAAAAAAAGTAATGACAATAGCACATATCATCATAAATAACGCAATGGTATTAAACTTAAAGTTTTTTGACCCCAAAAATTTAAATAATTTTTTCATATTTAATCACCCCTGACTCCAACGTCTTTTTTCAGTTACAATCATTGTCAATAATAAAAACAAACCTATTAAGCTTGAAAAGAAAATCAAATCTCTTGAACTAAATATTCCCTGAACAAATTCTCTAAATCTAAAAAAGAATGAGATCCAATTGATAAAGCCCAAAAAATAACCTTGAAACATGTAACTTAACTCATTCATAAACCAAATAAGAAGTAAAGTACCAACTCCAATAACAGCTGATATTATTTGGCTCTTAGTAAGAGAAGATGTAAAAATACCAAAAGCTACAAAAAACGCCCCCATAAGAGTAAACCCTATATAACAAGAAATCATTGGCATAACATTAAGATTTCCGTATACAGCCGTCAATATAGGATATATAAATGTCAAGGTCACCATAGCTAGAAAGACGGTTAATGCTGCAAGATACTTGCCTAAAACAATGCCCACTACACTAACAGGAGATGTCATTAGTAATACCTCTGTACCATTTTTCCTTTCTTCTGCAAAAGCCTTCATTGTCAATATCGGTAAAATAAATGCTAGCAAAAAACTATATTGATATAGATAAGATCCAAATATAAAGGTTCCCCTTCCTGAAAGTACTCCACGAAAAAACAATGAAAAAATCAGTATATACGTACCAATTAATACATATGCCATTGGAGAATAAAAGTAAGATCTAAGTTCTTTCTTATAAATAGATAACATATTACTTAACCTCCTGTTTTTCTTGCGTTTGCTTCTCTTCTGCTGTAATCTTTCTAAATATGTCTTCAAGGTTCATTCCTATAGATTGAAGTTCTAATATAGGAAATCCTAGCTCCGCCATTTTAAAGAATATTGGTCTTCTTACGTCAACATCTTTTTCAGAATCAATCATATATTTAAATACATTTTCCTTACTCTTAGAATCAGATTCTACACTTAAAATTCCCTTAATTTTGCTCAATGCCTCTTTTACAGATTTTTGAGCACCCTCGATTTTTATTAAAAATCGAGTTACATTATCTAAATTCTCTGAAAGTTTGTCAGGAGTATCTATTGCAGCTATTTCACCTTTATTTATTATTACAACTCGCTCACAAACAGCACTTACCTCCTGAAGTATATGGGAACTAAATATTATTGTGTGTTCTTTTCCCAGATTTTTTATAAGTTTTCTAATCTCAATAATTTGATTGGGATCAAGACCAACTGTAGGCTCATCAAGTATAAGAACTTCTGGATTTCCAACCAAAGCTTGAGCTAAACCCACCCTTTGTCTGTAACCTTTTGACAAATTTCCTACCAGTCTATTTTGAACATCTGTAATTTTTACTGTTTCCATAATATCCGACATCTGGCTGGATCTTTTTGACTTGCTAACCTTTTTCAAATCACTTACAAAATTTAAATATTCTTTTACAGTCAAATCGGTGTATACTGGTGGAATCTCAGGCAAATACCCAATATGCTTTTTTACCTCTGCTGGCTTCTCTCCAATATCATAACCACAAACCTTCACTGTGCCTTCAGTTGAAGGAAGATATCCTGTTATCATATTCATTGTAGTCGTCTTCCCTGCACCATTAGGTCCTAAAAATCCAAGAATTTCTCCTTTTTCAACAGTGAAATTTAAATTTTTCACAGCTTTAATTGAACCATAGTGCTTGGTTAAATTTTGTATTTCAATCATCTTAGCTTCTTCCCCCCTATTCTTCTTGCATTTAAATAACAATGCACAATTCTATTATCGTAAATTAAAATTAATAAATTGTGAACAATTTGTAACTAATCAAATATTAATTGAAAGCTGTCAAGAAAACTGCGAATTTTTAATGTTTCGTATAAGTAAATTGTTAATATCAAAGCACTTGCTGCATATTTTTATTATTATGTTACCAGCTTATTATATAGTGTTATCTAATCTTTTTCAAGTTCTTAATAATCCAAGGGTGTATATATTAAATGTGAAGAACAATATTTTTTTCTGTATTGGTTTTTATAAAAATTGATGATATAATTATAGTATTATATGGTTAATTTTTGTGAGGTAGTTCGTGTTAGGTAAAAATAATGTTCAAAAAAATTTTAAAAAAGAAATGAAAAGTGTTGAAAAACAACTGCTTGAAAGGGAAAAAAACAAACCAGAAGAGCCTTCAAATACTTTTTTCAAAGAAAAATTTTATGGTCAAAGTGATAAATCTGTAAAGACTAAATTTAAAAATTTTTTTAATTTTTTACTTTCTTATGGATTTATAATAATAGTAGCTTTTTTTGTTATATACAGTATCTTTATTTCATCTTCTAATTATGAAAGCAAAGCCCATTCTGCATTTGAGGATCAGGACTATGAAAGCACTGTACAATATTGCAAAAGTGCACTTGAAAGCACTCCAAAAAATTATGATTTATTGATGTATAAGGGGATTTCTCATAGAATTTTGGAAAACTATCAAGAAGCAATTGAAGTTTTTCAAATTGCAGATGAGCACTACCCTGATAATGTATATATTTTAAATGAATTAGGATATTGCAATTACTATTCAGGTTACTATTATAAATCATTAGAATACTATGATCAGGTTCTTGAAATTGATTTTAAAAATGCAGAAGCTCTTTTCTGGAAAGGGTTTGTTTCTTTAGATTTATACGAATGTGATGAAGCTATAAAATATGCTGACAAACTTCTTGACCTTGGCTATAACAACACAGAAACCCATAATTTAAAAGGCTTAGCATTTCTTTATCAAGATAGATATGCACCTGCTATCAAGCATTTTAATAAAGCCATTAAATCAAGTTATGAAGATTATGAAGTTTATGAAGAAGCTCATTTAAATAAGATCTTTGCTCTTTTTTCTCAAAATGATTTATTAGGTTGTATTGAATTTTGCCAGAGCATACAAAAAAAATTTCCTAATAATTCAGATATTCCATATTACATAGGGGATTGTTATTCTTTTATGGGGGAATATCAAAAAGCTATTAAATACTATAAGGAAACCATTGAAATAGATCCTGAAAATCACTGGGCAATTGCAGACATTGCTTGGCAGCTATTTTATTTACAAGACTACCCAGCTGCCAAAAGTTATGCTCAAAAAGCCATTGACATAGGTTCTGAAAATTATATGGCTCAAGAGCTTTTAAATGAACTTGAAAAAGTCAATCTTCCCGAGGCCGAGAGAATTGTTAATTTTGTCGAAGAAAACTATCTTTACCTAGATAAAATTGAGGATTTTGGTACCAAAGCCGAAAGTTTTATATCTAAAGATGAAGTGGAATATGAAGATATTTATGAATTTATAGAATCCATAAGATTAGAAGATGATTTGTTCACTTTTTTCGTATGGGGAGATTATTATGAACAGTACATGGAGGAAATTGAAGATGATGAAATTGAATACATAGAATTAGATGAAAATTACCATTACTTAAGATTTAATTCCTTTACCCCAAAAATTTCAAGCAAATTCATTCATACAATGAAAAATATTCCTTCTACTGAAGATAGTTATTTAATTTTGGATTTGAGAAACAATCCTGGAGGACTTTTGTTTACAGCAACAAATATTTTAGACTCCCTAATGCCTAGATTTATAAGCAGCTATTCCATTGATAGAGATGGCTACATGCATTCATTTCAAACTACAGATGACCATTTTGAATTTAAACACATATATATACTTGTAAACGAAGAATCCGCCAGTGCTTCTGAAGTAGTGTCATTGAGTTTAAAAACATATCTCCCTAATGTAACCATCGTTGGTAGAGGTACTTATGGAAAAGGTGTTGGGCAAGTTGTCTTTGAAAATAAAGACGATAAGTATATAATATTTCTTGTAGACTCTTTTTGGAATGTTAAAGAAACCAACATTTTAGGTAAAAGTGTTCAGCCTGATGTGGTTATAAGTGGGACTGAACTTGAGCACTTTCTAGATTCTGTAATGATAGATTAAATATAGTTTAAAGGAGTTGATGAAGTTGAAAAATACTTTTGGTATTATTAATAAAATAGATAAAGACAACCCCTATAAATGCTATAAACATTCTAAATATGTTAACCCATCAAGTATTTTTATTCTTTTACTGATGGGTATAGCAGGAACACTTATTTTAAGTGCTATCTACAGCTACGCCATACATCACTTACCATTAAAGCCTTTGAACATTATATGCACAGTGTTATTTGGTTATCTTACAGGCTTATTCATTGGAATCAGTGGGAAAATTGCCAAAATAAGAAATCCAATTATTTTAACAATTATCGGGGTTGTATTTGGACTTTTTGCTGTTTATTCTTCATGGGTTATATGGTTATTTGAATTGTCACAGAGACAGGAGTGGATTTTTGATTTATCAGCTATTTTCCACACCATGCAAACTATTTCAGTAAATGGTGTATGGAGTGCTAATTCATATACACCTACAGGTTTTCTTTTATATATTATATGGTTTGTAGAGGCCACAGCAATTTTGGGCACTTGTGTTTATGCCTCTTCAACCTTTATTAAAAAAGATGCCTTCTGCGAAAAATGCAATGTCTGGATAGATACTAAATACGTGCTTCCTAATTTAAATCATACATCTAGTAATGATAAGCTTAGAAATTTATTACATCAAGGACAATTTTCAGCTTTATCCGATTTAGAAGTTCAAAATCAACCAAGCAATCTTTTCACAATGGTAGAATTATCTAAATGTTCAAAGTGCAATGAAATATACTTGCTAACAGTCAAGGCTGTTGAAATAATAAAAAGCTCTAATGGGAATTTTAGTCGAGATGAAACTACAATTGTTCAAAATATGATTATTGATGATGAGATATATGATTCAATTAAATCTTGGGGAGAAAAAAGAGCTTGAGTAGATTGTACGTCCAAAAATCTGTGATGATGTCGTTGTTTTCAGCAATGCTTTATTCTCTTCATTACCCTAAATATTATTTTCGAAACTTAAAATGTATAAATTTCCTTACTTTTCTTTTATTAGCATAGCTATGATATTAGATGCCATAGCTGATGTAAATCCTATGAATGTAGCTTTTAAATACTCATTGCTGATATCAAGTATATCTGAAGAAATAAATATTATTATAAATACGCTAATAACTTTTATTAAATATATTACATATTTATTCATACTCAATATGTTTTTTAGTTTAATACCCCTATTGTTAATCGCTAACATGGTATCATAAGTAACAAAAAAAACCACAATAAAAACTACTAAAGAAATAATAAAGTCCATTTTAACCCCCCTCTCAATTTCAATTTACAAATAAAAGCAATTTGTATATTACCGACACCCTTAAGATTATTATCAACGAAGAAGAATAAGTTTATAAACCCCAAATCCCATTATCTATATTTCTATAAATTTAAGCATTAAAGTTATATCTTTTACCAGAACCAATATTTTTTCTTTGTAAAAATGTAAACAGCTATAACAGAAATAATGCTTATAAAAGCTAATATAATAAATGATATATTTATTCCTAAAGTATTTAACTTCTTTTCTGTTAATAAGTATTTTCCAGCAACATTTGTCTCAATTATTCCTTGGTCTAATAGGTTATTTAGTAATTCATACTGATTTTTTGCTTCATTGAATAAATATAGATATTTAGCATTTTGAAATTTATCATCGTTTAATAAAATGCTTATTTCTCCAGGTAAATTTTTTCCTTCATTTATATAAATGGAAATCCCTTCATCTTCTTTTGTGTAATCAATATCAGTTAAGAGTTCATTTTTAAAGTTTACTACATCATTCCCATCCAATTTTATTTTATATTCGTTTCCTTCAATTGTAATCTGACTTTTTGTGTCATATAAGTGCTTAAGTAAATCACTTGAAATGACAGGAGCATTTTTACTGTCAATTACTATTGTTTCGTCATCAAATTTCTCCTTATAACCATCTTCTATATCAGCACTACTTGAAGGTATAGCAAATTCTTCTTCAACAATTGATCTTTTAGTATTAGCAATTACATTAACAACCCTTTGCATATACCCATTTGTTACAATAACTGCTGCTTCTCCGGCATCTAAAGCAGTTATTAGCCCACTATTGTCTACATCTATAACAAAAGAATTAGTAGATGTGTATTCTAATTTTTGATTTGCTTCCTTCGGAAACACCTTGCATTCAAGTTGAAACTTTTCACCCTCTCTTAAAACTAAAAAAGTTTTATTTGTATCAATTTTTGTTGTTTCTACCACCACATTAATTTTTATTTGCTTTGTTACATCTCCTGCTTTTATAGTTATAGAAGTTGATCCTTTTTCTAAAGCTTTAATTTCTCCATTAGAGCTAATAGTAGCAACATTTTCATTGCTGGATATGTACTCTATTTTTGAATTTTCTGCATTTGCTGGAACAACATTAGCAGATATATTTTGTGTACTATCAACTTCCATTTCTTCTTCATACTCTCCAATTTCAATATCAGTAACTGAATTATCTTCTCTTTCTTCCACTTTTAAAACAAAACTTTCTCTTATTCCATCAACTGTGGCAATTATTTTTGTTTCACCTAAAGACAATGCATTAATTCTTCCAAATCCATTAATAGTTGCAACCTCTTCATCCATTGACTTATATTCAAATGTTTTTCCAGATGCTTCTGTTGGAAGAACAGACGGCATAATCATTTGACTATCTCCAATTTTCATGGTTTTTTGATAATCTCCTAAATCAATTTTTTCCACTTTTATTTCTTCTTTCTTTTTAACTGTTAATGTAAATTGTTTTTTTACTCCTTCACAAGTTATTGTAAGTACTGTTTGCCCCTCAGAATGAGTTCTGATTCTTCCTAATGCATTTATGGAAGCTACTTTTGTATTGCTAGATTCAAAAGTATATTTAGGATTAGTAATGTTTTGTGGAAAAACTGCTGGCATTAACATCTGTGTTTCTCCTATTTTCATCTCACTTCTATAATCACCTAAATCAATTTCACTTACTTTAATTTCAGGTAATACCTTTAGTGTGAAATAATTATCTCTTCGTCCAGCTCTAACTCTTATAACCGTTTCACCAGCAGAAAGAGCAGTAATTCTTCCTAATCCATTAATTTGTGCTACTTTTGGATTGCTAGAACTATATTCAACTTCTGAGTCAGTAGCATTAACAGGTAAAACAGTCACTGCAAGCATTTGACTTTCCTCTGCTCTCATTTCCTCCTGATAGTCCCCTAAATCTAATTCTTCAACTGGAACAAACGTACTTTTAGGTCTAACTACTTTTATAGTGAATTGCTTTTTCACACCATCAGCAGCTTCTATTGTTATTTCTGTAGTACCTACCTTTATAGCAGTAATTCTTCCTAACTCATTTATTTCAGCTATATCTTTATTGCTGGAATTATATTTTATAGTCTGGTCTGTAGCATCAAGTGGCAATACAGTAACTGTAAGAAGCTGTTTTTCTCCAACCTGCATCTCTTTTTGATAATTGGCTATATCTAAATCTGTTGCTTTAATATAACCATCATCAGGTAAAGATTCCGTATCTTCTGATACAGTTTCATCAGTTTCGTCAATTTCTTCAGCTTCTTCACTCTCTTCAATTTCTTCCTTCTTAGAAGTCTCTTGAGTTTCTTCTGCATGTGTATATATTCCGATAATTGGCTGAAAAATTGTTATTAAAAATATTATTATTGTAATCATTTGTTTTTTCATACTTATCAAACTCCTTGTCTATCTATCGTACTAAAAGACCTAATGATTCTAAAACATAATTAAAGTACGTTATATGGTCATACTGTATACGAGTTTCTACCTCCATACCATTAGATAAATTAACTTTATAGCCATCTTTATTAATTAGATATGTATTATCTGGCATTATATCAACCTTAAAGTAACGTGCATCGTTTTCACTGTCATTTGTTACATCACTGTCTATCCTTTTAACTTTGCCAGAAATTGTACCATATACATTTTGTGCTAGACCTGCAACAGCAATATCCACTTTATCTTCAACAGATATTTTGGCAATATTTTCAGTAGGTACATACGCTTCTACCTTATATTTATCCTGTTGGGATGCTATGTTTGCTATAGCACTTCCTGCTTGAATAACCATTCCTTCTCTGTAATCTGCCATCATATGAATTCTACCTGTAGCATTAGCACGTATCTGGTAGTCATCCTGTCCTTTCCCTATTGCAATAAGCTGAGCATTAATAGAATTTAATTCACTTTGAAATTGCATTATATTTTCTTCTATTCCACTCAAAGTTGAATAGTGTATCTCTGCTACTTTACTTTTGTTTTTTATCACTTCACTTTCTATTTGTTCGTCTGTATATCCATATGCCTTATACATTGCCGTATCAACTTCATTTTGTGCAATTTGACTTTGATAGCTTTTATATTGATAATAATAAATACTATCTTCTTTATCCCATTCATCAAAATAGTTCACATTATCTTTTATAGATTCTACTAATTTTTTCAATTGACTAATTTGATTTAAATACATTGTTTTTTGTTCGTCTAGTTGCTTTTCCTGTAAATCTAAGTCGGTGCTTTTTACTGTAAAAAGCACATCTCCCTTTTCAACAAGCATTCCTTCTTCAATGCTTATATTTATTATTTGACCATTATATGGTGACATTACATGATTTTTATCTGTACTTTGAACTGTACCTGTTGATTTAACAATTTCAACCTTTGGTGTTCTAGTACTCCACATTATAACACCAAAAATCAAAACAACTACAGTAATTATTATAATATAGCCAAACTGTGGAAGTTTTTTGTCATATAATATTCTGCTGTCTTTTAATTCCGCTAATGATTTTGCTTGATTACTCATTGTCCACACGCTCCATAAACACATCTGCTATTATCTCATCATCATTTTTATCAACAAACACAGTATAACTATCACCTTTTAATTTAATATCCTCTTCAAAGGCTGTTACATTTATTTTGTCATATGCAAGCTTGAGCTTGCTTTCTTCTCCATTAAATCTTGCATACATGCAATTTCTCGCTCGTATTACAGATTCCATATTATATGGTGACCTTATATTATGCAAAAAAGTATTTGACTGTCTTAAAAGCTTAACAACAAGTTTTGGTTCTTGTGATTCAGTTAATTCAACTTTTGAATATTGAATAAGTGGACCTATTGGACAAGCACCTTTGTTTTTTAAATAATTTTCCATTTGATAAACTTCTTTTTCTAAGTTTTCACTTTCTTTTAAATCTATTTCTTTTATCAATACATTAGTTAACTTTAAACTCTTATTATTACTGATTTGAATTTTTTCGTTTTTCATCAAAATCCCCCTAAAGTTTTAATAGTTTAATAAAATTTTTATTTTACCTTATGTTACTTTTAAAATATAAATTCTAGCTACTATGCCAACAAATCAATAACGGCATAAATATTAAACAATTAATATATAAATGGTCTTTTTAAGTATGACAAAAATATTGTTTCCAGCATCACTTATCTTTAAGATATTCCTTTGTATCTTTTGGTTTTCAAAAATATAGTAATTAAAACAATACTCTAATTTTTTTAGGAAACCTTATTTTTTAGATGTTTCTTATTAATAGCATGAAATTTAGATGATATAGCTTTATTTGTTGATATAGTCGGTATTAAAGCTACACCTGCAAATAATAAGCCTAAAATATTAAGAGTACCTGTTTCAATGTGTACAAAGCCTTGTAGTACACAAATTATTCCTATACTAATAGCAAATGTTGTATTGTCTCGCAAAGTAATGTTTAGACATTTTTTATTGTTTTTGTAATAAAATAATTTAAGTTTTAAATTTGTAAAATAAAAGTATAGTGCTAAGAATACAAAGGATATAAATATTGTTATTATCCTATATTGCTTTCCTAGTAATAAAAATCCAAGTAATATTCCTATATATAAAAATAACATTATATAAGTCGAATATCCCAATAATTTAGTTGCTTCATAAATATTCTCAAAATCTTTCTTTTCTTTTTCTTCTACATTTGCTAAAAGTTTGTCTTTATTATTTGAGTAATATGAATTAGTTAAATATTCTACTTCTTCATTAGTAAGAGTAGTTTCCTCTATATCATTAGTTTTAAAGGTATAATTACATATAAATTTGTACATTTTCAACTCTAAAAAAATATTAATTATTGCAAATACTGTACATATAAATATTAAAATACTAAGATTTATATGTTGTAGTTCGATATTAATAAAAACATACATCAATAATAAAACAATTACTCGTAATAAAAAATCTAACACTGCTATTTTCTTGACTGAAATTAATGCTTTTTTATTTGAACTTTCAACAATAGAAGTAGTAAACATTAAAAAAATAATTGGTGTAAAAAACCATAGTGCTACTATGCCTTCTAAACCAAAAGTTTTTGTTAGAATCACTACAGAAATAATATTAATGTAAAATATTAGATTTAAAAACATTAAAGATTTAATTTTATATTTCATTTTTATTCCCTCTCTATCAATTATTATCCTTAATTGAATTTTTACTATAGCTATCTAAGAACTAGATAGCTATAGTAAAAAATGACTATTTAATGTTTTGCTAGTAAACATGTGAAAAATAATTCATTTTAAAAGCCCGCCATTCTATTTGCTTTATCTTAAAAATTTAATCATTTCACACTCATGCTAGCACCATAAGGAATATTTCCCCAACCAGTATATTTTACTGCAATTCCTATACCTTTTCCCTGGATTAATGCATCAGCAATTGTGCTAGCAGCGAAACCTGATATAGCTAGACCTATCGCAGCACCAATAATAGATCCTTTAGGACCAGCTAAAAGTCCCCATTTTGCCCCCAATGCTGTTGCTGCTGTTTTTATCTTGGATGCAATGACACCAGCTGCTATTACTCCCATAGGATTTGCTATGCATGTTAGTCCAACACTTATAAGAGCATTTTGCAATTGACTGTTACTTATATATATGCTGGACCCACCTTCTAAATAAGTCATTTCTTCCCGTTCCATTACTACACAATTACTTGGCATTACTAATGCATCATTATAACACATTTCCATTGTAAATTCCTCCTTTAAATTTGATTTTTTTAGTACAAGTTCGCGACCAAGTACCAGTTTATATATGTTAACATTAATGTAACATCCCTTGTTTAATAAGTTATTTCATCTTCATCACTAATCTGGACTTCTTCTTTTTCATTGTCTTTTTCTTCAACAATAAAGTTTCCCTGTTGCATTTCCCAAAGAGTATAATACTTGCCTTTTAGCTCCAATAATTCTTCATGAGTTCCTTTTTCTAAAATTTCGCCTTTATCAAGCACTATAATTTCATCACAATTCTTAATGGTAGAAAGTCTGTGAGCAACAATCAGCATTGACTTATTCTTAAATTTGTTATAAATCATATCAAAAATTATTCCCTCTGTTGCAAAGTCAAGATTGCTTGTTGATTCATCTAAAATATAAAACTCACTCTGTTTTAAAAATGCTCTTGCTAATGCAATTCTTTGTTTTTCTCCACCGCTTAAACCATTGCCTGCTTCCTCAAGATATGTATAATACTGCATTGGTAACTTTTTTATAAATTCATGTGCATCTGCTTGCTTTGCTGCTTCCTTTACTTCTTCTAAAGTTGAATTAATCTTTGATACTCTTATATTGTCATAAATGCTTTGTGAAAAAAGTTCAATGCTCTGTGGTACATAAGATATTGACTTCCTTAAAGATTCATTACTTAACTCATTAATATCCATACTGTCAATTAAAATCTCTCCCATTTCAGGTTCATAATATTTTAGTAATAATTTTGCTATAGTTGATTTGCCGCTTCCACTACTTCCTACTAAAGCTACTTTTTTCCCTTTAGGAATGCTAAATGATAGATTTTTTAGCACCGGTTTTCTGTTTCCATATCTAAAAGTAATGTTTTTAACTTCAATATTTCCATCTACCTTTTCTATTTCTTGATAATGCCCATCTTCTTGCTCTCTTTCACTATCTAAAATTTCAGTTATCCTTTTCATTGATATATTGGCTTCTTGTATCTGTAATTGCAAGTCTACCAGTCTTCCTATTGGATCCATAAAATAACCTGATAAAGTCATAAATGCCATCAGACTACCTAAAGTTATTTCATTATCAATAACCTGCATAATGCCAAAATACATTAAAAGTAGATTCCCAACAGTTTGTATTAGACTTGATATTGAACCCTGTATATTAGACAACATACCTGATTTCAAATTTATCCTCAATGATCTTATGTATTCTTTCTCAATATTGTCTAACTCATTTTCTTCATTTGCATTTCCTTTGATTGTTTCAACAGCTCTTAATCCTTCTATTATCTGTGAATTCAATCTTGAATTTTGCTGCATTTGCTCTTCATTAATTTTTTTATATGGTTGTTTAAAAATAAACACTAATACAACACTGATTATAGTTAACACTAAAATTACAGCAAATAATGTTTTATTCATTCTATAAAGTATTACGCCAGTTATTACTGCCATAGAAACATCCATTATTAATGTTAATGCTATATTTGTAAATATATCTTTTATTGTAAATGCATCAGAAAACCTTGTAATAATATCTCCTGTTTTTCTTGATGCGAAAAACTTCATTGGAAGCTTGTATATGTGTTCAAAGTATCCTAATAACAAAGGTATATCAATTTTTTGAGAAAGATAAATCATCATCCATTGTCTTACAAATCCTATTACTACCTGAGTAACTGCTATAGCAGAAAATATTATTAATACGGCAACTAACATGTTTTCTAGCCGATAAGGCAATATTTCATCCATTATCACCTTATTGAATAAGGAAGAAACAATACCTAATGCTGTTAATATTACTGATGTAATAATGGAATAGATAAACAACTTTTTTTGTGGCAGTAATAGTTTTAAAAATCTTGAAAAAACCTTTTCACCTTTGATTTTACCACCAACAAACTCCTGATTAGGTTTTAAAATTAACATAACCCCTGTAAAATCTTTGTAAAACTCATCTATTTCCAATCTTATTAAATCTTTAGCAGGATCTCCTATAATAACATGTGTCTTTGTAATTTTAAATATAACAACAAAATGACTTAATCCCTCTTTTGTAATAATATTAGCAATACAAGGAAGTGTAAATTTGCTTAAAAATCCTTCTTTATCTACTCGAACTGCTTGTGAAGTAAATCCTAATTCATCAGCACAATTTCCTAATCCAATCAAATTAGTGCCTTTTAAATCAGTCCCCATCATATCCCTTAACTTAGATATGGTAGTTTCCTTTTTATAATGTAGACAAATCATAGCTAGGCAAGCTGCCGCACAGTCTGTTGCATCATGTTGTTTTATAAATGTATATCTCATTTTTCTCCCCTAATTAATTGTTTTTTAATATATCATGTTTTTGCTAAAATAATAACATAGTTGATATAACTACAAATTTTTCTTTGTTTTTTTCTTACAACATAATGTTACAATATTTTCAAAGGTTGTACAAGTGCTATTAGTCACTTTTTTTCGTGACTTTAGTCACGACTTTTCAAAAAATTTCGTGACCAGAGTCACGAAAAAAAGTGACTTTGGTCACGAAAAGGTCACGTTTTGTTTATTTTTAACAAATATAACTTTAAAAGCAAACCTTTTTATGGATAAAAGCTTATTTTAAATTACTTGTTAATAACTCATATAATTTTGCTTGAATATTTATTCTTAATAAGTAGTATGGTATTATAAATTGGAAAAGCTTTGTCTCTTATACTACTTATAAAATATGTTTATAAGATAATTTATGTATCAAGACTTAATAAGTATTAAAAATTTCATTCACAGATGCCAAGGTTATATTCAAAAGACAAATAGCAGGAGGTTTTGTAATGGCTAAAAAAGAAGTTAAAATTGATTTGTAGGTTTATAAATTATTATAAGATGCCAAAATCGAATTAGAACATTGTTAATTGTACATAAATATTGTTTTTTATAAATATACTTATAGTCCTTCCTATTGGATCCATAAAATAACCTGATAAAGTCATAAATGCCATCAGACTTCCTAAGGTTATTTCATTATAAATAAAACTGCATAATACCAAAGTACATTAAAAGTAAATTACCAACAGTTTGTATTAGACTTAATATTAACCCCTAAATACTTAATTGGAAGCTTATATATGTGTTCAAAATATCATAACAACAACGATATATCAATTTTTTAGGAAACCTTATTTTTTAGATGTTTCTTATTAATAGCATGAAATTTAGATGATATAGCTTTATTTGTTGATATAGTCGGTATTAAAGCTATACCTGCAAATAATAAGCCTAAAATATTAAGAGTACTGTGAATGGTATAATAAAATTAACAGTTTTCGATTAATAAGATTTTACAACATTTACTAGTAATTGTCAAATGGGTGGTAAAAGTACTGGAAATTATATTTACATTCGGAGGTCATTATGTTTTTTACTTGTGAAATGAAAAATAAAAAAGAAAAAGAAATATGGGAAGGTGAAATTGCCAATATTACTGATTATGGTAGTCATCACGAGTTTTTTATTAAAACCCAACTTTCGATTTTCCAGTTGAAAACAGCTAATTTCATAGAAAATAATCCAATTTTTCTTATAAAATCAACCTCAAAGTCTCATTCCTTCGTTGAAAATTCCATTCGTAGTGACCTAAATATTATTTATGATTCACAGAGGTGAAGCATCAATTTGAAATGATGTTATAGCAGTAACTAGAAAATTTTTTTAAAAAACTTTTTCTCAAAATTAGTTGGACATCTCCAAATCCAATGATATATAATATAAGGCTCTTACGGAAATGCGATTAATTAATTAAATGTTAGCTGAACAAACAACTTCGTTTATAGTATGATATAATAAAATATTACAAATGAGGTTATAGAATATATTAACTATAAATAATTAGAAAAACTTATTTTTTGAAAAGTATATTGATAATGGATACAGCGAAGAAGAAATTGAACAATTTTACATGTATGATATGGAGCTTCAGACCTTCTTTGATTTTGGCTGTTTATCACAGCTACAAAAAAGTTGCATAACAGTTACAGCTTTTTCAATAGCTTATTTTGTTATGCAAAAAACAAGCATCTTGGTTTTAATTACCAAAGTGCTTGTTTTTTGATTAAGTTATTATTGTTTTAAAAGTATAAAATTGTATGTTGCACTTGCTTTATTTGTTAAATATTAGTGCATATTTTAGACCGATTGAATTTTTGAAGTTCACAGGATAAGTATTCCCTTTTAAGCTCTTTTGATATATAATAAGAGCATGAAAGGGAAATGAGGTGTTTTATTTATGAAACACAGAGAAAAACTAGAAAAATTTATTGAAGATAAAAATGGTCTACTTCTCACAAAAGATGCTGAGGATCAAGGGATTCCAAGAAAATATTTATCAATTTTTAACAAAGAAGGATTGTTAGAAAGAGTTGCTCATGGAGTGTATTTATCACCGGACGCTTTTGAAGATGAGATGTACATTATTCAAGCAAGAGTGAGTAAAGCTATTCTTTCTCATGAAACGGCACTATATCTCCATGACTTAACAGATCGAGATCCAATTAACTATTCGGTTACCGTTCCATCAGGGTTTAACGGTTCTTCATTAGCCAACGATGGTGTAAAAGTCCATAAAATAAAAAAAGAGCTTCATGGATTAGGTATCGAGCAACTAAAAACCAATTTTGGTAGATCTATTAAGGTTTATAATAAAGAGCGGACCATTTGTGATATTATTCGTAATCGCAATAATATGGATATTGCCATTTTAAATGATGCCCTTAAAAGGTATGTTCGTGATAAAGATAAAAATATTCACCAACTGTTAAAATATGCAAAAGCTCTTAGGATCTATAATGTCACAAGAAAATACATGGAGATATTGCTATGAAAAGTTTAAGACAAGTAAAAGATTTAATCAATAATATGGCAAATCAGAAAGATATTAATGCACAGATTCTTTTAAGAAATTATATGATGGAAAGACTACTTGAGAGAATTGCTTTATCGGAGTTTAAAGATAAGTTTATTCTTAAGGGAGGCATGCTTGTAGCCGCATTAGTAGGCATCGACATGCGCTCCACTATTGATATGGATGCAACGATTAAAAATTATCCTGTAACGTTAGAATCTATAGAAAAAGCCTTTGAGAACATCCTTCAAGTTGAAGTAGGTGATAGTGTAACGATGAAGATCAAAAAGATTAATGAAATTAGAGATGAAGATGAATATCATGGCTTTCAAATATCCTTGGATGCAAAGATGGAAAACGCTCGAATTCCAATGAAAATTGACATTACATCGGGGGATAAAATCACACCAAAGGAAGTAACGTACAAGTTTGATTTGTTATTAGAAGAAAGAAGTATTGAAGTTCTAGCC
>NZ_JAVDDS010000023.1 GCF_030848475.1 Herbivorax alkaliphila
GAGAAAGAATATGAAAAATAAATTAGTTTGTATTTCAAATGCTTTGTTTATTATAGCTATTTGTGTTTTTACACTAACAAGCTGTAGCATTGATGAACAGCCTGAAGTTGAAGAGGCTTTAAAAAGGGACTTATCAGAATCCTTTACATTTAGATACTGGAGTGGTACAGACAGAGACAAAACCTATCATTTTGAAGATGAGAATGGGGTCGAATTTAGTTATACTTCAGCTATGAGACCAATTGTTTTTGGAGGAGATACTTTTGGAAGCAGAAAAAATAATTCTTGTGATTATGCAATTGCATTTTTAAATCACCACGGAGAGGAAATTAGGGTTTTGCTTGAGTTAAGTGGTTTGGAATATGAATATAATACTGATTTAGAACGCTCATATTTAAAATTAAGTATAAATTCATTTGAAGATGCTAAAATGGCAGTAGATGTAGTTTTTTTACTTCTCAATAAGTATACAATTCCTATTAAGAATGAAAGATCAGCTTCTGATGTCTTTTCTATACCTAGACTAATTATTTATCATGATGGCACAAGAATACGTAGTTCCTCTTACGAATTTACATGTGTTTTTTCATCAGAAATAGATTACGAGGATGTGTCTGATAAAATATTAAATAACTATATTACAGATGTTAAAAATGAAAGAATAAAAAATGATTTACCAAAAGATATTAATGAAGATAGCTTGCCAAATTCAATAGACACAGAAAATGCAGTAATAAACATTAATACTAAGTAAAAGTGAAATCGTTTAGATCTGGCTAAAAATCATGAATTCATCTATAATCTTAGAATGAGATGGAATAGTATAAGATAAAATATATTGTATAAATAGAAGTTTTTAAACTTTTCTATACATACTGTTTTTTTCTCTTTCTGCCTGGATTATGTGATTGCTTTCTTGAACTTAGAACACCTGCTGCAATTGCTGTTATCGGAATGGTAAAAATTAATCCTAGGCTGCCAGCTAAAGATCTAACCACTTCACTTGCAATCATGTCACTATTGATAATTTCTATAAAAGGTATATCATGCATAATAAGCAAAAGAAGCAAGTGCAGAGAACTCCCTGCATAAGCAAGAATCAAAGTATTTGACATAGTTGCCATTATATCTCTTCCAATATTCATTCCAGAGCCTATTAATGCACTTTTCTTAATTTTAGGATTTGTCATTTCAATTTCATGCATAGCTGAGGATATTGACATTCCTACGTCCATAGTAGCACCTAAAGCTCCTATTATTATACCTGAAAAAAGCAAACCTCTAAAATTTATATTTACACTTTGAGGCATATTCATTAACATTTGAGCTTCTTCATTTCCAAGGCCCGTCAAATTAGCTAAAGAGCCTATAAATTGAGTTATTCCCCCTGCAACTGCAAACCCTCCTATAGTTCCAATAATTGCAGCAGCAGCTTTTTTATTTAATCCTCCTATGATAATTAGAGTTAAAGTAGTTATTACTATGCATACACCTATAGAAACAGCTATAGGGTCATAGCCTTCTATAATTAATGGAATAAAAAACTTTATAATTGCAAAAGCTGTGACCCCTAAAGTGATAATAGCTTTAAGTCCTTTAAATCTTCCTATTGCCAAAAGGAAAAATATAAATGTACCTACTAGATAAAGCAGATATTTATCCCTTACAGTATCTGAAATGTAAGCATTAATAACTTCACCATTTGAGTTTTGGTTTAAATATATTAATACAGTATCTCTAGGTTTAATCAAAATAGGATTTTCCTTGTTAACATAGCCGGCACTTATAGTGTATTCGGCATTTACAACTTTTCCACTATGTTTTCCATTTAGTATTTCAACTTTTACTAAGCAGGATACTGGTTTATTTCTTTTTTCAATATTGTCTTTTTCGGAATTTAAAATTTCAATAACTTTACCACGGACAGTTTCAAAATATTCAGTTTCTTTTGAATCAGTTCCATGTACCTGTATAATAGAGCAATATAAAAAGATAGGCAAAATTAAAAATACCACTAAAGATTTATATGTTTTCATTTGTATTTCCTCCATTTAGCATTTGTCTTTTAGTAATACATATGCTAAACCTGTCCTTAAATATTCTAAAAAAGAACTATTTTGAAACTAATAGTGAATCAATGAGCATAATAGCTAAAACAAAAAAATTTATATAAAATTAAATCAAAGTGTTTATATGTAACATTTAGGGGTATTAATATATTCGGAGGTGTTAAATAATATGGAGAAAATAAAAGACATTTTAAAATTTGCAATGAGGATGGAAAAGGATGCTGAGAATTTTTATAATTACTACATGGATAAAGTACAGTCAGAGCCTATAAAAAACATGTTTGAAGAATTAGCCAAGATGGAAAGAGGTCATTATGAAATTTTAAAGAAAAAATTTGATCAGCTAGAATTAAAAGAGCCACCTTTGACAATTTCATGGGTGGTAGACGATGACTCGAAGTCATTGGATCCTTCAATTCTCTCCTTTAATTCGGAACTAATTGGAGAAGATGAAAAGGAAATGTCAGATCTTTCAATTATAAGAATGGCATATCATATGGAAAGTGATTTTGCAATGTTTTATAAAAATGCAGTAACTGAAGTTGAAGATGTAAATGCACAGAAGTTTTTAAAGGAGATTGCAAAGTGGGAAGAAGGACACAGAGATATATTTTATAAAAAATATGAAGAACTTATAAAAAAGCACTGGAGAAATATAACTACTGTTATATTTGATAAATAACTTAGAGTTAGAATTTAGGTAACTATGGACATTAACTTTACCTAAAGAAAAATAGAACTTTTAACAAGATGGTAATGAATGCTTTGTACTAGTCGGATTTGGACATCACGCCCCCTTCTTTTATTATAAAAGGAGGGGGTTTTTAATATCCAAAATGTCAAAAATCATTAAAAATTCAGGATGTTTTGGATATATTTCAGGTAGCATGTTTTATATAAGGCGTTATAATGTATAGTATATAATCAATTATTAGTTTATTATGAATTATAGAATAAATAAAAAAGGATGATTAGCATGAAGAAAACAATAGCTGAAAAAATTTTTGATGCCCACAGGGTTAACATGCCCTTTCCAGACACTCATGTACTAAAGCTTGATGCAGTATTTTGTCATGAAATTACTACGCCTATAGCCATAACTGATTTACAAAAAAGAGGAATGGACAGGGTTTTTGATCCTAACAAGATTAAAGCAGTAATTGATCATGTAACGCCTGCAAAGGACAGCAAAACAGCTGAGCAGGGTAAAATACTTCGTGAATGGGCTAAAAAGCATGGCATTAAGGACTTCTTTGATATTGGACGTAATGGAGTATGTCACGCTATATTTCCTGAAAAAGGATTTGTAAGACCTGGATACACAATAATAATGGGAGATTCTCACACATGTACTCATGGAGCTTTTGGAGCTTTTGCTGCCGGAATTGGAACAACAGATTTAGAAGTTGGAATATTAAAAGGAGTTTCTGCTTTCCATTTTCCGAAAACCATAAAGATAGAGCTAAATGGAAAATTAAAGCCAGGTGTTTATGCAAAAGATGTTATTCTCTTTGTAATAAAAGAACTAACTGTAAATGGTGCAACTAATATGGTTATGGAATTTACAGGTTCTATTGTTGATGAAATGTCAATGGAGTCTCGCATGACTCTATGTAATATGGCTATAGAAGCTGGTGGAACATGTGGAATTTGTTATCCAGATGCTACAACAGTAGATTATCTTTGGGATTTTATAAAAGATGAATTTGAAACTAAAGAAGATGCATTAAAAGAATACTCTAAATGGATATCTGATGAAGATGCTGTTTACGAAAAAGTATATGAATATGATGTGTCCAATTTAGAACCAATGGTTACCTTTGGTTACAAGCCAGATCAGGTTAAAACTGTAAAGGATATAACAGGAACAAAAGTTGATCAGGTTTATATTGGAAGCTGTACAAATGGACGAATTGAGGATCTTAGAATTGCAGCTAAAGTTTTAAAAGGTAAAAAGATTAACGATAATGTTCGTGGAATAGTAAGTCCAGCTACACCGGATATATACAAAGCTGCACTTAATGAAGGAATTATAGAAATTTTCCAGGATGCAGGTTTTTGTGTAACAAATCCTACTTGTGGAGCCTGTCTTGGTATGAGTAATGGTGTATTAGCAAGTGGAGAGGTGTGTGCATCTACAACAAACAGAAACTTTAACGGTCGTATGGGAAAGGGCGGAATGGTTCATTTGATGAGTCCTGCAACTGCTGCAGCTACAGCAATTAAAGGAAGTATTGTTAATTCTGACTTATATTAATAGAAGGAGGGGTAAGATGAAAACTTTTAGTGGAAAAGTATTATTTTTAGATAGAAGTGATATAAATACAGATGAAATAATTCCTGCAAAATATCTTACAGAGATTACAAAGGAAGCTTTAAAGCCATATCTTTTAGAAGATTTAAGTTTAGAAGGTTTTGACGCTAAAAAAGATGTTGAAGGTAAATCTATTATTGTTACAAGAGCCAATTTTGGATGTGGCTCATCAAGGGAACATGCACCCTGGGCGTTAGAAGTAAACGACATTAACGTTGTAATTGCTGAAAGTTTTGCAAGAATATTCAGACAAAACATGTACAATTGTGGTATGTTTGCAATTGAACTGCCAAAAGAAAAGATTGATTATCTTTTTGAAACTTATAAAAATAAGGAGACATCAATAAAAGTTGATGTTGATAACAACAAAATTATTGTTTCAGCAAGTGACAAATCTGAAGAAATTGATTTTACTGTTGGAGAATTCGACAAAACCCTTGTAAAAGAAGGCGGCTGGGTAGGCTACGCAGACAAAAACTACTAATGGGGTCAGGCTTGAATAATTTACTTAAAAGTTGAGGATTTTATATATAAGCCTTTAAAAAAAGTGAAGGATTTGATAGCAAAGGGGCTGTTGCACCAATTAGGCAACGCTCCTTTTTTAAAGCATAAGTGATTTTTTTCTTTTTAGCATTTCGTCAACACTATCTATATAAAGCTCCACACTTTTTACATTAAATGATCTTTTTATACTATCATCATTTGGATAAACTATTTTAGTTATTCCACCGGCTCCAAGGGCAATTATAGACTGTTTTTCCTCCATAATTTGAATGTTATATGTACTTTCAAAACCCTTTTTGGAGTATCCAATATTTTCGAGTTTGCCAGCCATGTTTTTTTGTCTATATAGATAGTATGGGTGCATTTTCATTTCTTTAGCATATTCTGATGCCATGTTTATCATTAAAGGAGTCTCTTTATTTGGAGTAAAATCAATAATGCCATTGTTTTCTGTCAATTTTGATGCTCTCTTAACTGCCATTGTGTGGACAGTAAGACTTTCAGGATTAAGGGTTTTAATATCTTTAATAGTTTTATGAAAATCCATTATAGTTTCATCTGGAAGACCAGCAATTACATCCATATTAATATTTTTAAAACCAATTTCTCTTGCCATATGAAAGGATTTGATTATATCTTTTGAACTGTGTTTACGACCAATCATTTTAAGTGTTTTATTGTTCATGGTTTGAGGGTTTATACTTATTCTGTTTACGCTATACTTTTTAATTAAAGAGAGTTTTTCCCTAGTAATTGAGTCAGGACGTCCAGCTTCTAAAGTGTATTCACTGAGATTATTTAACTCAAAAGTTTTCTCCACCTCAGTCAAAAGTTCCTCTAAATGTATTTTATCAATAGAAGTAGGCGTACCACCTCCAATATAAATACTTTGAACTTGATAGCCTTTTTCTTTAATTATTTGTTTTACACCTTTAATTTCAGCTTTTAAAGCTTTTATATAATAAGAAACAGAATTTTTATACTTATCAATTGGATTAGAAGTAAATGAGCAATATAAGCATCTTGACTTACAAAAGGGTATGCCAATATATATGCTTATCATATGAGGTTTTGTATAATCAAGGATTTCCTTTTCTCTTTTTGCAATATCAAAGAGAAGCTGGGTTTTTTCTCTTGATACAAAATAATATTTTTGAAATATTTTCTCTATTTCTCTATAATTGAGTTCTTTATTAAGTAGCTTGTGTACAAGTTTAGCAGGCCTTATGCCAGTTAAAAATCCCCAAGGGAACTCTTGATGTGTATATTTTGACAATGCAATATAAAGTTCTCTTTTTACTTCTCTTTTTAAAGCCTTTTCTTCTGATTCATCTATAGGAGAGAAAGGCTCAAATTGATGGGCATTTTTATAACAAGAAATACCATCATTTAGAATAATGGTTTCAAGCTCAAACTGATTCTCCTTTTTTTTAAGTTCTGTATATATTACTATTCCACTTTTGTTTTTTAAAACTTGTTTTTTTTCTTCAACAGTGTTGTTTTCAAAAAATAATTTAATAACATCCTTTACTTGATATAAATAATCATGTCCTTTAAGCTCTACAATAATCATTTTCTGCCTCCTAAATATCTAGATGAAAAGAGATAAAAATTACTATGTCAATAATAAAACAAGCATAGTACAATTATTTTCAATAGTCAATAAGTTTTAGTGAGCTATAAAAATCTTAAACTATTACTTGAAAATAATCCAATTAAACATATACAAACACACTGGTAACGTGACTATAGTCACGTTTTTTTATATAAAATAGTGACTATAGTCACGAAAAGTAGTGACTAATGGCACTTACATGCGTGACCTTTTGTGATGTATTATATAAATGTCAGCTGGTAGTGTTGCATATATAAAAAATAAAAAGTGTATCTGTGTGGAATGAATTATTTATAAAGGGGAGTAATTTTGTGATTAAGATAGATGAATTTGCAATTCATTAATCAAGGAAAATGATTTTGCAATATCCAAAACAAATATTGCAAAATATATAGAGAGAAAGGTTGAACAGAATTTTTGTGAAAAATAAGAAAAGTTATATATTAAATAACAATAACTCAATCAACTTACATAAAGTAGAAAAGTTTTCGACAAACACCTTTAATTTTGATGTCCTCCTAATTCAAAATACAAGGGAAATTCATAAGATTATGTTTAGCCACACAGATAAAGAGAATGCTGATATCAATAAATCGAACAAGAGATAAAGCTATGCAACATACCGGCTGTTTCTAGATTTAAAATGCTAATTTTTCATTTCCTTATATTTCTGAGATTTATGTTCATGGAAGTCAATTCTAAATACCTTTGTAATTGAATTCTTCTAATTTTAAGCTGTTTACTAGTGTAGTTTTAATTTGCTTTAGCATGAAAATAATTATTCTTGAAGTCAATAAAAGATTCATGTAAAATTAATATATGTCGCTAGGTGTATATGATAAATGTGAAGAGGAATGTTTTTTCATATTTTCACTCATATAAATGACATATATCCTATGTCGCAAAGCTAACTACAAATAAAGTAGTGAATTTTAAACACAGCGGAATTAGATAAAAAAATTAGAATTGTCTCAAAACAAAGGAGGTCAAAAAAATGAATAATATGCCGAAAATTAAAGTTGGAATCGTGGCAGTTAGTAGGGATTGTTTCCCGGAATCATTATCTGTAAACAGAAGAAAAGCATTAATAGAAGCGTACAGTAAAAAATATGATAAAGCAGATATATATGAATGTCCAATATGTATTGTTGAAAGTGAAATACATATGGAGAAGGCTTTAGAAGATCTAAAAAAAGCAGGGTGTAATGCTCTTTGTGTATATTTAGGTAACTTTGGTCCTGAGATAGCTGAAACATTGCTTGCTAAACATTTTGAAGGTCCTAAAATGTTTATAGCAGCAGCAGAAGAAACATCAAAAGATGGTGGACTTATTCAAGGTCGTGGTGATGCATATTGTGGTATGCTAAATGCAAGCTATAACTTAAAATTGCGCAATATAAAAGCATATATTCCGGAATATCCTGTGGGAACAGCAGACGAGTGTGCTGATATGATTAATGAGTTTCTTCCAATAGCTCGTGCAATTCATGGATTGAATAATTTAAAAATTATTAGTTTTGGGCCACGCCCATTAAACTTTTTAGCCTGTAATGCACCAATTAAACAACTTTTCAACATGAATGTTGAAATTGAGGAAAATTCTGAATTAGATCTTTTTGAAGCTTTTAACAAACATGAAGGGGATGAAAGAATTCCTGAAGTTGTTAAAGAGATGGAAGAGGAGCTTGGGGCCGGCAATAAAAAACCAGAAATTCTTGAAAAACTTGCCCAGTATGAATTAACACTACTTGACTGGATTGAAGAGCATAGGGGATATAGAAAATATGTTACAATTGCTGGGAAATGCTGGCCTGCATTTCAGACACAATTTGGTTTTGTTCCCTGTTATGTAAACAGTCGCTTAGCTGCAAAGGGTATTCCAGTGTCATGTGAAGTGGATATTTACGGGGCGTTAAGTGAATTTATAGGAACAGTTGTATCACAAGATGCAGTGACTCTTTTAGATATTAATAATACCGTTCCTTATGATATATATAATGAAGACATTAAAGGCAAATTTGATTACAATCCAACCGATATATTTATGGGCTTTCACTGTGGGAATACTGCATCGTGTAAGTTATCATCTTGTGAAATGAAGTATCAGATGATAATGGCAAGAGCACTTCCAGAAGAGGTAACTCAAGGTACCCTTGAAGGTGATATAATTCCTGGGGACATTACATTTTTCAGACTTCAAAGTACTGCTGACTCTAAAATACGTGCTTATATAGCTAATGGTGAAGTTCTTCCTGTGGCTACACGTTCATTTGGTGGAATTGGTATTTTTGCAATTTCAGAAATGGCAAGGTTCTATCGTCATGTGCTGATTGAAAAGAACTATCCTCATCATGGAGCAGTCGCTTTTGGTCACTTTGGCAAAGCTTTATATGAGGTGTTTAAATACTTAGGAGTGCCTGTTGATGAAATAAACTTCAATCAATCAAAAGCAATGATGTATCCTACAGAAAATCCTTTTAAATAGGTTTAAAATTATATAAAAAAACAGGTAATCAAGGAAGGAGAAATTCTTCCTTGATTATCATGTTTTTTAATGCCTAAGAAAGTGAATCGTTTTCTGGCATCAAAAAAGTCTACTGAAATGCTGTACTTTAAAGGATTACCCTTTTATAATAGCATATGGAGGTATTTAATGTTATGAATAAATATTTTAAAAGACTAATACTAAAGGCAACTCAGTCAAGAGAATTACATGAAGTAGAAGAAATACAGGAACTTTGGGGTGGATACGGTAAAATATTACGTTATGGACTTAGCGAGTCGAATTTTAGAAGTGTTATAGTTAAAAATGTATGTTTACCTGATAAAGGTAAGAAAGCTCGTGGCTCAAATATTTCCTACCAGAGAAAGTTAAAATCCTATAAAATGGAAATGGCTTTTTATAAAAATTGGAGTAAAAAATGCAACGAAGATTGCAGAGTGGCTAATTGGTATGCACTTGAGTGGCAAAATAATGAGTTCTTAATGGTGCTTGAAGATCTTGATTTGTCGGGGTTTAAAAGGAGAATGCAAAGTGCAACTTGGAACGAAATGCGATTGTGTTTAAAATGGTTGGCAAATTTTCACGCTACTTTTATAGGAGAAAAGCCGGAAGGGTTATGGACAAAAGGTACATATTGGCATTTAGAAACCAGACCTGATGAATTAAAGGCTTTAAAAGATACCAATTTAAAGAGTGTTGCTAAAAGAATAGATGGAAAACTCAATAATTGTAGATTTAAAACCTTTGTTCATGGCGATGCTAAACTTGAAAACTTTTGTTTATCTGAAGATAAAAACAGTGTGGCTGCAGTGGATTTTCAATACGTTGGTGGTGGCTGTGGCATGAAAGATGTTGCTTATTTTGTGGACAGTTGCTTATACGATGAGGAATGTGAAAGTTGGGAAGAGGATATTTTGAATTTTTATTTTGGAGAACTTGAAAAAGCATTAATTATTAATAAAAAAGATGTTGATTTTGAAGCTTTAGAAAAAGAATGGCGTATATTATATCCTGTTGCATGGACTGATTTTTATCGATTTTTTAAAGGATGGGCTCCAGGGAATTATGAAAGTAAGTATAGTGAACGCATTTTAGACAAAGTAATTAATAGTCTAAATACATAGCTTCTCGCCTATTAAAGATTTGTATTTTTTTGCTATTGTTTGTGTTAAAAAAGCTTTTGCATATATTGTAAAGGGGTTGGAAGCTCCCTTGAATGACAATTAGTAGACATAAGAAATGTGAGTAAAATAGTTATAAATTTTATGCAGGCTAATTTTTGCAATGGGTGTTATATTCTACAACAATAATACTTATATCATCTCTTATTTTTTTATTACTGTTTACAATTTTTGTTAAGCAATTTTCATTTAGGATTTTAATAACAGACTCATTATCTATATTCTCATACTTAGAATGAAGAACAATTTCTTCATATCCATCAGTAAAAAAAGCAATTTTATCTTTAGGAGAAAAAGCAATTTGATTATTTTTGTATTCTGAAAATTTGAACATACCTATCGGGAAATTACCTTTATCCATTTTAGTAATAGTTTTTTTATCAAAAATATATGCTCCTGGATTTCCAGCATTACAATATTTTATTTTCATATTAACAGTATCTATAACACAGTAAAATGCAGCACAATAAATCTCATCAAAGCTTTCACCAAAAATTTCATTAAACTCTTTATTCATATAAAAAAATAGTTTTGAAGGATTCTCATAATAATTTTTTTGTTTTGAGAAAATAGTTTTAATAATAGCCATTATTAAAGCTGCAGAAATGCCGTGGCCACTAACATCAGACATAAAAACTCCAACTTTTCCGTTTTTCAAGTCCACAACATCAAAATAATCTCCACCTATGTGATATGCAGGAATATAATCCATTTTAAAAATCAGATTATATAGATTTAAAGTTTCTTTTTTTACTAAATGTTGTTGTATCTTCTTTGCCATTGAAAGTTGATTGTTTAATACTTTATTTTTAATATATAAGTGATATTTTTGCTGTTCTAATTTGTCATTTAACACCATTAGTTGCTTGTTCTTTTTTTCAATTTCTCTGTTTAAGTTTGTCATCTGGTTGTTTATTAACATAAGTTCGTCTTGAAGAAGAGTAATTCTTGGATCATTATATCTTGCTATTAAAAATATTAAATCACCTTTAAAAAACTTATAGCAATTTAGAAGCACATAGTCGTCATTACCAGTTTTAAAATTAAGTTCCCAATAATTTTTATCATCATTTGAATTCATAAGAGACTTAAGCTTTATATGATCCTCAGAAATTAAAAAATCTTTTATTTTTTTTCCTATGAATGTATCTATAGTATGCTTTAAATATTTGGTACAAGTTTTATTGGCATAAATAATATATTCCTTTTTGTCAGTAATAAAAATAGCTGCTCGAATATTATCAATAATTGAATTTAAGTCTGAACATGTAATATTCTCCAATATATTAAAAGTATGAGACATTTCTTTCACCCTTTACTATTAATTCATTTGTGACTTTCACTGGTCGCGTGTATTTTCCAATAATATGTAAGTGTTAATATAACTACATAACACTAGGTTGGAGTTAGAACTATGCCTTTTAATAGCATGTTTAACTTCCTTTTTTGTATAATTACATTCAAACACTGAAATTAAACTTATAAGAAAATTATATTATTTATAATACATTTTGAAAAGACTTTTATATTTATCTATTATTTAAAATTAGTATATTACTAAAAGACCCTAATTTAATATTCACTAGAGTTCTTACCGTAAAGCAATAATGTTTAAGTGGATGTGGTAAAGTGAACTCGTTTAGCAAAAGCTAAACATCGAGACTTTAGGTGGAGACTCAACTCCACCTGAAAATTTATAAGAGCAACTCCACTTTATAGAAGATGGAGTCTTAGAATAAGATTAACTATTTTAAGAAATGCGAAATGAAATGCCGGACTTATTCAAAAACTACTGTTTATAGTTTTAATATAATGTTAATTTTATAAATAGTATTTGATTAAAATGTTAATGGTGAAATGTATTTTTTACACGATTTATAATTTTTATTATTTCACCATAGTTAAAGGGTTTACTTATATATTCATTCATTCCAGCATCCATACATTTTTCTTTATATTCTTTCATTGCATGAGCAGTAATAGCAACAATCATTGGTTTAGTGCTATCTGAATTATTTTTTCTTATTTGTCTGGTTGCTTCAAAACCATCTATTCCGGGCATTTGACAATCCATGAATATTATGTCATACTTCTTTGTTTTACAAGCTTTCACAGCTTCTTCTCCATTGTATGCAACATCACAAGATAAATCATTTTTATTTAACATCTTGACAAAGAGATTTCTATTAATTTCATTATCTTCAACTAGGAGAATTTTTATTTTATTATTGTAGTTTGCTTCTCGTAGAGAATGTTTAGTTACAAAAAACTTACTACTAAAATCGTTACTTTTAATAACTTCAAATAATGTCACTAGGGTATTTAAAAATTCATTTTGAGTAAAAGGTTTTGAAATATAAGCTGAAAAGCCTGCAGCTTTTGCTTTTTTAGCTTCTCCTTTTTCTGGACTAGAATCTAATAAAATTAAAGGTATATTTCTTGTAAGAGGTAGTGCTTTTAATGCATTAACCAAATCATAACCTGAAACTTCACCCAAGTCTTTTTCTATTAAAACAACATCGTATTTATCATTTCTAATTGAATTTAATATTTCTTCAAGTGCTTTCATTGAATCATCTATTTCTTCTATAAAGCAATCTAACTTTTTAACATACATATTGACTATGTTTCTATCGTCCTTATTAATATCAACAAGAAGTATTCTAGCTTTTTTAAAAATAGAATGATCTATGTTTTTTATTGAATATTCCTCTGTTGTTTTTTCAAATATTAAGGAAAAACTAAAACACGAACCTTTATCTTTCTTGCTTTTTACTTTTATTTCTCCACCCATCATTTCAATAATATTTTTACATATAGGAAGTCCAAGGCCAGTTCCTCCATATCTTCTTGTTGTTGAAGTATCCTGTTGGGCAAAAGGTGAAAATAATTGATCTAAAAAGTCTTCACTTATACCTATTCCAGTGTCTTCTATAGTAAAAAGTATTTGATACGTTGCTTCTTTTTCCTGTAACAATTCTACTTTTACCAAAACTTCTCCTTTTTTTGTGAATTTCACCCCATTGCATACAATGTTAGAAATAACTTGTCTTAATCTAGTAGGATCTCCAAGTAGCATTTTGGGCAAGTCAGATTTAGTTATAATGCTTAAATCTATACCTTTTTCTAAAGCTTTTGCCTCAAATGGTTGTACTGCCTTTTCAACAGTTGCACGTAAATTAAAAGGAATTTGTTCCATTTCCAGTTTTCCAGCCTCTATTTTAGATAAATCAAGAATATCATTTATTATATTTAACAGGGCATCTGAAGATGTTTTTATACTTTTCAAAAATGATTTTTGTTCTTCGTCTAGATTTGTCATTTCTAATAATTGTATAAAACCAATTACACCATTCATAGGAGTCCTGATTTCATGGCTCATATTAGCAAGAAACTGACTTTTAGCTACATTTGCAGCATCTGCTTTTTCTTTTTGCCTAATAAGCTCTTTTTCTTTTTCTTTAATTTCTGTGATATCTGTATGAGAACCTGCCATTCTGTAAGGTTTTCCAGTTTCATCCCTAAGAGCTTCACCTTTAGCAAGTATCCACAAATAATGACCTTTTTTATGTCTGAATCTAAACTCCATATTATAAAAAGGTATTTTTCCATTAAGATAATCTTGAACGTACTCTAAAACACCTAGTTTGTCATTAGGATGAATTCTGCTTTCAAAAGTAGAAAAATTATTTTCCAACTCGCTGTCTGTATATCCAATCATCTCTTTCCAACGAGTTGAAAGAAAAAGCTTGTTTGTCTTTATGTCCCAATCCCATATGCCATCCTGAGAACCTTTTACTGCCAATTCAAATTGCCCCCTACTTTTTTTTAAGTCTTCCTCAATATTCTTTCTGTTGGTTATATCATAAGCTACTTGAAGGTGAACATCTCTGCCATCTATCCATTCAATTATTCTTTCTCTACATTCGTACCACCTATTTGTAACAATGCTTTTGTACTCCCATGCATATGTGCTTTTGCTTATTTCGCCTGTTAAAATTTTATCAATATTGCAGAAATTGCAGACCTCATTTTGTTTTCCATGAAATACTTGCCAGCACTTTTTTCCTTTGACATTCCCAAATTCTCTTTTTACATTTTCATTAACAAATAATATTTCATAGGTATTTAAATCGGCAACATATATAAGTGCATCTATACTATTTAAAATATAATTTACTAAATTATACAAGTCTTTTAAACTATTGGGCTTTATTCCCATATATTTCATCTCCATTATTTAATGTTAATATACTTACTATATACCATAATAACAATTATATTAACACAAAACTTACATATGGAATAAGTAATTTTAATATTTACTAATTGCATTTTTGAACATGAGGGAAGAAACTATTGTGTTTAATACCAAATAAGGAACAACAAACATGAGAAAAAGTAAAAAACACTTATTATATTAGTTATTTTTACTGGAAAATTTTCTTGTTAAATATAACACACCTACAACCACAGGGAGTAAGAGGAAAGCATAGATATTACCTGAAAATGTTTCTACAGTCCATACACGTAATGCATTTCCCCCATCTAAAAAGCTTGTGAAAATTCCATCATAATCTGCAAGGCTAAAATTTACACTTCCTGCAAGCCTTGTATATAGATAAGCCATATTTGAAGCTAAATAAAGATGGAGTATGACTATAGGAATTCCGATAAGAAAAGAACGTACAACATTTCCTTTTGTAGCAACACAAAGAAGTGAAGCAATTACTACCAAATTTACCAAATCTCCTAGTGGAATAAATCTTACTCCAGGAAGAATAAAAGCTAAAGCCAGTGAAACAGGTATAAGGAGTATTGAAGTTACAACAACTGAAGGAAGACCTATTATTACAGCAACATCAAGTCCAATATATGTTTTTTTTGTTTTGGGAAAATGTTTTTTTATAAAATCTTTCATTCCTTCAGAAATTGGAATCAAAGAAGTTCCGACAATATTTGCCATTTTGGGCAATATGTATATTACTGCTGCAATGCCAAATGCAAATTCTGCAATTTGTCTAATGTCGCAACCTGCCCCAATACCAAGTAAAACCCCTAATATAAAACCAATAATCATTGGTTCACCTATAAGCCCCATTTTCTCTTTTATTTTCTCAGGGTTGGCGTTAATTTTATTTACAAAAGGGATATAATCGATTAATTTATTACCTAAAACGCCAAAGGGAAAGTAAGCTACAGCGGATAGAGTAGGCACAGAAATTCCCTTTAAACCAGAAAACTTATGAAGCATCGGAGCACTCCAGTCTGCCAGTTTAATTGTAATTATAAATGTTGTTATGCTGGCAAGAATAGACAAGAAAACACTGCTTGATATATTATAAACCAATGCCCCGGCAAATATAAAATGCCAATAATTCCAGATATCTATATTAACCGTTTTAGTTAATTTGGTTATAAGTAAAATAATATTTAAAAGTATTAATATAACCAAAAGTAAAGGGGCTAAAGAAAAAGCCCAGGTTATAGCTGCTAGAGGAGGCCACCCGGCGTCTAGAATATCAAGTTGAAGCCCTGCTCTAGATATAAGTTTTTGAATAACAGGATTAATTATTGTGACAAAATAGTCAAATATTACAAATATTCCTATAAAGCCAATACCAATGGTAAAAGATGATTTTATTGCAGTAGAAAGCTTAATTCTAAAAATCATTGCCAAAATCAAAATAATAAAAGGCAACATTACATAAGGTTCAAAGCCAAGAATATACATTGTTACATTTTTTATAATATCCATATTTATCTCCATTTCTCCTAGTCGATTATCAAAATATTTTTATTGTGATTTATAAAGTGTTTTTTTAACCATTATAACAACATAAAAAAATCATAAATACCTTGTTAAAATTGAGTTATCAAAACTAATTATAACGGTTAGTATTTATGATATCAAGAATTTATCATGTAGTCTTAAAGTAATATAAAAATTTTTTTCTAAAAGGCTAAGTTTTGTACATAAAGTTAATGTTTTTTATTTGAAGATGGAGGCATTTTATCATGAGGTTTACCATTTGAGTTATTATCTTTTTCCTCCTTTTCTTTCTCATCTTCACTTTGTTTTTCTTCATCCTGCTTATCTTCATTTTTTATTTCAGGCTTGTTATTTTTAACTTTATATTGAATATTGTTAGGATTTACTTTAGCAGGAACATTATCAGATCTATTTTGCTCAGGTATATTCTGAATATCCTCTTCATTATTTCTTGAATGAATGGAATTGGGAACGTTGCCATTATTTGTTGTGTGATCATCAGAAAATGGATTGTTTCCTGATTTTCCAGCAGTAAAATCACTTGAGATATTAGGACGTGCGGAATTATTATTTGGGTTCCTATTATCATTTCTGGAGTTATTATTGTTGGAGTTAGTATTACTGGAACTATCATCCTCTTTGCTTTGAGATGGATTTATTTGCTGTATATCATCTTTTTTTGGAGGTTGAACTTTATTATTTGGCAAAGATTTTTTATTTTCATTAGTTGTATTAACAGGGTCTATTTCACCAGATGATTTATTTATTATATTTACCATTTCTTTAACAGGTATATCTTTAAAATCATCAGAAACCATTTCGGGATCAAATACTTTAAGTGTATCCATTAAAAAAAGTTTACCTTGAGACACTCCTTTTTCTTTAGCCTCTTCACGTTTTTCTACAGAGGTGTTTTCTACTATTATTTCTGAATTCAAATTTTTGCTTTTAAACATTTCTTTGGTTAAAGTGGTTATATTTTCACTAACTTCAGAGATTTCTTTTTTGCTTTTACTTGAAACGGCAATCATAATTGTATTTTCTGTGTCAGCACTTACATAGCCCTTTTCAGAGGCAATATAAAATATGGAATCCAAAACATCTTCAAGATTTTTGCTTTTATATGAAGTATTTTCTAATAATTTTTCACCCTCATTGTTAATGGCATTTACATCTATGACTTTATCAAAAGTATTAAGAGTGATTTCCATGCTAGGATTAATATCAACACTGACATAGCTATATGGTGTAAAATAGTTGTAAAAAACTATTGATAGTCCAAATACCATTAAGAATATAGCTGCTGCTGATGCAATTGTTTTAAATTTCTTAAAGTTAAAAGTTTTAGAAGGAACATCAACTTCATAACCTATAGTAAGATTGCCGGAATTTTTAATTTTCAAAAATTCTCCGTTACTATTTAATATTATTGCATGTTCTTTTTCTATCTCAACAACTATTCCTTTCACAAAAATCACCTCCATTTTATATAAGAATATCTCAGAAATAATGCTCTGTTCTCAAGGACAAAATTCCGATGACTTACATCACATACATATATATTCGAGTTAGCAACTCTTTTTTTTAGGGTAGGCAAGGTTTTAGTATGAATTAATTAATTTACCGGGAAATTTTGTTGACAAATGAGGCAACTTTTGTTAAGATATTACTAATGAATAATTGATAATGATAATCATTGTTCATAATAAGAGGACATAATATTAATATAATAGTGAATATACATATCAAAGCATAATTATAAAAACGAAGTAAAGGAGGGATTATATGATATTGTATATATTAAATAGGCTCATGGGGCGTGGTGCATTTCACGAAGTAATTGACCAGCTGGTGACAGCTCTTGAAAAAGAGGATCCATATACTGGAGGGCATTCATCAAATGTGGCAGATATGAGTATGGATTTATCAAAAGAAATGGGTATAAAAGGGATTGGCTTTGAGGATATTCACCTCGCAGCACATTTACATGATATAGGAAAGTTAAATATTTCACAAAACATTATAAATAAAAAGGGGATGCTTCTTCCAAAAGAGAGAATAGAAATAGAGAAACATCCGTATATAGGATTTAATATTTTAAATAAATCAAAGAATTTTAAAAATATTGCTAAAATAGTTCTCTATCATCATGAGAGATGGGATGGAACAGGATATCCCGAGGGGCTTTTAGAAGATAATATCCCAATTGGTTCAAGAATTATTGCTGTTGCGGATTCTATTGATGCCATGACTACAGATAGGCCATATAGAAAAGCTATGACATGGAGACAATGTATTGAGGAAATAAATTTAAATGCTTCAGTGCAATTTGATCCTCTTGTAGTGGAAGCAGCAAATAAACTATGGGACAAATGGAAAGACAAAAAATTATTTTTAAAAGGTGCTTTTAATAAAAGCAGTTAGTTCAGGAGTAGCTTTATTTTGTACCCTTGTACATAATTATATGTATATAGTATAATATTAATGATTTATTAATATTACAATTAGAGGAGATTGGTATGAGATATTTAGTTACAGGTGGGGCAGGTTTTTTAGGAATAAATCTTATTCGATTTTTAGTTGATAAAGGACATGATGTTACGTCACTTGATATAATGGATTTTGATTATGAGGACATGAAAGATAAAATAAGAATAGTCAAAGGTGATGTTAGGGATAAAAAGGCAGTTGAAAATTCTTTAAAGAACGTGGATATAGTAGTTCATGGAGCAGCTGCATTACCCCTATATTCAAAAGAAGATATATTTTCAACAGATGTAGATGGGACAGAAATGGTTTTATCTGAATCATTAAAAAGGGGTATTAAAAGAGCAATATTTGTTTCTTCTACTGCTGTTTATGGAGTTCCAGACCATCATCCATTAGTGGAAGAGGATAAATTGATTGGAGTTGGGCCTTATGGGGAAGCAAAAATAGAAGCGGAAAAGGTTTGTGAAAAATATAGAAAAAAGGGCATGTGTGTTCCTATTGTAAGACCAAAATCTTTTATTGGACCAGAAAGATTAGGTGTATTTGCCTTATTTTATGATTGGGCAAGCAGTGGAAAGAATTTTCCTATGATAGGAAGTGGTAAAAACAGATATCAACTTTTAGATGTTGAAGATTTGTGTAATGCTATTTATTTAACGGCAACTTTAGATTTAAAAAAAGTAAATGATACTTTTAATATAGGTGCTGAAGAATTTACTACAATGAAGGAAGATTATCAGGCAGTTTTAGATAAAGCTGGATTTGGTAAAAAGATAATTGGATTTCCTGCAAAACCTGTAATCTTAGGATTGAAATTTTTAGAACTTTTGAAAATTTCTCCTTTATATGCATGGGTCTATGAGACAGCTAGCAAAGATTCCTTTGTTTCAATTGATAAGGCTAAAGAAATTTTAGGATACAAGCCAAAGCACTCAAATAAAGATGCTCTTTTAAGAAACTACCAGTGGTATCTAGATAATGTAGACAGTTTTAAAGATGAATCGGGGGTTAGTCATAGAGTTCCTTGGAAGCAAGGTTTCTTAGGAATTGTGAAATGGTTTTTTTAAGTTTTAGGTGTTAAAGGTAAATTTAATACCTAAATATTATTAACTATTATTTAAAAGTTATAGTTCATATATTTAGTTTTATCTATCACAAATGAATTTAAAAGTAAAACTGCCATTATATAAGATGGTGGTTTTGTATATAAGACAAAAAACTCCACTCTCAAAAAGGTTGGAGTTTTTTATTTTTAATAAATATGTAGCATAATAGATTATTTTTTGACATACCTATAATTTTTTTAATCTCGGAAATACACGTGAGTGTGTAAAAGATTCCAAAATTCTATCTTTATTTATACTGTAAAACTCCCATAGTTTACACTGTAACTTGTAATTATATGCAAATAAAGATATAATTATTATTGACATAAAAAATTCCTTGATAAGGATTTAAACTTATAGAAACACTTATTTTTTTAAAAGTTGACTTTTTAAGTTTTTTATGATAAATTTTAAATATATATATATATATGCATTTAAATAAAATTAATAAAAGGAGAGTAAAAAACATGAATTATTACAAAAAAAATGTATTTCTAGCGGTTGTATTAGTAACTATTATTGCATTGCTTACACTTGGCAATGCTAGTGGTAAAGCAGGAGATTTAACAAATACTAGCAATCAAAATCAAGATACCGAATATGAAATTAAAAGTGTATTGAATAAGTATTTTGATAGGTACTTTAATGAGTTTAAGACACTTGAACTATATGATTTTAGCGACATTCTTCAAGATACAAAGAGTACATACCTATACAGAAGTATTCAGGAATACGATTTAGAAGTAAGTAAAGTATTTGAGACTCAATATAAAAGCTATGATTTTGAAATTGTTTATAAGGATATTAATATTAATAAAAATTTTGCTAATGTTGAGTTGCTAATTAATCTAGATTATGAGTATGTAAATGCCGATGGAAACAAGTCTTATATTCGCAATATGGGTTATACTTTTACATTAGAAAACCTAGATGATAAGTGGATGATAACAGAAATTAATTCTGAATTTTATGAATTTGAACATTTTAAAAATAGAGTTGTAGAAATTAGTAAGTCAAATAATGATAAACTTGACTCTGATATTATATCAAAAGTAAAAAAGGAAAAGATATCTGACATTTATGTAATGAAAGAAGTCTTAGAAAAAGCAAAAAAAGCCGATGATTATATTGAAATTTCAAATAACCAAGAGTTTAATAATCAAGATTTTGGTATATTGTCGACTTCATACACTTACACCCCTAGTCTCGGTAGACAGTATGCCCAATTATATGCTGAAGATAGAGATGGCTCTTTATTTTATGTTGCTGGGACTGGTGGCAACTGTACTAATTTTGTTTCTCAATGTGTTTGGGCAGCATATGGAGGAGGAAGCTATCCATGGAATAACCAGCAAACTAGCTCAGATATAGTAAATAGAGTTAGAATGGTAAACAGTGTATGGCAAGCAGGATTGAAGGGTGGTGGTGGTTTCCCAGCATGGGAAAACGCCGAGAGTTTTTGGAATTACACAACAAGTTCTAAAACAGTAGGTCCTAATGGTACAGGATATAATAATAATCGTGCTTACTTCAACTTGGCATCAACATCTTTTAGTGTAGGTGATGTTATACAAGCTAGAAACAACCTACTTTCAACAATCTATGGTCATTCCATGTATGTGACTCTTACTCTAACTCCTTCACACGGAAGTGATTATTCACGTATTTATGTAAGCCAAAATTCTGATGACGTATATAATAGAGCTTTAACTGATGTAATCTCGAGTTATGGAAATCAAAATTGTTTTATAAGACTTATTAAATTTAGTACTGCAAACTTCAACAGTTAATTATAAAAAATACACTAAAAGCAAGTTGAAACTTAACCTGCTTTTAGTGTATTAAATAAATTATAATTAAAGTATAAAATGGGAGGACGAAATTTATGAAAAAAATCATATTAATCTGTATGATTGTAACAGTTATTCTATTAGCTGGCTGTGGTGGAGCTGGCATAATTGAGGGTGATGACAAATCTCAGGATAATATTTCTGGTCAAAGTACAGTTGAACAAGAAATTAAAGATGCAGTAATGGACTATTACAAACGAAAGTTGGGTTACGGAGAAGAATACGAGACAACTCAAAGAGATAATTATATAATTATGAGTCATCTCAAATCTGAAGTTGTGAGGGAATTTGAAATAACCATTTATAAAACAAAGCCATTTGGGGATAAATATCTTGTTCTTGCTGGATGTCATGACGGAGACGGGCATCCTCCAAGTGAATTACTTTTATTACAAAAAACTGATGATAAGTATACTGTTTCAAAGGAGGCATTTGGGGATATTCCAATAAGTATGGCATTTACTATTAATAGTGTAGTCTATGAAAATAACACAATTTTGTTTAGCGTACTTAGAGATAGAACGTGGTTGGTAGAACCAGATGAATCAAAAGAAGTTTCTTTTGATTATATTATAACTGAATTTGAAAATGGAGAATCCATAAAAGAAATAGTTACTGGTGATAGGGCCTATATAATCATATTAGAGGGTATTTCAGATGTAAAAGACATGAATTTATTTAATAGTGAAGGAAAACTTCAAACCTCATTAGAAGACCTTGTTAAATATGGTAGTATGGGTCGGGATTCAGAGTTTAGTAGCGTAGAGAAATTCTATAAAGATTAAATGGCAAAAAACATCATATGATATCGCTTAAGTTTAGTAGTGTATTATTTAAAACTATAAAATTAGTTTAGCTAAATATAGAGGCTTGTAAAACAAGATTTTATTACAAATAAATTTAAAAGTAAAACTGCCATTATATAAGATGGCAGTTTTGTATATAAGACAAAAAACTCCGCTCTCAAAAAGGCTGGAGTTTTTTATTTTTAAATCTTGTAACGAAGTGAAAGACTTAAAAATAAAATTTCTCCAATGTCTTAGAGTTTTTTATTTAACATAGATTTAACATTCATTTAACTCAATTTAACAAAGATATAATAATCCTTTAATCTTGAGAGTTTAGTATTTAAAGTGTAAATATTATTAGAGGAGGATATTAAATGAACAAGATTTTTAAAAAATTAGCACTAACGGTTATTATAGCTTTAGGATTAGGAAGTGTTTTCACAGGTTGTGGAGCAAATGAGGATGATTCAAAAATTAATGAACAAGCAACTCCTAAGCCAGCAGCAGAAAATGTGGAGGATTTAGATGAAGAACCAAAATTAAGTGGACATATAAGTATAGTTGGCTCAACTTCTGTCCAACCATTGGCACAGCTATTAGCTGATGCTTTTACAGACATAGAAACTGAAGTTGTAATAGATGTGCAGGGTGTTGGTTCATCTGCTGGAATTAAAGCTGCAAATGATGAAAGTGCGGATATTGGTATGGCATCAAGAGAGTTAAAAGAGGAAGAGAAGGAATGGGGAATTACAGAAATCCCTATAGCTGTTGACGGAATAGCAGTAATATTAAATCCAAACAACTCAGTAACCGAGTTATCATTAGAACAAATAACACAAATATACAAAGGTGAAATAACAAATTGGAAAGACGTTGGTGGAGAAGACAAAGAAATAATTGTTGTTAGTCGTGAAGATGGATCAGGAACTAGGGGGGCATATGATGAGATAATAGGAATAAAAGGCGAACTTGTAGAAGATGCTTTAATCCAAGACGGAAATGGACCTGTAAGAGCAAAAGTAATGACTACTGAAGAGGCAATTGGATATATATCTTTAGGATATGTTGATGATAGTGTGAAAGTACTTAAGGTTGATGGGTTTGAGCCATCAGAAGAAAAAATTAAATCAGGGGATTACCCAGTTTCAAGAAGACTTTTAATGCTTACAAAAGGTGAAGTGGCTCCTGAGGTACAGGCTTATTTGGATTTTATTTTCAGTCGTGAAGGAAATGAGATAGTATCTAAGGATTACATACCAATGGATTAGTTTAATACTTTGCATAAACTGTATATGGAGAATACTCTTCATATGCAGTTTAAAAGAACTATTTGTAAATATATGATTGAGAAAGTTGGTGTGTTATTGAGATGAATTCAAAAATAATAACTAAAAGTTATAATACAGAAATCAAAGAAAAGGATAGTATATTAAGCAAATCAAAAGCAAAGAAAATGAGCAAAGATATATTTGAAAAATTAGTGGAGCACATATTTCTTTTATGTGCCTGTATTTCTGTAATTTCTGTTGGTATAATTATTATTTATATATTTTCAAAAGGATCCCCAGCTATTTTTAAAATAGGATTTATTGATTTTTTATTTGGAACAAAATGGGCTCCTTTACAAGGGGAGTTTGGAATATTTCCAATGATAATTGCTTCTCTTTTAGGAACTTTTGGTGCAATAATTGTAGGTGTAACAATAGGGCTATTTACAGCTATTTTTATGGCCGAGCTAGCGCCACCTTGGATGGCTAAGGTTTTTAGACCTTCTGTAGAATTATTAGCAGGAATACCGTCGGTTGTCTATGGTTTTTTCGGTTTGCTTGTAATAGTTCCAATGATTCATAAAGCTTTTGGAGGTGGAGGAAATAGCCTTTTAGCTGTAATAGTTATTCTTTCTATGATGATTTTACCCACATTAATAAGTATATCAGAAGTATCTTTAAGGTCAGTTCCAAGAGAATACAAAGAAGGCTCATTGGCACTTGGTGCAAGTCATATACAGACAATATTTAAAGTTTTAATTCCAGCATCAAAATCAGGAATAATGGCTGCTATAGTCTTAGCAATAGGAAGAGCAATAGGTGAGACGATGGCAGTAATTCTTGTTGCAGGGAATTCACCTATTTTACCTTCTTCATTGACAAGTCCTGTTCGTACCTTAACTGCAAATATTGCAATTGAAATGGGATATGCTTCAGGCCTCCATGAAGATGCACTTTTTGCAACAGGTGTAATTTTGTTTGTTTTCATTTTAATTTTAAATATTGTTTTAAATACTGTAATAAAAAGGCGGGTGACTTAAGGTAAATGAATAAAAAAGTATCAGACAAAATTTTATATACTGCAATATGTGCAGTATCATTTATAACAATAGCTATTTTATTTTGGATTGTGGGTTATGTAACTATGAAGGGCTTACCTAATATTAATTGGGGATTTTTGACTAGTGAATACAGAGGAGATAGTACGGGAATATTTCCAATGATGATTACAACAATTTATATTATAGCACTATCTCTAGCTCTATCAGCTCCTATTGGAATTTTTTCAGCTATTTACCTTGTCGAATACTCAAAGCCTGGGAAAGTTGTTAATATTATTAAATTTTCAATAGAGACATTGGCAGGAATACCTTCAATAATATATGGGTTGTTTGGATATATGTTTTTTGTTATTGCATTGGGTTTTAAAATGTCATTGTTATCTGGAGCACTGACTCTTAGCATCATGGTATTGCCAACTATAATCAGAACAACAGAAGAAGCTTTAAAATCTGTTCCTAAATCTTATCGTGAGGGAAGTCTTGCATTAGGAGCCACTAAACTTACAACTATAATTAAAATTGTATTACCTTCTGCTATACCAGGAATTTTAGCATCTGTAATTTTAAGCATGGGGAGAATAGTTGGGGAGACAGCAGCAGTTTATTTTACAGCAGGAATGGCTACGCGAATTCCTAAAATTATGGAATCAGGTAGAACATTATCTGTTCATTTATACATGCTTGCCCACGAGGGAATTTCTTTTGAACAGGCTTTTGCTACAGCTACGGTATTACTAATTATTATTGCAACTTTAAATTTTGTTGCAGGCAAAATAGCTTCAAATATAAAGAGATTAACTACTGGGGCTTAAAATTTATTAGAGTAGAAAAATTGATTTAGCAGGAATTGTTAGTGACTTGCTTTCATTCAGTTTTGTGCTTCTAGAAAGGAATGATTCTTAAAATGAAAAATAACAAGTGTAAAATTTGCACAAAAAATCTTAATTTACATTACGGGGATGTTCAAGCTTTAAAAAATGTTTCTATTTCAATTGAAGAAAAAGAGGTAACAGCTTTTATTGGACCTTCAGGCTGTGGAAAATCTACTTTTTTAAAAACACTTAACCGAATGAATGATTTGGTTGAAAATGTAAAAATATCCGGGCAGGTATATCTGGATAATTCAAATATATATGAAAAATGTGATATAGTAGAGCTTAGAAAGAGAGTAGGAATGGTATTTCAAAAGCCCAATCCTTTTCCGATGTCAATATATGATAACATTGCATATGGTCCTAAAGTACATGGAATTAGATCAAAAGCTAAACTGGATGATATAGTTGAAAAGAGTTTAAAAAATGCAGCTCTATGGGACGAAGTAAAAGATAGATTAAAGCAAAATGCATTGGGGTTATCTGGAGGTCAGCAACAGAGACTTTGTATTGCAAGAGTTTTAGCAGTGGAGCCTGAAATAGTTCTTATGGATGAACCGACATCTGCATTAGATCCTCTTTCAACTTTAAAAATAGAAGACTTAATTGGAGAGCTTAAAAAAAACTATACCATAATAATTGTGACACATAATATGCAGCAGGCAGGACGCATATCTGATAAAACAGCATTTTTCCTCTTAGGTGAAATTGTTGAATACAATTCTACAGAAAAGATTTTTAGTGTGCCAGAAGATAAGAGAACCGAAGACTATATTACAGGTAGATTTGGGTAGGAATTTATTGCAATGATTCTAATAAAGGTTCTAAGCACTTATTAGTGATTGTTACAGATTACAAAAGTTATTATAATTTATAGTATAAAAGGAGCATGATTGTATATGACAAGGAATTATTTTGAAAAAGAACTGGAAGACCTACATATTGATATGATAAAAATGGGAAGCCTTGTTGAAGAATCAATAGAAAATACCATTGAGGCACTTAAAAATCAGGATGTAAGGTTTGCTAGGGATATTTTTGAAAGTGATGACATTATAGATGATTATGAGAAAAAGATAGAAAGACAGTGTCTTAATCTTATAGCGAGACAGCAGCCTTTGGCAAAAGATTTAAGAAGTATCAGTACTGCACTTAAAATTATAACCGATATGGAGAGAATTGGTGACCACTCTGCTGACATTGCAGAGATAACAATAAGAATGGCAGATGAAAAATATATTAAACCATTAATTGATATACCTAAAATGGCTAATTTAGCAAAACAAATGGTAAATAGAGCAATTGATGCCTATATAAATGATGATTTGGATTTGGCAAAAAGAGTATGTGGCAGTGATGATGAGGTAGATGATTTATTTTATAAAATTATACTGGAGCTGATAAATATTATGAAAAGTGATGTATCTTCAGTTGAACAGGCAATTAACTTTATGTTTATAGCTAAATACCTTGAGAGAATGGCAGATCACGCAACAAATATTGCTGAATGGGTAGTTTACAATATTACTGGAGAGCATGAAAATCTTACAAGATATTATCATAAAGATGACAGAGTACGAAATCCTTTTGTGAAATAAAGTATTGCCATGATGTTTATTCTATATTTTTATTCACATAAATGATGTTCACTTATATATTACAAATCTAATTTTAAATTATGTAGAAAATAATATATAATGAGAATATAATTTTAATTTGGAGAGAGTGTATGATTGAAAAAACTATATTTTTAGTAGAGGACGAAAAGCACATTCAAGAATTGGTAAAATTTAATTTAGAGGAAAAGGGATATAAGGTTAGTGTTTTTGAAAATGGAGAAGACCTCTTAAGTGAATGCAAAAATAAAGTCCCAGATCTTTTTATACTAGATGTAATGTTGCCAGGGATAGATGGTTTTGAAATATGCAAAAAGTTGCGTCAAAATATTAAACTAGAAAAAATACCTGTTATAATGCTTACTGCTAAAAGTGATGAATTTGATAAGGTTTTTGGGTTAGAAATTGGTGCAGATGATTATATTACAAAACCTTTTAGCATAAGAGAGCTAGTAGCAAGGGTGAAAGCTATGTTTAGAAGGTCTGACAGCTGTGAAATCAGTGATGATGAAGTTGTAAAAGCAGGTAATATTACAATTGATTTTTCAAAGCGTGAAGTATCAAAAAATGGAGAGATTTTAGAGCTTTCTTATAAAGAATTTGAAATATTAAGGTTATTAATGATAAACAAGGGCAAAGTGTTGTCAAGAGAAATACTCTTAGAAAAAATATGGGGTTTTGATTATTTTGGCGAAACCAGAACGGTAGATGTACATATTAGATATTTGCGTCAAAAAATAGAAGATGATGATAACCAGCCTTTTTATATTGAGACTGTAAGAGGAATAGGTTATAGATTCACAGATAAAAAAGGATAAGTGATTATATGAAAAAAAGGATATTTAAATACTATGTAATTTTGTTTATATGCATATTATTTATTACAGCTTTTTTTACATCTTCAATTGCAGGGAAATTTTATAAAGAGGAAGTTGAAAACAAGCTTATAAACATTGCTTCTTCAATTGAGCACCATCTAGTTGAAATTGAAAAATATCAAGACATAGATTATGATTATATATCTAAAAATTTTTCTGAGTATTTTAATGAGGATGATAATGAAAATAGATTACGAGTGACTTTTATTGACTTTGATGGCAATGTTTTGGGTGATTCAGAGGCGGACTTTCAAAGTATGGAAAATCATATCGACAGAGAAGAAGTAGTTTTGACCATTGAAGATGGTATTGGAAAGGACATAAGAAAAAGTAGTACAATTAATACAGACCTATTATATATTGCAGTTGCAGTAAATCAACCAGAGGTTATTATTAGAATTTCACTTCCATTAACTCAAATTAATGAGATAAACAGACTTATTTGGTTTTATACAATTCTTATAACTTTAGCTGCCATAATATTAGCAATTTTGATATCTTTTAAAATATCTAAATCTTTGACAAAGCCTCTAAATGAATTAATATTTGCATCAAAAGAGATTTCTGATGGAAAGTATAAAGGCAGAATTAATATAAAATCAAAAGATGAATTAGGGCAGTTGTCAAAATCTTTTAACGAGATGGCAACAAAGCTTGAAAAAACAATAAGTGATTTAAAAGATAAGAAGGTTGAGGTAGAATCAATTGTAGACAGTATGAATGCTGGAATTGTTGCAGTGAATAGTGAGGAAGAATTAATTTTGATAAATACAATGGCAAGAAGTTTTTTTAAGATTGATTCACAAAAAAAAATAATCGGCAAAAACATATTGGAAAGCATAAGAAATAATCAGTTAAACATTATTATAAAAGAAACTTTTATTAATAATAAATCTCTTGAAAGTGATTACATTAATATAGATGAAAAAATATTAAAATTATATACAAGCCCAATAAAGCCAAAGAGTAAAGGTGGCAAAAATTCAGGAGTTATCGTGTTTATTCAGGATGTAACTAAAATAAGAAAACTTGAGAAAATAAGAACAGAATTTGTTTCAAATGTTACCCATGAATTAAAAACTCCTATTACTTCTATTAGAGGTTTTATAGAAACATTGAAAGATGGAGCAATAGATAATAAGCAGGTTTCAATGAGATTTTTAGATATAATAGATATAGAGGCAGAGCGCCTTCATGCACTGATTGATGATATACTTCAATTATCTGAAATTGAAACAAAGCAGATTAATTTAAAAAAGGAAAATGTTAATATAAAAGTCTTGGTAAATGAAGTGATTAGTATAGTGCAAAACATAGCAGATGAAAAAGAAGTAACCCTGTACAATGAAGTAACAAAAAACATATTTATAAATGGGGATAAAAATAGATTAAAACAGCTGTTTTTAAATCTTATTGATAATGCAATAAAATATAATGTAAAAGGTGGAAAAGTTATTATCAAAGCATATAAGGATGAAGGTAAAATAGTTATCAAAATAAAAGATACAGGTATAGGAATTGATTCTAACCATTTTTTGAGGATTTTTGAGAGGTTTTATAGGGTTGACAAGGGAAGGTCTAGAGATTTAGGGGGGACTGGACTAGGTCTTTCAATTGTAAAGCATATTGTTAACCTATATAGCGGAAATGTTAAAGTTAACAGTAAATTAGGGGAAGGTACAGAGTTTATTGTACAGATTCCAAACTAGAAACTTTACATGAATTTAACAAAGACATAATAATCTCCAAACAAAAAACTGTTATATTTAAATCATAGAAATTAAGAAATTTAAACTTAATTTTAGTAACTAAAGTTTTTTGAAGTAAAAGGAGATGATTTTATGACTACTGAAATTATAATATTATTCTTTGTAGCTTTTGTTTTATCATCATATGCTTCATTTGCGTTTTTTAGATGGGTTAACAAAAACAATTAAAACATTTTATTTGTTTTCTAGCTGGATGATGCTAATAAATATTTAAATGTCAAAGGAATTTAAAGAAATTTTTAATGATAATCAATTTGTTTATGAGGTGAGAACATGAAAAAATCAGAAAAGCTTTTACAATTGCAGACTATATTCGAAATAGGAAAAGCAAAGGCTATAACTTTAAGTGAACTTGAAAATATTCTAGAACTAGACAAAAAAAATATGAGCAGAGTTATAAATAATCTTGCATTTAACGGTCTTATAATAAGAAGTATGAAACCAGAAGACAGAAAGTATGTTAAAATAATTTTGACAAATAAAGCAAAAAAAATATATGAGCAAAAAGATCAATTGTCAAAAATAATTGATAATGTTAATGAACCAGTTAAAAAAAATGAATGTTGCTAAAAATTAACAAGCATCTGTTGAATTTATACTATAAAAGTATAAATACATTGATTCCCTTACCTAAAAAAATGGACGCATTATAGTGCGTCTATTTTTTGGTTAAAACTTATAAAAATCTCTGTTAAGTTTAAACAAAATTTAACAGAGATTTTATTTGTATTTAATTTATTTAAATTACTATAAGATTATAAATTGAGTTTTAATTAGTATAATTTAAGTTTTATATAAATAGAGAATAGCTTAGAAATTTTGCTTTTTTAGTAATTAATATTAAAGTGGGTGAGTAAATGAATAAATATGAAATTTTAAAAATAATGTCACAAAGTCCTAGAGAAATAATAATAGAACTTGCACAAAGTATAATGAAAAAAAACGAAATAAAAGTTATAAAAAAACCATGTAAAATAATGGTAATAATAAACAAAAAAGAGTCAGGATATAATTCAAATTATAAGTTAAAAAAGATTCCGGCTTGTGAGGCAGAAGTGGGCTTAGGAGAAGAAAAAGGAATAGCGGTTTTGTCAGGTGATGATTTAGAAAAGGTTTTGGCAATGGCAGTTGTTGATGTAGCCATTAATGCAAAAATACCAGAGAGTAACTATATAATGAAAGAATTAAATGAGATAAAAGCCATGTAAATACAAATTTTAGATGGTTTAACATATAAAAAAATAATGTTAGGAGAAATGTTATGGGCGGAGCAAAACTTATAATTAATGTAGATGTAATAGCTAAAAATAGTATTTTAAAAAATCAAGGCTTAATTATGGAAGATGGAAAGATTAAACATTTATTCCCTATGGAACAAATAGGATTGAATGCTAAAAAAACAAGTATTGGCGAAGTGATTGATGGGGAAGGAGGATATTTGGCTCCAGGATTCATAGATATTCACTCGGATAATTTAGAGTCAGCAGTTCAGCCAAGACCAAATAGTATAATAGATTTTGAAATAGCTTTAATGGAACAGGAAAAACAATTGGCTAACCAGGGAATTACAACTATGTATCATTCGCTGTCTTTTATTGACGAAGGTAGCTCTGTTTTAAGAGAAAAAGAAGCTAGAAAGCCTGATAAAATGAAAGAAATAGTAGAGCTTATTAAAAATCTTGAAAAAACAAATCACTTAATAAGACATAAATTTCATTGTAGATTTGATGTTAGAAATACCTCTGGATATGATGTTCTTATGGACTATATTGAAAAGAATTATTTAGATTTACTATCTTTTATGGATCATACACCAGGTCAGGGACAGTATAAAAATTTAGGTAGATATAAGGAAACTATGAAAAAATATAAAAGTGGTATAGATGATAGAGAAATAGATACGCTTATTAAGGAGAAAATTTCTATTCCAGTTCTAAGTAATGAAAAAATAGAAGATTCTGCAAATATGGCGCGTGAAAAAGGAATACCCATAGCGTCTCATGACGATGACAGTGAAGAAAAACTATTATATGTAAATACTAAACTAAATGCTGTAATAAGCGAATTTCCTATAGAGCTAGATGTTGCAAGAAAGGCAAAAAAAAGAGGTATGCTAACAGTTGCCGGAGCACCAAATGTACTACTTGGAAGATCACATTCAGGTAATGTTTCAGCAACAGAAGCAATTTTAGATGGTTGTATTGATATTTTGTGTTCTGATTATTATCCCCCTGCAATGCTTCATGCAGTTTTTAAACTAAATCGCAATTATAAGATTCCTTTATGGGAAAGCATGAAACTTGTCACAGTAAATCCTGCTAAAGCTCTTGGGATAGAAAAAGATTATGGAACTATTGAAAATGGTAAAAAAGCAGATTTAGTTTTAATTCATATAATAAATGAAAAACCAGCAATAACTAAAGTTTTTATAGATGGTCATTTAGTTTCAGATCTTAATTATAGAAACTTAAATTATGATTCAAAAAATTTAGGTTTGAGAGGAAGTGTTGCCATTGTTTAAATATGAAAACTTAGTGCCAGAAAATTATACAAAAGAGAAAAAGATGCTAACTGAAAAACCAACTATAGCAAAAACTACGTGTATTAAAAAAAGCTATCTAGGAAGATGGACAGAAATTGGAGATTTTAGCAGTATTGTTGAATCAGAAATTGGAGATTTTACGTATCTTGCAGGTCATAACAATGTTATATATTCAAATGTAGGCAAATTTTGTTCAATAGCTTCCCATGTAAGAATAAATCCTGGGAATCACCCTATGTGGAGGGTAACTCAACATCATATGACATATAGGAGATTACAATATGGTTTAGATAATAATGATGATGAGGAATTCTTTGATTGGAGAAGAAGTAAAAAAGTTGAAATAGGTCATGATGTTTGGTTGGGTCATGGAGTTGTTATTATGCCAGGTGTAAAAGTTGGTATTGGGAGTGTAATTGGTTCAGGAGCAGTTGTAACAAAAGATATTCCTGATTATTCAATTGCAGTTGGAGTTCCTGCAAAAGTTATAAAAAAAAGATTTGATGATTTTACTATTAAAAAAATAATAGATTCTAAATGGTGGGAGTGGGAAAAAGAGACCATAGAAAATAAATTTAAAGAGTTAATAGATTTAGATTTATTTTTAAAAAATAATTAAAAGAGGAGGATTATTTTTATGAAAGCTGATTTACATTGTCATTCTTATGTATCAGATGGCTCTTTGAGCACAAAGCAACTTGTTAAACTGGCAGAAAGGGTAGGTATAAATGCTCTTGCAATTTCTGATCATGACACTGTTGAAGGTTTTAAAGAAGCTGCAATAGAATGTGAAAAGCACAATATACTAAACATACCTGCCATAGAAATATCGGCATATGATTATAAAAGGGATAAAAAAGTTCATATATTAGGATATCTTTTAGATAGGCCGGAGGAACTAGGGAATTTTTGCAGACCTATGGTAGAAGAGAGGATAAAGAACTCTAAATGGATGGTTTCAGAGTTAATAAAAAAAGGCTTTCCTTTATCATGGGATTTTGTCAGTGGTTTTGCATACAAAAAAAAGAATGTTTATAAACAGCACATAATGAGAGCATTAATGGAAATAGGTTATTCAAGTTCAATTAAAGGTGAATTATATAATTGGCTTTTTTCAAAACCTAAAGAAAAGTCAGCAGGAGGTATTTTATATAAAGAAATAAATTATGTTGATGCTTTTGAAGCTGTTAGAGAAATAAAAAAGAGTGGAGGACTGGCTGTTTTAGCTCATCCTGCAGGATATAAAAATATAGATATCATTCCTGAACTAATAGATGTTGGGCTAGATGGAGTTGAAGCTTTTCATCCATCTCATACAAAAGCCGAGACAAATCAGTTGATTATGATATCAGGAAAATACGACCTTATTATGACAGGAGGCTCTGACTTTCATGGAATGTATGAAGGGCATACAAGCCCAATGGGGCTTACTGTAGTTGGAGAAGATAGTGTAAATAGTTTATTTAGAAGAAAAGAAAAAGCTGCTTGAAAGCACAATTAGTTTTAAAAGTTCTATCTATATATATTAAGCAAATTTTTGATAAATCTAGATTTCTTAAAAAACTAAGTGTTTGAAATTTAATAATTTATTAACATAACAATAATACAGTTCTAACAGAAGCATAGAAATTGATAGAGAAGGCTTATCCCAAGCTCATGTGTATTTATAACTTACCAAAATTCAACAAAGAAAGCTAGGAACTAAAATGTTATTAACATTAATTACTGGAATTTTAGGGGGATTTGTGGGTCGCAAACTCAGACTACCCGCAGGTTACCTTATGGGGTCACTTTTATCAGTAGCTATATTAAACTCCTTTTTTTATGACTCTGCCATGCCTTCAATTACAACTTTGGCTGTTCAAATATCTGCAGGTGGAGTACTGGGTGCTAACATAAACAAAAATGACATAACAGAACTTAAATCTATAATTTTTCCCTCATTGATGTTGATTGCATGCATGATTATTTTAAACATGCTAATCGGATTTGCTATTTTTAGCTTTTCTAGTTTAGACCTTGCAACATCACTTTTAGCGAGTGCCCCGGGAGGAGTGACTGAAATGTCATTAATTGCTGTTAATTTAGGTGGAAACGCAGCTCTAGTAGCAGTAATTCAGCTAATAAGGTTTATAAGTGTTATGAGTATATCACCATTTGTTCTGGGGAAAATTTGTAACAAAAAATTATCTTCTAATGATTTCATAAAAGATGATAAAAAGTGTGAAGGTTTAGTAGAAGACAAAGAAAATGAATACAGTAAAAAGGAAAGAATTGCAATTACATTAACTGTTTCCATTGTTTTTGGACTTATTGGTTCAATTTTACCAATTCCAGCGGGAGCTCTTACTTTTTCAATGCTCGCGGTGGCTCTAATTAATATAGTTAAAAAAATGGGAAGGGTTTTCAAACATCAAAGGCTTATATGTCAGATATTAGCTGGTACATTAATAGGTAGTAGTTTTTCTTTTTCAGGTTTTTTGCTAAAAAAGGATTTTCTAATTGCTATTTTGGTTCTTATAGTTGGGGTTACAGTTATAAATATTTTTATTGGTATACTTATAAATAAAGTAAGTAAAATTGATTTTCCTACAGCACTTTTTGCGAGTGCTCCTGGGGGGATGTCAGATATGGCATTGATTTCAAAAGAATTTGGAGCAGATCAGACAAAAGTAGTTATTATGCAATTAGTTAGGCTTATAAGTGTTATTGTTCTGTTTCCTAGCATAATAAAGTTTGTATACACACTATTAAGCGTTTAACAGTATTATTGTTTGTACGTTTTTATAAGACAAAATATGTATTGAATTGTTTAGTTTATAGAAAAAACATAAGATAAAGAAACAATTCATGGATTAAATGATTTTGTTAAATAGTTATATTGGGAGGAGTAATGTTTATGAACGAACAAGAAAGAAAAATGTATGATTTTATGTGGGTACTTATAGAAACTGTTGGGAAGAAACTTAAAGTCAAAAGAAATTCAGAAGTGGTTAAAGCTTTTGAGAAAAGTTCCCATTCCGATCTTGTCACAGAGCACGATGTTTATGTAGATAATTTACTTACTTCTGAAATTAAAGATAAATTTCCTTACCATTGCATTTTATCAGAGGAAGGTGGAAACTGTAGAAGTCAGAACAATGAAGGATACAGATGGATTATTGATCCAATTGATGGCACAACAAACTACTTTAGAAATGGGAAAGATTATGCTATTTCCATTGCTTTATATAATATTGACAAGCCTGTTTTTGGACTGGTATATGATTGCTCAAACAATATTATGTATTCAGGAATCCATGGGCAAAAAATTGAAAACGATAATGCTTGTGAGGTTAAAGAACTAAAAAATGCTGTTATTTCTATGAGCTCTAAAACAATCAAATCAATGTTTGAAAAAGGAGTTAATGTAATTGACTTGCTTTCAAAAGCTCAAGCACATAGATATTTAGGTTGTGCTTCTATTGAAATTTGTAAGGTTGCCAATAAAGAATATGATATGTACATATCTACTAATGTGTACGAATGGGATATAGCTGCCGCAAGAATATATCTAGAACAAAGGGGCGGGCATATGGTTACAAAAAAAGCAACTTATTCTAAAGACTTCAACGATAAATTCTTTGTAGCAGCATTCAAATCTAAAAAATTATGGGAAGAGACAAAAACGTTAATAAAATTCGATGAATAAAAATTTTACGCTTTTAGCTTATGTAATGAAACAAATAGTTAAATGTTCAAAGTAATCTTATCCACAGCATTTGTTAAATTCATTATTATAAGTTTAGCTATTGTAAAAATAAGGAGGTTTAATTGTGATGAATTTGATTACTAATGGAATTATAATAACTGAAAATAGTATTTTAGAGGGATTTGATCTTTTAATAAAGGACAGTTATATCCACAAAATAATTAAAAGTGGACAGATTGAAATCAATGAGGATGTAGAAATTATTGACGCTTCTGGTGGGTATGTAGTTCCTGGATTTATAGATATACATTCAGACTTTATAGAACATATGGCTGCTCCTAGGCCTTCATGCCTTATGGATATAGATCTTAGCCTTCGTGAGACTGAAAGAGAACTTGTTTCTCATGGGATAACAACTATGTTTCATTCTTTGTCAATTTATGGAATTGACCACTTTACCCATAACCCCATAAGAAAATCAGAAAATATAAGAAAAATTATTAGTGTAATAGAAAACTCTCATAAGAAAAAACATCTAATAAGACATAGATTCCATGCAAGGTTTGAGGTTGACAGTATAGGAGAAGTAGAAAACTTAAAAGAATATATTTCGTATAAAAAATTGCACATGATTTCTTTTATGGATCATACCCCAGGTCAGGGGCAATATAGAAATATAAGTTTATATAAGGACACATTAAAGGGTTATGGAAACTTAAGTGATGAACAAGTGGATAAAGAAATTCTTAAGCATCAAAGTAAAGAAAAAATAACTATAGAGTGCATGCAAGAAATAGCTGAATTAGCCAGAGAAAACAATATTCCTATTGCTTCTCATGATGATGACACTTATGAAAAGCTTGATTTTATAAAAAGTATTGGAACCAATATAAGCGAATTTCCTACTTCAATTGATATTGCCAAAAGGGCAAATGAGCTGGGGATGTTTACTATAGCAGGAGCTCCAAACGTACTCTTAGGTGGTTCCCATAATGGAAACCTATCAGCACATGAAGCAATTAAGGAAAATTGTATTGATATACTTTGTAGTGATTATTATCCTCCTGGTATGATTCATGCGGTATTTAAAATGCACGAAATATATGGGATAAGTCTTGTAGAAATGATTAAAAAGGTTAGTCTAAATCCTGCTAGAGCTGTAAAAATGGATGATGAAATTGGCTCAATTAAAGAAGGCAAAAAAGCAGACTTATTGATTATTGAAAAATTAGAAGATGAGTTTCCAATAATAACTAAAACGTTTGTAGATGGAACACTTATACATACTACAAATTATAGAGTATAAAACTTTGAAAGAAGGTGTATGATTTGAGTTTTTTTAAATTGGCACAGAGAAGATTTTCTGTGAGAAATTATAAAAAAGATTCAGTGGAAGAAGACAAACTAAGAATAATTTTGGAAGCTGGAAGAATTGCTCCGTCTTCAAAGAATAGTCAACCACAAAAGCTCATTGTGGTGAGTCAGCAAGACGGATTGGATAAAGTCAAAAAGGCTGCCAACGTATTTAATGCACCTATTATTATTATTGTATGTGGTAATTATCAAGATGCATGGATAAGATCATATGATCAAAAATTACTACTTGATATTGATGTTACTATTGTTACAGATCATATGATGTTAACTGCTACCGATCTTGGGTTAGGCACTTTATGGGTATGTAATTTTAATCCTGAAATCATAAGACAAGAGTTTAACTTGCCAGAATATATTGAACCCATAAACCTTTTGGCTTTAGGTTATGCTGATTGTGTGCAATCTTCATCTACAAAACATAACATTCGTAAGTCTATAGAAGAAACAGTATGTTATGAGAAATACAAAGATTAGTGTTAATCAAAGACTTGATAACATTAATTTCTATAGATGCTTTATACTGCTTTTTTACATATGTTTAACGCATCATGGTCTAATATGGTAGAATAATTATCAATTAAGCTAGAAAATACATTGTCCCAGGATTTACTAGATATGTAATTTAAACCTTTAGATATTAAAAAATCACGATATTCCTTATGGTTTAAAAGTAACTCACTTGCGTTAAAAAAATCATTACCATTTCTTGGTTTGCACGTAATTAAGCTAGATTTAATAAGGTTTTTATCTATTACTCCTGCATTTTTACACGCAATAACAGGAAGACCTGAAGCCATTGCCTCTAAAATGACATTTCCAAAAGTTTCAGAAGAAGATGGAAAGAGAAAAATGTCTGATGAAGCATATATTGTAGATAATTCTTTTCCTTTTTTAAATCCAGTCAGAGTAACATTTGGAAATTCATTTTTCTTTAATGATTTATAAAAAGGACCATCTCCTACTATTAAAAAGTGAATTTTATCCATATAGTTAATATTCAATCTTTTTATTGTACTTATTAAAATATCAATGTCTTTTTCTGGAGATAATCTTCCTACATATAAAAATACAGTTTTATCATTCACTCCGAGTTTATTTCTATAATTATTGTTTCTAAATTTAGGATTGTAAATACCTTTATCTATGCCTCGATCCCAGATTTTTAAATTACTAAATCCTTTTTCTTTTAGAAGATTCATTGTTGAATTAGAAGGGCAGAAATTAATAAGGCAATTATTATGAAACCACAATAGATAGTTCCATACAATATTGTATAGAAAATTCATATTAAAGTAGTTAACATATTGGTGAAAATTTGTATGAAACGATGAAACCAATGGTACATTATAAGACTTTGAGTATTTTAAACCACAAAGTCCAATACTAAATGGTGTTGCTACGTGGATAATGTCAGGCTTAAAATTGTTTAGTTCTTTAACAATGGAAAAATAGTTTGGAAGGGGGACTTTAAGTTGAGGGTATAGTAGAAATTTTATTCCTAAAAATCTTTTAATATTGTCATCATAATTATTATCATCGTTGCCTGGTGCGAATACTCTATAATTGAGTTTTTGTTTCTTCATATACTGTGTATATTTTTCAAGAGTTTTAGCAACTCCATTTATTTGTGGTGTATATGTATCTGTAAATAATGCTATTTTCATAATTGTAAACCCTCCAAAAAATTTTTCCACAATTTAAAGTATAATTTATGTTTAATAAGAAAATATTAAATTAATGTAAAAATCAAGTTATATTTATGCAGTTTCTAAAATCAAATCTTTTTTTAGATTTTCACTAGAATTCACAGATATATATTTTAATACTATTGAATAACATACTGTAGTGCATACATCAAGAGCATAAACTAAATCATTAATTAATGATTGAGATCCATTTATATAATTTAAATAGTTTTCGTCAATATATGAATCAATAGTCTCTAAAACGTTGGAATAATAAAAATCCGTCTTTCTGTTTTTAGATTCAAACATTTTCTTAGCACTTTTATTAAAATACAGGATATGCTTAAGTTCATAAGAAAAATGTTTTAAACAATTACCATTATAATAATCAGAATGTGCATAACAAAAATAATCAGCAAGAAAATGAGTTATTATACCAAGTTTCTCAGCAAAAATCCAATTATAATTATCTGTTCTTTTTTTATAAGGAAAAGTTTTTATTTCATTTATAAGATATTTTCTTGACCATTGAGGAAAATGGCTTACATCTTTAGAAAAATCAGGTTTTACACTACCCCGAAAAAGGGAAAAAGAGTGAAGCTTAAAAGGTAAATTATTTTCAATGTAATTTTTTGTTGTTTTAGCTATTAAAAGATGAATATTTATATGCATAAAAAAATCCTCTCTAATAATTTTTATAATCTTATAAGAAAATTATAAGTTTAAAATGCTAAAACAATATTAAATTTAAGATAAATAAAGGTTAAAAACTAAGTTTATTGTTAATTCATTTTTTTACTACAAATTATCTAACAGTAATTTAACATTTATTACAAAGGCTTAACATATCTAAACTTGGCAACAAGTTATAATAATTTATGAAGACATTTTTATGAGATAGGAGGATGGGTTAATATGAAAAGAAGAAAAAGAACAGAAATTTTAATCAATACAAATGAAAATATTGTTAAATTTTTAGCAGAACAAATACTCAATAAATATGAAGTTGTAACTGTTGAAAAACCTGATTATGGAATGGTAATGATGAAAGTACGGGAAACTTCGAAAAAAAGTCTTTTTTATTTAGGTGAAGTTTTAGTTACAGAGTGTAAAGTTCAAATTAAAGGTCATATTGGTATTGGCATAATAAAAGGTCATAAAGATGATATGGCTTTTTATTTGTCTGTAATAGATGCTGCATATAATGCGAAACTTGAAGAAACAAAGGAATTGGAGAAAATTCTTTTACTTGAAGAAACAAAACAGCTTAAAGAATACGAGCAATATAAAAATAGAATTTTAAAAACAAAGGTAAATTTTGAAACTATGAATATTTAAAGGAGTGACAAGAATGATTGATATGGTACATGATATTCAAGCGTCATACAGGAAAGTTGTTGAGTCAATGTCAAGACCAGGTGTGGTGACTAACATTTTTAATGAAGCGAAAAACCTTGACTTTAGTGTAGATTTATATAAACCCACATTAGTTTTAATATTGATGCTTTTTGATACAGAAATAACATTTAAGCTTTATTCAGATGACGAAAATGACAGCATAAAAATAATAAACCAATTAACATATGCTAACTCTGTTCATGAAAGTGAAGCTGACTATATTATAATAGCTGAAAGAAATAATGAGATTAATTTCAGTAAAGCACTAAAAAAAGCAAAACTTGGAGACTCCATTAATCCTCAATCGTCTGCAACTTTAATAGTTGAGGTTAAAAATATAGACTGTACAAAAAAATTAGAATTAAAAGGTCCAGGCATTCTAAATTCAAATTTCGTAAATGTTGAGTGTGACGATGGTTGGGTTGACGTAAGAGATATGAAAAATGCTGAATACCCCACTGGTGTTGATATTATTTTTGTTGACAAGAAAGGCAATCTAGTATGCATTCCTAGAACTACACAAATTCAAAAGGAGGTAGATTAAATTGGGTTATGTGGCTGTAAAGGGAGGAACAAAAGCTATAGAAGAATCAATTAAAATGCTCAAGTATGAAAGAGTTAAAAATAAGAAAATTTTAGATGTAGCAGATATTGAAGGTGGAATGAGGTGCCTTACTGATCAGGTTATGTCAGAAGCTAGCCTTTATAATAAAAAGTTAGCTGCTATATCAATAAAACAAGCAGAAGGAAGTCCGGAAGAAGCGGTGTTTTTAATGAGAGCTTACAGATCAACTTTACAGAGAAAACACTATTCAAAAACAATTAATACTGATTACATGAAAATAGAGAGACGAATATCTGCAAGTTTTAAAGATATATTAGGAGGACAAATACTAGGACCTTGCTATGACTACACACATAGATTAATTGATTTTCAACTTCAAAATGAAACTTTAGAAGAGTGCTTAAAATGGCTCTATATGTTTGAAGAAGAAAAAGATTTAGAGCAGGATAAAATAGACTTAAATATGTTAGGAAGAGTATCAGATTATCTTAGGGTAAAAGGTCTTATTAAGGAAATGAAAATAAATAATGAAGTACCTGATGATATAACAAAAAAAAGCATAAGCTTTCCTTCGAGCAGAAGTCAAAGATTGCAAACACTTTCAAGAGGTCAAACAGGAGCTATTACATCACTTGGCTATGCATCACTTAGAGGATTTGGTTCAGTCCATCCAACAGTTGGTGAACTAAGAGTTGGTAATATTCCAATTTACATTGATAATCCTTTTGGCGAAGAAAAAAATGATGAAGACAGCTATTACATTGGAGAAATAAGAGTTACTGAAGTGGAAACATTAATTCCAAAAGAAAAAGAAAATAACGAGACTGGGAAAAAAGAGTTGGAGTTTGATATTGGATATGGACTATGTTTAGGACAAAATGAAACAAAGGCTATTGCCATGAGTATTTTAGATCAATGTCTGGAAACAGGTGATAAAAGTTATGCGACACATAATGAGGAATTTGTGTTACTACATGTTGATTCGGTTGAAGCTACAGGTTTTATTTCTCACTTAAAGCTTCCGCATTATGTAACTTTTAAATCTAAAATGGATAGCGTGGTAAAATCTAAAAATTCCAATTAATCTAAAATTTTTATATTGAAAAAAGGAGAAAAAGGATATGAAAATGGAATACAATTTTGCTTTTTTTGATGAAGAATCAAAAAGAGAAATCAGAAGAGCAATTTTAAAAGCAATAGCAATACCTGGATATCAAGTTCCTTTTGCATCAAGAGAAATGCCGATAGCCAGAGGATGGGGTACTGGTGGATTGCAAATAACCTTCTCTCTTTTAGGAAAAGAAGATGTTTTAAAGGTTATAGATCAAGGTTCTGATGAATCTGTAAATGCTGTTAATATAAAAAAACTTATTTACAAAACTTCAAATATAAATTTAACAGATAATACATCAGAAGCTACACTAATTCAATCAAGACACAGGATACCAGAAATCCAACTAAATGAAAAACAAATACTCATTCTTCAAGTTCCAATTCCTGAGCCTCTTAGGGCGTATGAGGAAAGTGAGTATCAAACAAAAAAATTACATGCTGAAAAAGAGTATTGTGGAGCCTGGCTGCTTTTATTCGAGCAAATAATGAGATATGGAAATATGACTACAGGAGCAAGTCATCCTGTAATGGTTCATGATAGATATGTTATGGCACCAAGTCCTATTCCTAGATTTGATAACCCTAAATTAAACTATTCAAAGTCTCTTATGTTATTTGGAGCAGGAAGAGAAAAGAAAGTCTATGCAGTCCCACCATATACAAAAGTTATGTCATTGGATTTTGAAGATTACCCTTTTTCTGTAGAGTCATTTGATAATAAAAAATGTAAACTATGTGGTGCACAAGGAGTATTTATGGATGAACTTTTTGATAATGAAACAAAAGAAACATATTATCAATGCAATGATACAAGCCATTGCATAACAAGGCTAAATATTAAAGAAGCAGAAAAAGGAGGAAGTTAAAATGGTTTTTAATGAAGAAAAACCTCTATTAAGGGTTAAAAACCTTAATAAAAACTATGGGAGTGGATGTAATAATTGCCGAGATTTAGATAGTGGAAAACTATTAAAAAACTATTGCCCTAAATGTTCTACAGTTTATGCATGTCAAAATATTTCATTCAATGTATTTGAAGGTGAGATTTTAGGTATTGTTGGAGAAAGTGGCAGCGGTAAATCAACATTGATGAAATGTCTTTATTTTGACGAGGATGTTTCTAGCGGACAATTATTTATGAGTATCTATAAAGACGGTATGGTTAATTTATTCGAGCAATCTTCACAGCAAAAAAGGTATATTAGAAATAATATGATGGGAAAGGTTTATCAAAATCCAATTCTTGGGCTTAGAATGAATTTTAGTTCTATTGGTAATATTGCAGAAAAGCTAATTGGAGCAGGTTGCTTTAATGTTGGCCAAATGGAAAACAGAGGAAAGGAACTTTTGGAACATGTTAACATTCCTGTTTACAGAATGAAAGAAGCGCCGGAGAATTTTTCAGGTGGTATGCAACAAAGAGTTCAAATAGCAAAAGCTCTTTCAAATAATCCCCCTATATTATTATTAGATGAAGTTACAACTGGACTTGATCTTTCAGTTCAGGCAAGTGTTTTAGATTTGATAAAAAAAATACAAAGAGAACTTAATATAAGTATGATTCTTGTTTCTCACGATCTTGCTGTAATAAGAATGCTAGCTGACAGAACAATTGTTATGCTTGAAGGAAAAGTAATAGAATCAGGTCTTACTGATCAAATACTTGAAGATCCACAACATTCGTATACACAGGAATTAGTTTACTCATTGTTGTAAAATAAATGGCGTAATAAAAGCTGAAATATAAAAACTAAAATGTTTTATAATCTTAAATAAATTAAAAGAAGGAGAAGAAAATGATGAATATTTTAAAAGTAAATAATTTGTCAAAGGAATTTAAATTGTTTAATTCAAATAATAAAATAAAAGCAATAGATAATATAAATTTAGAAATAAACGAAGGGGAATTTATTGGTATAACAGGAAAAAGTGGCAGTGGAAAGTCTACAATTCTAAAATGCATTTATTCAACATATTTTCCTTATGAAGGCGAGATATGGTACAATTCAAAAAAATATGGTTTTATTAATTTAGCTTTTGCTAAAGAAAGGCAGATAATATATTTAAGGAAAAAAGAAATAGGCTACGTATCACAGTTTTTAAATCTTATGCCAAGAACAACAGCAATAGAAAGTGTGATGACATCTGTAAAAGAAATGGGATGTGATAATACTGTGGCTAAATTGAGGGCGGAGACTATATTAGAACACTTTGAACTTGACAAAAACCTTTGGGAAAGTTACCCCAATACTTTTTCTGGAGGTGAAAAACTTAGGTTAAACATAGCTAGAGCTATGGTAAAACAACCAAGGTTATTGCTTTTAGATGAACCAACAGCAAGTCTTGACAATGCATCAAAGATAAAAGTAAAAAGTCTTATTAAAAGCTTAATGAGTAAAGGAACTACAATGATTGGTATCTTTCATGATATTGAATTCATGAAAGATTTATGTACCAAAGAGTATAAAATTAATGAAGGAAAAATAATTGGCCAACAAATTGATATGAGATTTAATAAAAAAATAACAGGTTTTTAACAAAGGCTTAAAAAATTTTTAATGTTAATAATTAATAATTATATTAATAATGTATTATAAGAAAACAATACCGTCTATTGTAGACGGTATTGTTTTGTCTTAAATTTAAATATTTTATAAATAAGAGGTGTAAAATGAATACCGAAAAAGATATTATTGATTTTATAATAAACAACATAGTAACTGGAAAATACAAAGAGGGAGACAAACTCCCTTCAGAGAATGAAATTGCTAATCATTTTTCTGTTACAAGAATTGTTGTGAGAAAAGCATATGAAAGATTAAATGAAATGGGATATATAAATTCCATAAAAGGGAAAGGAACATTTTTAAAAGAAAGAAAAAAGAAAATTCATCTTATATTATCTGGGAATCAAAGTTTTACTAAAAAAATGAATGATAACAACTACAATTTATATTCCAAAAATGTTTTTTGCAAAAAAATAAACTACAATGAAAAAATTTATAAAATTCTAAAGGCTGATGATTTTGAGCAAATTTATAAAATTGGAAGATTAAGAATTGTAGATGATAGACCTGTTGCACTGCATATTTCTTATGTTAAAAAATCTACTTTTAATGATATAGATTCAGAAGGAATGAAAATACTTTCAATGTTTGAATACTATAAAAGTAAAGGATTTAATGAGTTTAATTCAAAACAGAGTGTTTTAAGTGTATCATTTCCCACAAAATTAGAGAGAGAACTATTAAATTGTTCGGGGTTTGTTCCTATTTTAGTTATAAAATCAGGATGCTACGATAAAGAAACAAATAAAATATTAGAGTTTTCTAAAATTATTTACAGAAGTGATTGTTTTCAATATTTAATAAGCAAATAGAGTACTTGTTAAATGTATTTTAAATTAACCTACATTTAACATCGCATTAATCTTTCTAAAACAAAAAATATATATAATTGTCTTAGAAAAATAAATTTTAATATATACTTCCCCCATAAATATGTATAGCAAAATAAAGACACTGGTTGTTGTGTCTTTATTTTTGCCAATTCTCAAAGATGTGCATATTATAACAATTTATGCAAAAATCATTTCTTTAACATACCTTTAATTATCTTTTAACATCAATTTGATGACTAATAATTCTATTAATATTAAAATAGTCTTGTAAATAAAAATCATTATTTAAAAGGAGATGTAAAAAATGAAACCAATGATATTAAAAATGAAAAACATTTCACCAATCAGAAAAAACTTACTTTATTTTGGTGCGATAACAATTATTCTTTTAACATTAACATTTGTAACAGGTTGCGCATCAGGAAACACAACAAGTGATACAGAAACTACCAGTCAGAATAATGAAGTTGAACAACCATCAAATGAAGTACCATCAAGTAATGAGAATGATACACAAGAACAAGATGATAAAGAAGGATGGCCTGAAGTTGTACGTTTTGCTTTGCTTCCTACAGAAGATATGGAAATGCTAGGTAGAACATATGAACCATTTATTAATTACCTTGAAGCAAGATTGGATAGACCTGTTGAACTTAATCACCCTACAGATTATACAGCAACTGTTGAAGCAATGAGAGGAAAGCATGTAGAAATATCTACTTTTGGACCATTTTCTTTTGTTTTAGCTTATCAAAGGGCTGGAGCTGTACCTGTAGCCGTACGTTTATCAACACCAGAAGATGATCCTACATATGAATCTTTTATAATAACAAGAAAAGATACAGGAATTGAAAAACTTGAAGATTTAAAAGGAAAGAATTTTGCCTTTGCAGATCCTGCTTCAACCTCAGGTCATCTTTTTCCTAAAGCTCATATTATGAATGAGATGGGTTTAAGTCTTGATGAAATTGATTCATGGTTTGGTAATACGACTTTCTCAGGAGGACATGAAGCATCATTTCTTTCAGTACTAAATGGTGACGTAGATGCGGCAGCTATTTATGACAGGTCATTTGACAGATTTGCTGAAAGAAATCAAGATCATCCTAATATAGACGATATGATTATAATAGATAGGGGTAATCCTATACCCAACTCACCTTTTACTGTAAGAGGAGATTTACCAGAGTCTTTTCAGAAAGCTGTTCAAGATGCCATGCTTGATATGCTTGATGAGAAGGAAAATTATCCTGGATTAGCAGAATTCATGGAAGAAATAAATGCTCTTGGGGGATATTTTGCAGCAGATATAGACGCCTATCAAATTGTTATAGATACAGCAGAGCGTTTAGAAATGCAATAAAAAATTATTATGTGGGAGAGTAATATGAGAGAAATAATTTTAAAAATAAATGAATTATCAAAAGTGTATCCTGATGGTACAAAAGCTCTAAATTCAGTTAGTACCGAGTTTATAAAAGGTGAGTTCGTATCTATTATAGGGCCTAGTGGAGCTGGTAAAAGTTCATTTATTCGCTGTATTAATAGACTTGTAGAGCCTAGTGGTGGAAGTATAATTTTTCACAATCAGGATGTGGTAAAAGCTGGGTCAAAGGATTTGAGAAAATTAAGACGCAGGATAGGGATGATTTTTCAGGGGCATAATTTGGTAAAACGATCTGAAACTTTAAGAAATGTGTTGCACGGAAAATTAGGTTATATGAGTAGCATAAAAGGTGGCTTGGGGCTTTTTTCTAAAAAAAACATTGAAGAGGCTATTAAGCTATTAGAAAGAGTAGGATTGCAAGAACAAGCATTTAAAAGAGCTGATGAATTAAGCGGGGGACAGCAGCAACGTGTTGGAATTGCCAGAGCCATTGCACAAAATCCATCTATAATTATGGCTGATGAGCCTATTGCTAGTTTAGATCCTCAATCCTCAGATAAAGTCATGAAATACTTTAAAACTGTATGTCATGAAGATAAAATAACTGCTATTGTTAATCTTCATCAAGTTGACTTTGCTAAAAAATTTTCAGATAGAATTATAGGCTTAAAAAAAGGTGTTTTGGTGTTTAATGGAACACCAGCCGAGCTAAATGATGAAGAATTACACAAAATATACAATTAGCAAAAGAGGGGTGCAAAATGGCAACAAAAGTAATTGAAAAAACAAGTGACACATATAGCCAAGCTAACAATATAGATATGTCACATGAATTATATTTATCATATCAAAAAAATAAAAAAAACAAGATGTATCACATGTTTACTATATGGGGATTTGGTTTATTTATATTTATATGGTCTTGGCTTGGTACAGACTTCAACGTACAATCTATTTTGGTTAGTTCAAAAAGTATTTTTAGCTTTATTTATGAAGACTTAATTCCTCCTGATTTAACGGTTTTTAGCTCCATGATAAATCCTACTTTAGATACTATATACATGAGTATTGTTGGAGTAGTTATTACAATAATGTTTTCTATGATACTGGCTATTTTAGGTGCAAAGACTACAACACCAAATTATATTATAGGACAAGTGGCTACATCTCTGGTAAGTTTTATCAGAGCAATGCCATCCATTATTATAGCTATTTTTTTGGTTGCAGCTTTTGGTCTAGGTGTTTTTTCAGGAGCATTAGCATTAGGTGTCTCAGGTATCGGTATGTTAGGTAAAGCATATATAGCCGCATTAGAAGAAATTGATAAAGGACAAATAGAGGCATTAAAATCGGTGGGGGCTAAATGGTTTCATATAATTGGCCAAGGTGTAATGCCTCAATTTAAGCCCACATTTATAGGGTGGTCCTTATTTCAGTTTGATCTAAACATAAGAGACTCAGCAATTTTAGGGATGATAGGTGCAGGTGGATTAGGATTGGCTTTGATGGGAAATATTAGACTATTTCAATATCAACAAGCTTCTACAGCTATTCTGACTATTTTTGTGCTAATTATTATTGTGGAATATATAACCTCAAGGCTAAGGAGGAAATTATTGTGAAATCATTAAAATTTTTAAGTAGTCTATTTTCAAAAAAGAATTCCACAAAACTTTTATTAGTCATTATGTCTATACTATTTATATACAGTTTTTTGCAATTAGGCTTTACGTGGAAAAGGCTTATTGAAAGTTATGAAAGAGGCTCATTTATGCTGCAAAGAATGTTACCCCCAGTTATTACAGATTTAAATGCTTTAATTGCTGCGGGAATTGAGTCGATACAAGTAGCAGTTATAGGAACTTTTTTAGGTGTCTTGTTCTCTATTACACTAGCAATTTTTGCAGCTTCGAACACATCTCCACACTTTACGATATCATATTTAATAAAAGCATTTGCAGTTTTTGTTAGAGCTATACCTGCCTTAATATGGGCTATTATGTTTATAGTGGCAGTAGGTTTTGGTCCAAGTGCTGGAATTATGGCACTTGCTATTAATAGCATTGGTATGTTATTAAAAGTTTATGCAGAATCAATTGAAGAAATAGATAAGGGAGTAATAGAAGCTATTAGAGCAACAGGAGCATCATCTTTTCAAGTTTTTATGCAAGGTATTTTGCCAGAAGTATCAAAAATATTCATATCATGGTCTGTATTTAGGCTTGATATAAATATTAGATATGCAGCTATTCTTGGAGTTGTAGGAGCTGGAGGGATTGGTCAGGAATTAAGCAGATATACAAGATCTTCTAATTACGATCAGGCATTAGGCGTTACAATTATTATTTTTATAATAATTGTTGCAGTAGAAAAAATAACTGCCTACATAAAAAAACAATTAGATTTGCCAACTACAGCTGTTAGTGGTACAAAAGAGAATTAATTTAAATATTTAGATTTAGGCAATTTGCAAGGAGGAAAACATGGATAAAAAAATATATAAAAAATACTGGACTAGACTACCATTGGACAGGGTAAGAAATACAAGGGATCTTGGAGGATATTTAACAGATAAAGGATATCAGACGAAATGGAAATCTTTTATACGTTCAGAGGATATATATGATTTCACAAAAGGCGAGTTAATATTTTTGGAGAATTATGGGATTAAAACAGTAATAGACCTTAGGTCTATTACTGAAAAAAACTTAGCACCAAATCCTATAAAAAATATTAAAAATTTCGACTATTATCATATTCCTTTTGATTTAGAACAATTATATTCAATGGAACAAACAACCAATGCTTTAGAAAGTTTCTATACATATTTATTAAGACAGTATACCAAGATGGCATCAATTTTTCGAATAATACTTACAGCAAAGCCAGGGGGCATATTGTTCCATTGTAAAGTAGGAAAAGATCGAACAGGAGTTATATCTATGTTGCTTTTGGCTATTGCAGGTGTTTCTAAAGAAGATATATACGCAAATTATGAAATTTCTAATACTTATCTTAAAGAAGCTTATACTCCAGCAGGTAGAATTATAAAAAAGAATGAAGTGCCACTAGCATTGTCAGACAAAAAACTTATTGAATACGCGTACTACTTCATTCTTGATACATTTGGAAGTATTGAAAAATATTTTATTCATCTAGGTTTGTCTATTGAAGAAATACAATTATTAAAATATAAAATTGTTGAATTTGAATCAAGTGAAAATGTATCATAATATAGAGTGAACTCTAACCACTTTTTTTAACTATTTTAAATTTAAAACTCTAAAAAGGAGAGGTTTTTATATGAAATTAGCAGTAATAGGAGACATACATAGTAATTTATTAGCACTAAGAAGTGCTGTAAGAGATATAAAAAAGAAAAAAGTAGACTTTATTATTTGCACAGGTGACAATGTAGGATATTCACCCTTTCCAAATGAAGTTATAAAGTTTTTAAAAAGTAAAAATATAATATCAATTCAGGGAAACTATGATAAAGCAATAGGTAATAGAGAACCAGTATGTGGCTGTGACTATAAAGAAGAAAGGTTGATTGAATTAGGTGCTATTTCACTTGAATACACTAATAAAGTAATAACCGAATCAAATAGAGAATACTTAAGGAACTTACCGGAAAATTTTAAACTTAAATGCGGAGAATATAATATTTTAGTTGTCCATGGTAGTCCCAAAAAAATAAACCAGTCTTTAAAGGAAGACTCACCATTAATTGAAAAGGTTTTAGAGGAAATACCTGAAAATATATTAATTGTAGGTCATACACATATTCCATTTATTAAAAGAGTAAGAAACAAATACATTTTAAATCCTGGGTCAATAGGTAAGCCAGCTACAGAGGATCCTAACCCAACGTATTTAATCCTTAACATTACAAAAGATAGTGTTGAAGTATCAATAAACAAAGTTAGTTATGATTATGAAAGGGCAGCACAGGCAATAATAGAAAACAATTTTTTACCAGACGAGTTTGCATATATGATTAACAAAAAAACTGATAATAAATCCTATTCTATGACAAATCAAGCATAAAAATATGGACGTATCTTGTGCATTAACAAATCAACCTACGCTAAATTTGAAAGGAATTTTAAGTATGTTAGAATTTATAATAGAAACTATAACTTATGTTATTAAAACAATATCAAATAATTTTCTTGTTTTATTAATAGGTATATTAATCGCTTCTACGATAAGCGTGCATTTAAATGCAGAAAAAATAAGAAATTATCTTTTAAAAAGATCAAAAGTATCTGTTCCTGGTGCTGTTGCCTTTGGAGCTTTTACTCCATTTTGTGCATGTGGAACTATGGCTGTAATTGTTTCTCTTCTAGCTGCAACGATACCATGGGGAGCTACTATGGCTTTTTTAACAGCATCACCTATTATGAGTCCAGATTTATTTATTATGATGTCTGGTGTTGTAAGTTTAAATTTTGCAGTTGCCTTAGCCATTTCAGCGGTTACAATTGGAGCCTTATCAGGTTATTTATCGCAGATAATTGAAAAAAACACTAATTATTTAAACAATCAGATAAGATATAAAAAGAATACAGTAAAAAAAGGTTGTGGATGTAGTGAAAAAAATGTTAAAGAAAAAACTAATAACAAATGTAATAGCAAAGAGCAAAAGAATACGCAAACAACCTGTGGTTGCAGTGATGAGAATTTAAAGAAGTCAAGTGATTCATGTTGTGATTCAAAAAGAAGTAATGAAAAGTCTAAAGAATTTTGGCAAAAGCTTAAAATTAGAGAAGTTTTAAAAACAGTTATAAACTTAGGAATAAAAAGAGTTCTGTTTTTTTTCTCAATATTTGCAGCTATAAGCTATATAATAAACAGTTTTGTTCCACAGGAAATAATATTTAATTTATTTAATTCAAGCAATTTATTTGCGGTGCCAATTGCATCAATTATTGGAATGCCATTATACGTTAGTGGATCTTCTTCGCTTCCGTTAATCAATTCGTTGATGGAATCAGGGGCAAGCCAGGTGCACTTTTAGCATTTATTATCACAGGTTCAGGAACTAGTGCAGGTGTTATGGCTGGTATAGCAACAATTATAAAAACAAAGGCTATAATACTATATTCAGGATTTATACTCGCAGGAAGCATAATTATGGGATATTTATATAATTTAATATTGTTATAATTAAGTGATAAAAGATTAATTAACAGTTTTTTAACATCACTCTAATACTGCTTTAATTTTTTAAATTTATAATTATAAATGTAATATAAAAATTATAAATTTAAAATGTACTCCCAAAACTTTTAATTTTATAATTAATTTTTTTAAAATTACAGTTGTAAAAACTGTTTATATAGAATTATACATAGTGTAAATTCTAGTTTTCTATAAGCTAGAAAAAATTTAAGTTCATACTTTATTTAGTCCTTACTAAAAAATAAACGCATTTTTAAGCGTTTATTTTTTATAATTTTGTTCTAACTCTCTAATAAAAATCAAAACCTTATTTTTAATAATGTCTCTAAGAGTTCTCATTTTTTCTAACTTTTCTTCATTTGTTCCTGAAAAATTATTAGGATCTTCTAAATCCCAGTGTATTCTTTTTAATACACCTGGAAATATAGGGCATTTTTGATTAGTAGATTCTTCGCACACAGTAACTATATAACCAAAGAATTTTTGTTGTTTAAAAAAATCAAAAACATTGTCTATAGAATTTTTTGAGATATCTATTCCCTCTTCTTTCATAACAGTAATTGCTAATGGGTTTATCTCTTTAGGATCAAATCCTGCACTTTCAGCTTCAAAAAAGTCAGACCCATATTTATTCATATATGCTTCAGCGATTTGACTTCTTGCCGAATTGTGTACACATAAAAAAAGCACCCTTATTTTATTCATATTGTAATTCTCCTCACTAAATAGATTTCTAAATGTTTTACAATAATCCTATTATAATATTTATTGCAATTCATCTAATTTATATTTTATTATTTTATACTAGAAGTTTCAATTTATCTAACAATAATTTAACATTCATTACGAAACTTTAACAAAAAAATCTGAAATGACATACACCCCAAAAATATAAAAATTATTTTTGCAAACAGTTGGATAATTTTAATTAATTATGCAAAACATATAAATAATAAAAAATTATTATTTATGGGATGATTAATTTGAGTATTACTAAAAAACAAAATATTTTTTCCGATGATTTTAACAAAAACTTAAAACATATAAAAGGTCAGTTTTCTAATTGTTGTGATATAGAATATAGATATTTTAAAATATCACAGAATTTAAAAAAAGATGCTTGTATTATATTTGTAAATGGCATGGTTGATTCAATTTTTATGACTCAGAGTGTCATAGAACCATTAATAAATTGTGAAATTGAAAAAGCTTATAATAAAGAAATATTAAAAAACATATATGAAAGCTTGATTGGTGTAAGCAATATAACCACTGAAAAAAATGTTGAAACCTCAATAATTGAGATTTTGTCAGGGAACGCATGTATTATTATGGAGAATGAATCAAAAGCTTTAATAATTTCAACAGTAGGCTGGCAAGAAAGAAAAGTAGAAGAAAGCCAGGCTGAAACTGTTGTAAAGGGTATGCGAGCAGGCTTTATAGAAAATATAAGAGTTAATGGTTCTCTTTTAAGAAGAATGATAAAAAGTCATAGGCTAAAATTTGAAAAAATTACTATAGGAAGGTTAACTAATACTGAAATAAATATTGTTTATATTGAAGGAATTGTTAAGGACAATCTTTTAGGTAATGTTAAAGAAAGAATTAATAAAATTGATATTGATGGCATTTTTACAATTGGAACTTTACAGGAATTAATTGAGGATTCTGTTTTTTCAGTTTTTAATTCAACATTTTCTACAGAAAGGCCTGATAGGGTATGTAGTAATCTTTTAGAAGGAAGAATTGCTGTGATTATGGATAATTCTCCATCCGTAATTATAGCACCTACAAACATTGGTATGTTTTTACAATCTACAGAAGACTATAATTCTAAATATTTAGTTGCAAGCTTTTCCAGAGTGTTAAGATTTATTTCTATAAATGTCAATCTTTTGCTTCCGGGCTTATATGTATCGGTGTTTTCATTTCACAATGAAATGATTCCTACAGAGCTTTTAAAAACAGTCGCCCAAGCGAGGGAGCACTTACCGTTTCCTATATTTGTTGAAATGATTATTCTTGAGTTTGCTTTTGAAATATTAAGAGAAGCTGGAGTGAGGTTACCTCGGCCTGCTGGGCAGGCGGTTAGTATTGTAGGAGCCTTAGTTATAGGACAGGCGGCGGTTGCTGCAAATTTGGTATCACCTCCATCTATAATTATTGTTGCATTAACAGCTATAAGCTCCTTTACGATACCTTTTACTGAAGCTGCAAATCCATATAAAATTCTTAGATTTCCAGTTTTAATTGCTGCAGGCATGTTTGGAATGACTGGAGTTATAAGTGTACTGATGATGATTTTTTTACATATAGCTTATCTGAAAAGCTTTGGAATTCCATATTTGTCGCCCATAAGCCCTTTTATTCTTTCGGATTGGAAAGATTTTTTAGTAAGGTTTCCAACACAGTTTATTAAATTGAGGCCTAATCAGCTAGCAAAATCAAATAAAAAACGCCAAAAGTAAGTGAAAGGAGAAGTATATATTGAATTTTAAAATGATAAAATTGATAATTTTAGTAATTGCTTTATTTTTATTTTCAAGTGGATGTTGGGATAGACGAGAAGTAGAGGAATTATTATTAAGTGATGCAATTGCATTTGACTTATATCAAGACTCTGATAACAGACCAATATATAGGGTTTCCTTTATTGCAAAAAAACTTTATCAAAATGGAAAGGAAATGGGAATGGGTGAAGAGGAAGGGGATATTGAAAGTGAAGATCAATGGACACCGAGTTCTAAGGGGTATTCCTTTGAAGAGGCAATTAATAGATTTTCAAAAAGAGTCCCAAAACATTTTTATGTAGACCATAGCAGTATTGTTTTATGGGGAGAAGAATTTGCTAAAGAGGGTGTTGTAAAAAGTTTAGATTATATTATTAGAAAGAGGGGGTTTAGGCTTAGAAGTCATATAATAGTGGTTAGTGGAAAAATGGTTGAGTTTTTTGATACTTTGCCTGAATATGAAAGGACATTAACGGAAGAATTAAATATAATACTTCAAAAGGGAAGTATAGAGTCTGATTATGTTTTGATAAATTACTTTGGAGATTTCGCAAGAGATTATTTAGCTGAGGGAATAGATCCATGGGCACCAGTTATGAAAGGTATAAGTATAAAGGATTCGCCAGAAAGAACGGAGCATAAGAGAATTGTAGTAGATGGTGTTGCGTTATTTAAAAATGATAAAATGGTTGGATTTTTAAATATGCAGGAAACACAGGCTTTTTCTATTTTAAAGGATTTGGCGAACAAAGGAGTTTTTACTGTGCATTATGAGCATGGAGAGATATCTTTAAAATATGAAGCTACAAAGGTTAGAAGGAAAATTTATATAGATAAAGGAAGAATTAAAGTAAATTATGATGTAGAAATTAAAGGCACAATAAATGAAATATATTTATTTTCTAATTTAACAAAAGAGGAGTTAAATAAATTAGAAGAGCAGTTCAAAATAAAAATACAGAAAGTCTTACAAAAAGGAATAGAAAAATTTCAGGAGCTTGAGTCTGACGCTCTAGGCATAGGAAGATTTCTTCACATAAAATATCCTAAAGTCTGGGGAGAAATAAAACATGACTGGCATGAAATTTATAAAGACATTAATATTACTGTAGATGTAGAGTTAGAGATAGAAGGAACAAATATGGGATATAAACCCTTGAAAAATGTAGAGGAGGAGAAGTAATTGAACCAAGAGAAAATAAGTGGCGGTCAGTTGATAAGTATAATGTTTTGGACAATAATGGGGACAGCAGTCTTAACTCTTCCTATACTCGTTGGAATACATGCACCAAGGGATGCTTGGATGGCAGCAGTTATATTCACAATAGGAGGTTTGATTTTAAGCTTACTAATAGGAAGCCTTTCTAAAATGTATAAAGAAAAAGATTTTGTAACTTATATTACCGAAGTATTCGGAAGGTTTTTGGGGAAAAGTATAATCCTTATCTTTGTTATATGGATGTTTCATACTACAAGTATTGTAATATGGCAAACATCAAATTTTACAAAAATCACATTGCTTCCTGAAACACCTTTTTTTATGGTTACAATAATTCTTATAGTTCCTTCGATTTATGCTGTATTTTTAGGAATAGAAAGTATAGCCAGGAGTGGGCAGTTTGTCTTTTTTCTTACTATATTACCTTTTTTATTCTTGTTTTTTTTAAATACATCTGATTTTAATATAGAAAACCTTCTTCCTGTTTTAGATGATGGTGTTTTTAATGTTCTGCGTTCAAGTTTAGCTCCTTTAGCATGGGCAGGAGAGATAATGTTTGTTTTATTTCTTGCTCCAAACATAAAAAATAACTCTAAAATAACTTTTTATTCTATGAGCACTGTACTTTTGATAGGAATAGGGGGAATAATTACTGAGATGTTTTTTACAGCAGTGTTTGGGGCACTTAGGCAGCATTTAACTCATCCCTTTTATACAATAGTAAGATACATAGAAGAAACAGCCTTTATAGAAAGATATGATATTATTTTTGTTGCTGTCAATTTAATGGGTAATTTTGTTAAAATGTCAGTGTTTTTTTATGTGTTAGTTTATTGTACTTCTAAACTTATTGGAGTAAAAAATTACAAAATTTTAATTATTCCTGTTATAGCAGCTTTATTTGCTATCTTATATTTATTCATACCAAATCAAGTAGAAGTAATACAGTTTTTAGATGGAGTATTTCCGTTCTATACAATTCCTATTCTTTATGGGATACCTTTTATAACATTTGTGGTGGCAAAATTTAGAAAAATACAATAAGGGCTAAACTTTGAGTAATATTTTGATTTCCTTAACATACCTTTAACTATTTTTTAAGGTAAGTAAGAAAAATAATATTAAGTTTTAACATTTAGCTCTATGTAAATTATTTTAATTTTATAATACCTTAAATTTAAAGCATGAAACATTTTATTTAATTCATATAATATTTTTAAATATATATGAATTGAGTCCATATTTAAATTACATAAATGACATCCAGTAAAAAAATGGTAATGATATTGACATATTAATAGCTAATATGTATAATTAGATTTAAATTTAGTAAACAATAATAAGAAAGGTAAGGTACTTAAAGCGATGAAAAAATAATTCACTTTTTTAATGAATTTAAAATTAGGCATAGTTAGAACTACTGGTTTTTTGAGATTATCTCAAGTTCTGCTGGTGTATATTTTATTAAAATTAATTAGTGGATAGTATTTTTGTAGCTAAAAGTAGCTTGGCTTATATATAATTATTTTTAGACCATTATACAATGGGCTTTCCTTGAATATTATGCATTTAAAGTATATTTATTGTATAGTTTAAGATTATTATATTTGCAAGATGCTATCCTCTTTATCTAAAGGAGGATTTTTTATGTTGTTAGTTGAATGTAGTGGAATTAAAAAATATTTTGGTGAGCGTTTAATATTAAAAATAGATAATCTTAAAATCTATTCTGGAGATTGTATTGGGGTTGTAGGTGTAAATGGTGTAGGAAAAACAACTTTAATAGATATATTGAGTCAAAGGTTAGAACCTGATGAAGGACTTGTAAAGCTACACCAAAAAGCAGGATATATATCACAACTAGAGTTACCTGACAATAAAAATTTAAGTAATGAAATTGCATCTAAATTTTGTGTTAATACCATTTGGGATGAGACTATGAGTGGAGGAGAAAAGACAAAATTTAAAGTTGCAGCAGCTTTAGAAGAAGGTAACATGATAATATTTGCAGATGAACCCACAAGTAACATGGATATGGAAAGCATTAAGCTTCTAGAAGAGAAATTTATAAATTACACAGGAACATTAATTGTTATTTCCCATGATCGAAGTTTTTTAGATAAGTTATGTAATCAGATTCTTGAAATTGAAAATGGAAGAATTAAAATGTATAAAGGTAATTATACTGATTATACTGGGCAAAAGATGCAAGAACGAACAAGGGCGGGGTTTGAATATAAAGAATATATAAACGAGAAAAAGCGACTTGAAGGTGTTATTCATAAAGTAAAACAAAAGGGACAAAACATAAAAAAAGCACCTAAAAGGATGGGGAATTCTGAGGCTAGGCTTCATAAAATGGGTGGACAGAAACAAAAAGCAAAACTTGATAAGAATTTTAAAAATGCAAAAAAAAGAATTGAGCACCTTGAAGTTAAAGAAAAACCAAAAGAACAAAGAAAAATTCAATTAAATATTTTAGAATCCAATAGGTCTTACAGTAAGGTTTTGCTAGAAGGCAAAAATATCAATAAATCATTTTATAATAAGATTATATTTAAAAATGCAGACTTTGTTATTGAAAATGGAGCAAAAATAGCTCTTATAGGCTCTAATGGATGTGGGAAGAGTACCCTTATTAAAATGATTATGGAAAATGAAAATGGTATAAAAATTTCTCAATCAACTAAGATTGGATATTTTAGTCAAAGCTTAAATATTTTAAAAAGTAATTTGAGTATTATTGAAAATGTAATGGAGAACAGCATTTATTCAGAAAACTTTGCTAGATTACTCCTTGCAAAGTTGCTTTTCAAAGGAGAATCAGTCTATAAAAAGGTAAATGTATTAAGTGGTGGAGAATTAGTCAAGGTTTCTTTTGCTAGGATACTATTAGAGGATATTAATATGTTGATATTAGATGAGCCTACAAATTACTTAGATATTAGTAGTCTTGAAGTGATAGAAGAAGCTCTAAGAGAATACGATAGAACACTATTATTTGTTTCTCACGACAGACATTTTATAAATGTTGTTGCTGATCAAATTATGACAATTGAAAACAAAAAGATAAAATTATTTAAAGGAAGTTATGAGGAGTATTTATATAAAAAAAGCAAGCCAAGTAACGATAATAAGGAGATCGGAGAGCAAATTATTATATTGAAAAATCGTCTTTCAGAAGTAATAGGAAGATTATCATCACCATCTAAAGATGATGATATTGAAGAATTAGATAAAGAGTATCAAAAAATATTAGGTGAGTTAAAAAGACTTAAAGAAGAGTGAGTTAAAGGAAAAAATATAAAAATTTGAGGAAGTATTTTTAAAGTGTTAGACTATTGACACAGATGTGCTAGTGGTGAAACTTTTTACTTTACAGTATAAACTTTTTTGAATATAATAATTTTAAAGAAAGCAGTAAAAGTTAGGGGAGATAAATATAAATTACTATAATTTATTAAAAGTTCATAAAAACGCATCAAAAAAAATTATAAAAGATGCCTATATGTCACAAGTAAAAAAATATCATCCAGATTTATTTCAAAACAAAGGTGAAAAAGAATGGGCAGAGAGTAAAATGAAAAAGATAAATTCAGCTTATGATATTTTGATGGACGATGTGAAGCGATTAGAGTACGATAAAATAATTGAAGAAAAATACTATCCAGATTTAAAAGATGTAAAGAAAAAACATTCGAAAACAGACTATGAAAGATTAATATCCTTTATATCGGCACTCTTTAATGTTTTTATTCTTCTATTTGTTGATTTAAGAGTTTTTTTTCAGAGTATAGGAATTATGGTACTTCTTTTAGCATGTATATGGTATGGTGATGAAATGGGAAGTTATTTAGGGGTATTTATTTCGAGAACTTCTCCGGGAATTATAGTAAAAATACTGGCATGGATTATTCTGGCGGGAATTACAATTGCTATTTTTATAGGATGTGTAATAACCTTGTTTTCAGGTGAACTCATTTAGGCTTATGATATAATTGTAGACAGGACAGATATTGAGCAAGGATTGACAGCAGAAATGTCACAGGATTATTACGGAAATACTACAACTAAGGTATATGACAAGGCAGGAAGGCTCAAATATGTAATAGATGGAAATGCATCATCAGGAACACTTTGTGCAACATATGAGTACAATCCTAATGGTTCAATAAAAAATAATCCAAGTGAAGGAGTAGAACGCGATATTGGTAGTGTAATGATGAAAATTTCAAAATGATAAAAAGTTTATATAAATTATAAAGGACAGCCAAATAAAGGTGGGTGATATAAGGCGAGA
>NZ_JAVDDS010000024.1 GCF_030848475.1 Herbivorax alkaliphila
GAGGACTAAAAATGAAAAAAACTAGAGTAAGTGGACTAACTATTACTATCTTGACAGAAAGTCCTATAGCACTTTCTAATGATCAAGGCACAGGGAATTATACTCCAATTAAAAAGTACTTTTACAAAGATGGAGCTCATGCTATGACAAGCGTAGGAACAATTACATATGAGTTAAGAAAAAAAATGATAAAGGATTATGGCTGGACAGCAAGTAGTATGGTAATAAAGGATAAGAACTTGCATCCTAAAAAAGAAGATATCGAATCTATAGGGTTAAATGGATTAGAAAGTGATGTTTTTGGGTTTTTAGTACCAGGTGAACAAATAAATAAGACCTCGCCATTAAGGATTATTCCGTTTATATCAGCAAATACGTATAAAACGGATACACAAATAATAACAAATAAAGGTTTTTTAGAATCTGATTTAAATCGTAAATATTATGATACTAAGGGAGATAATATTGAGATAGGTAAAGTGCCGTCCACTCAAGCGTTAGCATTTGAAGAGGTTTTTGGTGATTATTACTGTTATACAATAACGATTGAATTAGATAGAATAGGAGTAGTAGAGGTTAAAGATAATAAATATCTTGAGCCTGAAGAACGCAAATATATGTCAGGTGAAATTAGAAAAAAAGCAATTACTGATATTACTGATGCTATTATAAATTTTACAAGGGATATAAAGCATCAAAAAATTCATTTAAAACCAATAGCTGTATTCGGTGGAGTATTTGAAAGTCCAATACCGTATTTCTGGAACGATATAAAAGTTGATCAAAAAGGTAATATAGTTATGGACTATGCTTATGAGACGATTACAGGATACGAACTTAGTGAAGAAAACTACATCATATCAATTTCGTCTAGAATCCCTAAGATTTATAGAAATGATAATTTTGAAAACAAATTAAAAATCTCAGATACTCCACAGAAAGCAATTAAAAGCCTTGTTAAAAAGCTAAATGTAGCAGAAGATAATAGTTGGTATTTAGAAATAGGTGATAAAATTGAAGAGTAATGTATTAAAAATGGATATATACCAGCCATTTGCACATTATAGGGAACCGAAGATTATGCAAGATGATTTTATTCCAACATTATCTTTACCAACGCCTACTACTGTTTCAGGACTTATTTCGTATTTAATTGATAGGCAGGCCAAATCAATATTTAAAATTGGAATTGTAGGTTCATACGAAAACAAGGTAGTACATTTTATGCGAGGTGAAACTGGTGAGTTTTGGAGGAAGTTTAGTAGTTTTACGAAGAAAAAAAAGGTTAATAATGTGAATTACAATGATTGGTTTACGTTTTTCAAAGATAAAAAAGCAAAAAACAGAATAATGAATTTTGAAATTTTGCAAGATGTTAATTTGACCATATTTATCAGCGTTGAAGACCATAAAGAATATAGAATGATAAAAGAAGCTCTGGAAAACCCAAGAAAATACTTGGCACTTGGGAGAAAAGAAGATTTTTTCGTTCCCAAAAAGCCTGGAAAAATCGTTCAAGAAGTTACAATAAATGAAGTTGATATAAAAAACAAAAAACAAGCTATTATAAAAAACTCACTATTAAAAAACACCTACATTCCTGTATCTTTAAATAGTAAGTCTGAAAGAGAAGAAATGAAAAATAGACTTAGAACTGGTGTGTTATATACACTTCCCAAAACCTACAAAGATTTATTAGCAGATAAAAAGGATAGAATGTTAGTATATGGACACTATATTTACCTTAATGATGAAGGTTACTATCCTTCAAGTGGAAAAGTTCAAGTTTATGAAGATGAATATACAAAAAAAACAATAACATTTCAATGGTTGTGATGAGAGGAGGGGAATTATGAATAATGTCATGGCTAAGTCAAGAAATTCTCTTGAAGGTATTAAGGAACAAAAACTAACAGAGCATATATCTGATTTACTTGAAATATTCAAAAAAATTAAAACTGTAGTTAAATTTGAAGAAATTATACCTGAATTTCCAGAGTATTTAAGAATTTTATGTATTCTTCATGACTTAGGTAAAATTAATTTTAAATTTCAGAAAAAAATTCAAATAGCCAATCAAATTGACAAATACAAAAAAAACAATTTAATGTCTAGTAATAATAAAGATATAAAAGGGTTGAAGCAAATATATAGTTCCATCCAAGATGAAAGACATAACTTGTTATCGGGGGCTTTTTTAAAATACTTTTTTGATAATTTGTCTATTAGCAATAATTTAAGAGGTATTTTATATAAAGCTATTTTCTTTCATCATGGAAGCTATGAAAAATATTTAAGTAAATCTTTTGCAACAATCGAAAAAACGGTATTTGAAGACATTGAAAAAACAGTGTTTATGTCGGGGGAGTTTGATATAAATGAAGTTGATGTTTATTTGAAAGATAAATTAGATTTTAGCGTAAAGCTTGGAGATGACATTTTAGATTATGAGTTTTTAAGGTATTTTAATGAAAATTTCTCAGAGGATATTGAAAATAAAAAACTTTATATTTTACTGAAAGGATTTTTAAACTTAATTGATCATTTGGCATCTAGTCAAGAAAAAAAATTTAGCTATTGTTTAACTATATCTCCTGAGAAATTAGATAATCTTTTGATTTCAAATATACATGAAAAGTGTAAAAAGAATGGACAAAAGATAGAAAAACTAAAATTTAATTACTTACAAAAAAAGATAAGTTGTTTAAATAATAGCAATGTAATAACTATGGCTTTTACGGGTTCGGGAAAAACAGTTGCTGATTACAGATGGTATGGGAAGAGAAAAATATTTCTTGTTCCTAATAAAATATCTAGTGAGAGCTTCTTTTTTGATGCTATTGATATATTTAGAAATGAAGATTATGTAGGATTATTACACGGGGATATTTCTCTTTATGTAGAAAGCTTTAGACAAAGTATAAGAGGAGAAGACATATTGTTTACTTCTAGGGATAAAGTATTAGCAAAAAATTTCGCAAAGCCATATATAATCTCTACAGTTGATCAAATATTACTTTCTATATTTAAATATCCTGGATATGAAAAAATATGTGCTAGTATTTATTCAAGTCATATAACAGTAGATGAAGTACATTTATTAAATCCTCATATGTTTCTGATATTAATGTATTTCATAGAGTTTGCATCTAAATATTTGAAAGTTAAATTTCATTTAATGACTGCAACTATGCCAAATATATATTTAAAGAAACTAAATGATATTTCAGTTCCATTTGTAGAAAGTAACAAAGATGAGGATATAGATGAGAATAGAAGAATAAAGTTAATGTTTTGTGGGTCTGATGAATGGAAAGATATAATTTGTACATCCGTAAGAACAGGAAAAAAAGTTTTAATAATAAAAAACACAATTGATGAAGCTATGAAGACATATGAACAACTTAGTAATTTAAGAGATGAGAAAATCAAAATTAATGTTTTACATAGTCGGTTTAAGTTTAAACATAAAAAGGATAAATACAAAGAAATTTTAAATCAGGCAGGCGATGTATGGATATCCACTCAAATGGTAGAAATTTCACTGGATTTGGATTTTCAAGTTATTATAAGCGATTTAGCACCTATGGACGCACTTATTCAACGTATGGGAAGATGTAATAGACATGACCATTTAGAATACGGGAAATTTTATATAATTAATAAAGAAAATAAAGATGTGTATAATGAAAAACTGAAAAAAACAACAAAGAAAGCATTGCATAAGTTCAAAGGAAAAATATTATCAATGAAAAATAGAAAGAATTTACTTGACAATTATTACAAGGACGATTCAGTAGAAAAAGAGTATGGTAAAGAATTTGATGAGGCTGAAAAAGAAATAATGGATATTTATGGGTTGGTAGATAATTCAGAATTAAACGGTGAAAATATAATGTTTAAATTTGATCCATATCTGAATATTGTTGATTCAAAAACTGAAGCTAGTAAATTATTTAGAAAAATAGATCAAAATGCAAAAGTAATTTTGGAAAGTGACTATAACAATATAAAAAATAATTTAGAGAAATATAAAGAATATAGCAAGAACAGCATTCAGATAAGCAGAGGGTTGTTTTACAAATTAAATAATATAGGGGCTTTTTATATTGAAGATGGTTTTTTAATTTTAAAAGAGCATTTTTGCAAATATAATCAATGTATTGGGTTAAAGTTGGAAAAACAATCAAAAGATATTGAAATTAGTAGCAGAATTTTTTGATTAATATTAAGAAAAAATTAACTAAAATGAAATATAAGGTGATTCTATGGAATTTGAGTTAGAAAACTATAAAACACAGGGAGTTAAAATAAATTATTATTATGTATGCAAAAGAAAATTGTGGCTTTTTGCAAAGGGAATAACTATGGAGCATTTAAATGATAGAGTTTTAAGTGGAAAAGTGCTTCATGAAAATGCTTATTCAAGGCAGAAATCAAGAGAAATAATGATTGATGACATAATAAAATTAGATATTATTGATGGGGACTTTATACGAGAAATTAAACTTAGCAGCCGAATGTCAAATTCACATAGAATGCAACTTCTGTACTACCTCTACTATCTTAAAAAGAGTGGCATTGAAAAGAAGGGAAGCATTAATTATGTAAAAGAAAAAAAGATAGAAGTGATAGAGCTGACAGAAAAAGATGAATCTGAAATTGAAAGAGCACTGATTGAGATAAAAAAGATTTGTGAAATGGAGAAGCCACCTCCTTTAGAAAAATTGTCTATATGCAAAAAGTGTGCATATTATGAATTCTGCTTTGTAAAGGAGGTGGATTGAAATGGGGAAGGATTACTATATATTAAATAATGGAAGGCTTAAGAGGAAAGAAAATACATTTTATTTTTGGGATAGTGCTACAGAAGCAAATAAACCTCTTCCTGTTGAACAAATAGATTCTCTTCATATATTTGGAGAAGTGGACTTGAATACTAAGTTTATAAATTATGCATCAAAATATGGTGTGATACTTAATTTTTATAATTATTATGGATATTATACGGGATCATTTTATCCAAGAAAAAAGAATATTTCAGGTTTTTTAACAGTTAAGCAATCACAGCATTATATTGAAAAAGAAAAAAGATTATATTTGGCAAAATGTTTTGTTGCAAGTGCAAAATTCCATATAAAAAGAAATCTCAGAAATTACAAAAGTGTTCCGGATGAAGTTTTTACAAACCTTGATAAGGAGATTATTGATAAAGCTAAAGAAATTGATGAATTAATGGGGATAGAGGGACGAATACGAAATATTTATTATAAAAGTTATGGGCTTTTCTTGAAAGATGGTTTTCATATGAGGGGAAGAGAAAAAAGGCCTCCTAATGACCCTATAAATGCTTTAATATCTTTTGGTAATAGCCTAATGTATACAACTGTTTTAGGACAAATATATAGAACACAATTAGATCCTGCTATAAGTTATCTTCATGAACCAAGTACAAGAAGATTTTCTCTTAGCTTAGATTTAGCAGAAATATTTAAGCCTTTAATTGTTGATTCAGTGATTTTTAGCTTAATAAACAACAGAATAATAAAGATTGAAGATTTTAGTATTAAAGATGGTATTTGTATGTTAAATGATTCGGGGCGAAGAAAAGTCATAGCAGAATATGAAAATAAACTTTCGACTACTATAAAGCACAGGAAGTTGAATAGAAAAGTTTCTTATAGAGGCTTTATAAGACTTGAATGCTATAAGATTATTAAATACTTAATTGGTGATGAACTATATAAGCCGTTAAAAGCGTGGTGGTAATTATTTTTGTTATATTGACTTATGATATTGAAGTAAAAAGAATTAATAAAGTTAGAAAACTTCTAAAAAAGTATTTAGTTTGGACACAAAATTCTGTATTTGAAGGAGATATTACAGAAGGGAAGCTCCAAAAATGCATGGGGGAAATTGGGAGAATAATTGACAAAAATAACGATTCAGTGTATATCTATATAATAAAGAATCCAAAAAACATTGTAAAAAACAAACTTGGAAAAGAAAAAGCATTAGAAGAATTAATTTTGTAGTGATTTTAATATTGCAGTAAAGGTGTTTTTTGAAATTGGTATCTCTATAGCTTGAAATTGGAGAGTTTTAGGTAGTTTTTTTGTTTATATAGAAAACGCTACTAAAGGTTTACTGCAACTTAAGTACATTTGAAAAATGTAATAGGTGCTGAAAATGGCTTGAATAAAGCCTTTTACAATATGCTAAAAATGGGTTAAGCTTTAACAATGTGGGATGTAAATGAATTTCTAAGTGCAAAAGCAACCATCCAAGGTATACGTTAAGCTTTAACAATGTGGGATGTAAATAAATATTGACATTGCAAGACCTCCCTTTTCAAATTCTGTTAAGCTTTAACAATGTGGGATGTAAATTGTTTACAGATTTCTACATTGACTTGGGGCGGAACACAGTTAAGCTTTAACAATGTGGGATGTAAATAAATTGGTTTAGAGAAAATCGTCTCTTATTATATTATAGTTAAGCTTTAACAATGTGGGATGTAAATAGCAAGTCTAACATACAACGCAGCGAAAGCAATGATTGGTTAAGCTTTAACAATGTGGGATGTAAATCATATGATGATGTAATAGGGAAAGTTTATTGGATATGCCTTCGTTAAGCTTTAACAATGTGGGATGTAAATATGATTGGACATGTCAATTTTCACACCTTGAAATTCCTGTGTAGTTAAGCTTTAACAATGTGGGATGTAAATTGCTTTCCTGGCACCGTAATTTCTTTTCTCCTCATGGTTAAGCTTTAACAATGTGGGATGTAAATGCAGTAATGCAATTTCTTCTGGATTGATTGCACTGTAAGTTAAGCTTTAACAATGTGGGATGTAAATGAATCAGAGTACATACTTAATAAAGCAACACCAAACCGTTAAGCTTTAACAATGTGGGATGTAAATGCAACTATGGTTCCGTCAGATGCTTTCATTAATACAAAGTTAAGCTTTAACAATGTGGGATGTAAATTAACCACTATAAAATGAATAAGGCAAGAATTCTTCCGTTAAGCTTTAACAATGTGGGATGTAAATAGTAATCAGACATAACAGAATTAAATATATCAGGTTAAGCTTTAACAATGTGGGATGTAAATACTACTGTAACACTTAACACAACTGACCATGACAGTCTAGTTAAGCTTTAACAATGTGGGATGTAAATAAAAATAGGAGGGTTAGAAGATGGAAGAGGTAAAAAGGTTAAGCTTTAACAATGTGGGATGTAAATTCGTTTTCCTGCATTGCCTTTAACTTCGTTTGCTAAGTTAAGCTTTAACAATGTGGGATGTAAATCAAAAGTTTACTCCTATGCCCAACATCCACTACTATGTTAAGCTTTAACAATGTGGGATGTAAATTACAAATGAGTGGGGAGGTTCACTTGATAACAAAAAGTTAAGCTTTAACAATGTGGGATGTAAATACAGAAAAAGGGTTTACACATGAAAATATAAAATATGTTAAGCTTTAACAATGTGGGATGTAAATTTTTGTTTTCTTGTCGATAACTCCGTACAGTCTGCAATGTTAAGCTTTAACAATGTGGGATGTAAATAAGAACTTGAGCGAACCATTATACGCCATAGAAGATGTGTTAAGCTTTAACAATGTGGGATGTAAATTATAATGTGTTACTATACATTATATCGCTGGAGTTGGTTAAGCTTTAACAATGTGGGATGTAAATAATACAGATTGGGCAAGGTTTGAAGTTAAAGTGTCAGTTAAGCTTTAACAATGTGGGATGTAAATGGGACAGAGATAGCAGCACAGATAAATGAGATATGCGTTAAGCTTTAACAATGTGGGATGTAAATAACGTCTTGATTGCTCAAGACAACTACATCATAACAGTTAAGCTTTAACAATGTGGGATGTAAATATAGATTTTTTTGATACAAGAGTATCAAGGGTTATTGTTAAGCTTTAACAATGTGGGATGTAAATAACAAATACTGCCCCATTTTAGCAGCTCCACCTCCAGTTAAGCTTTAACAATGTGGGATGTAAATAGGTCAGGACAACAAATAAAAATAACATATGACGGTCGTTAAGCTTTAACAATGTGGGATGTAAATATATTGATATATTTCCTCGGTGTCTAAGTCTGAAAAGTTAAGCTTTAACAATGTGGGATGTAAATGAAGAGTATGCAAAATATAAACAATATATATTTGTTGTTAAGCTTTAACAATGTGGGATGTAAATTGAAAGGAAGGAGTAGTTATGAAATATTTTAAACAAAGTTAAGCTTTAAAAATGTGGGATGTAAATTGAAATAGAGGATCAACACATCCGACAAAAGTTTGGTTAAGCTTTAACAATGTGGGATTCAAATTCAGCACTAAACAATTTAAAGAGTTTGAATGGATTAGATATCACTTTCGAATTTTAAACCCTTTAAAAGTCACTTTAATACTGATATAATAAGTAGCAAAAAGGTTGAATATGAGGAGACAACGAGAATGAATGCAGAAATTTTGGCAGTAGGAACAGAACTTTTAATGGGTCAGATAGTAAATACAAATGCTCAATACATATCAGAAAGATTAAACAGTATTGGTGCTAATGTATATTTTCACAGCGTTGTGGGAGATAATCCAAAGAGACTAGAAGATAGTATAAAATTGGCATTGGGAAGATCTGATTTAGTTGTAATAACTGGAGGATTAGGACCGACAAAAGATGATATAACAAAGGAAATAGTTGCTAAAGTTTTTGGAAAAGATATGATTTTAGATGAGAAGAGTCTGAATAAAATAAAAGATTTCTTTTTAAATTCAGGTAGAAAAATGACTGGCAATAATGAAAAACAGGCATATTTTCCAAAAGATAGCATAGTTATTGAAAACAACAGGGGAACTGCACCAGGATGTATCATTAAGAGTGATAATAAGGTAGTTGTAATATTGCCAGGTCCTCCATATGAGATGCAGCCTATGTTTGATGAAAGTGTAATCCCTTATCTTCACAAGAAGTCAGGGCATAAAATTGTGTCCAAATATTTGAGGACTTTTTGGATTGGTGAATCAAAACTTGAAGAAAAAATAATGGACTTAGTGGACAAACAAGATGCTGTGACAATTGCAACTTATGCAAAAGCAGGAGAAGTTACAGTAAGGCTTACATGTAAAGCAGAATCGTCGGAAAATGGATTTGACAAAATACGTCCTTTCGAAGAAGAAATAATAAAAAGATTAGGATCTAATGTATATAGTACAGAGAATGAAAATTTAGAACAGGTAGTTGCTAAAATGCTTTTAGATAGTAAACTTACAATTTCCATTGCAGAATCCTGTACAGGTGGATTAATTTGTTCAAAACTTGTCTCTGTAAGTGGGATATCAGCAGCTTTTGATAGAGGAATTATATCTTACAGCAATGATTCTAAAATTGAAGATTTAGGTGTAAATAGAGATACAATTAAAAAGTATGGAGCTGTGAGCAGGGAAACAGCTGTAGAAATGGCAGATGGAATACGAAAAGGGTCAGGTTCAGATATAGGAGTCTCAATTACAGGAATTGCAGGTCCAGGTGGAGGAACTGATATAAAGCCTGTAGGTCTTTTGTATATTGCTTTATCTTATAAAGATGATACAGTGTGTAAAAAATTAAATTTATCAGGTGATAGAGAAAGAATAATAAATGTTGCTTCACTTCATACTTTTGACTTGATAAGAAGACAAATTGGAGGAGTTGAAATTTGAGTAATAAAAGATTAGGTGGAGCTGCTGCTATTGTCATGTCATCCATCGTTGTAAGTAGAATAACAGGCTATATAAGAGAAATGGTTACTCCTAATGTATTTGGTTTGGGAAGTGTAGGTGATGCATATTCATATGCTTTTAGAATAACAGGACTTATGTATGATTTGCTGGTAGGAGGAGCAATTGCAGCTGCGATTATACCTGTTTTAACAGGATATATTTCTAAAAAGGATGAAGAAAATGGATGGAAAGCAGTAGGAACCTTTATAAATATAGTAATCATTGTAATGTCATTTGTTTGTGTGCTGGGAATGTTTTTTGCACCTCAACTTATTGGAGGTTTTTCTGGTTTTGAATGTAAAGAGCAGATTGAGCTTACAGCTGACATAGCAAGGATTTTGTTTCCGTCGGTTGCATTTTTAATGCTTGCAGGAATATCTAATGGAGTGTTGAATTCTTATCAAAGGTTTGCAGCGGCAGCTTATGGTCCGTCAATTTACAACGTTGGAAGTATTTTAAGCTTAATATTCTTAAGTGGAAAAGGAGGGCCTACAAGTGTTGCATATGGAATTATGGCAAGCTCCTTAGTTTATTTTTTATTTCAATTGAGTTTTGCATATAAAAACTTAAAACACTATAAATTTAAAATACATATTAGACATTCAGGATTTATAAAACTTATTAAGTTAGCAATACCATCTTTAATGGCATCTTCCGTTGTACAGATAAATGTTATTATTGCAAGTTTTTTTGCTACCTTTTTTGAACCTGGAAGTATGATAATTCTTAATATGGCAGATAGAACGTGGCAGATGCCCTATGGAATATTTGCACAGGGTATGGGAATAGCAATGCTTCCAACTTTATCCGCCTATTTTTCAAAAGAGGAGTTTAAAGAATACAAAAGTACACTTATAAAGTGTATTAAAACAGTTTTATTATTTACTATTCCTTCAGCAGTTGGTTTTATAGTGTTAAGAGAAAATGTTATTAGAACCTTATTTGATATTACAGGGTTTGACTCAGAAAGCATTGCTCTTGCTGGAAGAATATTAATGTTTTTTTCTATAGCTCTTTTTAGTCAATCAATTGTTAATGTTTTAAATAAGGCATATTATGCAGCTAAGGATACCATTACACCTCTTATTACTGGTGTATTCACAATTGGGTTGAATTTTTTGCTGAGCGTAATTTTTATTAAAGCAACTAATATTGGTGTGGCAGGAATGGCTTTATCATATTCTTTAGTGAGTTTAGTAAATGCTTCTTTGCTTTTGATGTTGTTAAATAGAAAGATGAATGGAATTTATATTGGGGATCTTTTGAAATTTTTATCTAAGATTTTTCCAGCCTCTTTTGTTATGGGATTAGCAGTATATTTTATAAATACGGCTATGCCTTTTGCAGATTCAAAAATTATGCAGTATATTGGTCTATTAGGTATTATTACTGTTGGAGCAGCGGTATACTTTGCCATTGTTTTATTATTTAAAGTTGAGGAAGCTTCTTATGCAAAAAATATAATATTAAAAAAGTTTGGGAAAAAGTCTGATTAGTAAAAAAAGATGCAAAATAATATTTTAAATAGAGGATTTAAGAAGAATTTGGCGTAATAAGAAAAATAGTAATAAAATATGATAAAGTGATTAGTTAATATTTAATTTATGTGCCAGCATATTATAAACTGATTGGTTAGCATATATATAAGGTTTATACCAGTTTTAGAATAAGATAAAAAAGCTGTTGACTTAAAGATATATATTGAGGTATAATGAAATAGAACACATGTTCGAGAAAGTTAGTGCTGACAATATTTAATAATATCTTATATGTTTTGCTGTAAGCCATCTTACTTAAGCAAGGTGATATAAGAAGGGTTTAAATAAAAATTCGGTAGGGCATACCGATAATGCTTGTGGAGAGATTGCATCAAGTAGCTCCCTAAAGCAAGAATCTTTCTTCCTTTAGGGAGAGGAGAATGTCAAAAAGAGTTGATAAAAAAAACAGGAAAGGAGAGAACCCGTGACTAATACTTTATTGGTGTTAGGATGTACCGTGGAACACATGGGAATTTAGGCCTCTAGAGCATCGCATCAACGACTGAGGTCGGATGCGTTGAATGGGGAAGTGAGCACAAAGTTTAAAAGGTGTTCACAAAACGGGGAATTGCTATGGATAAACAAAAAGCATTGGAAATGGCCTTTGGACAAATAGAAAAGCAATTTGGAAAAGGCTCTATAATGAAATTAGGTGAAAATTCTCACTTAAATGTGGAAACCATACCAACTGGTGCTTTAGGACTGGATATAGCACTAGGAGTTGGAGGTGTACCAAGAGGAAGAGTGGTTGAAATATTTGGTCCGGAATCATCTGGTAAAACCACTGTAGCACTGCATATGATAGCAGAAGCACAAAAAGCTGGTGGTGAAGCTGCTTTTATAGATGCAGAGCACGCTTTAGATCCAGTTTATGCAAAAAAGCTTGGAGTAAACATTAATGATCTTATAGTTTCACAGCCAGATACAGGAGAACAGGCTTTAGAAATAGCAGAGGCTTTAGTTAGAAGTGGTGCTATTGATATAGTTGTTGTAGACTCAGTTGCAGCCTTGGTTCCAAAGGCAGAGATTGATGGAGAGATGGGAGATTCTCATGTGGGTCTTCAGGCAAGGCTTATGTCTCAAGCATTGAGAAAGTTATCAGGAGTAATACACAAATCCAAGACAACAGCAGTATTTATAAATCAATTAAGAGAAAAAGTAGGTATAATGTTTGGAAATCCTGAAACAACACCTGGAGGAAGGGCACTTAAGTTTTACTCTTCTGTAAGGCTTGATGTTAGAAGAATAGAGACAATAAAGCAATCTAATGAAATGGTGGGAAATAGAACCAGAGTTAAAGTTGTAAAAAACAAGATTGCACCTCCATTTAAGGAAGCAGAGTTTGATATTATATATGGTCAGGGAATCTCTAAAGAAGGTAATATTTTAGATGTTGGTGTAAAGCTTGATATTGTAAATAAAAGTGGTGCATGGTTTTCATATAATGGTCAAAAAATCGGTCAGGGTAGAGAAAATGCAAAGAATTTTCTTAGAGAAAATCCTGATATTTTAAAAGAAGTTGAGGCAAAAATAAGAGATAATTATAATCAGGCTTTTTTAAATAGCATTGACTCCAATGATGAAAAAGAAGAGGACAAAAAAAAGAAAGATTAATATAAGTTTTTGACTTCAAGTGGGATAGAGTTCCTGCTTGAAGTTATAATTAGAAGCCTTATTGGTTTAGCCGCAGGATATCTTATATGTTTAGCAGTAAGATATCTTACTTAAGCAAGGTGATATAAGGCAAATTTCAAATAAGAATTCGGGGCATGTAGTCAAAGTTTGTGGAGATAAGTATCTCTCTCTAAAGAAAGAATTCTTCTTTCTTTAGAGAAGGAAGAATGTAAAGATAATGTAATTTGGTGATTATATTGAAAATAACTTCTATTGAAAAAAACAAAAAAAACAAAAAAATGTTTTCTGTGTTTATCGATAATTCTTATGCTTTTTCTATTTCAGAAGAGGATTATTTTCGCTTAAATCTATATGAAAAATCATCTATATCAGAGGAAGAAATAGATGATATTAAAAAGTATATTGCTTTAAAATCTGTAAAGTCAAGTGCTATTAAATGTATTTCATTTAAAATGTTGAGCGAAAAGGAGCTTTTTCATAAATTGGCTTTAAAAGGATATGATGAAGATGTAATAAATATTGCTATAGACGAACTCAAATCTATGGGGTATTTAAATGATATGATGTATGCTCAAAAATTTGTTTATGATCGAATGAAATTAAAACCCAAGTCAAAGAAAGTTCTTAGTATGGAGTTAAAAAACAGAGGTATATCTCGAGACATTATTGAAAATGTGCTAGATAATCTTGATTACGATGAAGATGTTGTTATAGAAAGACTTCTTAGAAAGAAATTTGGCAAGTATGACTTAACTGACTCAAAAATCCTAAAAAAAGCATACTCTTTTTTGCTTCACAGGGGCTTTAACTTTGAAAATATTAAGTATGTTATAGATAAAATGACAAAAGAAAAAGATTGTTAAAAAACAAATCTAAAAAAGTACACTCTAAAAAAAGCCCTCTTGATGTATTTTTGAAAAGAGGAAACTAATTCTAAACACAAATTGAAAAATTACAAGTATTAAACTTCAGCTAATCCAAATCTTCTCAAGAACCATAAACAAAATCTTTGAACTTTTGTTTTTGGTTTTTCTAAAGGAACAGCGATGCCTTTAACGATTTTATAACATAGTTTTGCAGAAACAAAGTTTATAGAACCAGTCTTAAACTTTATTCTAATTGTTGGATTGTTGTTTACTTCTTGATAAGAAATAACCACTGCTTTTCTGTAAACATCGTGTGCACATGGTGCTAAAACCATGTCACCAGGACTTACTAATTTGTATTGCTTTTTCTCTTTTTTCTTTTTTAATTTAAACATTATAATCACCCTTTTTTAAGCTAATTTAACACAGCTTTAAATAGTTCTTTAAACTATAATATTTGTTCTATTTTGATTTTAGTCCAATTGTACTATTATTACCAAAAAAAATATTTCTGAAAACAGTTTTTAAAAAAATGTTTTAAAGTATTTTATTCTTAATATGTAGTTTTAAAACTTATCTATTTAATGTATCGGTTATTATTTCAATTATGATAGAATCCAAAAAATATGGAATAGTATAAAGAAAACAAACTTTCCTACTAGACTTTATATAAAAAGCTTAGCTTAGAAAGAAAACATAATATTCTTTTTAATAATCTAACAAGTTATAAATATTGATTCTTATAGACCGCTTTAAACTTTAAAGGTGAAATATATAAATTAAAGCTTAACAAATTCTGTTACTGTGATTTACGTAAAAAAGAAAACAAAACATGAACAATAATAATTTTATAAATAAATATCATTAAACAACATATTGCTTAGAGAGATTGAATTGAAGTTTATAGTGTTGTGATTGTAAGAAGTTGAATTATCATGCCATTCAATCCTTTTATTCTCTCAATACTTCATTTCAGATATATTTTACTAAAAAAAACAAGAAATATCAAGTGTTTTTGTATATGTTTTAGAACTTTTTTAAAAAAGACATTTGTATTTCATTTAAAAATGATTTTGTTAATATTAAATTATTTTTATAAAAACTCTATGCATAATTAGAAAAATGTGATATATTGATTTTAATAAAAAGCAGTAAATTGTTACAAAAACATAATAAAAAATTATTTAAAGTGTTTCTGTAAAGTAAATAAAACAGTTACTATGAGTCGTTGAGTGATTGATTATAAGACAGACAATTAATAAAGGGACTTCTAAAGTTTAATATTCAATGTTAAAAAAATATTAATTATAGAAAAAGATAATTTAAAAAGCAAGTTAATTTTATATTTTAAAAGGGGAAGTATATTAAATATGTTAAAGGGGATGTATATTAATGAGCAGAATTAATTTTGCAAATGACAGAATAATTAATCGTGTTACATCTTTACTTGAAAAGTTTTCTGAAAGTATGTCTGTTGAAGTTATGAGTATCGTTTTGTATGGCTCTAGAGCAAGAGGAGACAATACTTCTCAAAGTGATTATGAGTTTTTGATACTTATAGGTGATGGTACTCCGTTAGAAAAGTTTATTTCATTTGGAGAAAATTTAAAGCTGACACTTTTAAAGGAGAAGTATATAAATGTAAAGCCTCTCTTTTATACAGCGGAAATATTTGAGGAAATACTTTATAAAGACAAAATGGTGGGTACATTTCTTTATATGATTTGCAGAGAAAATGTAATTTTATATGACAAATATGGTACCTTTATGTCAATTAGAGATAGGCTTTTTAGAAATAATAGAAAAAGAGAAGAGCTGTTTTTAGCACAGTGTGTTGAGTTTGCAAAGTTATTTGGATCTGAAAAATGGGAAAGAAAGTGGGAGAGAATACTTTTACAGTTTAAGTATCATAGCAGAAGAAGGAGAATTTATTAAAAATACCTTCTAGTAGCTTGGAATAATTAATATAATTTTAAGGAATAAAAAATAATAACTCTCGATTTTATAGGGAGGAAGGATAAAGGAATGAGAAGCTATTTTGGAAAACAACGTATTCAAAAATGGCAAATTATTATTTATTCTTAGATAAGAGTTTGGGAGGATGCAAGTTTGAATAATAAGTTAGATGATTTTAAGACCTACATAAAAAATAAAAAAGTTGCTGTATTGGGAATTGGAATTAGTAATATACCATTAATTAAATATTTGCACAGTTTAGGTGTAAATGTAACGGCGTTTGATAAGTCATGTAAAAATGATTTATGTTGTGTTTTAGATGAATTTAAGGAGTTAGACATACAATGTAGTTTAGGTGATGGATACTTAAAAAACTTAAAAGGTTTTGATATTGTTTTTAGAACTCCGGGAATGAGATATGATATCCCAGAAATTGTTTCGGCAAAAAAAGAAGGTGCAAAGGTTACATCTGAAATGGAAGTTTTTTTTGAATTGTGTCCAGCCGAAATTTTTGCTGTTACAGGTAGTGATGGTAAGACAACCACTTCTACACTAATACATAAGATGTTAAAAAAACAGGGCTATAAATCCTGGCTTGGAGGTAATATTGGAACACCTCTATTGAGCAAAATTGATAAAATAAAAGATACAGATAAAGTTGTGTTGGAGCTTAGCAGTTTTCAACTTCATACAATGAGTATGAGTCCTAAAACAGCAGTAATCACCAATCTTTCACCTAATCATCTTGACTTTCATAAATCAATGGATGAATATGTAGATGCTAAGAAAAATATTTTTAAATTTCAATCTGCTGGTGATAAGTTAATTTTAAATTTTGACAATGACATTACCAAAAAATTTAAAAGCGAAGCAAAAGGGAAAGTTGTGTATTTTAGCAGAATACAACAGTTAAGCAGTGGTGCTGGAATAAAAAATGGCAAAATTGTTTATAAAGATGAAAATAGAGAGGTAGAAGTTGTTGACACAAAGGATATTTCTATACCTGGTATGCACAATGTGGAAAACTATTTAGCAGCAATTTGTGCAGTAATAGGATATGTTGACGTAGAAACAATACAAAAAACAGCAAAGGAATTTAAAGGTGTAGAACATAGACTAGAACTTGTTGGAGAAACTGACGGTATAATGTTTTATAATGATTCTATAGCAAGTAGTCCATCAAGAACTATTGCCGGCCTTTTATCTTTTGGTCAAAAGGTTATTTTGATTTCAGGAGGGTATGACAAAAACATTCCTTATGATGCAATGGGTGAGTATATTGCCAAGAAAGTTAAATCTATGGTTTTGATTGGTCAGACATCAGATAAAATACATAAGGCCTTAGAGGGTGAAATAGAGCGTACTGGAAAGGGAAAAGATGTTTTGGTCTATAAGTGTGATTCTTTAGAAGAGGCTGTTAAAAAAGCATATGAATGTGCTCTGTGTGGAGATATAATTTTAATGTCTCCAGCTAGTGCAAGCTTTGATATGTTTAAAAACTTTGACGAGAGAGGCAAAAAGTTTAAAGATGCAGTTAAAAATATTGTGAAGTGATTTAAAGAATTTCTAAAAGTTTTTTAAAAAAGTGAAATCAGATAAAATCTGTGCAACTAAAAAAAGAGTTGGAATTCCAACTCTTTTTGGTGGAGGGAGACGGATTCGAACCATCGAAGTCGTTGACAACAGATTTACAGTCTGCTCCCTTTGGCCACTCGGGAACCCCTCCGAAAACTATTAAGTTTTTGGTGCCCAGAGGCGGAATCGAACCACCGACACGAGGATTTTCAGTCCACTGCTCTACCGACTGAGCTATCTGGGCAAAAAACAATGGTGGGCCTTCAGGGACTTGAACCCCGGACCTACCGGTTATGAGCCGGTTGCTCTAGCCAGCTGAGCTAAAAGCCCTTGTTTTTTTGCGACAATGAATAGTATAATAAAAAAAGGCTTCTAAGTCAAGAGTTTTTTTATTATTATTTTATTTAATTTTGGGATTTATAAAAACTCTAGTTTTTGTAAATCCTATACTGAGAATATGCAGTGTGGTTTCTTTCTGCTTTAGGTAGGAGGATTAGACTGAAAAACAGCCGTCGAAGAAAACTATAGGGTTTTTAGAAAACAAGAAAATTTAGAGTATAGGGATTTCTAATAATAATGAGGGAGAGGTGGATAAATGGATTATACAAGCGTTTTAAAAGATATAAGTACATATCCAGGTATTTCAGGAAGGGAAGAAAAACTTTCAAAGTATATTAAAAATATGTTCGATAAATACTGTGATGAAACCACAATAGATAGTTTTTACAATGTTGTTGGGGTGAAAAAGGGTTTTTCTAAAAGTGATAAAAAAATTATGGTTACAGCTCATTTAGATGAAATAGGCCTTTTGGTAACTGGTATTGAAAAAAAGGGATTTTTAAGATTTTCAAATATAGGAGGTATTGATTCAAAGATACTTTTAGCTCAAGAAGTTATAGTACATGGGAAAAAAGATGTTCTTGGTGTTATTGGAGCTAAGCCTCCTCATTTGTTAAAAACTGAAGATACTAAAAAAGCAGTCAAGATGCAGGATCTTTCAATTGATACCGGGCTTTCAGAAGATGAAGTTAGAGAAAATGTATCAATTGGAGATGTTATAACATTTAAGGCAAAGCCTTTTACATTAAAAAATAGTAGAATTAGTTCTAAATCTCTTGACAATCGTGCAGGTGTTACAGCTTTAATTGATATTATGGAAAACCTTGAAAAAATTCACCATGAATATGATGTATATTTTGTTGCAACATCTCAAGAAGAAGTGGGACTTAGAGGTGCTGTTATTGCTGCATATAACATAACTCCTGATGTTGCAGTTGTTATTGATGCATGTCATGGAGACATTCCAGATGTGCCAAAAGATTCAGTTTTTAAGCTGGGGAAAGGGCCTTCTATTGCTGTAGGACCTAATCTTCATGTTGATCTTACAAAAAAGATAATTGACATTGCAAAAGAAGAAAACATTCCCTATCAGATTGAACCTTCGCCTGGAAATACAGGTACTGAAGCTTGGGCTATACAAGTTTCTAGAACAGGAATACCAACTGTACTGGTATCCATTCCGTTAAAATACATGCACACAACGGTAGAAACTCTACATGTAGATGATGTTAAGTATTCAGGAAGGTTAATTTCAAGATTTATTTCATCCATTGACAGTAAGACAGGGGGGATATTATGTTTTTAAAAGAATTGACAGAGTTAAATGGAGTATCTGGCAATGAAGAAGATGTAAGAGAATTTATTAAAAAAGAGGCAAAGAAGTATTCAGATGAGATAAATGTGGATTCTATGGGTAACTTGATTTGCTTAAAAAAAGGCAGAAATTCTAAATATAAAGTTATGATTTCTGCGCATATGGATGAAGTTGGATTTATGGTAACGGGATATGGAGAGGCTGGAGTTCTTAAGTTTGCCACTGTGGGTGGTATTGATAATAGAATACTTTTAGGAAAAAGGCTGACTGTAGGGAATAAAAAGCTACAGGGAGTAATTGGCGGAAAACCCATTCATCTTCAAAATGCAGGTGAAAGGCAGAGCAATGTCAACATAAAAAAGATGTATATAGATATTGGTGCAAACAGCAAAGAAGAGGCTGAAAAATTGGTTTCAGTTGGAGAGTATGCTGCATTTTATAGCAGTTATTCAACTTTAGGTAAAAATGCTATTAAAGCAAAAGCGTTAGATGATAGAGCTGGATGTGCTATTTTGCTTGATATATTAAAGGATGAACAATATGATTTTGACTTGTATGCTTGTTTTACAGTTCAAGAAGAAGTTGGACTTAGAGGAGCACAGGTAACTTCTTATGGCATATACCCAGATGTTGCTTTAGTTGTGGAGGCAACTACTTGTTCAGATGTTTTAGATGTTGAAGAACATGAGTACTCAACTATACTAGGTGAAGGTGCAGCTCTTACAATTATGGACAGAGGTGCATATTCCAACAAAAAATTAGTTGAGTTTTTATATACTAATGGGAAAAAAAATAGTATTTCAGTACAATATAAAACCACTACTTCAGGGGGAAATGATGCAGGAAAGATACAGACAGCTAGAGGAGGAGTAATTGTTGCTTCAATTTCTGTGCCTTGCAGATATATACATTCCCCAGTCTCTTTAATGAGTAAAAATGATTTTGATAGTTGTTCTAAATTAGTAAAAATTGCTTTAGGTGAATTTAATAAAAATCCAAAACTTATTGATGGATTAAAATAGTTTTATATAATAATATAAATGGAGGAAGAAATATGTTTGACTTGTTAAAAAAAATGACACAAATAACAGGAGTATCTGGAAATGAAGAAGAAATAAGAGATGTTATAACAGAAGAAATTAAAGATAAGGTAGATGATATAAGGGTTGATACTTTAGGTAATCTTATAGCAGTGAAAAAGGGAACAGGAAAAAAAATTATGGTGGCAGCACATATGGACGAAATTGGTGTTATGGCAACCTTTATAGATGACGATGGATTTATAAGATTTTCTAATATAGGAGGTGTGTCTAAATATAACGCTATAGGTCAAAAGGTAAGGTTTAATAATGGCACAATTGGTGCTGTTCACTATGAACAGAAACTTGAAGATATTAAAAATTTAAATCTTTCAAAAATGTATATTGATATAGGAGCAAGCAGTAAAGAAGAAGCATTAAAAAGTGTCAGTATAGGTGATGTGGCATGTTTTGCTGGTGATGCAAAAAATCAGGGCGATACGATTATTTCAAAAGCCTTAGATGACAGAAGTGGGTGTGCAGTGCTTATAAAAGCCATAGAGGATATGAAAAAGACTGAAAATGAGATATATTATGTATTTACAGTACAGGAGGAATTAGGACTTAGAGGAGCCAAAACAGCTGCTTATCAGATAAAGCCAGATTTAGCTATTGCTGTTGACGTTACTTTAACTGGAGATACTCCAAATGCACGTCCTATGGAAGTGAAATTAGGCAAAGGGCCGGCTATAAAGATAAAGGACAGATCAATAATTTGTCATCCTAAAGTGCGAAAACTTTTAGAACAATCAGCAAAAAGAATAAATATACCTTATCAATTTGAGATACTTGAGTCAGGGGGGAATGATTCAGGGGCAATTCATATATCAGCAGGAGGAGTTCCATCAGGTGCTATTTCAATTCCCTGCAGGTATGTACATAGTCCTGTTGAAATGGCAAGTTTGACGGATATTGAAAATGCAGCTAAACTGTTAGTAGAGAGTTTGTGCCATGTAAAAAAATAGTTTGGGAAAGGAAAGGTGATTATGCTCGCTTTTGAAAAGGGGAAATTACAGAAAGTTAAAGTTTTTGTTGCAGCATTTATGATTTTAGCTTTAATTGCGTTGCTTATTGGCTTAATTATGTATCCTATAAACAGAACAATTGTAAATATTATAATTTTAGCAGATTTAATTGCTATTTTGGTATTGTGTACAGTTGTTTTTTGGCAATTTAAAGTTTATAAAGGATTTCTTATATTTTTAGCATTAGCTACAGTGTTCATGCTTTTTTTTGATGGCAAAAGTGTAGAAAGAGATATTGTGCGAAATGAGTATGTAGAAGCTTTAAAAAGATATGAAGGAACAGAATATTTATGGGGTGGAGAGAGTATTAGAGGAATAGACTGTTCTGGTTTGGTTAGAAGAGGATTAATTGATGCATATGTAAAATTAGGTGCTAAAAATTTTAGTCCTCAATATATAAGAAAAGCTGTTTATCTGTGGGTCAATGACTTTTCAACTAGAGTAATGGAAGATGGTTACGAAGATCTTTTTGTTTCAATTATTTCTGTTGAAGGTTTAAATCAATTTGATCACAGTATGATTAGAGAAGGTGATATAATGGTAACAGAAAACGGCTTACATACAATGGCATATATAGGAAATGACAAGTGGATACAGGCAGATCCTATGCATGAGAAAGTTATAATTGAGAAAGCTCCAAGTGATAGCAATAACTGGTACGAAGAACCTGCAATTATTTTAAGCTGGAGTAACTTAGCAATGCCTTAGAAATAACTTGCATTCTCGAGAACAAAATTCTGAAGGTTCAACAGATTTTGGGCGAAGAGAATCAAATATTATTTCTTAGCCATTGCAAGCAATGCCTTAGAAATAACTTGCATTCTCGAGGACAAAATTCTGAAGGTTCAACAGATTTTGTTATGTTAATAAAGTTATTTGATTATAGTTAAATTTTAAGATATAATTTTAGTGTTTTTATTATTATTATGAAGAAGGTTATTTATGAAAGAGGTTAAAGTTTCCAGCTTGGGCAAGGTTAAAAAATTGATAACTAATTTGCTAAATATGCAATTAATAAAATTTGGTTTAGTTGGTGTCAGCAATACTTTTGTGGATGTAGCAGTTTTTTGGATTAGCATAAATATACTGTCTATAAACTACATGATAGCTCAAGTGGCAGGATATGCATGTGGTATTGCAAATAGTTTTATGTTAAACAGAATTTGGACATTTAGGGGAGCAAAAACTAATACAAAAAGTCAACTAATAAAGTTTGTAACAATCAACTTGATTTCTCTATCTACAACATTGATAGCACTGAGAATATTGGTAGACTACTTTGAAATTTATGAAATGATAGCAAAACTTTTTGTTATAGTTATATCTCAGACTGTAAATTTTTTAGGATATAAATTGTGGGTGTTTAAGGGGAAAAAAATTGATGAAGCATATTAAAAATTGTTTATAATAAATGATATAGTTTATAATTTTTTATGGGAGGAGAATATAAAAAAATGAGTATAAAAGATGAAGAAAAAAACAGACTAAATGCTTCTGATGAAGAAGAAAAATTTTCTAACTTTATTCAGGATATTATTGATAAAGATAATGAAGAAAACAAGTTTGGCAAGAGGGTACATACAAGATTTCCACCTGAGCCAAATGGATATCTTCACATTGGACATGCCAAGTCAATTTGTCTAAATCATGGAATGGCTGTAAAGAATAATGGTAAGTTTAATTTAAGGTTTGATGATACTAATCCAAGTAAAGAAGAAGATGAATACGTAGAATCCATTATTAGAGATGTAAAATGGCTTGGAGCTGATTGGGAAGACAGACTGTACTATGCATCAGATTATTTTGATATGCTTTATGAATGTGCTGTAAAATTAATAAAAATGGGCAAGGCATATGTATGTGATTTAAATGCTGATGAAATAAGAGAGTATAGGGGAACATTAACTGAACCAGGAAAAAACAGTCCTTATAGAGAGCGTTCAATTGATGAAAATCTTGAATTATTTTTGAAAATGAAAAATGGCGAATTTAAAGATGGGTCTAAGGTTTTAAGAGCTAAAATTGATATGGCATCTCCAAACCTTAATATGAGAGATCCTGTTATTTACAGAATAATGAGGGCAAATCATCATAGAACAGGGGAAAAGTGGTGTGTATATCCAATGTATGATTTTGCACATCCTCTTTCTGATTCTCATGAAGGTATTACACACTCTATCTGTACACTTGAATTTGAGGATCATAGACCTTTATATAATTGGCTTATAGAAAAGTTGGATATGGAGTGCAAGACAAGGCAGATTGAGTTTGCAAGACTTAATATAAGTCATACTGTATTAAGTAAGAGAAAGCTTTTAAAGCTTGTAGAAGAAGGGCATGTAGATGGGTGGGGTGACCCTAGAATGCCTACAATATCAGCTCTTAGAAGAAGAGGATATACTCCTGCTTCAATAAGAGATTTTTGTTCTAGAATTGGCGTTGCCAAAAGCCACAGCATGGTTGAAATAGCACTTCTAGAACATTGTATAAGAGAAGAATTGAATATGAAAGCAAAAAGAGTTATGGGAATATTAGACCCACTTAAAGTAGTTATAGATAATTATCCTGAAGATATGGTTGAGGAGTTTGAAGTTACAAACAATCCAAAGGATCCTGATTCGGGAAAAAGAAAGGTGCCTTTTTCAAAAGTTATATATATAGAGAGGGATGATTTTCGTGAAGATCCTCCAAAGAAGTACTTTAGGCTAACTCCTGAAAGGGAAGTAAGACTTATAGGAGCATATTTTGTAAAGTGTTCTGACATAGTAAAAGATGAAAATACAGGAGAAGTGATAGAAGTTCACTGTACTTACGATCCAGAATCAAGAGGTGGAAATTCACCTGATGGCCGAAAGGTAAAGGGAACAATACACTGGGTATCTAAAAAACATGCAGTGGATGCTAAAGTACGTTTGTATGAACAATTATTTAATGTTGAAGAGCCTGGTTCTGATGAAGATGTTGATTTTATTGATGAAATTAATCCGGATTCAGTTAAAGTTTTAGATTCCTGTAAGCTTGAGCCTGGACTTAAATATGCAAAACCGGGAGATATGTTTCAATTTATGAGGCTGGGATATTTCTGTGTTGACAGCGTTGAGTCAAATGAAGATGCCTTGGTATTTAACAGAACGGTATCATTAAAAGATACATGGGCTAAAATTGCCAAGAAAAAGTAAATTTAATAAAAAAAGGGGTTGCTGCACAAGCATTAAATAAATGGCTGTGCAACAGCCCCTTTTTTATCTTTATAAAACTCAATAATTAAGCTACATACTTTTTAATATGTAAAGAATTCATATTTTCTTGTCCATTTTTGGGTCTTGCCAGGTTTTATATTTACATCTATAAAGACTTCAGGGCTTATTACATGAGTATTTCCCCAAAGGGCTACAGATTTAACTGGGAAATTGCTATGTTCTCTGACACCTGTTTTTAACGGCTCAAAAACCAATTCCCAGTAGTGATTATCAACAGCATTAAAGCCTTCAATGTTACAGTGGAAATCTTTTTTTGGATTTTTATTTAGTGATATTTTATTTTCATTAAAGGTTAATACTTCAGGTACTTCTTTTATATTTATATCATACGGAAAATTTAGCATGTATCCAGAACCGACAGGGTTTTTGTTAATTGATATAAAATTATGGCAGTACTCTTCTGTTATAATTTCCTTGCTACCAGTGTTTTCAAGCAGGTAATCAATTACAAGAAAATTGTCTTTTATAGATATTTTCTTTGTCATCTTCACAGCATATCCATTGCATTCTGATGGTTCTGTTATAAAAGTTATGCTGTCTGATTTTTTTGAAATTATAAAATTAAAAGGAGACACTTCATATTTATCAAAGAAAAAATAGTCAGATTCATCAGATCTTGTCAAAAGCCCGATTCCAAGTTTGGGAAACTTTTCTTTAGGTTTGGCAGAAGTATATCCTAAAGGAGTATGAATTCCAAATTCATTACAGAGTCCAATGCCACCTGAACCCTTGCCAGAAACTAGTGATTCTTTGGTACAAAAAGAGTATTTGTCATCAAGTAAAATTTCTGTAATAAAGCCTGTCCAGTCAAAACGAGAACCTTTATAGTTATTTCCAGGATAGTCTATTTCAACTTTTAATCTTTCATTATTTAATATAATTTTTGATTTGCTCATTATAAATCCCCCTAAATTAATCATGGTTTTTATTTTACCATAATATTTTGTTATAGCAAATCTTTAAATTTTTTCTAAATAGCACTTGTGTTATATAATAATAATATGTACAATATAAATATGCATATATTTATTTGACATATTATATTTGTCAAAGGATAGTATGTATAGATGAGAAGAGTTTTTAGAAGAGAAAAGAATGAGAAAAAAAGAGATGAGAAGAGATGAGATGAGGCAATTTAATTTTAGATTTGTCGCGATACTAGATGTTTTTATGGGTTCTAATATTTTAAACCAATCTCATGTCTTCCTTATGAAAAGGAGGCGTTTTTTATGTTTTGTCCAAGTATTGATTCTGCCAGAGAATTGGCAAAAAAATACAACATCATTCCAGTTTCCATGGAAGTTTATGCTGATATGGAAACACCAATAAGTCTTTTTAAAAGATTTGAAGACAGCGATTACTGTTTTTTGCTAGAAAGTGTTGAGGGAGGCGAAAAATGGGCTCGCTATTCTATTATCGGAAAAAATCCTTTTTTAAAAGTTAAAAGTTTTAAAGATAAAACCATTATTGAAGACAAAAGTGGTATGGTAAAGGAAGAGGAAGGTAATCCTGTTGAAATTATAAGAAAACTTATGAGCAAATATAAGGGGGCTACTATTCCTAATTTTCCAAGGTTTAATGGAGGAGCAGTAGGTTTTTTTGGGTATGATCTTATAAGGTATTATGAAAATCTTAAAGATGTGCCAGAGGATGATTTAGAGCTTCCTGAAAGTCATTTTATGTTTACAGATGAAGTTTTAGTTTTTGATCATCTAAAGCAAAAAATTCATATAATTGTAAATTTACACGTTGGAGGAAATATAGACAGAGATTATAACAGTGTTGTAGATAGAATAAAGAGTATTTATAGAGAAATTCTAGATACAAGATGGAAAGTAGTTGACAATTTTACTCCGGATTTTGAAAAAAAGGTGGAAAATTTTAAATACACAAGCAACATATCAAAAGAGCTGTACTGTGAAAATGTACTAAAAGCAAAAGAGTATATCCGTAATGGAGATATTTTTCAAGTAGTTCTTTCACAAAGGCTATGTGTAGAGACAGAACAGGATCCTTTTAATGTATATAGGGTTCTTAGGATTATAAATCCTTCACCGTATATGTATTATCTTAAATTTGACGATTACAGAATAGTAGGATCTTCTCCTGAAATGCTTGCAAGAGTGGAAGATGGAACTGTTGAAACCTGTCCTATTGCAGGAACGAGAAAAAGAGGAGAGACAAAAGAGCAAGACGAAAAACTTGAAAAGGATCTTTTATCAGACCAAAAAGAATTATCCGAACATACTATGTTAGTTGATTTAGGAAGAAATGATATTGGGAGAGTCTCAAAATATGGTACAGTTAATGTAAATAACTTAATGCATATAGAGAGATATTCTCATGTGATGCATATAGTTACTAATGTTTCAGGAGAGCTTAGAGAAGATAAGACTCCATTTGATGCAATGATGTCTATTTTGCCGGCAGGAACACTATCAGGAGCTCCAAAAGTCAGAGCTATGGAAATTATAGATGAGCTTGAAACTGTGAAAAGAGGGCCATATGGAGGTGCTATAGGCTATCTTAGCTTTAATGGAAACTTAGACAGTTGTATAACAATTAGAACTTTGATATTCAAAGATAAAAAGGCATATGTTCAGGCAGGAGCTGGCATAGTTGCAGATTCAGTTCCAGAAAAAGAATATGAAGAGTGCATAAACAAGGCAAGTGCTCTTTTAAAGGCTTTAGAGGAAGTTGGTGAAATAAGGTGAAAAATAACATATTAATAATAGATAATTATGATTCTTTTACGTATAACCTTTATCAATATATAGGCGAAATTTCTCCTCATATAGAGGTATATAGAAATGATAAAATAACTGTTGAAGAGATAAGAAAAAAGAATCCTACACATATAATAATTTCTCCTGGGCCTGGATTTCCAAAAGATGCAGGAATATCTATAGAATTGGTAAAAGAACTGGGAGAACACATTCCTATGATGGGAGTTTGTTTAGGGCATCAAGCTATTGCTGAAGCCTTTGGGGGAAAGGTTGTTCATGCAAAAGAATTGATGCATGGAAAAGCTTCAGAGATAGAGATAATAAAAGAGTGTAGTATTTTCAAATCACTTCCGTCAAAACTGAAGGTTGGAAGGTATCATTCTTTAACGGTAGAGAAGGATACAATACCTGATAGTTTAAAGGTAACTGCAAGGACAGAAGATGGAGAAGTGATGGGACTTAAGCATGAAAGTTATCCAGTTTTTGGGATACAGTTTCATCCAGAATCTATTTTAACCCCTTATGGAAGGGCAATACTAAAAAATTTTTTGAAGCATAGAGTTTAAGCCGAAGATTAATTGAGATGAGTGGAGTGGAGAGGAGAGTCATTATGTTAAAAGAGTCTATATTAAAACTGGTTGAGGGTAGAGATTTAAAAGAACAAGAAGTTGTAAGCTCCTTAAATTGTATTATGAGTGGAAATGCAACTCAAGCACAAATAGGAAGCTTTATTACAGCTCTTAGAATCAAAGGTGAGACAATAGAAGAGGTTACCGGGTGTGCAAAGGTTATGCGTGAAAAGTCTGACAGAATAAACCCACAGGTTGAATACTATATTGATACTTGTGGGACAGGTGGAGATGGAACAAACACCTTTAATATATCAACAGCAACGGCTTTTGTAGCAGCTGCAGGAGGAGTTACTGTTGCCAAGCATGGTAATAGATCTGTATCTAGCAGAAGTGGTAGTGCTGACGTCTTAGAAATGTTAGGTATCAATATAGATATTTCACCAGAAAAATCAAAAGAATGTATTGAAAAGGTTGGGATAGGATTTATGTTTGCCCCACATTTTCATAAATCTATGAAGCATGCTGCAGGGCCTAGAAAAGAACTGGGGATAAGAACTATATTCAACATATTAGGGCCTTTGACAAACCCTGCTAATGCAAAGGGGCAGGTACTGGGGGTTTTTGATGAAAGACTTACAGAGCCAATTGCAAATGTTTTGTTAAATCTTAATGTACAAAGAGCAATGGTTATTCATGGATTAGATGGTATGGATGAAATAACTACAACTGATAAGACTAAAGTGTCAGAAGTCAGAGATGGCAAGGTTATAAATTATAATATTGACCCAGAGGAGTATGGTTTTAAACTAGCAAAGAAAGAAGAGTTACTAGGTGGAGATGCAAAGGAAAATGCAGATATTATTTTATCTATTTTTAAAGGAGAAAAAGGCAAAAAAAGAGATATTGTAGTATTAAATTCTGCAGCAGCCCTGTATGTAGGAAAAGTAGCAAAAAGTATTGAAGAGGGAATTGAATTAGCAGCTAAAATAATTGATTCTAACAAGGCGATGAAAAAATTAAACGAACTAAAAGAATGTACAAATTCATTTAAATAATAAAGTGTGAAGTGAGGAGGAAAATATGATATTAGATAAAATTGTTGATAAAAAAAAGAAACAGTTAAAAGAGGATATGAGTAAAATTTCCATAGAGGGTTTTAAACAAAAGGTTTTAAGACCTGGTATGCACAAGACAATTGATTTTTACAGTGCATTAAAAAAAGACAATCAAATATCTATAATAGCTGAGGTGAAAAAAGCGTCTCCTTCAAAAGGAGTTATAAAAGAAGATTTTAATGCTTTAGATATTGCTAAGGAGTATGGTGAAGCAAATGTACAGGCGATATCTGTTCTTACAGAAAAAAACTTTTTCTTAGGAGATGATGATTACCTTGTAAAGATAAGACAGTCTATGGCGTTACCTGTTTTGAGAAAAGACTTTATAATAGATTTATGGCAAATTTATCAATCAAGGTGCTTAGGTGCTGATGCTATACTTTTAATTGTATCTCTACTAAGTGATGAACAGCTAAGGAAATTTCAGATTGTAGCAGAAATACTTAATATGCAGTGCCTAGTTGAGGTGCATGATAGAGAAGAGGTTGAAAGGGCTTTAGAGTCAGGTGCAAAAATTATTGGTATAAATAATAGAGATTTAAAAACTTTTGAAGTTAATTTAAAGACGACAGAAAAATTAATGAATTATATACCTCATGATAGAGCAGTAGTAAGTGAAAGCGGTATAAAAACACTAGAAGACATGAAATATTTAAAGGACTTAGGGGTTAATGCGGTTTTAATTGGTGAAACGCTTATGAGAGCATCTTCTATAAATGAAAAAATTAAAGAACTAAGAGCGGTGAATTTATGACAAAAGTAAAAATATGTGGATTGAGAAGAGAAGAAGATGTAGAATATGTAAATAGATATCTACCTGAATATATTGGATTTATTTTTGCAAAAAGCAGGCGTAGGATTTCAATTGAATTTGCAGGTAAACTAAAAAAATCACTTTTGCCTGATATTAAGACGGTTGGTGTTTTCGTAAATGAAGATTTGCTGAAGGTTTCAGAGACAGCATATGATTTAGAGCTTGACTGTATACAGCTTCATGGAGATGAAACCTATGAGTATGTAGAGAATTTAAAGAAAAAATTAAAAGAAAAAAAAGAAATTGAAGTATGGAAAGCTATAAGGGTAAAGGATGGAGATTCTATTAAAAAAATGTCCTGCTATAATGTAGATGCTTTTGTTCTTGATGCTTATATTGAAGGTATTTATGGGGGAGTTGGCAAAACTTTTGATTGGGAGATAGCAAAACAGGCAAAAAAAATCGGAAAAATTATTCTGGCAGGAGGGTTGAATACAGGAAATATTTCCGAAGCAATAAAAGAGGTAAAACCTTTTGCAGTGGATGTAAGCAGTGGCGTTGAAACAAATAAGTACAAGGATGAGAAAAAGATAAAAGATTTTATAGAAAGTGTAAAAAAAGATTAGTGAGTGAATAAAGTGATTTATTATAAAAGTTCGGAGGCTAAAAAGCTTTCGAACTTTTATAATGAGTCTATTTAGTGAATGTACGGAAAATATATGGATACTTTTATAATCTTTATAGTTGAAGTATTTAGTCAAAACATATAAAATGAAAAGAGGTTATATGATATATGTTTTATAAATAGTATTACAGTAAAGACTTATTATTAAAAAGTAAGTTTATTAAGGGTGAATGTCATTTATTAAATACACCCGTTTATTAAAGCTGTGTTTGCAGCTTTTATTTCAATATGATAATATATTAGAAAATAGGAGTGATTAAATTGTTGATTGTAGGTTTAAATGGAAGTCCAAACAAAAGTGGAAATACTAAAGTTTTAATTAATGCTGTACTTGACAAGGTAAAAGAATTAGGTGCAGAGACAGTTGTGTATGATGTACAGGAATTATTAAACAGTGCAAAACACAATTTTTGCGTTGCCTGCAGTTCACCATGTTCAGGTATATGTTATAAGGATTCAAAGCTTGAAGAGGCTTTTGAAGTACTGAAAAAAGCTGATGGTGTAATATTTGGAAGTCCATCTTATTTTGGTACTGTTAGTGGACAACTAAAATCATTTTTTGATAAGACAAGAAAGTTAAGGTCAGAAAAAGCTCTTTATAATACAGTTGGTGCAGGAGTTACAGTTGGTGCTTCTAAGTACGGAGGTCAGGAGACAACAATAAAAGCACTTCACGATATGATGATTGTTCAGGGAATGATGATTGTTGGAGATGGATATGTAGAAGATGATTGCGGACATCATGGTGTATGTGCTCATAAACCAGCAGATAAAGATGATTTTGCAATAAAAAGAGCAGATATATTGGCAAAAAGAATGTTTGAAGTTTGTAAAAAAGGATAATAATTAAGGTGTATTTATGCTTCATGAGTTTTCGAGGACGGAATTGTTAATTGGTGAAAAGTCACTTAAAAAACTATACAATTGTAAAGTTGCAGTTTTTGGAATAGGTGGGGTAGGCACTTTTGCAGTGGAGGCATTAGTAAGATCAGGTGTTGGGAAGCTTGTTCTTATAGATGATGATTGTGTTTGTCTTACCAATATAAATAGGCAGATTCATGCTACTAAAAAAAGCATTGGGAAACCTAAGGTTGAAGTTATGAAAGACAGGATACTTGAGATAAATCCTAGAGCAGAAGTGACTGTTTATCAGAAATTTTATTTACCTGAAACTGCAAATAGCCTCATACATAGTGATTATGACTATATTATAGATGCAATAGATACAGTTACAGGGAAAATTGATCTTGTTGTTAATGCAAAAAAGATGAATATACCTGTAATATCAAGTATGGGCGCTGGTAACAAGCTGGATCCAACAAAGTTTGAGGTTGCAGATGTTTTTGCTACTTCTGTATGTCCTTTAGCAAAAGTAATGCGAAAAGAACTTAGAAAAAGAAATATTGCTTCATTGAAAGTGGTGTATTCAAAAGAAGAACCTATTAAGCCTGTTGAGACAAAGAGTTCAAGTTGCAATGACAGTTGCGTTTGTCCTGAAGGTACAACTAGAAAGTGTAATGTAAGAAAACAAATTCCAGGTAGTATATCCTTTGTTCCTTCTGTGGTAGGGCTTATTATAGCAGGTGAAGTAATTAAAGATTTAATTGGATATAGCGAAAATGTTTAGCTTTATCTAACTAAACATCAGGATTAAGATTATACTCTACCTAGAAATTATAAGAGTAACTCCACCTTGTAGAAGGTGGAGTCTTAAAATAAGATGTAATAATAAGAAGAATTATGGTAAGGTGTGTATATGGAGAAAAGAATAAGTATTTTTACAGGACACTTTGGAAGTGGTAAATCAGAAATTTCTATAAATTTTGCATTAAGCCTCTCAAAGTGTAAAAAGAAAGTAGCAGTTGTTGATTTTGATATAGTTAATCCATATTTTCGTGCTGTGGATGCAAAAAAGTTATTATCAGATAATAATATTAATGTAGTTTCTTCGATGTATGCAAATACAAATGTAGATGTTCCAGCTCTTTCATCGGAGATTAATTCATTATTTGTAAACAGAAGTTGCAGTGTTGTTTTTGATGTAGGAGGAGACGAATTAGGAGCTAGGGCTTTAGCAAGATATAATGAAGAATTATCAAGTGAAGGCTATGAAATGTATTTAGTTATAAATACAAAAAGGCAGATGACAGATACAAGTTCAAAAATAAGGCAAATGGCAAAGGAAATAGAAGTTGCATCTGGCTTAAAAATAACCGGATTGATAAATAATACAAATTTACTAGACAATACTACGGTTGACGATGTTATGAATGGTCATATGATAATAAAAAAAGTTTCAGAGAAGCTGAATGTTCCTATTGTGTTTGTGAGTGGTTTTTATGATTATATAAGAGGCATAGAGAGTCTTGTAGAAAGCAAAGTTTTGTTTTTGAATAAGTATATAAAGTTACCGTGGGATTAATTGGAGGATAAACTTATGCTAGATAAAGTTATATTGAGTGAGTTTCTTAATGAAGGTAATATAATAAAGACAAAACATTACAATTCTAATAACTGGGTAAGCAATTTGATATTTTCTTTTGATAGAGACAGTATAGAAATAGATATTGGGCTGGAAAAAGATTATATTGAAAACATTATTATGATAGGAGATACTATGCAATGTAAATATACTACAGATGATTTTGAATATACATTGTTAGGATGGGTAAATAAAATAAAATTAGATAATCCTCAGAGCATAACGATAAAAGTACATGATGTAGATAGATTTTCAAACAAAAGAAAAAGTTACAGATATGATGTATACCTATGTTCTGTTATAAAGAAGAAAAAGGATGATGAAAAAGGGTTATTTGGAATAGTAGTTAATGTTAGCATTGATGGTGTTGCTTTTATTGCAAAGGAATATTTAAAAGAACAAATAGATAAGAATGGTTTATTACAAGAGCAAGAGAAATACTTTTTTGAATTGTACACTACATCAAAAGACAAAATTTGTTTTGAAGGTGTTATAAAGAGGCAAAAGCCAAGTGATAAAGGCAATAAATATGGAGTTGAGATTACCCATATCGATATATCAGACAAGCGTATGTATAGCAAATTTATTGATCAGCTTGAAGAAAAAGATAAAGAGTTTTATAATAAAAAAAATAGCTTTTGGTCAAAGCACACCAAATATAATAAGTAATGGGGGGGTTAAATGGCTAAGGTTACTATTGATGAAAACAGATGTAAGGGGTGCAAGCTTTGCATTTCAGTGTGTCCTAAAAAAATTGTTGTAGTAAAAGATAAATTGAATTTAAAAGGCTTTTACCCTGTTGAAATTGAAGATATGGAAAAGTGCATTGGATGTGCTTTTTGTGCAATGATGTGTCCAGATTGTGTTATTGAAGTTGAAAAATAGACAAGAATTTATAAAACAGATTTTTAATATATGGTTTATTAGAAAAATAGAAGGAGCTATATAAATGGGTGAAAAATATTTAATGAAAGGTAATGAGGTTATTGCAGAAGCAGCTTTGAGAGCAGGATGTAGATGCTATTTTGGATATCCAATAACGCCACAGACAGAAATAGCACATTATATGGCAAAAAAAATGCCGGAAATTGGAGGTAATTTTGTTCAAGCTGAGAGTGAAGTTGCAGCTATAAACATGGTATATGGTGCTGCAGCTGCTGGAAAAAGAGTGATGACTTCATCTTCAAGTCCAGGGATAAGTTTAAAGCAAGAAGGTATATCGTATATTGCCTGTGCTGAACTCCCAGCAGTTGTTGTGAACATTGTTAGATGTGGTCCAGGACTAGGTGGAATATTGACTGGACAGTGTGACTATTTTCAAGCAGTAAAAGGTGGCGGTCATGGAGATTATAAAATGGTTGTTTTGGCACCATCAAATATTCAGGAACTATATGAACTTACAGTTGAGGCTTTTAATATTGCAGATAGGTACAGAACTATTGCAATGATAATGGGTGATGGGATATTGGGTCAAATGATGGAGACAGTCGAGTATAAAGATGTAGAAAATATTTTAAATGTAGAAAAGCCTTGGGCTACTACAGGAACAGAAATGAAAAGAGAGAAAAATACTATAACCTCTGTATATATAAACCCGGAGGTTTTAGAAAACCATAATAGAAAACTTCAATCTAAATATAAGGAAATAGAACAAAATGAGGTCAGAGTGGAAAGCTATAACTGTGAAAATGCTGATATTATTGTTGCGGCTTTTGGAACAGCAGCTAGAATAGTAAGCAATGTTGTAAAGCAGGCTGAAAAAGAGGGAATAAAAGTAGGACTAATAAGACCTATTTCTTTGTGGCCGTTTCCAAAAGATGAGTTTTTAAAATATGCACAAACGCCAAAGGCATTTTTATCTGTTGAGATGAATGCAGGTCAAATGATAGAGGATGTGAGGTTAGCGGTAGAAGGTAAAAAACCAGTGCATTTTTATGGAAGAATGGGTGGAATGATACCTAAAGAAATTGAAATTTTAAACAAGATAAAAGAGATATTAAAATAGTTTTAGGAATTTACATTGGAAGGGGAAGTGGGAAATGGCTATAGTTTTTAAAAAACCAAGTTCGTTAAGTGACACACCTATGCACTATTGTCCTGGATGTACTCATGGTATTATTCACAGGATTATAGCTCAGGTAGTAGATGAACTAGATATTGAAGGTAAAATTGTTGGAATGGCACCTGTTGGTTGTTCTTATAATAATTACGAGTACTTTAGGTGGGATACTATACAGGCTGCCCATGGCAGAGCACCTGCGGTAGCTACAGGGGTAAAGAGATCCAATCCTGATAATATAGTATTCACTTACCAAGGAGATGGTGATTTGGCAGCTATAGGCACCAGTGAAATAGTACATGCGGCTACAAGGGGAGAAAAAATAACCACAATATTTGTGAATAATGCTATATATGGAATGACGTCAGGTCAGATGGCTCCTACCACATTGATAAATCAAGTTACAGCTACTTCACCCTTTGGAAGAAAGTCAGAGACAGAAGGCTTTCCCATAAAAGTTTCTGAACTTCTTGGAACGTTAGAAGGAGCAGCTTTTATTGAAAGAACTTCTGTTAACAATATAAAAAATATTAAAAATACAAAAAAGGCTATAGAAAAGGCTTTTAGAGTTCAAATGGCAAATAAGGGTTTTTCCATGGTAGAAATTTTATCTTCCTGTCCTACAAATTGGGGAATGAGTCCTCTTAAAGCTTTAAAGTGGGTTGAAGAAAAAATGATTGAAGCGTATCCTTTGGGAAATTTCAAAGGCAAGGATATGGAGGTGTAGTAAATGCAGCATAAAGTTATCATTTCAGGTTTTGGTGGACAGGGAGTGGTTTCAGCAGGCAGAATACTTGCATATTGTGGAATGCTTGAAAATAAAAAAATTTCATTTTTACCTTCCTATGGACCTGAAATGAGAGGTGGAACGGCAAACTGTCATGTAATTGTTTCTGATGATGATATAGGATCACCAGTTTTAAACAGTGCAACATCTTTAATAGCTATGAACAGTCCCTCTTTGGATAAATTTGAAAGCATGGTTGAAGCTGGAGGAATTGTTATCGTTGATAGTTCATTAGTTGATGTTGATAAACAACCCTATCGTAAAGATATAAATGTATGTAGTATACCTGCAACAAAGACGGCCTCTGAAATGGGAAATGCTACATTTGCAAATATTATTCTTTTAGGCAAACTTATAAATGAAACTGGAATTACATTAAAGAAAAACTTTGAAAATGCTTTATATAAAACATTGCCTCAAAGAAAACATCATTTGATTCCGTTAGAAATGAAAGCTCTTAAATTTGGGATGGAATACCAAGAAATTCAAAAAAAGAATATATCATATTCTAAAACTCTACCTTCTACAATGTGGAGTTAATATTAGGGTGTATATATTAAAGGTGGAGAACAATATTCCAAAAATTAAAGTTGTTGCAGTTTAGAGAATGTTATAACCTTCAGGTGGAGTAGAATCTCCACCTGAAATTTTAGTATTTAGCGTATCTAAATAAGCCCAGTATTATACATTAAACAACAATTCTCCACAAGTTGGAAATGGCCACATTTTTTCATCAATTAATGTTTCTAGCTTATCAGCAACATTTCTTAAGTTTGACATTTTAACAAATATATCATCCTTATAAATTAGTGCTAAAGTATAAGTGTCAGAAGATGATTCGGAGGTTTTTTCCACTGATTTTTCTAAAAAAGATATATTTTTCTTTAAAGAAACAAGCAGGGAAGAAACTTCGGTCAAAAGTTCTGCTTGAGGAGTTATATCTACACCAAGACCTGTTTCTTTTATGGAATTTATAGAATTTGCAATGGTTGTAGTGAAATTTATTACTGAAGGTAAAATTTGTCTTTTTGCAATTTCAATTGTAGTTAAGGCTTCTATATTAATAGTTTTTATATAATGATCTAAAATTATTTCACAACGTGATTGAAGTTCGTGACGTGTTAGTATGCCGTGTTTTTCAAATAAATTTATATTTTTTTCATCGACAATTGTTTTAACTGCCTCTACAGTTGAAGTTATATTTGGAAGACCTCTTTTTGTTGCTTCTTTAACCCACTCATCAGAATAATTGTTTCCGTTAAAAATTACTTTTTTATGTTTAGAAACAATTTCTTTTAAAATCAGTTGAATTTCTGCGTTTCTATCTTGAGCTTTTTCTAATCTGTCTGCTATTTGAGATAGTATTTCAGCAACTATGGTATTTAGTGCAAAGTTTGGACCTGCAATAGAAGCAGAAGATGGAACCATCCTAAATTCAAATTTGTTTCCTGTAAAAGCAAAAGGAGTGGTTCTATTTCTATCAGTTGTATCTTTGGGTAGATTTGGAAGTGTTGACACTCCTATTTTTAATTCGCCACCTTTTTTGCAGGATTTTGCACCTCCATTTTCTATTTGTTCTAAAATATCAGTAAGCTGGTCACCGAGAAAAATAGATATTATTGCAGGTGGAGCTTCATTAGCACCTAAACGGTGATCATTTCCAGGGTTGGCAGCTGATGCCCTTAAAAGATCTGCATATTCATCCACACCTTTAATCACTGCACATAAAAACACTAGAAATTGTGCGTTTTCATGTGGAGTGTTTCCAGGATCCAATAAATTTTGACCATCATTTGTAGAAAGTGACCAGTTATTGTGCTTTCCAGAACCGTTAACGCCTGCAAATGGCTTTTCATGGAGAAGACATACCAGATTATGTCTTAATGCTACTTTCTTTAGTGTGTCCATAATAATTTGATTGTGGTCTGTAGCAATGTTTGTGGTGGTGAAAATTGGAGCTATCTCATGCTGGGAAGGAGCAGCTTCATTGTGTTTTGTTTTTGCTGAAACACCAAGTTTCCAAAGCTCCTGATCGAGTTCTTTCATAAAGAGTGAAATTCTTTCTTTCAAGGTTCCAAAATAATGATCGCCTAATTCCTGACCCTTAGGAGGTTTTGCACCAAAAAGAGTTCTGCCAGTTAAAATTATATCTTTTCGTTTTTGATATGTTTCCTTATCAATTAAAAAATATTCCTGTTCAGCTCCTACAGTTGTCATAACCTTAGAAGTAGTTGTGTTTCCAAAAATGTTGAGAACCCTAAGAGCTTCTTTAGATATAGCTTCCATAGAGCGAAGTAGAGGAGTTTTTTTGTCCAGTACTTCACCAGTATATGAGCAGAATGCAGTTGGAATGTAAAGAGTATTTTCTTTAACAAACGCAGGAGATGTACAATCCCAAGTGGTATATCCTCTTGCCTCAAAAGTTGCTCTGAGTCCTCCTGATGGAAATGAAGAGGCGTCAGGTTCACCTTTTATAAGTTCTTTGCCAGAAAACTCCATTATCACTTTGCCATCAGATGTGGGAGAAATAAAAGAGTCGTGTTTTTCAGCAGTAATCCCTGTCATGGGTTGAAACCAGTGGGAATAATGTGTAGCTCCCTTTTCAATTGCCCAATCTTTCATCGCATTAGCAACTATTTCCGCAACTTGAGGAGTAAGGGAAATTCCTTCATCAATAGTTCGTTTTAATGCTTTATAAGTAAGTTTTGGCAGACGCTCTCTCATAACAACATCATTAAAAACGCAAGCTCCGAAAACATTAGCTAATGAGTAAGTTTGTTCTTTATACATTTTGAAATCTCCTTTCACTAACCATACAAAAAAATAAAAAGACGCATCAATATAATTGTGAAACGCCTTTGAAAAGTAATCTTCTTTATATTTACACACTATACAAAAACAATAAAGTTTTTTTGTTGAATAAAGTATACTTACTTTACATTATATATAATAAACGTTTTTTAAAAAAATTGCAAGTCTAGCTATAGTTCGGGTATGGGCTAAAAACGGTTATATATTGATATAAAACCTTAAACATATGCTTTGTCTAAATTGGACTTACTTATATATCCGACATCTTCATCGGTATAATTATAAAATATATGCTGATGCATATTGACAGGTTCAAGACACCCTTCCATTTTATGAATATGTCCGTTGTAGGTTTTAACAGGAAAGCCTGTAAAACCTGAAAAACAGTGCACATGTCCCATATGTGAGGATATACCATAAAAAGTATGAAAGTGCAGAGCACCTATTCCTATCATGTAGTCAGTATAGCCAAGGATTTTATGCTTGTGACAGTTAGTTTCCTTACTTTCGAACCTATACTTGTGTATATGTGTCTGCATAAAAAAACCTCCTTGAAAAAAGTACTATACTATTAATTTATACAAAATATTATAATTTATTAAGACAAATTTTGTAACACGATAAATGCGAAAAAACTACAATATTTTCTTTTTTTGTTACACTAATAGACCCTACAATTTGACACACAACACATATTCCATATTTTTATATAAATGACATGCAATCTAGGAACTCGTTTAACTAAAGCTAAACATCAAGACTTCAGGTGGAGTTTTAGAATAAGATAAAACAGATAAGAGTTTTATTAAAAAATATTTAATTGTTTTTTTAATTAGTTTTTGTGGTAAATATTAAAATATACATAAGTAAAAATAAATAGCATTGGATTCTCATTGGCTAAAATTCGTTAAATCATAGGGATTTTGTTCTTGAGAATAGTGAATTATTTCTAAAGCATTGTTTACGAGAAAAAATTATAATTTGAGGTGAGAAAATGGATTACAATATTTTAGTTGGTGGAATGGCAGGGCAGGGAATGGATACTATTACATCTATAATTGAAAAGGCTTTAAAGAGAATGGGTCTAGAAATATTTACTATAAGAGATTACATGTCAAGGGTTCGAGGAGGTCATAATTTTACTCAGATTCGTTTTGGAGAAGAAAAAATTACTTCTCATAGAGATAAACTTAACGGTATAATAGCTTTTAATGATGAAACCATTTCGAATCATATTGAAAGATTAGAAAAAGAGGGGTTTATTATAGCTGATGAAAGTATAGAATATACTGATAAACGTCTTCTAAAACTTCCTCTAATGAAAAAGGCAAAGGAAATAGGAAATTTTAAAGTTTTTGGCAGTGTTGCAGTAGGAGCACTATTTAAGTTGTATAATCTTGATATATCTTTTTTAGAGAAAGTTTTAGAAGATACTTTTAAAAAAGAGGTGGCTTCTCAGAATATCAAGGCAATAAGAGCAGGAAATAATCTTGTTGATTCAATATACTATATCAATGCTTCAAAAGAAGATGATAAAATGTTGATAAATGGAAATGATGCAATAGCTCTTGGGGTTATTGCAGCAGGATGTAAGTTTTATTCGGCATACCCAATGACTCCTTCTACAAGCATAATGAATTATTTAGCAGGAAAAATGGAAGAGGCTAAAATTGTTGTTGAACAGGCAGAAGATGAGATAGCAGCAATAAATATGGCAATAGGAGCATCTTATGCTGGAACAAGAGCAATGACTGGTACTTCTGGAGGTGGCTTCTCTCTTATGGTGGAAGCTCTAGGGCTATCAGGAATACAGGAAATACCTTTGGTAATTGCAGAAATCCAAAGACCAGGTCCTGCAACAGGGTTTCCAACAAGGACAGAACAATCAGATTTAAAGTTTGTAATATCTGCATCTCATGGTGAATTTCCAAGAATGGTTATAGCACTTAAAAATCCTGAAGATTGTTTTTATCAAACCATGAGAGCGTTTAATATAGCAGATAAATATAGAATGCCTGTTATTATTTTAGGAGATCAGTTTTTAGCTGATTATACAACAACTATAAAACCCTTTAATGTCAATAAAGTAGAACTAAAAAGGCATTTTAACCATAAAGAGTATATGGATGGAAAAGAATATAAGACATATGAGATAACTCAAAATGGAATTTCACCAAGAATAATTCCAGGAAAAATAAAAGGCAGCAGAGTTTTAGTTGATAGTGACGAGCATGATGAATATGGAAGAATAACTGAATCACCTGAAGTAAGGATAAATATGAGTGATAAAAGACTTAAAAAAATGGAAATCTTGAAAGAAGAACTTATTGAACCGTCTTTTTATGGAGAAGATGAGCCTGAATTTTTACTTTTAGGATGGGGTTCACTTGAAGGACCTTTAAAGGAGGCAATTCAGCTTTTAAACACAAATGGCAACACTAAATATGGTGCACTGGTTTTTGGAGACATATGGCCACTTCCTTTAAAAATGCTAAATAAAATGTGTAAAAATATTAAAAAAGTTATAAATGTTGAACAAAATGCGACAGGACAGCTGGCATCTCTTGTGAGGGAAGAAACAGGTATTAAATGTGAGCATAGTATTTTAAAGTATGATGGAAGACCAATTAGTTCAGAAGAGATATACAATAAGTTGAGGGAGGTAAATTGATATGAAATGCAATTATAAAACATTTGACACAGCTTGGTGTCCAGGATGCGGAAATTTCAATATACTAGAAGCTTTAAAAACTACTCTTTGTGAGTTAAAGAAGCAACCTCACGAGGTTTTGGTGGTAGGAGGTATAGGCCAGGCGGCTAAAACACCTCAATATATAAATGTTAATGGTTTTTGTGGACTTCACGGCAGAGCCATACCTCCTGCTGCAGCTGCAAAGATAGCAAATAAAAATTTAACGGTAATTATTGATTCAGGAGACGGAGATACTTATGGAGAAGGTGGAAATCATTTTATTCACAACATAAGAAGGAATGTAGATATTACACACTTTGTACACAATAATCAGATATATGGACTTACAAAAGGGCAGGCATCACCAACTACTGATGTTGGGCATAAAACAAAGGTTCAGCCTGAAGGTTCTATAAATGTGCCTATGAATCCTGTATTCATAGCTCTATCACTAGGGGCAGGGTTTGTTGCAAGAGCCTTTAGTGGCGATAAGGCTAGTTTAGCTTCAATAATGGAAGAAGCAATTAACTACAATGGATATGCTCTTGTTGATATACTTCAGCCATGTGTAAGTTTTAATAAAATAAATACATTTTCATGGTATAATAAAAGAGTTTATAAGCTTGATGACAGTTATGATTATACTGACAAAACAAAAGCAATTGAAAAAGCTATGGAATGGGGAGATAAAATTCCAACAGGCATAATATTTAAAAAAGAATTTGAAACATATCATGACAGAGTTGAATTTCTTAAGAATGAAGACGCTCTAGCATATCAACAGCCAATTTCTAAAGAAAAGCTAGAGGACATGATGAAAGAATTTGTATAAACAAAACAGCCTGCACTTCATTTATAAATGAAGTGCAGGCTGTTTTGTTTGAATCATAGTAATTTATAAAAATTAAAGTTTTTATAAATTACTATTCTATTACTAAATAATATGTTCGGTTCATTATTTTTCCAGTGCCTGTAATGGTTATTGTTTCAAATTCATAGTCGTTAGAAATTATATCTCTAGAGAGCCCCATGTATGAGGTTAGAATATTTCCAACTCCTATACTGTGGCGTACATTTCTACTCAATGTGCCTAATAATTCAGGAAGTTTGTCTATATTTGATATTGTACCGTGTTGATCTATGAAAGCTTTTATGAAATTTATCTGATTTCTTTTTCTTTCAAAGTCTCCTAAATTTACAAGCTCACCATCTTCATCATAGTATTGTCTAAATCTCACAAAACCTTCGGCGTCTTCACCGTTAAGCCAGTTAGAGCCTTTATCAAGTTCAATTGAAAGATCTTGAAAAGGATCTCTATAATACATATCATAGGGGACATAAATGTTAACCCCTCCAAATAAATCTACCACTTCTGAAAATCCTTGAGGATTTAAACTTATATAATCATCTATTGTTATGTCAAAGACCTCATGTATCACATCAGCTAAAAAATTAATAGAGTATGGATTAAAATTTCCCTCATGAGATAAAAATGGGCCAATGTAGTGGGCACTGTTGATTTTGTAATAATCGGGACGGTTTCTATTATTTAAATCAAGATAGTGCCGAACCTTTAAATTGTAATCTATGTACAAATCTCTTGGTATCATTATAACTTTTAATTTTTTACTTTCTTTATCGATACTAAATATACCTATAGTATCATTAAGACCTGATAAAGAATCAGAACCTGTAAACAATATATTTTTACTGTTTGGAGAAACAAGCTGTTCTGAATACCTAGGTCCATCTGTTAAGCCATCAATAGCATCGTAGTCTATTTCTTCTTCTTCAGGTTCCGGTGTTTTTGGAGCTTCTTTACTTAAGAATGATTTAAATAAATTATTTGGATTTATTGTATCTAAGGTCTCTTCATATGTAATTGTGCTTACTGAATCTTGGGTACTAGTGAACCCCATTTTTGCCAGAAAAAGTATTAAGCTGCCAGCTATTAAAAATATGCAACTCCAAATAAGTACAGATTTTTTAAAACTCATTATAATAACCCCTAAATTTTATTTTAGCTTTTGTAAAGTAATACAGTACTATTTTATCATATTTTTTAGAATATTGGGGGAAAGTCTATGGTTTTAAAATAAACTTAAAACTATTGTAATAATATAATTTTTAACACATAAAAGATATCTTTTGTGTAGATAATTAATCAGAGCATTTTTCCTTGATATATACTAAAGGTGATTGAAAATATTCTATAAAGAAAAGTTACGCAGTTTAGAGAGTATAAAATTATATTTTAAAAACTTATGTTTTAATGTATAATGTTAATGGTATATAGAAAGTAACAACTAACAAATAACACAGGAGGTTTAATAAAATGAAAAGTTTAAAAGGCACAAAAACGATGGAAAATTTAATGAAGGCATTTGCAGGGGAATCTCAAGCAAGAAACAGATATACGTACTATGCTAGCGTTGCTAAAAAGGAAGGATATAAGCAGATAGAGGGAATTTTTATTGAGACTGCAGATAATGAAAAAGAACATGCAAAAAGATTTTATAAGTTTCTGTTAGCAGGGCTAGATGGTGAATTACCAGCTACAGTGGAAATAAATGCTGATTTTCCTGTTGCACAGGGTACAACATTAGATAATTTAAAGGCAGCAGCAGATGGTGAAAATGAAGAGTGGTCAGATTTGTATCCCGAGTTTGCTAAAGTAGCAGAGCAAGAAGGATTTTCAGATGTTGCAACAGCTTTTAAAATGATTTCAAAAGCAGAAGAAAGACATGAAATAAGATACAGAAAGCTGGCAAAAAATATTGCTGAAAATACAGTGTTCAAAAAGGATAATAAGATTTCTTGGAAATGCCGTAATTGTGGATATGTTCACGAGGGCGATAGTGCACCTGAACAATGTCCTGCATGTGTTCATCCAAAAGCACACTTTGAGGTTTTAGCAGAAAATTATTAGATTATAATAAGCACTTTGTCTTTTAGGACTAAATATAAAGTTTAAAGATAAATATCGAGGCTTCAGGTAAATTTAAAAAAAAATAAAGGAAGGGGATTAATAATCCCCTTCCTTTATTTTTTTTTAAATTTACCTGTGCCTTTTTCTAATAGACTTAGGTCTTCCAAGTATTTCAGAAAACACAATTCCACTTACAACTTCTTTCTCAGTAAGGTTTGAAAAGTCAGGCAAAATATCATTACGTTGATTTGAAGAAACATTATATGCATCTTCAGATTTTGGAGTTGTTTTATTTTTATCCACAACACCAGAATTATCGGGTTCTCTCTCTGTGTCAACAGATCTTTTTTTAGTTTTTTGAGCACCTTGAACCGTTCTTTGAGGTTTTGGTCTTTGTTGACGAACTCTCTGCGAAGGTACTTTTTTATTAGTTCCTTGAATTTCATTTGAAATATTTTCAAGGATGTCAAAAAGAAAATCACTCATAACTAAACAACTCCTTAAACTATAAAAGACTATTTCTTATCGGGTTTATCAGTATTTTTTTTGCCTGCATCAGATATACTTTCTCTCATTTGAGTATCTGATATTACGTTTTGCATGTTGTAATAGTCCATAACTCCAAGTTTTCCTTCACGCAATGCTGTAGACATAGCTTTTGGAACCTCTGATTCTGCTTCTACAACCTTTGCTCTCATTTCTTGGACTCTTGCTACCATTTCCTGTTCTTCAGCTACAGCCATAGCTCTTCTTTCTTCAGCTTTTGCCTGTGCTATACGCTTGTCAGCTTCTGCCTGATCGGTTTGAAGTTGTGCACCTACGTTTCTACCAACATCAATATCGGCAATGTCAATTGAAAGTATTTCAAATGCAGTTCCTGCATCTAAACCTTTACCCAATACAGTTTTAGATATTGCATCAGGATTTTCTAAAACCTCTTTGTGAGTGAATGCAGAACCAACAGTGGTAACAACACCTTCACCAACACGTGCTATAATGGTTTGCTCCCCAGCACCACCAACTAATCGATCGATATTTGCTCTTACTGTAACTTTAGCTTTGGCACGAAGTTCTATACCATCCTTTGCAATAGCAGCAATAACTGGAGTTTCAATAACTTTAGGATTAACACTCATTTGAACAGCTTCAAGAACATTTCTTCCTGCCAAATCAATTGCTGCAGCTCTTTCAAATTCAAGTGGAATGTTTGCTCTTTGAGAAGCAATAAGAGCATTTACAACTCTGTCAACATTTCCACCAGCTAAGTAATGGGCTTCTAACTTATTTGTTGCAAGATTTAGCCCTGCCTTTGTTGCCTTAATTAGAGGGTTTACTACTCTTGAAGGAACAACCCTCCTAAATCTCATTCCTACAAGTGTAAAGATTCCTACTTTTACATTAGCAGCACGAGCAGAAATCCAAAGACCTACAGGAATAACGGTAAAAAAGATAGACAAAAAAACAATTGCAGCACCTATTATTAGAAGAATTACTATAGGGTCTACGTTCATAAAAAATCTCTCCTTTCATGTTTGTTATTATATTTTATTGCTAAAAATAAACAATATTAAAGTACTTCCACTGTCCAGTCAAAATTATCTTCAATTTTTCCATATTGTATACCAGTCAAAGTGCTGTAAATTTTAGAAGAAAGTGAACCTATTTCACCATTATTAATCTTTATGATATTATCATTCCAGTTAAGTTCCCCTATTGGAGAAATAACAGCAGCAGTACCAGTTCCAAAAGCCTCAATAAGTTTACCTTTTGAATGGGCTTCATATATTTCGTTTATATCAATTTTTCTTTCAGTTACTGTAATACCCCATGACTTTAAAAGTTCGATAGTAGAACTTCTTGTTATTCCTGGCAGAATACTACCTTCTAAAGAAGGTGTGATTATTTCACCGTCTATATTGAAAAACACATTCATTGTGCCAACTTCTTCAACATATTTCCTCTCAACACCATCTAACCACAGTACCTGTGTATAGCCTTTATTCTTTGCTTCTATCTGTGCCTTTAAGCTGCTGGCATAATTTCCAAGAGTTTTAGAAAAGCCGACACCTCCTTTGACTGCACGTACATATTTGTTTTCAACATATATTTTAACAGGATTTATTCCTTCTTTATAATATGCACCAACTGGAGATAGAATTATTATAAATTTGTAAGTTAATGAAGGTCTTACACCTAAAAAAGGATCTGTAGCAATGATAAATGGTCGTATATAAAGTGAGGTGCCTTCTGCATCGGGAATCCAATCTTTTTCAATACTTACAAGTTCTTTAACAGCATCTACTGCAAATTTTGTGTCTATATAAGGTATGCACATTCTATCATTTGAAAAATTTATTCTTTCCATGTTTTTTTCAGGTCTAAATAGAAGTATTTTTTCATCCTCAGTTTTGTAGGCTTTAAGACCTTCAAAAATGGCCTGACCATAATGAAAAACCATTGTTGAAGGATCAAGTTGTAAAGGTGCATAGGGAACGATTCGTGGATCGTGCCAGCCTTTACCTTCTGTATAATCCATTATAAACATGTGATCAGTGAATAATTCCCCAAATCCTAAATTAGATGGGTCTGGTTTTTCCTTGGGATTTTGAGTTTTTTCAAAACTTATTTTAAATGACATTTTAATTACCCCTTTCAGTAAGAAATCTAATAACTTCACACTAGATAGTGGAAGAAAATTTAGTATAAAGAATAAAATCATTATCAATAATATCTTTTAAAAATTATATCATATCATGGTTATAGCTGCAATCAAAGTATTAGCATTGTTTAAGACAAACTATGTTATCTTTAAAGTATCTTTTTAAAAGCCCTGTAATTTAAGTGAAAGAGCTAATAATGAAGGGGTTCTGAGTCCAAAGCCTTTATTTTAGCTTGCAATTAAGAGTTTGAATATAAAAGTTTTCTAATAAAAACAAGCTTTTTAAGGAAAATAGTATATATATATTATGCAACTTTTTCTTATAAAAATCCAGTACTTTTAAAAAATTGATGAAAAAATTATTAAAAAACAGTTAAAATAAAAATTTATTTTATTGCTATTATGTTTTTATGCTGTTATTCTATTAATAGGATTTTAATTTTAAACTTAGATTAAGGTTTTGGAGGAAAAAATGATTAGTAGATTTTATCCTGATTTGATTGCGGAGGATGTTAAAAAAATAGATTTAAATTATTTAATTGATAATAATATAAAGGGACTTATTCTTGATATTGATAATACGCTTGTACCTGACTATATAGAGGAGGCAGGGGTTGATATTATTGATTGGTTGGATAAAGTAAAAAAAATGGGGTTTAAAGTTTGTATAGTTTCTAATGCCTCTCAAAAAAGAGTTTTAAAGTTTAATGAGAAGCTGGGGGTTGATGCAATATCACGTGCTTCAAAACCGAGAAAAAAGCCTTTTTTAAAGGCAGTAAAACTTATGGGAATTAGACCAGGACAAATTGCTGTTATTGGAGATCAGGTTTTTACCGATATTTATGGTGGAAACAAACTTAATATGTTTACTATATTAGTAACCCCAATAGCTGTTAAAGAATTTATTTTAGTCAAAATGAAAAGAAGGGTAGAAAAATTTGTTTTGGCAAGACATGCCAAGACAACCAGAAAAGAACTTGAAGAGTGAGCTCGTTTAGCTAAAACTAAATATAGGGAATTTAGAAGGAAATTCTATTTCAACTGAAAATTACAAAAAGAATTCCACTGTATAGAAGGTGGAGTCTTAGAACAGGATAAAGGAGATAAATATGAATATTGATGATAGAGTAACAGGACAAACAAAATTAATAGGGCTTATTGGAAATCCCGTTGAACATTCTATTTCACCAATGCTTCATAATTCACTTAGTTCACTTTTAGGATTAGACCTTGTATATGTGCCTCTAAAAGTGGAAAAAGAGGATTTGCATACTGTAGTTAAGGCTTTAAAAGCTTTAGATTTTGTAGGGTTTAATGTTACTATTCCATATAAAAAAGAAATAATGAAATATATTGATGACAATACAATAGAAGCAATTTTAATGGGAGCTGTAAATACAGTTAAGAAAATTGATGGAAGACTTTGGGGTTATAATACAGATGCAGAAGGCTTTTTAAGGTCTTTTAAAGAAGAGGCAAAAACTTCTTTTAAAGGGAAAAAGGTTGTCTTAATAGGAGCAGGAGGTGTGGCACGTCCTGTGGCTGTGAAAATTGCATCAGAAGGGGCAGAAAAAATAAGTATTGTGAACCGTACTAAAGAAAAAGCCATAGATCTTGCGGAAGTGGTAAATGAAAATGTAAATGAAGTTGTTCAGGTGTATAATTTTGAAGACAAAACATTTAAAATGGCTTTTGAAGAAAGCGACATAATTATAAATACTACATCTGTGGGGATGACGCCTGATGTTGAAGAAACTCCTGTAAGTGGAGATTACTTTAATGAAAATCAGATTGTATATGATGTAATATACAATCCAGTAGAAACAAAATTACTATCAGATGCAAAAAATAAAGGATGCAAAACAATCAATGGTTTAGGTATGCTTTTTTATCAGGGAATTAAGGCATATGAAATATGGACAGGGGTTAAACTTTCAGATGAAGATATTAAAAATATTTATGGCTCTTTTAAAGAAATTCTTGATAGTAACTAGAAAAAAATATTTGAGTTTCTGATAATTTTCAGAGACTTTTTTTAATGCTATTTTAGAAATTTTTATACTTAGGATATTCTATAAAAATGGTTATAAAACAATTATTAGAGATGTATGGGTGCATATATTAAATGTAAAGAACAACTTAACATGCTCTACAATCTTTTATCCATATTTTCATTTACTTAAATGACATACACTAAGATGTGTTGAAGTGTTGAAATATTGGCAGGTATGTGAGTATAATATATATAGGTATAATATGAAAGTATAATTTAATATAGTTACAAAGATTTATATTTAATTATGAAATTATTGTATTAATAAATCTTTTTTGAAATATTATATACATAGTTTTGAAACAGTCTTTTTAGCATATCATTTATGTTTTGAAGTTTTGTGGCAAAGTAAAAGACTTCAAAGGGAAGTAGATCTTGTCATAGACTTCTATTTTGTGGAGAATTCAAATTTTAATGTTCAGTGAATTGTATACAAGAACTCAGATTTATTATTATGAAATTTTAATTAAAAACAGAAAAGTGGTTTAGAATATCTGTTTTTAGTTATTATATAATTTTTATTTTAGGAGGTTTTAAATTTGAAGAAAAAAGTATGTAGTTTGCTGGCTTTGACAGTTCTATTGGTTGGAGCAATAGTCTCTAATGTTGTTGCCCAGTCAGATGAGGCTTTAGAGCCTACCTTTTCACTAAAAGGGGGGTTCTATTTAGAACCATTTGAGTTATCTCTCACCACAGAGGAACAGGGTGCACGTATTTATTACACTACAGATGGCTCAGAGCCTGTTCCAAGGTCTCAAGGAACCTTTGAGTATACTGACAGCATATTAATTAGAGACAGAACAGAAGATCCTAACGTACTGTCAATGATATCTAACATATCAAATGATAGATGGCATGGCTGGCATGAGCCAGAAGGAGATCTTTTTAAAGGAACAACGATAAGGGCAGTTGCTGTAAATGAAGAAGGTTCATTAAGTGATATAGTTACACATTCCTATTTTGTAGATTCTGATGGAAACCAAAGATATAGTGTTCCTGTAATTTCTTTGGCAACTGATAGTAAGGGGCTTTTTGATGATGAAATTGGCTTATATGTAAATGAAAACTATTTGAATAGAGGACGAGAATGGGAAAGACCTGCTCATATTGAGTTTTTTGAAGAAGATGGTTCACTTGCTTTTTCTAGAGATGGTGGAGTTAGAATACATGGTGGGTATACAAGAAGATACGCTCAAAAATCTTTTAGATTGTATGCTAGATCAGATTATGATGAACAAAACTGGTTTGATTATAATATTTTTCCTGGACTAGAAGCCAGAGGATCTAATGGTGTACCTTTAGAGACTTTTAAGCGTCTTATACTGAGACATTCTGGTAACGACTCTCAATATACAATGTTTAGAGATGGTCTAATGCAGGGATTGGTGTCTCATCTTCAAGTGGACACTCAGGCTTTCAGGCCTTCAGTAGTATTTTTAAATGGTGAATTTTGGGGATTATACAATATAAGAGAACGTTTGGACAATAGGTATTTTCAAACTCACTATAATCTAGATAGGCACAGAGTTGCAGTTTTAGATTTTGGAGGAGGTAGTACAGAAGCAATTGATGTAAATGAGGGAACAGAGGAGGACTTAGAGGACTATAGGGACATGATAAGATACCTTGAACAAAATGATATAAGACAGCAAAGTACATATGATCACATTAATACATTGATGGATATAGATAATTTTATTGACTATCAGGTTTTTCAAATATTCTTTGCAAATACAGATTGGCCTTCAAACAATCAGGTTATGTGGAGATATAATACTGAGGATGGTGAATACAATCCAGATGCTCGTAGAGGTTTAGATGGCAGGTGGAGATGGGCAATAAAAGATACCGACTTTGGTTTTGGTCTTGCATATGGTGGACAGGTGGATCATAATACTTTGAGATTTGCTTCCACTGATGGAAGCGGTTTTGAAGCAAATCACCCATGGGCGGTATTTTTGTTCAAAACTCTTTTAGAAAATGATGATTTTAAAAAAGCATTTATAAATCGTTTTGCAGATCATATAAACACCATATTTGTTCCTGAAAGAGTAAATGATATGATTGATCAAAAAAGAGAAAATATAGTAGATGTTATTGCTGAACACAATAGGCGATGGATTAAAATTGAGGACTGGGAAGAAGAAATTGAAATAATGAGGGATTTTGCTGATAAGAGACCTTCATATGTGCATGGACATATAATGAATAAGTTTCATAATGATGGGGTTGCAGGTGAGACAGTGATTAACCTTAATGCTGATAATGAAAAAGGTTTTATAAGAATAAATTCAATAGACATAAATGAAAAAACCCCTGGAATTAAAAATCCAAATCAATGGGATGGAGTGTATTTTGAAGGAGTTCCAGTTACTATTGAAGCGATTCCAAAGGAAGGCTACCAGTTTGAAGGATGGGAAGGAATTGATGAAGAGAAAGAAACAATAACAGTTAATCCTCAAAATGGAATGAGTATAACAGCTGTATTCAAGGAGTCAACCGTAGAGCAGCAATTGATGGGAGATATAAACGGAGATAATATAATTGATTCTACAGATTACGTATTGTTACAAAGACATGTTTTAAATATTTCAGAGTTACCTTTAGAAGATAAATTTGCTGTCGCAGATTTAAATTTAGATGGAAAAATTGACTCTACAGATTGTGCTATACTAAAACGATATCTTCTAGATGTAATTACGTCATTACCTTATTAAGGGGTTTGAATTAGGTTAAGAATTATGTTAGAGTCTATCGTGTGAATTCAGTGAACTCGTTTAGCTAAAGCTAAGATCGAGGCTTCAGGTGGAGACTTAACTCCGCCTGAAGATTTATAAGAGCAACTCCACCTTATATAAAGTGGAGTTTTAGAATAAGATAAATGATTTGGTTTATCCTTTTTGTAAGACAGAAAAGCACATTATTTGACCAAAAAAAATTTACATTTCGAAATATAAGTTAAAGGTGCATTTAGTAAATAAATTATTTAAAAAATGAACCTAAATTTTTATCGCGTACGTATTTTATATTATGGCATCTTTAAAGTTTTATAGTTGGAAGGAGATGGTTTATGATTAATACCAATTGTTTTTTCGTTTTTTAATGAAAGACAACAAAGGGGGTGATGTAAAGCCATGGCGATAGAGGTTTTTAACAGATATGAGAAAAAATTTTTAGTGAGTGCACAAGTATATGAAGAAGTTCAATGTGAGCTCAGGAAATATATGGAACTTGATGAATATAACAAACTTCATCCATATTACACTATATCTAATATATACTATGACACAATGAATAATGAGCTTATTAGAAAGTCGATATCAAAACCTAAATATAAGGAGAAACTGAGGTTAAGAGGTTATGGAATACCTTCTTTAGAAGATAAGGTTTATTTGGAAATTAAGAAAAAAGTAAATGGACTTGTCAACAAAAGAAGAACAAAATTGGTACTAAAAGAGGCATATAGTTATTTGTATACTTCTAGAAAACCAGAGTACAAGGAATATATGAACAAACAGGTTTTAAATGAAATTGATTATTTTCTTAAAATGTATAACCTTGTACCGAAAATTTATATTGCATACGATAGAAGAGCGTTTTTTGGTAAAAACAATAGAGATTTAAGGTTAACATTTGACACAAATATAAGAACCAGAAGAACAGATTTAAGGCTTGAATTTGGTGATTATGGACAGAGGCTTTTAGATGACAGTGTTTATCTTATGGAGGTGAAAGCTGAAAAAAGTGTACCTTTATGGTTATCTAAGATGCTTAGCGATTTTAAACTTTACAAAACCAGTTTTTCAAAGTATGGAGTAGAGTATAAAAAAATGAAGAGTGAAAATGTTATAGAGGGGGAAAGTATTGAGTGTTTGAAACAATTTTTAATACCGCAATTACATCAGCAAAGTCAAACTTATCCTTTATTAGTCCGGTAATTGCAAATATAACTGATATTATGGATTCAACACCGGAGGATATGGAAGCAACCGCATCTTTTACTTATACTATAGCTACCATGGTAATTGCATTTGCATTAGGACTTTTAATTGCATTTACCTACATGAAAACGCATGCAAAGGGTAAGTATTCACAAAACTTTACACTTACAGTAATTATGATTCCAGCTGTTATTGCAATTATTATATTGCTAGTTGGAAGTAGTGTGGCAAGAGCTTTTAGTTTAATGGGTATATTTTCAATTATTAGATTTAGAAGTGCACCAGGAGACCCTAAAGATATTTCTTATATACTTTTTTCAGCAGGTGCGGGTCTTGCTTGTGGAGTTGGATTAATGTCGCATGCTGTACTATTTACGGCTTTAATATGTGCATTTATGTATGTTTTAAGTGTAACAAATTTTGGAGATAAAAAAACATATGTAAAACAGCTTAAAATTGTTATACCTGAGGATTTGGATTATCAAGGTGTTTTTGATGAAGTACTTTTGGAATATACTTCAAGTTATGAGTTAAAAAGAGTCAAAACTACTGATTTGGGTACGCTTTTTGAGCTTGCATATGTGGTGACAATGAAAGAAGATGCAAATGAGAAAGAGTTTTTAGATGAACTAAGATGCAGAAATGGAAATTTAAATATTGTACTATCAATGAATGCAGAAAAAGCGGATTATTAAGTAGTGAAATAGAGAGATTTTCATGAGGTTCTATAATAAGAGAGAATAATTTAAAGATTGGGGTTTGAGAAATACTTTTAGTATCATTAATTGGGTATATGTTAGATATAAAAGTTTAAATTACAAATAAATAAAGATTATGGAACCGACATTTTTAGAGAATTTGATTAAAATTATTTTGTCAGAAAAGTTTATATAGTATTCCCACAGCAAAATGCTGTGGGAATACTTATTGTTAAAAGTTAAAGCTCATCTATTATTTCAAGAAGATACTTTGTTAAAAGTACATAATCAGAAGAATTGATTACACCATCGTCGTTTATATCCGCAGCATTTTTGCCTTCTGGATGGGGAAACTCATCTATTATTTCAAGAATATACCTTCCCATTAGAGTTAAATCAGTTGAATCGATAACATTATCTCCGTTTACATCTCCTTTTATTTTTTCTACAGGTTCTTCAAATGAGTCATTGACAGCCAATAGAGCAGCGTGTGCATCTACAATGCCGTAACCAAAATAATATTTTTCACCTATATCTTGAGCGGTTTCTATCAAAATATTTCGTATATCATAAGAAGATATATCCTTGTCTAAAGATCTCATAAGACCTGCTATAGCTGAAACCTGGGGGGCAGCAATGGATGTACCTGAATCATGTGTATAGTTATTTTCAGGTATTGTGCTGTATATAAAAGTGCCTGGAGCTACAAGTTCGAGTTTTTCTCCATAGTTAGAAAAGTTAGGTCTTTCTTTGTTTGCGTCTATGGCTCCAACAGCAATAACACTGTCATATGATGCTGGATACATAAAATCCGAAACACCTTCGTTTCCAGTTGCTGATACTAAAACAGAGTCTCTAGAATAAGCATAGTTGCATGCGTCTCTTATTCCTCTAGAATAGTATTCTCCCCCAAAAGACATATTTATAACATCTGCATTTATACTTGAAGCATAAAATATACCTCTTTGTACATCAAAAGATGATCCCAATCCATCTTCGTCTAAAACTTTTATTGGAATCAGTGTTGCCTCTTTCATAATACCTGAAATATTACCATAACTTGCAATGGTGCCTGCAATATGTGTACCATGACCAGCATCATCCATCATGTCATTTCCAACGTAAGTTCTTCCTAGTTCAGTATCTACAATCTCTTCAAGACTTTGGTGAGTGTAGTCGATACCAGTATCTAAGACAGCAATTTTGATATCTTTAGAACCAGTGGTTATATTCCATGCATCAGGAATATTAATCATGTTATAGTACCATCTTTGATTAATATGCATACTTGTTGTATCATCTTCAAATGATTTTACAGTATAGTTTGGTTCAATATAATTGACATTGAATCCATTTTCAATAAGGATATTTTCAAGACTTGTAATAGCAGTTTCAATACAATCATATTTATCAGGATATTCAACCAGTGAGATATCTCCGATATATTCCATTAATTGTTCTTCTAAATTATTTTTTTGATTTTGAATTGAAAAACTTTGAAACTCATAATTGGTATATAAATCATTAAAGAGAGAATCTATTACGTTAAAACCGTTTAATTCCATTGTAGAAAAAGGGTCTGAAGTTGAATTGCGTGTGCTCTGGATTGAAAAATCATATTTGTTTTCAAGAGAGACAATGAGCTGTCCTTCGATGTACTCAGTCAATTCCTCTTTAGTTATTTGATTAATGTTGGAATCTGAAGCTGATGCAAAACTAAATGAGGAAAAGATTAAAATGACAATTATAAAAGTGAGCTTTTTTACTTTCATATTCATACCTCCCCAACAAAAAGTCTATATATTTAATTATACAGCAGATACCGACAATTTTCCAAGTGGTATTTTGTAAAAAAATTTATTTAATTCAAAGATTTTATTGGCATTTACTTATTAAAACAAATTTTTTAGCATTAATATTAAACCAACACATAATATTGTTTTTGAAAATTGGTTTAGTAATGTTGATTATAAAAAATGTTATTTAGATATCAGATAAAAAATTTGACAACATTGTTATATCGATATAAAATGTGATTATCAAAGTGAATTCGTTTAGCTAAAGCTAAATACCGAATATTCGGATAGAGATTCTACCCTATCTGAAATTGTTTGTCTATGTAGCCCAGGATGCAAAGTATCATTGAAGGGAACTATAAGGTTTCTTGGCAAATTCATGAGCAATGGCGAATTGTTGGCTTATTAAGTGGTATTTTTAAAAGGTCTTGTCTATCTATTACTGATTTTAATGGAAAAGAAAGGAGTTTAATATGAGAGGTGCATTTTATACTGGAGAATATAGAAATATATTCAAAGAGTTTGGTTATAGTGAAAAAGAAATTGAACAAAAGCTTGATGATGTTTATAAAACAATTTTTTATGGTTCAGATGATGAAAGGTTATACCATCAAGTAAGTAACGATATGGCATATTTCGAGGATACTGGAAATAACGATGCGAGAACTGAGGGAATGTCATATGCCATGATGATGTGTGTGCAGAGGAATTGGAAAAAGGAATTTGACTGTCTTTGGAAATGGGCTAAAACCTACATGTGGATGGAAGATGGAGAGAATGCTGGTTACTTTGCTTGGTCTGTAGCACCTGATGGCACAAAAAATGCAGATGGTCCAGCACCTGATGGGGAAGAATATTTTGCTATGGCACTATTTTTCGCTTGGAAGCGCTGGGGTGATGGTGAAGGTATTTTTGAATATTCTAAAGAAGCCAGAGAGATTTTGAGAGAATGTGTTCATAAAGGTGAAAATGGAAGACCAGGACGTTCAATGTGGGATCCTGACAATAAGCTAATTAGATTTGTTCCAAGTTGTGATTTTACAGATCCATCATATCATATGCCCCATTTTTATGAATTATTTGCTTTGTGGGCAGATGAAGAGGACAGAGAGTTTTGGAAAGAAGCTGCAAAATGTAGCAGGGAGTATTTGCAAAAATCCTGTCATCCTGTTACAGGGCTTGCACCTGAGTATGCTCACTATGATGGAAGTCCATTTATGAAGGATAATAGAGAAAGGTATTATAGCGATTCTTATAGGGTAGCTGCTAATATTGGGTTGGATTTTGAATGGTTTTGCAAAGATGATTGGCAAAGTACATGTGCTGACAATATTCAGAAATTTTTCTGTGAAACTGTTAAAGGTAAAATAGATATGGTATATGAAATAGATGGAACAATTATTGATGAAAAAGCATTGCATCCAGTTGCAATTATTGCAACAAATGCACAGGCGTCTTTGGCAAGTAGTGGAAAATATAAAAAAGAATGTGTTGATTTGTTTTGGAATACACCTTTGAGAACAGGTGATAGACGTTATTACGATAATTGTCTGTATCTATTCGCAATATTAGCACTAAGTGGTAATTATAGAATTTGGAATTAAATTACAGCTTGGTGGATTGATATTTTTAAATCATTAAATAAGAAATAATAATAAAAAATTGAACATTAGAATTCTAATGTTCAATTTTTTATTTAACTGAAACTTGGTTAGCTAAAATATATATCGCTAAATTTAAGACATTTGATTTTTTATTACAATAGATGTATAATTACTATATACCGAACAAGTGTTCGGGAAATTTTATTGAATTGTAGGTGAAATTTTATGTCTTTAGTTGTAAAAAATTATTCTAGAGGGCGACTAGCGGTACAGATTCCATATTCTTTAGAAAATGTTGAAAAAATTAAGCAAATCACTGGACGAAGGTGGGAGAAATTTGATAAAATATGGAGTATACCAAATGAAAAAGAATCAATTAAAGATTTATTTAAGTTGTTTAAAGGTTGTAATATTATATGTGACATAATTGAATGCAATAGCTTAAATGATACGGTGATAAAGGGATTGAAAAACGAATTAGTTCTTAGGAATTATAGTTTTAAAACACAAAAAGCTTATTTAAATCATATTAAAAGGTTTTTGGATTATCATAATAATCCAAAGATTAAGGAGTTCACCAAAAATGATGTGAAAATGTATTTGCTAAAGGAAATTGAAAAAGGAAAAGCAATTTCATATGTTAATCAGGCTTTTAGTGCCCTTAAGTTTTTATTTGCAGAGACAAAAGGGAGTAATAAGTTCGATTTTGATATAGTAAGACCAAAGAAAGAGAAAAAACTTCCTAATGTTTTGAGTGTAATTGAAGTGTTTGAAATTATTGAAGCAATCAAAAATGTTAAGCATAAAGCAATTATTATGTTGATATATTCAGCAGGATTAAGAGTTAGCGAGGTAGCAAAACTAAAGGTAGAAAACATTGACAGCGAAAGAAATCTAATTTTTGTAAAAGGAGCTAAGGGCAAAAAAGATAGGTATACACTTTTATCCAATATAGCATTAGAAATTTTGAGAGACTACTTTAAGCTGTATAAACCAGAAAGTTGGCTTTTTGAAGGTGCGAAGGAAGGGAAACATATTACAGAAAGATCTATACAAAAAGTTTTTGGAAGAGCTGTGTTTAAAGTAGGTATAAAGAAAAAAGCATCAGTACATACATTGAGACATTCGTTTGCGACACATTTATTAGAAAGTGGAACAGATTTAAGGTATATTCAAGAGTTGCTTGGACATGAAAGTTCAAAAACAACTGAAATATATACTCATGTAAGTGAAAAGGATTTTGGGAAGATTCAAAGTCCTTTAGATAGAATTATGAGAGATAAAGAAAAAAGATAATGGGTATTCACGAACCTATGTTCGTGAATACTATGTACAAAAAGAAGTAACTACGAACATAGGTTCGTAGTTAGAGAAGATCTCCGACATATCCTGTTTTTTCCGCCATCCATGGCGGAGTTTTGATAGGAAAAATCTTTGGAGAATAGCGGTTTTAAATGAGATAAATTAGGGGTGAAAAAGTGATAGATATTAGAGAAGCAAGAAAAACTGATTTAAAGCATTTATTGCTATTGTATACACAATTACATAATAATCAAATGCCTATAATAGATAAAAATTTGGAACAAATTTGGAATGAGATTTTGTCCGATCCAAATCATCATATTATTGTTGGTATTGTTGAAGAAAAAATAGTTTCATCTTGTGTAATTATGATTATTAAAAATTTAACGCATAATCAGCAGCCGTATGCACTAATTGAAAATGTTATTACAAGCGAAGAATTTAGAGGAAAAGGATATGCAACTGAAATACTAAAGTTTGCAAAAACAATTGCTGAATCTGAAAACTGCTATAAAATTATGTTGATGACAGGTTCAAAAAAGGAATCTACCCTAAATTTCTACAAAAGAGCAGGTTATAATGACAAAGATAAAATAGCATTTATACAATGGATTGATAAAGAATAATAAAGTTTTAGTTGAATCTAAAGCCTATTTATGGAAACCGCATCCGTGTGGTTTAGCTGAATCACGGGTCAGGATACGTCGGAGATCAAAGCACTCACACAAGGGCCCATCAGGAAGAAAAGCTAACGATTGTCATCCCAGAGGTCATCCTGCCATATCGATTCGTCGGGCACGGAGTGCCGCCAAGGGGTATTCCTTACGGGTCCGACTCATCGACATCGTGAGTGCACACGATCTCCGACATATCCTGTTTGTCCGCCATCCATGGCGGAGTTAGTTAGGGTAAGGCTTTGAAGTTGCTGAAAATATGTAAAGGAGTGAGGGATTAGATGAAGTCAAAAGAAGAATTTTATAATGTTGTTCAAGAAATTAGATCAATTTTGAAAGATCCTAAAAACTTAAAGTGTTCATGTCCAAAGATTAAATGTGAATGGCATGGAAAATGTCAAGAATGTGTTACCTTTCATAGATATTATAAAGATCATGTACCTAACTGTTTTCAGCAGTTTATAAATGATAAAATAAAGGCGATAGCTCAAATTGGTGAATTAAATGTAGTTGAAAAAGAAAAAACGCCTCCTGAATACTGGGATTATGTTAAAGAACGAGATAAAGAATAGATTTTAAATCTAATATATAGTGTAATATAGCAAGATATTTTTCTTTAGTTATAGTGTAGTTTTGTTTTATCAAAACAGTTTACACAGTTTGTAGAATTTTAAATGATAGGGTAAACTAGGGTAAACTATTATTACTGAGGAAGTCCCATCCATGGGACTTTGCTGAATCACGGGTCAGGATACGTCGGAGAT
>NZ_JAVDDS010000025.1 GCF_030848475.1 Herbivorax alkaliphila
TAAATTTAATAAATAGTTGTATTGACTGTATAATCACTTGACACAATTTTATTGTACATTGTATTATGAATCTACTATAGCAAAGCATATAAGGAAAGGTAATTATATTGCAAAAATAGATAAGGGTGCAAATAAAATGAAGATAATTAAGTCTAATTGTATTGATATGTATAAACTATACAAAAAGGTAAAAAAAATATATAAACACACATCTATTTTAGAAAGCCTTGGATGTAGCGATGTGAAAACATCTAGATACTCAATAATGGGAGTTATTCCTGATAAAATATTAAAAGGCAACTACAATTCTACGTATTTAATAGATGTAAAAAGTGGAAATGAATTAAAGGCAAATTGGCTTAAAGTAATGGATGAATGGACTTTATGTAATGAAGAAAACTGTATTTCTTCTCCTATTCAATCAGGGGTAATAGGTTATATAGGCTATGAAAATAAATTTTTATTCGAAAAACTTGACTGTACAATAAAAAAAGATCATAATGTGCCAGATGTATACCTAGTTAAATATGCACTGATTATGGTATTTGATCGTGTAACAAATGAAAAGTACTGGGTTTTAGATGGAGTTGATGAAAACGTATGTCAAGATATAGAAAATATGGAGATTAAAAAAGATGAGAAAGATAGTTTTAGAGTTGAAAAAGAAATAAATGAAGATTTTACAAAATCACAGTATCTTGATATAATCACAAAAACTAAAAAATATATTGCCGATGGAGATATTTTTCAGGCAAATATGACTATGCGTTTTAATGGTAATTATAGTGGAGAAACATTTGAATTGTACAGGCATTTAAGAAAAATAACCCCCAATCCATTTTTTGCCTTTTTTGATTTTGAATATCCTCTAATATCTACTTCTCCTGAAAGGTTTATTTTACTAAATGGGAGAGAAATTTTCACCAATCCAATAAAAGGGACAATTAAGAGGCAAATAGGAGGTAAAGATGCAAGTAGTATTTTAAAAAACAGTGAAAAAGACAGGGCTGAAAATACCATGATAGTAGATTTAATGAGAAATGATATAGGAAGGATATGTGAATTTGGAACTGTAGAAGTGCCTGTTTTATGTGGAGTAAAAAAGTTTAATTCTATATATCATTTAGAGTCAATTATTTATGGTAAGATAAGAGAAAATATAAAGTTTTCAGATATTTTAAAGGCAACATTTCCAGGAGGATCTATTACAGGAGCACCTAAGATACGTGCAATGAATATAATTGAAGAGCTTGAGCTAAAAAAGCGAGGTTGTTATTGTGGAATTACAGGCTTTTTTGGAAGCAGAGGGTGGGTTGATACATCCATTGCAATAAGAACCATCTATTTTGACAAAAATAAATTTTACTTTCATGGAGGAGGGGGAATTGTGGCAGATTCTAAAGAGGAGAGTGAGTATCAGGAGTTATTGTTAAAGCTTAATTCAATTAATTATGCCTTAAAAAAATTTATTTGACTAAAAAAATTTTAAATATGTCTTTTATAATTAATGATAAAATAGTAGAATAGTATTGAGCATACCTAAAGCAAACAAAAGATTTGAAAGGAGAAGATATATGAAAAATACTGAATTTAAAGATTTAGTTTTATTTATCACAGGTCCAACGTATATAAGACCTGAGATACGTCAAGCAGGTACTTACTGTGAATTTGGACATCGTGATAAAGTTGCAAAAGTTAAAGTTGAATCAATTTTAAAGAATTTAAGAAAATTAGCTGGAGTTAATGAAGATTATGAGGTTTGTTTAGTTTGTGGCAGTGGTTCGTTTGCCATGGAAGCATCCATTCGTTCATTAGTAAAGGATAACGAAAATATTCTTAATGTATCTGTAGGTGCATTTGGTGACCTTTATCACAAAATGACTGCTTCTAATAAAAAGAATGTTGATTTGTTAAAATTTAAACCAGGAAAGGCAATTGATTTAAACAAATTAGAAGAACAACTTAAATCTAAAAAGTATGATGTTGTTACATTTACTCATAATGAAACTTCAACTGGTGTAACAAATGATATGGTTAAAGTATGTAAGCTTATACAAAAGTATGGTGCAATGCCGCTTGTAGATGGTGTTAGTATTTTTGGAGGAGTGAAGATTCCTTTTGATGAAGCAAAGCCTTCAGTTTATATAACCAGTACACAGAAATGTCTTGGATTGCCAGCTGGTTTTGGAATTATGTTCGTGCATAAAGATGCTTTGGAAAAGGCTAAGAGTGTTGAAAGCAGAGGATATGTAACAGATCTTGTTTCTATAGTGGCAAGTGGTCAAAAGTCACAAACTGTAACTACTCCAAACTGTACTCTAATTAACCAGATGATGGAGCAACTTGAGTATATAGTAGAAGAAGAGGGAATTGACAATAGATTTAAGCGTCATGAGGACATGCAGAAGATGGTAGCAGATTGGGTAGAGAACTCATTAAGCGATGACTTTAAATTCTTTTCACAGGAAGGTTATCGTTCACCAGTAGTTTCAGCTATAGAAATTCCTAAATATGTTGACAGAATGGCAATTAAGGAGAGCTTAAGAGAAAAAGGTTACTTATTTGACCCAGGATATGGCAAGTTGAATAAAAGCTTGGAAGAAAACGGAGAGAATTTAAATATTAGAGTAGGTCATATGGGGGATATAACTCCTGAAATGCTTTCGAAATATCTTGAAGAATTGGAAAGTGAATTTAAAAAATACAAACCATAAGCTTAGTAGTAAGACTATTTTAAAGTTAGGAAATTCAATAGTACAAGGCGAAAAACTTAAAAGTAAAGTTGCTTACCCGAAGGTAAACGACTTTACTTTTTACAATAAAAGCATTATTTTTTGACGTCTCTTATCATTCCTGCTGCGTAGCCCATAGGACATACTTTGCACCAGCTTCTAGGTAGGAAAATTACTCCAAACACAAGTCCTACAAGAAAAGAGCGTAGCATCATGTTAAAAACTGCTCTTCCTATGTTTTCATATCCCCATCCCATTTGATAGAGCAGAACGCCAAAGTTGGTAAACATCAATATAAGTAAAAAAGTTTTAAACCATTTAGTGTTCATAAATTTAGGAAGAGACTTTTTTACTGATACAAGAGGCAAGAATTTACCAAAGAAAGACCCTCTTGGACAATAGTGGGAACAGTGCCTTTTGCCTTTTCCGATAACTGCAAATGCAATAGGAGAAGTCATACATAAAAATCCTGCCAAAGCAAAACGCACATCTATAAAAGATAATAGAAAAAATAAAACAAGAAATATCCAGCTCCATTTCATTATTGATACAGGTTTTTTATTTTTTGTAGTAATTTTTGCACTTATTGTATTCATAGTGTACCTCCTAATATTATAAAATCTATATATTATAATATTAGCATATAGTCTTTTTGGTGTCAATGGTTTATTTTTTTAGGTTATTAAATAAATAATCTTTAAAAAATATGAAAAAAATGATAATATGGTAGTATAGTTAATGTTTACAATGTTTTTTTTATGGGGAGGAAATACAATGAAAAAAATAGTTTCTTTAATGTTGGTGTTTATAACGAGCATTTCTTTGGTTGTGCCCTTTGTTGGTGTGCATGTTTCTGCAAATCAAAATCCTACGCCTCCTCATGGAGATTCTAGTTGGGAACTTGTTTTTAGTGATGAATTTGAAGGGACAAGTCTTGATACAAATAAGTGGAGTTACAATTATCCATGGGGAAACACCCATAATCACAGTGCGTACTGTGTACCTGAAAATGTATCAGTTTCTGATGGGTTGCTTAGAATTAGAGCAGAAAACAAGAGACATCCTGATGCACCAGAAGGAGTTGACCATGATGGGTGGCATTATTTGGATTACACATCAGGTGCAATTAACACAATGAATAAATTTAATTTTACAACAGGATATATTGAAGGAAGGTTTAAAGTTCCAAGCACAAGGGGGTTTTGGCCAGCTTTTTGGACTCTTAATGCTCACACAGGATGGCCTCCTGAGATAGATATTCTTGAAGTATTGTGTCATGCCCCAAATGAACTTCACACAAATTATCACTATGGACCTTCGTGGGATAATAAGTGGTCTCATTATGGTCATTTTACAACAAATGATTTATCAAGAGATTTCAACACTTTTGCAGTAGAATGGGCACCAAATTACATGATGTGGTATTTAAATGGTGAACAAGTAGGAACTGCTTTTCGTGATAGAGAATGGATTGACCAAGCACAGGAGATGTATCTTTTAATAAATATGGCGATAGGGGGCTGGGAATACCTACCTGATGACTCTACTCAGTGGCCTTCATATTTTGAGTGTGATTGAGTGAGAGTCTGGCAGAGGACAATTGCTAACGCAGGATTTGAAACAGGTTCCCTTCATCCTTGGTATTCATGGAATGATGCTGAGGTTGTTAATAATAACCAGAGATCAGGGAATTATGCACTTAGAATTGGAGATGCACCTTCTTCTGCTGAACAGGTAGTAGTGGTAGAACCTAATACTACATATGAATTTTCAGGATACGGAAAAGTTCCAGAAGGTCAGGAAGTTTTAATTGGTGTTAAAGATTATGGAGGTTCCCAGATAGTACATCCAATTAGAGGTACTGATTATACAGAAGGCAGTGTTACTTTTACAACAGGGGAAGACAATACTTCTGCAACTGTGTTTTTTTACAGGGACGGCGGAACAGGGTATGCTTATGGTGACGATTTCAGTCTTAGGGTTAAATCTGCTCACACAGAGCCAGAACCTGATATTATGATTGGGGATTTAAATGGAGATGGAATTATAGATTCATCTGACTATGTTTTGCTAAGCAGATATTTGTTAGAAATAATTGATGAATTTCCTGTTGGAAACATTGAAGCTGCTGATATAAATGGAGATGGAGTGATAGATTCAGCAGATTACGTTTTATTGGGGAGGTATCTACTGGAACTTGTTGATGAAATTCCTGTATTTTAATAATACAATTAAATTATAGAAAATTAAACGTGATTGAAAGATACTCTTGTGGGAAAGAAACTTTTTTTTCCTCCCCACAAAAACTACAAATTATGTAGCTTAATTGAATTGATAATTGTTTTAGTTTTACTCGTTAGCAAAACCGCCTGCACCAAAACCACCAAAGCCACCAAGGCCAAGCATTGGCAGGAATAGGATGATAAGAATAATTATAAAAAATATTCCAAATGGTCCTGCAAAAAGTGCACCTGGGCCTGCTGCAGCAAATGCTCCTTGTCTTTCATCGTATGACATTAACGACAACTCCTTTCAATCAACTTATAATTATTAACAGTATATACTATTAAAGAGTGTTTTAAAGTGTTACAATTATTAAGCTATATTGTTAAAAGAGCGACCTTAAAATAACAGATTAATGCGAATTTTATATAAACGGTTAATTTAAAAATTGTTGGTTTTCATGTAGCATTGTAGGGGGGTGAGTTGTTGAAGTTTGAAAATCAATAATAAATTATTAAAAAAGCAATTATGCCTTTAAAACTGTTTTGCTTATGTGAAACAGTAAAAAATATTTAAATGGGGAGAGTGAATTTTAAATGGTAAAAAAGTTTAGTAAACAAACAAAACTCACAGTTTTTCTTTTGATTTTTTGTTTGTTAGGTTTTGTAATGGTTTCACCATCTGCTGTGCATTCTATTGGGCCTATTGAACCAGAATATAATTTTGCAGTAGGATTGCAAATGGGTCTGCATTTTTATGACTCAAACATGTGTGGACCGGTAACTGGAGAAAGGTTGCCATGGAGAGGGCCATGTCATATGGAAGATGCAGAAGTACCTTTAATTCCTATGACAGAAGATTCTTTTGGTACAAATATGTCTCAGGAATTTATTGATGAACACAGAGATATTTTAGACCCTGAAGGAAAAGGTACCGTTGATTTAAGTGGTGGATTTCATGATGCTGGTGACCACATCAAGTTTGGGTTACCTGGTTCATATGCTGCTTCTACAGTTGGATGGGGCTTTTATGAATTTAGAGATGCATATGAAGAGATAGGAGTAGACGATCATGTAAAAGACATATTAAGATGGTATAACGATTTTTATCTTAAAGCTACATTTAGAGATGATGATGGTGACATAGTAGCTTATGCTTATCAAGTCGCAGAAGGTGATATAGACCATAACTTCTGGAATCCTCCAGAACTTCAACACTCGGAGATTTTACTTGACTTTTCAAGACCTGCACATTTTGCTACAGTTGAGACACCAGCAAGCGACCAGTGTGCAGGAGCAGCAGCATCTCTTGCAATAAACTACCTTAATTTTAAAGATGAAGACCCAGAGTATGCAGAAGAGTGCTTAGATACTGCAATAGCACTTTATGATTTTGCAGTAGAAAACAGAGGATTAGGATTTGATGGTGGTTTTTACACTTCATCATATGATTATGATGAAATGGCATGGGCTGCTGTATGGCTACATATTGCAACAGGTGATTGGGACTATATTGAAGATATAAATAGGACAGACGAAGACGGTTATTATACTGGATATTTTCAAAGAATTTTCGCAGATCCAGGTGATAGCTGGCAAAACATATGGGTACATTGTTGGGACACAGTTTGGGGAGGAGTTTTTGCAAAACTGGCTCCTATAACTGATACTGAGAGAGATTGGTATGTTTTCAGATGGAATCTAGAGTATTGGTCAGGAATACCTCATGAAGACCCAACAGACACTACTTTTTTGGCTCAGAGTCCAGCAGGATTTAGTGTGGTTAATCCTTATGGTTCTGCAAGATATAACACAGCAGCACAGCTCTGTGCAGTTACTTACTCAAAAGAGACTGGTGATATGAGATTTGCAGAGTGGGCAAAAGATCAGATGGAATACATTATGGGTGATAACCCCATGGAGAGAAGCTATATTGTAGGATATGGTGAAAATCATGCAGAACACCCTCATCACCGTGCTGCACATGGTTCTAGAACCTTTAGTATGTTAGATCCAGAAGAACATCGCTTTACTCTTTGGGGAGCTTTAGTTGGAGGACCTGACTTAGACGATTATCATGTGGATTGTACTACTGACTATATATATAATGAGGTTGCTGTAGACTATAATGCTGGATTTGTAGGAGCTCTTGCAGGATTATATGAATTTTTTGGAGAAGGACATTATCCATTAGAAGATTTCCCACCAGAGCCTGATCCAGTTTTAGAGTTTTATTCAGAGGCAAAGGTGGAGCAGGAAAATGATGAGAGAACACAGGTGACATTAAGATTAAACAATTATTCTGCTTATCCTCCTAGATTTGAAACAGAACTTAAAATGAGGTATTATTTTAATATTTCTGAATTAATAGCAGCAGGTCAGACTATAGATGATGTTGTTATGGAAGTGTATTATGATGAAAATGAAGCTGGTTATGATGGACCTGCTGAGTATAATGGACCATTTAAACATGATGATGCAGGTACATACTATGTAGAAATTGATTGGACTGATCGTATTGTATATGGTAAGCGTGATGTACAATTTGCAATAATGGCAGATCAGGATTCAAATTTCAACAGTAACTGGGATCCAACAAATGACTTTAGTAGACAGGGATTAAATGATGACGACTTTGTTATTACAGAGAATATTCCTGTTTATATAGGTGATGAATTGGTATATGGTGAAGAACCAGAGCCGGTTATACCTGAACCTACTCCAGAGCCTGACCCTGACGCAACACCCGAGCCGGAAGTATATTCTTTAGAAGTTGAATATAAGAGTGGCTTGTCTGTAACTGATACTAATGATATTAGAGCAGCAGTAAATGTAAAAAATACAGGAACAGCACCTGTAGATCTTTCAGATGTTACAGTTCGTTATTGGTACACAAGGGATGGAGATGATGCACAGGAATTTTCATCCTCCTACGCACATATTGGAAGTGAAAATATTACAGGGGTTATAAGAGAGATTGAAGATCCTGTAGAGTTAGCAGACAGTTATCTAGAAATTGGGTTTACAAGTGATGCAGGTACCTTAGGTGCTGGATCTCAAACAGGTGAAATACAATTTAAAATAGAAAAGGTAACTTTCGAAGCATATGATCAGACAAATGACTATTCATTTTTAGATACAGACGAGTTTTTACCAAATCCAAATATCACTGCATATGTAAACTCTTCATTGGCATATGGTGATGAACCAGTTGAAATTTCAGATGGGGATATAGTTTATGGCGATTTAAATGGAGATGGTGTTGTAGATTCAACTGATGCGGTACTACTTAGTAGATATATACTGGAAATTACAGATTCTTTCCCAGCACCTTTAGAAAGTGCTGATTTAAATGGAGATGGTGTAATAGATTCTACTGATGCAGTATTGATGAGTAGATACGTACTAGAGATGATATCCTCATTTCCTGTAGAGTAGTTGTATTAAAAGTAAAAAAGTTCTTCTGTTTTTAAAAACAGAAGAACTTTTTTTAAATGGTATTAAAAGACTCCACTTTATAGAAGGTGGAGTCTTTGTTTTTTAAAAAGGAACATATTACATATTACTTTAACGGATTAAAAGCAATAATTAGTGTAATAATAAATTTGAAATTGGAGGGTGATTAAATTGACTGTTGCTTCACAGGTTAAGCAAACTTTAGCAAACTTAAAAGGAATTCAAGGAACTTTGGGAATATACTCAAATCAATTACAGGATGAAGAGACAAAGGGTGTTTTTAATGAAGCACTAAGTGTTACAGATGATGTTGTAAAAGATGTTGAAAAAAGGCTTCAAACTTTAGAATTTGAAGAACCTCAGTACAAAGGAAATTGATAGGTGGAGATTATGCAGGAATGGATTGAAATACTATTAAGAGCTTCGTCGCTGCTTATTCTAGTTTTACTTTCAGCTAGAATTATGGGCAAAAAAAATATGGCAAAGGTAACTCCCTTTACTTTTATAAGCTATATAGTTATTGCAGTTATATCTGCTTTAATATCAACAAAAGTTATTGAAAGTCTTGTTTTTGGATTTATAGCTTTAGGAATATGGGTGATGCTACCTATTGCAATAGAATATCTTTCCATAAAGAGTAAGATTGTTCATGATATTGTAAATGGAAAAGGGACAATACTTATTAAGCAAGGTAAAATTATGGAAGAAAATTTAATTAAGGCAAGATTTACAGGAGAAGAGCTTTTGCGAGAACTCAGGTCAAAAAATGCTTTTAACTTAGCGGATGTTGAATTTGCACTTATGGAGCCAAATGGTGAAATAAATGTATTGATGAAGGCTGACAAAAAGCCTGTAACCGCTTATGACTTAGGTAAAAAGGTTGCACCAAAATCAGAATCGCAAACAGTAATATTAGATGGAACTGCTTTAAATGGTCCTCTTAAATCTTTAGGACTTAATCAGAGTTGGCTTAAAACTCAGCTTGAAAATATGGGTGTATCTATTGATAATGTTTTTGTAGGTCAGGTAGATTCTTCAGGAGATTTATATATTGACCTTTTTGATGACTCAACACAGGTACCCCAGCCAAGAGTTAAAGAAATGGTGTATGCAAATATAGAAAAATGTCATGCTGATTTTATGAAATATGCACTTGAAACAAAGGATGAAAGTGCAAAGAAAATGTATCAAAAAAACGAACAAAAACTAAAAGATTTAAAGGAAAAATTAGAACCTTATCTGCTACGATAAGCAATGGCTAAGGAATATACATCATCGGGATTTTGTTCTTGAGAATAGCGTGTTATTTCTAATGTAATTGTCCAGGAAAGATTTTATGTGCTTGGAAGGTGAGTAAAATGTCAAGTAAAAAGAAAAAAAAACTGACTCCAACTCAGCAGCAGTATCAGCAACTGGCTAAGTCAAAAGAACCAAAACGCCCCATATTAAAAAATTCAATAAAAGCATTTTTTGTGGGAGGATTAATATGTACAATTGGTCAGGCAATTAAGATGATGTTTATACATTTTTTTGAATTTACTGAAGAAAGTGCATCTAATCCTACTGTAGCGGTATTGATTTTTATTTCTGCCCTTATGACATCTTTGGGATTTTATGATTATATTGCCCAATGGGCAGGGGCAGGAACTGCAGTGCCTGTTACTGGATTTGCAAATACAGTTACTTCAGCTGCTTTAGAGCACAGAACTGAAGGATATGTTTTGGGAGTAGGAGGAAATATGTTCAAAATTGCAGGGCCAGTTATTGTATTTGGAGTTTTTTCAGCTTTTGTTGTAGCAATTATTAAAATAGCAATTGAGGCGTTAGGAGGGATGTAATTGTTACAGGGCCATCAAACATGGATTTTTGACTCTAAGCCCGTTATTGCAGGAAGTTCCGCAGTTGGAGGACCTTTTGAATCAAAGTGTGCTCTAGCTGATGATTTTGATATATTTAATGAAGACTTATGGCTTGGTCAGGATAGCTATGAAAAGGCAGAAAAAAAGTTGATGGAGCAAGCTTGTGAGCTAGCCATAAAAAAGGGTGGAACCAAAAAGGAAGATGTTCAGTTTTTTTTAAGTGGAGATTTAATAAACCAGATAATATCAAGTAGTTTTACAGCACGTACCTTAGGAGTTCCATACTTAGGAATCTATGGAGCTTGCTCAAGTTCCATGGAAGGATTGGCACTAGCATCTCTTTTGGTTGATAGCAAATTTGCTAAAAATGCTTTAGCGGCTACTTCTAGTCATAATGCAGCATGTGAAAAACAATATAGATATCCTACAGAGTACGGAGCACAGAAGCCTCCTACGGCACAATGGACAGTAACAGGTGCAGGAGCAGCTTTAGTGGCTCAAAAAGGTGACGGACCAAAGGTTGTAGCAGCTACTATTGGACGTGTTGTAGATATGGGACTTTCAGATCCCTTTAATATGGGTGGAGCTATGGCACCAGCTGCAGTAGAAACAATTACAGCTCACATAAGAGATTTGAGAATTGATTTATCCCATTACGATATTATTGCTACAGGAGATTTAGGAAGAGTTGGACATGGAATAGCTGTAGAGTTACTGAAAAAACATGGTATCAGTTTTCCAGAAGAAAGATTTACTGACTGTGGCATGCTTATTTATAAGGATGAGCAACCTGTTTTTTCAGGAGGAAGTGGTTGTGGGTGTGCTGCAGTAGCTACTTATGGACATTTTATAAATAGAATGAAAAAAGGTGAGATTAAAAAAATACTGGTGGTTGCAACAGGTGCATTGCTGTCACCTATGTCATACCAGCAAAAAGAATCAATTCCATGTATTGCTCATGCAGTATCTATAGAGATGTAAGAAGGAGGTGTGAGAAATGGAGAAATTTATCTGGGCGTTTATAATTGGGGGACTTATCTGTGTGATTGGTCAGATTCTAATGGATGGTTTCAAACTTACTCCTGCTCATACTATGTGTACCTTTGTTGTCTCAGGAGCAATTTTGGGTGGACTAGGACTTTACGAACCTCTTATTAAATTTGCTGGTGCGGGAGCTTCAGTTCCAATAAGCAGTTTTGGTTATTCGTTGGTAAGAGGAGCTATTATAGAGTCTGAAAAAACAGGCGTTGTAGGGGTTTTGACAGGTATTTTTGAGGTTACAAGTGCAGGTATTTCATCTGCAATAATTTTTGGATTTATAAGCTCATTAATATTTAAGCCAAAAGGATAGTATTGAAAGGAGGTGAGATATATGACAGTAGGAACTCAAATGCAACAGGCGGTGGCAGGTGTTCAAAGTGCGGCTGCTACAATGAAAACTTTTGCTCTTGAAACACAGGACCAACAGGCTAAACAGACATTCCAACAGTTAGCACAAAATCTTGATGATGCACTTGAACAGTTAAAAGGAAGACAGCAGTATATTGAGGAGCAGGAGCCTCAATATAAACAGCAGTAATAAGAAAAAAATATATAATAAAATGTGATGCAAAGTGTGCGTTAAAAAGCTATTAAGTACATTTTGCATCACAGTATTATTAAAAGTCTTAGAATGAAGCAGAAGACTTAATGTAGGAGGTGGTTTACGTCCTGACATTTCGTCTTTTTGTTTTCTTGATTAAAGTTACTACAAAAATAGAAATTGATAATCCCAAGCTTTAAGTTCATATTTTCCAGCTTCATCTATATTAAATTTAAATATACTTTTGCCACTACGTCCAAAAAATGAATAATTAAAATTTGCTGTAGGATTTTCAAGTGTTATAAATTCATCAGTTTCAGTATTTCTTAAACTACACGCTAGATTACTTATGTTAGTTGTTTTAAACACTTTTTCGTCAACAACACTTTCGTATTCAAGATATTGAATAAGATATTTTAAAAAGCTTTTCTATTAAAATAAGGACAGGAGTGTTGTCTCTTTAAATTAAATATTTAACACATGATTTAAAGAGACAAATTCACCTGTCCTAATTTGAATAATTAGCGTCTAGGATTTATTGTACGCATTAATCTTTCAAACATATCATCTAATTCTTCAGCAGGTCTTCTTCTGTCAATATTATTCCTTAAATCTTCGGTTTGAGTCATTGCATCAGGTGAATGACTTACCTCAACTTTTGTTATTGTATCGTCTATATCCTTAACCTTTTCTGCTATCATATTATCTGTTTCATCAGAAGGTTTTTCTGCTTCATTTGGACTATAGACAACAATGGCTGTATTGCCGTTTACAACTGCATTAATTTCACGAACACCTTCAACATCATCTAGCTGCTGCACTATTTTATCTGCCCTTTGCTTGTCAAAGCCTGTTTGCTGTTCAGGAGCCTGATTATCCAACCCAGTCATATTTCTTTCTCCTGGTTGTGGTGTTACGCCTACTCCAGGGGTTTGACGATCGTCATCTAACAGATTTCCTCCTTCAGGTCTTTGGGCGTCAGGTCTTGTTCCAATGTTTTCACCAGGAACATTTCTTTCTGGTGAAATTTCATTTTGTCCTTGTTCCTGTCGCTCAGTGCCTGGTTGAGCACATCCCGTAAATGCAAAGGATAGAGTGCATATTCCTAGAAAAGTTGCTAAAATTACTTTAAATTTATTTTTCATATTATAAACACCTCCAAAATTATTCTTCTCAATTTATATTATTTTATATTAGGAAAATATGGATTTGAATTTAAAAAATCAGTGATTTAATAGATATTTGTTTTAATATATTAGTTTAGTGGTATATTATCAATAATAATTATAAAAAAATTATTTAGGAGGTTATATTATGAAATGTAAGGATTTAAAGGTTGTAAACTTGAACATTACTGAAGACAATTATGAATATAAGGCTTTGTTTCGATTGTGCACAGAAGAAAAATGTATGGATATAGATTTATCTCAAATTTCAGAAAGTAAAATTTTAAAAGAGATAAAAGATACATTTGAACTTGAAGATGAACAAGATGAAATAAAGGATATAATTATGGAAAAAGTAATGAAAGCTTCCAAAATTGAATCTCGTACCACCGAAGGAAAAGATTGCTGTAAAAATAAGGCTGATGAAAAAACTGAGAGAGATATTGATGCATTAAGTACGTCTTAATATTGTTCTTCACATTAAATATATACACTCCAAATTGCTCACTTGCTTGAAGCTGCCGATTTTATATGTTATAATCATGTAAAATAAAACAGCTGGTGAGGAGATATTTATGGAGTTAAATGAATTAGCGTTTAATGTGAAAAAAGCATCTATCAAGTTGGCAGCAGCAGAGACTGAATTAAAAAACAAAGCTTTAGCTCAAATTGCAAAGGCACTTATTGATAGGAAAGATGATATAATAAAAGCTAATACTGAGGATTTAAAAAGAAGTGAAGAGGAAAACTTAGCTCCACCCCTTTTAAAAAGACTTAAATTTGATGAAGCAAAAATAAAGGATGTTGTTGATGGAATAAACAGCCTTATAAATTTAGAAGATCCTGTAGGAAGTACAGAGTTTTCTACCGAGCTTGATAAAGGGTTAGATTTATATAAGGTTACATCTCCTATAGGAGTTGTAGGAGTTATTTTTGAATCAAGACCTGATGCACTTGTTCAAATTTCCACTCTATGTTTAAAAAGTGGTAATGGTGTAATGCTAAAAGGGGGTTCGGAGGCGAAAAAAACCAACCGTATACTTGCAGATATTATAGTTGAAGCTACAGAAAAAGCAGGTATTCCTTCCGGATGGATTAATCTTTTAGAAACAAGATCAGATGTTAATGAAATGCTAAAAATGGATATGTATATTGATCTTATTATTCCAAGAGGATCAAACGACTTTGTAAGGTATATTATGGACAATTCAAGAATACCTGTTATGGGTCATGCAGATGGTATTTGTCACTGTTATGTTGATAAACATGCTGAGACTGACATGGCAGTAGGAGTTGTGGTAGATTCTAAGACCCAGTACGTTGCAGTTTGTAATGCAACTGAGACTCTTTTAGTTCATAATGATGCAGCACCTGAAGTATTGCCTCAACTGAAAAAAGCTTTAGATGAAAAGAATGTGACTTTAGTTGGCTGTTCAAAAACTAAAGAAATTATACCTGTATTACCAGCTAAAGACGATGATTGGAAGACTGAATATTTGGACTATAAATTGTCTATCAAAATAGTAGATGATATTCAGGAAGCAATTGACCACATTAATATTTTTGGTTCTGGACATACAGATAGTATTATTACAAATGACAAAGACAGAGCATATATGTTTATGAATCTAGTTGATTCAGGCAATGTGTTTTGGAATTGCTCAACAAGGTTTAGTGATGGATTTAGATATGGATTTGGTGCTGAAGTAGGTGTAAGCACCTCTAAAATACATTCTAGAGGGCCTGTAGGATTGGATGGTCTTTTAATTTACAAATACAAAGTTATTGGAAAAGGTCATATTGTAGAGGACTATGCAAAAAGAGTAAAAAGTTTTAAGCACATTAAAAAAGATACTAAGTTTCCTTTATAAAAGTATTAAAAGCAAGTGAACTCGGTTAGCTAAAGCTAAACATCAAGTCTTCAGGTGGAGCCTCAACTCTACCTGAAGGTTTATTGAAATCTTTACGTTTAGATGGTAATGGCTAATTCATCGTCTAAAACTCTTTAAATCATGAGAGTTTCTCCTTGAGAATAGAGAGTTATTTCTAAGAAATTTCTAAATACAGACGAGATTATTTAGAGTATACTTTAGTGTAAAATTACCATATATTTACTGCAAATTATTTTAGTCTGAAAGTGCTACAAATTCTTTTAGAGAATAAAAATCATTTCCTAAAATTAAAGCCGATGCTATAATAAATACACGATTTCTTTCAAGGGTTTTCCTATTTATATTTATAAGTTTAAGAAGTTCAGATTTAGGTATTTTTTTGGTTACAGCTAATTTTTTTAGGAGTATTTTATCGTCGGCAATTATTTTAGCGATCTTAAAGCATAGATATTTTGAGTCTTTGTGTTTAGGTGCTGAACTAATTAAATCTTCAAATTTAATTCCAAAGCGAGAAAGCATTTTTATATAATTTTTAGTATCAATGCACATTTCGTATGAAATATGTATTGAAAACATATTTTTAAAACGAGTCTGTTCAAAAAAACTAATTCCACTGTCTTCAAAATATGTAAAAGGATAAACTCGATTGTGTTTATTATTCTTTCTCACATAGTCAGTTAATCTTCTTTTTATTACTAACTTACAAAAGGTAAAAAACATAATGCTTTTATTTTGGTCAAAAGAATCTATTGCTTCATTAAAGGCAGAAAGACCTATACTGAATTCATCGCTGTTTTGTACATCTATGTATTTTCCTGATAGAGAGGACACAGTTTTAATTATATATGGCTTAAAGTCATTTATAAAATCTTCTCTTAGTGAATTATCGCCATTTTTTATTTTATTGACAGTTTCTATTATAATGTTATTTAAATTGCTATTAGCTTTCCTTGTAGAAAGAGCATCCATCATAACTTCCAACTCCTGACTATCAATTTGTAGATAGCCTACTTTAATCGAATATATCTATACACTTATTATAGCATACAGCATATAGACCTGCAATCAAAGAAGTTGGAGATTAAAGTGAATTAAAATATGAAAGAAACATTGTGGAGCAAGTTGGAGAGCTTGTAAATACAATTTTAAGATATCAGGCGAATTTGAAATTACGCCTGATATCCAGAAGGGAATGTTTTAGAGTTGATATGTTTTGTTAGATCTTAATTAGAAAAGAATCTAAAGAAATTAGATATTCTACGAAAAAAAACTCTAAAAAAACCTAAACGAGAAACCTCTTCAGATGTTGATATATCAGAACTGGCTAATATTTCACCATCAAGTTTTACCTCTATTTGTCCTACAGTTGTCCCCTTTGTAACAGGTGCATCGATAGTTTCAGAATCAATTAATGTTATAATTTCAAGATTCTTTTCCTGAGAAATAGGTACTATCAATGAAATATTGTTGTCAACACTTACGGGTACAGTTAGCTCATTTCCATTTTTTACATTTATATTATCAACAAATTCACCAGAATTAATTACATCTACTATTTTGAAATTTCTAAACCCGTAAGTTAAAAGCTCCTGAGAAGCTTCAAATCTTTCCTGCTCATTTTCTGTGTTGAGAACAACAGATATCATTCTAATGTCGTCCTGTTTTGCAGTTCCTACAAGACAGTAACCAGCTTCAGTAGTCCATCCTGTTTTCAAACCGTCAGCACCTTCGAAAGCACCAAGTAATGGATTGCGATTAAATTGCCGTATACCGTTATATGTGAATTCTGTTTTTGATTCTAGTTCTAAGACATCAGGATGGTTTTGTATTATATAACGGGATAAAATGGCTATATCCTTTGCACTCATTACATGTCCTTGGACTGGCATGCCACTTGCATTCTTAAATGTAGTGTTAGTCATTCCAATTTCTTTAGCTTTTTTGTTCATAACTTGTACAAAGGCATTTTCACTGCCATATATGTGTTCAGCTAATGCAACACAACCATCGTTAGCCGAGACAACTGAAATTCCTGTCATGATATCACCTAATTTTACTTTATCTTCAACGTCTAAAAACATTTTTGAACCTTCCATTCTCCATGCCTTTTCAGAGATGGTTACGTCATCGTCCCAGCTGACTAATTCCTGTTCAAGAGCTTCAAAGCCTATTAAAAGAGTCATTACCTTTGTAATGCTAGCCGGAGGGAGAGGAGTATCAGCATTTTTTTCATAAAGAATTTCTCCTGTAGATGCCTCCATTAAAATAGCAGAACCTGCTACTGTTTCAAATTGTCCAAAAGTAGTTGATTGAAAAGTAAAAACAACTACCAGCAAAATAATGATTCCAGAAAGCTTTCTGGAGATTTTTGGATTTTTCATAAATAATAACACCCCTGTACACATGAAATAAAATTTATGTTAATTTTTATGTAAACAATCTCTTGGCCATTACTTATAATCTAAAATTAATTAAACGAACATTAAAATTATAATGGATACGTTCTAATTTATATTAACATTAAGTTATTCAACTATACAAATGTAAATTTTGCATTAAATATTTTTTGCATTAGCTTTTGTATGAGTAGGGAAGTTTATCCTTTTCTTTTTCAAGATTAGAGGGAACAAAACATATTTCAGGGTATTGATTATCAAAATTTGCTATTTTAATTTCAGCCATATTTGCATGTGTATTAAAAGGTAATTTAATTATTTCGTACTCATTAGAATTATTTTTCTTTTTTATTATCTTTAAGCCTAATAAATAACTTATTGGATATTCTATAAAAACATTAAATGAATTTGGTAAATTTTTAAAAAGCAGATAATTTGAAGATAGATGATTGAGCTTTAATTTTTGTGACTTAACAGGATAAAGTTTATGAGTATTTTGATAAGATAAAGGTGTGGTCCATAAATATCCTTCTTTATAAAACTGAGAAGGACTATAGTTAAATGCTGCAAATCTATTGTAAGCTGTACTTATATTTTCATTAGTGTAGTTTTCTCTTAATGTTTTGTCAATAGCTTCTATGCTATTTCTATGGCTTTCTGCCTGCACAGTCCAGATTTTTTTAATTGTATTATATCCGTCGAAATATTCAGAAAGATATTTGGCAAAAATCACTCCATCATAGCTGGTCTTATCAAGGGATCTATCTGGATATGAAAAAAACTTTTTAAGATAGTCAACATAATCATTTACATCGTCATATATTTCATCTTCATTCCATGTAGCAGAAGCTTCCATCCACCAGAAATCTGCATCTATATTGCATGCAAATTGAACTGCATGAAAATATTCGTGTGCTGCTGTCACATTTAAGCAGTCCTCACGACTTTTTTTAAATCCTTTTAAGGGCGAATAACTGTTATCTACAGCAATATAACAAGAAGCAGTTCGAGTTCCTTTTGAAGACTTGAATATGTTAATCGAAGAAGTGTAGCCGTATACTCCTTTTAAATTGTACACATATATATCCATTGAGTCTTTCTCTTTGTGAAGTATTGGATGTGTAAATCCTCTTTTAATGCAGGTAATATTTCTTACATTTTCAAAAGCATCTGCTATATGTTTTATATACGCAGGTACTTGCTTTGGATTTCTTATACTTCCTTTAATTGCATTTTCACCTGACAGTGTATAGTGAATATTAAAATGTCCATCAGAGCTTAAATATGTTTTATCAAGGTCTGGGAGAGTGTGTCTAATTAATTTTTCTGCTCTTTTTACAACTGATGGGTCAGAATTTTTATTGTCTATGTAATCTCTTATTTCCTTTAATACAGTTGTAGTGCTCTTTATTGGAACCTGTGAAGTAAATCTGCTTCTAAGCGAATTTTTGTCGTATAATGCATTTAAGTATTGTGATATTTTGTTTCTTTTATCTATTAATTTATTTTCATAGCTTAGCCTGATTTTGTCAATAGAACTGTTTTCAGGTGCTTTGTAATTTAAAGAAAAGTTTTTTGAAGTGTCACATTCTATATTGTGAATTTTTCTAACAATAAAATTATATTTTTGATGCGAACCTTTGCCTGATTGTAATTCTTTTTCCAAAGCACCAGTTCCTCGAGGCAGATTTTTTATATCTATCTCAACAATGTGAAAATTATTTTTAACAACAAAAAGGTATTTCCCATATCTATTGGTTTTAGTTGAAGAAATCAGTTTTTTTTGATACAGATTAAATTCACTGCTGCTTTTTAGTTTTTTAATACGATATAGATTGATTTTAATATTTTTTAAAGTAGAAGGTGAATTGTTTTCTTTTTCATAAAATACTGTACCTTGTATTAATTTGTATTTATTTATGTAGTTAAAGAACATTGTAAAAAATCACTCCTTATATAATGGAAATGGATAGTACAGCATATGTATGGACTATTATTGTGGTTACTATAGAATTTTCTTGAGATAAACAAAAGAATTATATATTTTTAAAAAACAGTATAAAGGTATTTTAAAATTCGCACAGTCTTAATTTCATTTAATATAATAATATAGAAAATTGTAAATGTATGCTTATGAAAGGTGATTTAAGTGTTTTTAGACAAGAAATCAGGATGCTATGTACTATTAATTATTTCAACCTTAATATTTACTTATTTTGGTTCAGGCCTTGCGGCAGATCCTGTTGAAGATCCAGGTCCAATAGTTATATCGTAAATTATTTTGGTTTTAACTCATGATAAGGAGGAGATAGATTTGTATACAGAGGGAGATTTAAGTTCGCTGGTAAAAGAGCTTTTAAATATTTTAAACAAGCCTGAAGCAGGGGCTGCTGCTTCTAAAAAGAGTCCAAAAAGGCTATCACCGGCACAGGGGCTGGTTATAGCAGGACTTTTGCTAAATCTGTTTGAAGTAAATTCTCTTCTTATAGATAAAGACAGAACTGTACAGGTTGTTCTATTAGGTTCTCTTGATCCTAATAATAATAATTTTTAGATTATTTGAATGCCTAGATATCTTTTGGTAGTACATACTTTTAGTAAAATTATAACTATAGGAGGTGGGACTTTAAAGTGAATAAAGACTTCTAAATCATAATTAAAGGGGGATAATCCCCCTTTAATTGATTGCTTTAAGTCTTAAAATGTATTGCTAGACTTAACCAAAAGGGCTCGATGCCCCGCGGCTTTTATTACGTATATCAGTCTTCGTGTGCAAAAGCTCCAAAGCCGCCAAATCCAAAGAGAGGAAGAAGAATGATTATTATTAGAATAATAAATATGAATCCAAAACCTCCAAAAAACGTCCCTGCACCCGCCACTGCACCTGTTCCACATGCAGGACCAGCGGCAGCACCTGCGGCAGCTGGGGCAACTGGTGCAGCGGCAGCACCTGCAGCAGCTGGGAAAGCTCTATCATCAGACATATAATGCACTCCTTTCTAACATAGATATAATATAGACACAAAAATACTCAGGGTAATAATACAATATATTCATATATTTAAAAAAGTGTTACCACATCAATATTTTTCTTCACTAATTTTATTATCCAAAATATAAGGTTTTGCATAGGATGTATTGTGCAAATTTCATGTGTTTAAAACAATACATAATTTTAGAAATAGTTCAAAGAAGGGGGACTTAATATGTCAGACTATAAAATAGGTGATATTGTTGCAAGAAAATCATACGGTGCAGATATTACATTTGAAATTGCTGATGTTATAAGAAATGATGACCGAGATGAACAATATCTACTAAAGGGCTTGTTTTTTAGGTTAGCAGCTGATTCGGATGAAAGTGATTTGATAAAAGTAAATTCTAGAACCGTTCATTCCAACACTCAAAAAAATATTTTTATGTTGAAAGCAAATCAGTTTTTTAATAGGCTATTTAGAAATCCGTATCTATTTAACATGCAAAGAAGAAGACCAGGAAAAATACTACATGTAGATGGAAGTAGAAGTTTTCTAAATACAAGTATGATGTATTATAGAAGTAGAGGGTTAAGACCTGTAGGTGTATATGTAGATGAGCCAGATCAACCTCAGGCTGCAAGAAGTCTTTTAAGTCAGCATAATCCTGATATTGTAGTTTTTACAGGACATGACGGATTAAGCAAAGATGCTACAGATGTTAATTCATTTGAAAGCTATACGTATTCAAGATATTATGCTCAGACGGTACGAGAAGCTAGGGCGTATCAACCAAATTCTGATAATTTGTTTATATTTGCAGGGGCATGCCAATCATATTATGAAGCACTTGTTTCAGCAGGTGCTACTTATGCAAGTTCACCATCAAGAGTATTGATACATTCTGTTGATCCAGCGATTGTGGCTTCTAGATTCGCTATAACCTCACAAAACAGAATTATAACTCCCAATCAAGCAGTAAGAGGCACATATGCAGGCACAAGAGGGATAGGAGGAGTAAGCACGAGAGGCAGATTAACAACAGCTTAAAATTTTGAGAATGTGAGTTTGAGAAAGAAATTTGTATAGCATATTAATGCAGAGAGCAAAGGAAAATCTATTATAATAACCATAAAAGTCCAGGGAATTTATGTTCCTGGACTTTTATGGTTATTCATTTTTAATATAACAGGTAAAAGTTGTGAAACTCTCAATAGTTGTACGCAATCATTAACAGCTTTTTGTCTTTTTTTGTTCATAAAAGGTGTTATGGCACTTAGAAGGTTAATTCGAGGGTCATTCCTAGAATCTAATGTACTTACTACTTCTTTAACTTTTCTCAAAAGTTCTACATTTTCATCCATGTCTGTTCCTAACAAAGTGTTTTCATTTTTTTTATCAGTTGAAAGTTGGTTTTGAGTTTGATTGGTTGAGGGTTTACTGTCGGTATTTCCCAAAACACTTAAAAGCCCTTTTAAAGTTTCAGGTTTACTTATCATTTCTATTGCTTGTTTTATACTTTTATCCATGTCTTCACTCATAAATTATTCCTCCGTATTATTTGAAAAATATTAAAAAATTTTTGCATCACATTTTTTATTAATGTGATGCAAATTTTAACCTGTTCACTATTCCTTATTAATGACATCTTTAAGTTTGTCTTTAACTTCGTCACCGTGGCTGCCTATGTAATTAATAAGTTTTTCTAATTCTGAAGGGTTAATATTTTTTATTGCATTTGTATCAACATTTAACTTATCTAAAGATTGTTTATCCGATGTGTTTTGTGAGCTATTACATGCAGAGTTTATTTGATTTGCTAAGTCATCTGCATTACTTTGCTTTAATGTGTCTAAAGCTTTTAACAAATTATCCTGCAAAGTTTTTTTGTCCATGTTTTCCATGATGTCTGAAAGTGTTTTATTCAAATCATTATCCGCCATAAAATCAATCCTTTCTTTTTTAAATTAATAATAACAAAATACTTTGAACGCAATAAGTTAAAAATTTTGCGTTCAATAGCTTGTGATAAATTTATCTTTTCCATTACAGTATATTAGTTTTCTGTTTTAAATGTTACATTCTAAGTTTAATATTTTTTAAATATAATATATAGTGCAAATTATAGAAGGGGAGATGTATGTGTCTGTAAGTAATAAAAGATCAAATCTTATACTAAGTGGTGGTGGTGTTAAGGGAATTGCATATATAGGTGCTCTTGAGGAATTTGAGCGTAGAGGATGGAATTTCTTAAACATAGCAGGTGTGTCTGCAGGGTCTATAGTGGGAACTATTCTTGCATCGGGCTACAGTGCACATAGTTTAAGAGGTATTTTAAATAATTTTAATTTTGAAAAAGTAAAGGGCAGCGATATTGTAAGGAGAATTCCTATGGTATCTGACTACATACATTTTTTTCAAGATCAAAGGTCTTTACAAGAAGATATGAATCCTTTTTTATTTATGGAACGATTAAACAAAGACTATAAGCACAATCTAGGTGAGCCTAACTTTTTTGATATGCGTAGCGGCATTGTCAAAAAAATAATTAAATTTTGTAAGCAGGGGTATCTTTTTGATGGCGACTATATAGAAGAATGGATATATGGTATTTTGCGTAAAAGAGGAATAAGAACCTTTGGTGACTTAAGAGGAGGATTATCAGACAGGGTAAATCCAAATGGGTATAAAATGAGAATGACAGCGGTAGATGCTACTAGAGGAAAAATTGTTGTTTTACCAGATGATATGGAGTTTTACGGAATAAATCCTGATAACCTAGAAGTTGCAAAGGCTGTTAGGATGAGTACAAGTGTGCCATTTGTATTTAAACCTGTACATGTTAAAAGAATAGAGAATAATATACAAATAGATCATAATTTTGTTGATGGAGGTGTATTTGATAATTTTCCTTTTTGGCTGATTGATAGTAAAACTAGATATGTGAATAGGTGGGGACATCCTTTTAATATACCTTCAATAGGAATGAAATTAGAAGGCAAAAAGAGCTTTCATGGATTAAATCCTTTTAATATACTTAAAAATATTATTTCCAGTATATACGATATTGGTGTCCCGGAAAATGTTAGTTTTAATGAAAAAAATATTATTAAAATAAATACATCCAATATATCTTTTCTGGATTTTGATTTAAGTGATGATGAGTTGGATTACCTTATGAAATATGGATATAAATCAGCAAAAAAATTTTTAGGGAAAGATAGGATTGGAGGAATTGATTATTGGTATTTAAATAGTATACTTATTTTGATGTTGCTATTTTTAAAAAGTTTTTTCAATAAAATTTAGAAAACACTTAAAGGATAAAATGCGTCTTTTTACAAACATAACAACTAGACATAATAAGTAGCAACAATTTTATTTTATACATACTATATAGTAGCAAAACATTTTGGGAGGTGTATATTATGTATCAAGACATTGGTGGGATCGATAGGCACAGAAGGTTTCCAAGCAACATAAGAGATTTGCTTAGATTTCTTAAAGGTGAAAAAGTAGTAATTGTTCTTAAGTCAGGGCAAAAACAGGCTGTTGTGGTTGAAGCTGTCATAGGAAACATGGTTGTTGCAAGCACGTGTAGAGGTATTGTGAAGTTTGTTGACATTAATTGCATATGCGAAGTATTGGCAGAGTGTGAAGATATTCTAGGTAATGTTTTAGCACAGGATAAAGTAAAAAAGCTTAGAGAGAATACAGACATTGAGGCATTAGAAAAACCTGCTGAACCATATGGTTGGCAAGCTTACAATTGCAACAAAGAATAGTGAATTTGCCTAAATATCGGAGATTTAGATGGAGACTTTATCATCATCTAAAATTAAAGAGGAACTCCACCTTATAGAAGGTGGAGTGTTAAAATGAGATAGAAATTATGTAAAGCAAATCAGGGATAGGCAAGGGGGTGCCCCTTGCCTAATTTAAGGAGATTTCAGACTGGTCGTTTTACCATATCTAAAAATAGGTTATTTTTAAGTAAAGGTTAATTTTCTACTATAGATCAAAATCTAAAATGGACTATATGATATAAAAAGTGAACTCCTTTAGCTAAAGATAAACATCGAGGCTTCAGGTGGAGTCTTAGAACAAGATAAACATTTATATATGGTAGGTAACGAAGGATAAGAACTTCACATATTATACATGAGATAAACCATTTGATCTAAAAAACTAATGGTTTATTTATGGTTATTCCGTAGTAGCTATGAGTAAAATAAGTTTTGAAAGAGGTGAAAATATGGACGGGTACAAGACATTATATAATATTGCAAATGGAATATTTGCTGCAGGAAAAATAGGTGAGGTGTTATATTCTCCATCAGGCAATGAAAGAAATCAAATAGATACAACCAATACGATAACTAATGCCTGTGAAATATTGGATATTTTATCCCGATATGCACCTGAAGAACAAAGAGAAGCGTTAGGTGAAGTTGCTAAGAAAGGTAAGTTGTGTTTGGAAACGTGTAATAATCTTAATAGACATTTTAGTACATATACAAGAGGAGTGGATATAAAAAAAACAGTGGAGGCTCTTAATATAATAAAACCTATTTTTGGCAATCGTGAAAGAATGATAGTTGATAGGGTTTTAAAATTGTACGAAGCCCTGAGTTGAATTTTAGGTTTTATAGTTTTTTGTGTTAAAGTGAAATCAACTGTATGTAAAACATAGTGCTTCAGGTGGAGATTTTACTCTACCTGAAGCTTATAAGAGGGGTTTCTCCCTTTTAACATTTATAAATTAGTATTATAATCTTCTTTGACGTTTTCGTTTTTTATGGGATTTTTGAATGACAACTTTTCTACCCTTGACGGTATTATCCTTCATTGACTTTAAAACTTGAGGGACGTATTTTCCGGGAACATCAACAAAACTAAATTTATCAAAAATATTAATAGCTCCGATAAGTTTACCAGGTAATCCTGTAGAAGAAGCAATGCTTTCAACAATATGCCTTGGTTGTACTTTGTTATTTCTGCCAATATCCATATAAAGTCGAACCATTCCATCAGGGACATTGGTATCCTTAGTAGGTTTCTCACAGATATCCTGCGGATTATCTTTGTAGAACATTATTTTTAGTAATGCTGCAGCAATTTCTAAAGTTGTCACATAATTATCACTGCTTTTTACTGAATTTGAGTCATCAAGAACACTTTCTATATATGGTACGTACTTGGAAAAACTGCCATCATTTAAAGTTTCTTCTATCTTATTTAAAGTATTACCAATTTTTCTTTCCTCCACATCCATGAGAGATGGGGGTTTAATTAATTTAATATATGACTTTGTGTATCTTTGAATTTCTTTTAATTTGTGTATTTCACGACCTACAACAAGAGTAAATGCTTTTCCAGCTTTTCCAGCTCTTCCTGTTCGTCCAATTCTGTGTACATAGTATTCTTCATCGTTGGGTATATCATAGTTGATAACAGCTTCTACATCATCCACATCTATTCCACGAGCTGCAACGTCTGTGGCAATAAGGGTATCAATAAGGCCTTTTCTGAATTTGGACATAACACGATCTCGTTGTTCCTGCTTCATGTCACCATGAAGAGCTTCAGCTGAATAACCTCTTGACTGAAGGCTTCCTGTTAGCTCATCTACCATTTTTTTTGTATTGCAAAATATTAAAGATAGTTTGATATCATTTACATCAAGTAATCTTGACAATACCTCCAGCTTAGCTGTTGAACTTACTTCAAGATAGAATTGCTCAATTGCAGGCACTGTAATTTCTTTGTGTGCAGATTTTGCATGAATTGGGTCGATTTGATATTTTTTTGTTAAATCCAGTATTTCTTTTGGCATAGTAGCAGAGAAAAAGATGGTCTGTCTTTTAGAAGGTATTTTTTGTAAAATAGTATCAATATCTTCTCTAAAGCCCATATTAAGCATTTCGTCTGCTTCATCTAAAATCATCATCTTTATGTTCATAAGTTTTAGAGTGTTACGCCTTAAGTGATCCATAATTCTCCCAGGAGTACCTATTATAATTTGAGGGCGTCTTTTAAGAGCACTAATTTGACGATTAATTGGCTGTCCCCCATATATTGGGAGAATTCGTACCTTTTCCTTATATTTAGATACACTTTTTAATTCCTTTGATACCTGTATAGCAAGTTCTCTTGTAGGACACAATATTAGAACTTGTGGATCTTCAGTGTCAGAGTTTAACATTTCAATTGCTGGTATTCCAAAAGCACATGTTTTTCCTGTTCCAGTTTGAGCCTGTCCAATAACATCACGACCATTTAGTATGTGATTAATGGTTAGAGATTGAATTGGAGTAGTTTCTTCAAATCCCATGTCTTCAATTGCTTTTTGTAATTGAAAAGACAAGTTTAGTTCATTAAAAGTTAAGTTATTCATATTTCAAATCCTTTTCATTAATTAGTAATAGACCTTTATTTAGTAAAAAGTCTATCGTGTTTATTAAAATCCATTGCTAATGAATGTATTTTTAGTATGTGTATATTTAATCATCTTTATAGAGCTTGATTTATAAACATAATAAATTAATTATACCATTTAGTTCTTAAACATTAAAGCATTTATAAATAGAAAATTAGATATTTCGACCATAAAAAATTTCAGACATTTCTTTTTTAAGTTTAAGTTTTATTTTTCTCTTTTCATTTGCCTTAAGGTCTTTTTTTGTAATTCCAAAAAGGTAGTTGTCTAAATCAAAATCCTTTAAAAGCATTTTTGTATGGAAGATATTTTCCTGGTATACATTAACATCAATTAAATGATACATATTTTTAGTGTCATTTGATATATAGTTTTGAATAGAGTTAATTTTATGGTCAATAAAAAATTTTCTTCCGGACACATCTCTTGTGAAGCCTCGTACCCTGTAATCGATTGTTATTATATCCGAGTCAAAGCTATGTATTAAATAATTTAGAGCCTTAAGAGGTGATATTCGTCCACATGTGGAAACATCAATATCCGCTCTAAAAGTACTAATACCATCATCAGGATGGCTTTCTGGATAAGTATGCACAGTAATATGACTTTTGTCAAGGTGTGCTAAAACTGTTTCAGGTAATGGGCCTGGAGATGCAGTCTCATCAGAATCATCAATAGGTGCATTTATGATTTTTTCTTCTGAAATAAGCATTGTTACACTGGCACCTTGGGGCTCATAATCCTGACTGGCAATATTTAAAATATTAGCACCAATTATTGATGATACATTTGACAAAATTTTAGTTAGTCTTTCAGCGTTGTATTGCTCATCAATATAGTCAATATAGCCTTTGCGATGATTGAAATTTTTAGCATAACATATATCATATATATTAAAACTTAGAGTTTTTGTAAGATTGTTAAAACCATATAATTTTAGTTTTTTAAAAGAATTAACTTCCATAAATTCCCTCCTCTATATAATAATATCTTAAAACTTTTACAATTTATATTATAAATTTATAATAATATTTTGTAAATGGGACAATAAAAATATGTATGTTTTTTTAAAATAAAATAAAAGCATAAAAGGTGTATTTAGTGAACCCATTTAGCTAAAGCTAAATATCAAAGGTTCAGATGGTGGGGCTACTTCATCTGAAAATATTAGATTAAGATAAACAACATGTGCAAAAAAAAATACATTTGATATATAAGATTTAAATGTTATAATACTTTGTATAGACATTCATTCTATTTTAAAAATATTTTCGGTATAGTAATAATTTAGAAGAAAGGATGTAGCCTTTTATGGAGAAAGAAAAATATGAAGTAATGGCTGCTATTGATGTGGGATCTAATTCTTTAAGAATGATGATAGCACAGGTTACATCAGAAGGGGAAATTATTCCTCTTGAAGATTTGTATATGCCTACTCATATAGGTAAAGATACTTTTTCATATGGTAGGATACAGGTGGAATCAATTCATGATACATGTGATACATTAAAAGGGTTTTTAAAAATCATAAAAGACTATAAACTTAAGAATTATAGAGCAGTAAGTACAAGTGGAATACGAGAAGCAGAAAACAGAGAGTATGTTTTAGAGCAAATAAAAAATAGAACTGGTTTAGAGGTTGAAGTGATTAATAATGCTCAAGAACGTTTTTTAATGTCTAAAGCTATAAGAAGTTATATGGCTAATGAAAAGAAATTTACTGATAAGGGCATATTAATAATAGACATACGTTCAGGAGGTGTTGAAATTTCAGTATACAGCGAAGGCAGTTTGCGATTTACTGAATATATGAAAGTTGGTTCTTTAAGACTTAGAGAAATTTTAGCCAGTCTTGAAAAGAGAACTCTTGATTTTCCTGGATTGATGGAGGAGTTTATTGAAAGCAGAATAGATTTTATGAAACTTATACTACCTAAATTCGATATTAAGAGCTTTGTTGGCCTAGGTGGAGAATTAAAAACAATTATAAAATTATGTACAAAGAAAAAGAACAATAAATTTCAAATTAAAAAAGAAGATCTTAAAAAGCTATATGAAAAAGTTCATAGATTAACGACATCTCAGATAATAGAGGAGTTTAGTCTTTCAAAAAATCAGGCAGAAATTCTTTTGCCGTCTATAATACTTTTTAATAGTTTTTTGGAAATGACCAATGCAAATTCTATATTTGCACCTATGGTATCGCTAAGGCATGGGCTTTTAGTACATATGGTAGACGATAGATTTAACACCGCAAGAAAAAAGGAGGCATATGATGATATAATTACTTCTGTGTGGCATATTGGAAAGAAATATTCTATTGATGAAGTTCACAGCAGATTTATTGAAAAAATTGCATTGTCTATATTTGATCAAAGCAAGAAAATCCATGTTCTTGGTGAAACTGAAAGATTTTATTTGAGAGTGGCATCAATATTACATGATATAGGGAAGTATGTAAATCATAACAATCACGATGTTCATTCATATAATATTATTCGTTTTCAGGATATTATGGGATTGTCAGATAGTGAACTGAATATTGTTGCAAATATAGCAAGATATCATAGTGATGAAATTCCTAATTTATCACATGATAATTATTATGTACTTGATGCTGGTGAAAAAATAATTGTCTCAAAACTTGCAGTGATTTTAAGAATAGCTGAAGCTTTAGATATATCTCATAAACAAAAAATAAAGAAGCTTGAAATCAACAATTATTCTAAGGAACTGCACTTTAATGTGTGGGCAGATCAGAATATTATGTTGGAAAAATGGACTTTTGCAAGTAACGTCAATTTTTTTGAAGAAGTAATGGGAAGTAAACCTGTTATTAGATGTAGAGGGTGATATTTTATGAAAAAATTTGAATACCAATTAAAGAGAAATTATTTTAACAGAGAATTAAGCTGGCTTGAATTTAATGAAAGAGTACTTAATGAAGCATGCAAAGGTAATAGTAACCCTATTTTAGAAAGGCTTAAATTTTTGTCAATTGTAAGTTCAAATCTAGATGAGTTTTTTATGGTAAGGGTTGCATCGCTGTTTGATCAGGTGTTGGCAGGATTTAAAGAGCCTGATATTGCAGGCTTTACGCCAAGAGAACAGATTAATTTGATTTCTATGAGAGCTCATAAAATGATATGTGACCAGTATAGTTGTTACAATCGTTCTCTTGTCCCCTGTCTTAAAAAGGAAAAAATATTTTTATTAAAGCCTAAAGATCTTAATGAAAAGCAAAAAGATTTTATTGAGACATTTTATTATAATACAGTTTATCCTGTTCTAACGCCTATGGTAGTTGACAGGAGCAGACCTTTTCCTCTTGTATTAAATCAAAGTCTTAATATAGCATTGCTTATTGAAAACAAAGAAGAAGGGGATGAACCGATATTTGGAATGGTTCAGGTGCCTTCAGTTTTGGGTAGAATTATTGAGCTTCCAGGAGAAGATGATGAAAAGTGTTTTATATTACTGGAAGATATAATTAAAATGTACATTAAAACTATTTTTGAAGGGCATAACATTATAACAATGGCTTGTTATCGTATTACACGTAATACTGATCAAGGGCTTAATGAAGAGGAAGCAGAAGATCTTTTAGAAGCCATTCAGCAATATATTAAAAAAAGAAAATGGGGAATGGTTATAAGACTTGAAATTGAGCATGGGATGGCACCGGATCTTTTAGAAATATTGATTAGAGAGTTTGAAGTGCCGAGAGAAACTGTTTATGAAATAAATGGGCCTTTAGATTTGACTTTTTTAATGAAAGTTCACTCAATAAAAGGTTATGATCATTTGCGATATCCAGTATATCTACAACAGCCTGTTCCAGAGTTAATTGATAAAGAAGATATTTTTAGTACTATTTCTCAAAAAGATATACTTCTTCATCATCCCTATCAATCATTTGAACCTGTCATTGAATTTGTAAAACAGGCAGCAAACGACCCTGATGTTTTGGCAATAAAGCAGACCCTGTACAGAGTAAGTGGTAACTCACCTATTGTTGAAGCCTTAGCTCAAGCTGCTGAAAACGGTAAACAGGTTACAGTGCTTGTTGAGCTTAAAGCTAGATTTGATGAACAAAACAACATAATATGGGCAAAACGTCTTGAGATGGCAGGATGTCATGTAATATATGGACTGGTAGGTTTAAAGACTCACTGTAAAATACTTTTAGTGGTAAGAAAGGAAGAAGATGGCATTAAAAGATATGTTCATATGAGTACTGGAAACTACAATGATGCAACGGCAAAAATTTATACAGATTTAGGGCTTTTTACATCAAATCCTTATTTTGGGGCAGATGCTTCAGCAGTTTTCAATATGTTGTCAGGGTATTCGAGACTCAATAGAATGTATAAATTAGCTGTTGCACCTGTAACACTGAGAAAGAGGTTTAAAAAGCTTATACGCCAAGAAGCTGAAAATGCACGTAATAGAAAAAAAGCCAAAATAATTGCAAATTTAAATTCCCTTGTGGATGAAGGTATAATAAATGAGCTTTATGCAGCTTCAGAGGCTGGTGTCGAAATTGATTTAATAGTAAGAGGAATTTGTTGCTTGAGACCAGGTATTAAAGGGCTTAGTGAAAGAATTAGAGTAAAAAGTATAGTTGGTAGATTTTTAGAGCATCGGAGAATATATTACTTTCATAATGATGGTGAAGATTTAGTTTATTTATCTAGTGCAGACTGGATGGGGAGAAATCTTGACCGTAGAGTTGAAATACTGTTTCCTGTGGAAGATTCTGATATTTCTAAACGATTAATAGAAATATTAAATACATGTATGAAAGACACCCAAAAAGGAAGAATGTTGGATAAGAATGGTGGTTATGTAGAAGTGGACAAGAAAGAAAAGGAAAAGTTAAACTGTCAGGAACATTTCTGCAAATTAGCCATCAAAGAAGCCCAAAAAGCGGTTTTAGAGAAAGCGGAAAAAGACTTACAGTAATTAGTTTAAATGGAGGAGTAATTGTGTTAGTTACAAAGGATTGGAAAGATTATGAACTTATAGATACAGGTAATGGAGAAAAGCTTGAAAGATGGGGAAAGTATGTTTTGAGAAGACCTGATCCACAAATTATTTGGCCTGTTAGTGAAGAAAAGAGTTTTTCAAAAAATGCAGATGCTATTTATCATAGAAGTTCAAAAGGAGGGGGCAAGTGGGAGTATAAGAAAAAAATACCTTCTAGATGGAGTATTTCATATAAAGGTATGTCTTTTTTTATAGAACCTACTGGATTCAAACATACTGGAATTTTCCCTGAACAGGCGATTAATTGGGATTGGATAATAGAAAAAATACATTCTCAGTCAAGGAAGATTAATGTGTTAAATCTTTTTGCTTATACAGGAGGTGCTACTGTTGCAGCAGCACATGCAGGAGCTTCAGTGTGTCATGTTGATGCTGCTAAAGGAATGGTAAAGTGGGCAAAGGAAAACGTGGAACTGTCAGGTCTTTCAGATAGACCAGTTCGCTTTATAACTGATGATGTTATTAAATTTGTCAAAAGAGAACAGCGTCGTGGAAATAAATATGATGGTATAATTATGGATCCTCCTTCTTATGGAAGAGGTCCAAAAGGAGAGTTATGGAAGATAGAAGAGTCTCTTTTTGAATTTGTTGAAGAATGTATGAAAGTATTGTCTTCAAAGCCTTTATTTTTTCTTATAAACTCTTATACAACAGGTTTTTCACCAACTGTAGTTTCAAACATTCTCAAAATGACTGTTGCTAAGAAATACAAGGGCAATATTTCCTGCGGAGAAGTGGGAATTCCTGTTTCTAAAACAGGTCTTATTTTGCCCTGTGGTATTTATGGTCGCTGGGAGGCAAAGTGATGGTTAAAAGAGAAAAAATAGATGTTATTTACGAAGACAATCATCTTTTGGTGGTAAAAAAACCTGTTAATATGCCTGTTCAAAGGGATTCTACAAATGATGAAGATATGTTAACAGCTTTAAAAGGTTATATAAAAGAAAAGTATAATAAACCTGGCAACGTATATTTAGGCCTTGTTCATAGACTAGATCGTCCAGTTGGCGGTCTAATGGTGTTTGCACGAACTTCTAAAGCTGCATCTAGACTTTCAGATTTTATTAGAAAAAGAGAGTTTTATAAGAGATATTTAGCTGTAATTCATGGTGTTTTAAAAGATAAAAGTGGCAAAATGGAAGATTATCTTTTGAAGGATAAAAGTAAAAATACTGTAAACATAGTAAGCGAGAGTACAAAAGGTGCCAAGTATGCTTGTTTAGAATATAACGTTTTGAATGAAAATAATAATTTTAGTTTGGTGAAGATAAATTTACATACTGGTCGCCCTCATCAAATAAGAGTTCAATTCTCTAAGGCAGGCCACCCTTTATATGGGGATCAAAAATATGGCAGAAAACTGAATTCTCTAGGTCAGCAAATAGCATTATGGTCTAATGAAATAAGCTTTATTCATCCTACAACTAAAAAAAAGATAGAATTTAAATGCAAACCCCCTGAGGATAAACCTTGGAATTGCTTTTAAAAGTATATTTTTTTTGCTTTTAAGTTCTAGGATAAATTATATTTCAATCAACAAAAAAACATAAAATTCTTCAAAAGTATTGCAAATTTTTTCTACATAGTATAATATTATGTTTGAAGAGTAGTTTTTATCTGTCTTTTTAATTAAAGTTCTAGAAGACATGAAACACTTTATAATAAATTAGCTTTACACTGATTTATTTAATGGATTATCCAACAATATTAGAGCAATATCGCAAGTTTTTCTGTATGAGATAAAAAAATTATTATATATAGTTACATTTTAAAATTTTTATTAGGAGGAGATGTAATAATGAAAAAAAAGGTTATGCTTAAAAAAAAGCTGCTGAGGGTTTCGATTGTTCTTATTGTGCTATTTACAGCTACCATTTTTTTTGTAACCAACAACAGAGTAAGTAATTTAGTTGAAGATAACATATCTAAGAAACTAGATTCTATTTCAGCACTTGGTTTGAATATTGTTGAAAGCAGGTATGATGGTGACTGGAATGTTAGGGATGGCAGATTATTTATAGGAGAAGACTTAATAAGTTATAATTTTGAGATTGTAGATGAAATTAAAGAAAAAACAGGTGCTCTTGCAACTATATATCTTGCAGATGAAGGAGTATCTACAAGTGTTCTAGATGGTGAAGGTGAAAGAGTTATTGGATCTAGGGTATCAGATAATGTAGTAGAAAGTATTTTTGGAAATGGCGTTTCTTATGAAGGGGAAGAAAGTATTCTAGGTGAAAGGCATGCCGTTAAATATGTCCCTATAATAGATAATGAGGGTGAAATAGTTGGAATATGGTCTGTGAGTATGCCTAAGACTTATGTCGGTAATCAGGCAGAGCAGATATTTGCTATGAGGGCTTCTATTGTTGTTGTATCTATATTGTGTGGTTTATTGGGTTGTATGATATTGCTGCTCTATTCTAAAAGATATCTTAGTGACATAGATACGCTCAATGTTTCATTTATTGAACCTGATTCTGATAGTAATAAAGCTCAAAAAAAAGTTTTAATGATGTCAGTATTACTTATAGGTACATTCTTTTTGATCTGGTTTACCATTCAGGGATATACAATTGGTAATGTTGTTGATAAGCTTGAAAATGATAATATAGAAGATAGATTAACAGTTAGTTCAGAATTAGGACATGCTCTAATTGACGATGTATATGAAGGAAATTGGTCAATTATAAACAACAAATTATACAAAGGATCTAATTCTTTAAACGAAAACTTTGAAATAGTAGACAAAGTCAGTCCAGATACATTTTTAACTATTTTTATGGGGGATACAATAGTTTCTACAAATATTTTAAGAAGTGATGGGACGAGACCCATAGGAGCTAAAGCCTCTAATCAGGTTAGGGAGAATGTTTTAGAGCAGGGAAGAGATTACATAGCTGAGACCTCTATTGTGGGGCAAAAATGCATTACAAAGTATACACCGATTAAAAATGACAATGGAGAGGTGATTGGCATGTGGGCAAAAGGTATTGAGAGAAAAGTTGTCGCTAATCAAATAGCTGGTTTAAGAAAAGCTATAACACAAATTAGTTTGTTAGCCATTATAATATCATTCATAACATTTTTGTACTTGTCTATAAAGATGGTATCTGATATAAAGAACTTTGATGTAAGATTTCAGACAAATATAAATTAAAATTTTAGATGGTTAAATCATTGGGATTTTATCTTTAAGAATGAGGCGTTATTTTTAAGGTATTACTTAATACAGCAGGAGGAATGTATTTCCTTGACTGCTGTATTTTGAACTTTCATAACAAGTGAATTCGTTTAGCTAAAGCTAAACATCGATGCTTCAGGTGGAGATTCAACTTCACCTGAAGATTTATAAGAGGCACTCCACCTTGTGGAAGGTGGATTCTTAGAATAAGATAAAAAGATTTGAAAATGAAATGAGCAAAAGCTTTTGAATTATTTAATTTGAGATTCTATAAGACCTAAAAATCAGGCAGGTTTGGGGTGGTTTTTTTTAGGCCTTATAAGAAGAAGTGTTAAAATAATTGCTGCCAAACCTGCTCCGGCAAGGGTATAAAAAACTGCCATAGTACCTGATTTAAGAAGTAAAGCGGCAATAGGAGGACCTATTGCGACTCCAAGTAGTCTCATGCTGCTGTACAGGGCTGTTATCGTTCCCCGATGTAGTTTTTCCACACCCTCAGTTACTAGTGCATCAAGGCATGGAAGAATTGCACCGATTCCTATACCGGCAAAAGAAAGAATTGTGGTTAAAAACACTAAATTATCCCAGAAGCTTAAAATAATAAGTGAAGCTATAGTTAATGTATTTCCAGCTACTATTATCCATTTCATTAAAAATTTTTTCTTTCCTATGATTTTTCCAATGACAAAAGAAGTAATACAAAGAGTTAAAAGAGGAACAGCAACAATCAGACCTCTTGGAATTCCCTCTATACCATGATTGTCTTCTAGGATTGAAGAAAAGAAGAATAGAAGTCCAAAAAGGATGAAGGTGGTTATCAAACCGCCAATGAAAATACCTGAAAGCCAACGACCTTCTTTTTTTAATAAATCTTTTATTTTTTTTACAAATACCTTAAAGTTGTCTTTTTTTTCTTCCTCTTCTTTACTGGGAGTTTTTACTAAAAATATGACAAGCAAAATTGATATTATTGCAAAAAAAGAAATTGCAAAAAAAGGAATAAACCATAAAAGAGCTGCCAAGGCTGCCCCTAATATAGGGCTTACTACTTTTCCAAATGTATTTGAAGTTTCTATTATACCAAGTCCCTTACTTACGTCAGTTTCTTCCTTAAACATGTCTCCAACGGTTGGTATAACTACAGGAAAAGCACCTGAGGCACCTATTCCCTGAATTAAACGCCCTATAATTATTACCCAAAAAGGATTTGGAATAAGCCAGGCTGCCAGACCTGAAACAATTCCACCAATACCTGTTATAATAAGACTTGGTATTATTATTTTTTTTCTTCCTAGTTTGTCAGAAAGATATCCAGCAACAGGAACTAAAAGTATAGATGCAAAAGAGTATATTGTTAGTATTAAACTTGATTGGAATTTAGTTATATTTATTTCTTTTTCAATGGTTGGAAGTATGGGTATTAACATTGAACCTCCAAGAGTCATAATCAATGGTATTGATGCTAAAGCAGTCAAATCCCATTTTTTATTTGCTTCCATAATAAGCCTCCAAATAATTAATAAATATTATTTTTTATTGTAACTACTGTTATGATATTATTAATTAGTATAAAGAGATGTAGACATTTTATTATCAATTTTGAAAATAATAATATGCGTAATTTTTGTAAAAATGATTTTACTTATTTAAAATGTTTATTATAATATATATGAGGCAATGTTAGTAATAAAAATAGCACGTCAAGAAAAACCACCTTTTAACAGGTGAATTAAGCTAAGCATTAAAAAAAATACGCAGGAGGTCTTTTATGAAAAAAAACAAAGTTCTTTTTGCATCATCAGAAGTAGATCCATTTGCAAAAACGGGAGGGTTGGCCGATGTGGCAGCTTCACTTCCTAAATCACTAAGCAGTTTAGGGCAGGACATAAGAGTGATAATGCCTAAGTACAAAAACATACCGCAAGAGTATGTTGACAAAATGGAATATGTTGGTTACATATATGTTGACATCTCATGGAGACATCAATTTTGTGCTATTTTAAGTTTAGAACAGGATGGAGTTATATACTACTTTTTGGACAATGAATATTACTTTGGAAGAGATGGTTATTATGGCTATGATGACGAAGCAGAGAGATTTGCCTTTTTTTGCAAGGCATTAATAGAAGTTTTGCCTGTTATTGACTTTAAACCAGATATTATTCATTGTAATGATTGGCAAACTGGAGTGGTGAGCCTGTTACTTAATGCACATTACAGGCATTTGGATTTTTATCAGGGAATAAAGACGGTGTACACAATACACAATCTTAAATATCAGGGAGTGTATCCTAAAGACGTATTGAGTGAAATACTGGCAGTTTCTTGGGAATATTTTAACCCTGAAGGCATTGAATTTTATGATCAAGTAAATTACTTAAAAGCAGGTGTGGCTTATTCTGATATTATTACTACCGTAAGTAAGACTTATTCAAAAGAAATTAAGACTGATTTTTTTGGTGAGAATTTAAATAATATTTTAGAGTTGAGATCTGATGATCTTTATGGTATTTTAAACGGAATTGATATGGAAGTTAATGATCCTGCTACAGATAAGAGAATTCATGCAAATTTCAGTAAGGACAATATTGGAGGGAAACTTGTAAACAGGCATATGCTTCAGCAAGCAGCTGGCTTTGAAGAAAGAATTGATGTACCAATTATAGGTATAATATCAAGACTGGTTGACCAAAAAGGATTTGACCTTATAGATTTTGCAATGGAGGATATTTTAAAGCTAGATGTTCAACTTATAATTCTTGGTGCAGGTGAACAAGGATATGAAGAGATGTTAAAGCATTATGAGGGGAAATATCCAAATAAACTATCTGTTAATTTAAAATATGATCCGCTACTGGCACAGAGGATATATGCTGCTTCGGATATGTTTTTAATGCCCTCTCTTTTTGAACCCTGTGGTTTGAGTCAAATGTTTAGCTTAAGATATGGTACAATACCTATTGTAAGAGAAACAGGAGGATTAAAAGATACTGTAACACAGTATAATGAAATTACACAAAAAGGGAATGGATTTACTTTTACAAGATACAATGCACATGATATGCTTTTTGCAATTAAGCAGGCGGTACATTTTTATTATCACAGAGCAACATGGGAATTTCTCGTGAAAAATGGAATGGCTGAAGATTTTAGCTGGGAGAGATCAGCTAAAGAGTATATTAATTTATACAAAAAAGCATTGAAAAAGTAAATCGGTTTAGTATTTTTTGCTTCAAAGATAAGATTATGTTTAAAGCAAATTGATTGGACAAAGTTTAGGTATTATGGCTTCAGGTGAGGAAAATCCTTGCCTGAAGTTTTTATGATTAACCTTAGTGAACTCGTTTAGTTAAAGCCAAATAACAACATAAAAAGTATAAGAATGATTTTTGAAATGCTTAAAAATAACGTCCCATTCTTAAGGTAAAGATTTTTATAGTTTAGCGGGTTTGGGATGATGAGAATCGGATGTTATTTTTTAATTGTTACTATATTTTTAACAGATTGTCTTTCTACTAAATTTGCTGGTAATAATATTTTTTCTTTTGTATAATCTGTCTTGGTCATTTGTAAAGTAAGCTTTTTAACAGCTCTTTCTCCTAGAAGTTCTTTGCAAATATGCATGGTGGTTAGTTCAGGAGAAATATTTTTTGACAATTCAATATCATCAAATCCAATGATGGATATGTCATCAGGAACACTTATTCCCATTAAAGACAAAGCTTTTATTATAGATATAGCCTCAATGTCATTACAACAAAACATAGCAGTAGGGAAAGAGGGGAATTCTTCTAATTTTTCAATTATCATTTTGTGACTTGACATCTCTGCCATGCAAGTATCTGTTATTGAGTAAAGTGGGTTGACATCAATCTTATATTGAGTTAAAGCTTTTAAATAGCCAAGATATCTATCAAAAAAGCTTGAAGATGAAAATATGTTTCCGCAAAAGCCAATTTCTCTATGACCTGAGTTAATTAGGTGTTCTGTAGCGATATAACCACCTGATACGTTGTCACTTAGTATGTAGCTGGCCTTAACATCATCAAAGAAATGATCAATTACAACAAGAGGTACATCAAGGGCAATGATAGACTTTAGAGTTTTTGGTGAAAGCCTTCCAAGAGTTATTATGCCTGAAATGATGCCATCTTTTATGCACAGTGGAACTTCAAAATCTTTTTTTTCATCAAAACAATGAAGTATTGTATTTAAATTATTTTCCTTTGCTTTAGATTCAATTCCATATTGTATAAAAGAAAAGAAATCAACAGAACTTCTTGTATCATCTGAAAGCATAAGACAGATATTCTTAGCTTTGCAGTTGTTTACTGTATCTAAAGAGTTTTTGTATTTATAGCCGTTTTGTTGGGCGGTTTTAATAACAAGTCTGCGTGTTTTTTCGCTGACTCCAGGCATGTTTCTAAGGGCTAAAGACACTGTGTTTTTAGTTATTCCAAGTTCGTTGGCTATGGACTCCATAGTGACCTTTTTATTCATTTCTCCCTCCAAAAATAAAAGTATTTTAATTTAGATTATAAATAGTATTTTAAATCATTTCAATGTTATAAGCAATAAGTCTTGTTTTAGATGGAGAATGTCAAATTAATTATAGGGGCGGCAATGAAAAAATGATAAAGAGCGATTCTACACTTATACCAGCTGTTACAGGTGATTTTAAGGCATTGAGAATACATGTATGATAATTTTTTGAAAAGAGTATGATTTTTTAAAAATATTATATCCTTTTTAAATATCACTTAATGAATTATGCCCTCTATTACATATTAATAGAATGAAAAATACCTTATTTTATAACCTTCTTGATTAATGGAGAAATTTATTTTAAAATAGTAGGGTATTTATCACTGTTTAAGCATGATATAATCTTTCACATAAATTTTAAATTACAGGGAGGAGAAGTAATAATGAGTAAAATAAAAATGAGTACTCCGTTAGTAGAAATAGACGGAGATGAAATGACGCGAGTTATATGGAAAATGATAAAGGATATTCTATTAGAACCATATGTGGATTTGAAAACTGAATATTATGATTTAGGTCTTGATAAGAGAGATAAAACAGACGATCAGATAACAGTTGATTCGGCTAATGCCATAAAGGAATATGGTGTAGGAGTAAAGTGTGCAACTATTACTCCTAATGCTCAAAGAGTCGAAGAATATAATTTGAAAAAAACGTGGAAAAGTCCAAATGGAACTATAAGGGCAATACTAGACGGAACGGTATTTCGTGCCCCAATAGTAACAAACAGTATAAAGCCTTTCGTTAAGCCATGGAAAAAGCCTATTACAATTGCGAGGCATGCATATGGTGATATATATAAAGATGCTGAAATTCATGCAGAGACATCAGGAAAGGCAGAACTTGTTTTTACGTCTGAAGACGGAAAAGTTTCTAAAAAAACAGTTCATGAATTTGATGGACCAGGTGTTATGCTTGGAATGCATAATACAGATAAGTCTATTAAAAGTTTTGCAAGAGCTTGTTTTAATTATGCACTTGATAAAAAAATAGATCTTTGGTTTTCAACTAAAGATACCATTTCAAAGACTTATGACCATAGATTCAAAGACATATTTGCTGAAATTTTTGAAGCTGAATACAAGGACAAGTTTGAAGAGAACAATATTGAATACTTTTATACATTAATTGATGATGTTGTCGCACGTATTGTAAGGTCTGAAGGTGGAATGCTATGGGCATGTAAAAACTATGATGGTGATGTTATGTCGGATATGGTAGCATCTGCTTTTGGAAGTTTAGCTATGATGACATCAGTTTTAGTTTCTCCTGATGGAAAGTATGAATACGAAGCTGCTCATGGTACAGTTACAAGGCATTATTACAGACATTTAAAAGGTGAAGAGACATCTACCAATTCAATGGCCACTATATTTGCATGGTCTGGAGCTCTTAAAAAACGTGGAGAACTTGACAAAATAGATGAGCTTGTAGAGTTTGCAAGCAAGCTTGAGAAAGCAGCAATTGAGACAATTGAAAAAGGTGTAATGACAAAAGATTTAGCAATGCTATCTGAACAAAAAGAAAAGAAAGTGGTTAATACTGAAGACTTTCTAAAAGAGGTTAAAAATACTTTGGATAGTATGTAAAGCATCATTACAGAGCAAAATATTTTTCTTTGCATTTACTAAGTACATCTGTATAAGATGATAACAGACAAAAAACGTGGCTGAGGTCACGTTTTTTTGTGACTATGGTCACGTTTTTCCGTGACTATAGTCACATTTTTTTTATAAAAGTAGTGACCATAGTCACGGAAAGTAGTGACTAATGGCACTTACATACGTGACCTTTTGTGATGTATTATATAAATTGTCAGCTGGTAATGTTGCATATTAAAAAAAGAAAAAGAAGGGATGTATCTGTGTGGAATGTTTATACAAGGGGAGTATTTTGAGATTAATATAGAAGAATGGAACGGTTAACTTTTTAAAGAAGAGAGAAGGTTATAAATTGAAAGATGGTTATAAGAAAAACTTGCAAAAAGTAGAAATGCTGTTGGCAAACACCTGTAGTTTTGATGTCCTCCTAATTCAAAACGCCAGAAAAACCCATAAAATTATGTTTTCCTACACAGATAAAGGTGGTAATGACAAATTTAACAAGGGGATAATTTTTGAGAAAGTTATGTAACATACCAGCTGTTTTCGGATAAAAAATATTTAAGTTGGCAATTAAAATACGAGGAAAAATGGAACTCCACATTAAATATGTGGGGTTTTTTATAATTAATAATTTATTGCACCATTTATTGTGATATGATATTATTACTTATGGAAAGATATTAGCCATTTATTAGGGGATGCATTTATGGATTACATAGGATCAATAATTAATGAAAAGTATAAAATTGTAGAATTATATGGTGAAGGTGGGAGCAGTTTTGTCTATAAAGCTTTGGACGCAGAGACAAAACAATTTGTTGCTGTTAAATTAATGAAGGATAAAATTACAACAAGATACATAGAAGATGTTATAAGATTTAAAAAAGAAGTACATATAATTAGCAGACTTAATCATCCTAACATAATAGAGGTATATGATATGGGTGATCATGAGGGAGTACCTTATATAGTTACTGAGTTTTTGAATGGTCAAAGTTTAGATGAGCTTTTAAGAAGAGAAAAAAAGTTTTCAATAGATGAAAGTATTCAGATTTTTAAACAGCTAACAAAAGCATTGGAGTATGTTCACAGCAAATCTATAATTCACAGAGATGTAAAACCTGGAAATATATTTGTGGAAAATGGAAAAAATGATATAAATATAAAACTTCTTGACTTTGGAGTTTCTAATATACTTGAGCTTGGAGAAATAAATGGACAGGATGAGGTTGTTGGTACTTTTGGTTATATGTCACCTGAAGCCACAGGAATTCTTAATAGAAGAGTGGATGAGAGAAGTGACTTATATTCTTTAGGTGTGGTTTTTTATGCTATGATGACAGGAACTCCTCCTTTTAGAGGTAAGGATGTTAACAAAATACTTCATCAACAGCTTGCACTTTTACCTGAAGAACTTTGTAAAATACGTGAAGATGTACCTTATTCTCTTAGTGGAGTAATAATGAAGCTTCTTTTAAAAGATCCTGACTTGAGATATCAGAGTGCAGCAGGACTTTTATTTGATTTAGAAAGAATTATAGAAGGTAATTATACATTTAAGCCTGGAGATCGTGATTTTAAAGTAAAATTGACATATAACACAAGAATAACTGGAAGAGAAACAGAATTAAAAATAGCCCAAAAGCTTTTGGATTCTGCAAGAAATGGTAATTCTAAAATGTTATTGGTGGCTGGTGAGTCAGGTTCGGGAAAGACTAGTTTTGTCGATGAAATATCAAAAAATGTATATGAGAATAATGGTGTGTTTTTGAAGTCAAGGTGTTTAGATCAAAAAAACAAAATACCATATCAAATATTTAAAGAGCTTATAAATGAATATATAAGTTATATTGAAAGGATGGAATCAAAAGAATTTGATGCTGAGATTAAAAGGTTAAGAGAAATTGTAGAGCCTTTTGGAGAAATTTTCATTACTTTAAATCCATCAATGAAAAAGTATCTTGGAAAGGTACAAAAGCTGAATTCTTTAGACCCACAAAGAGAAAATCAAAGGCTTTTAATGGTACTGGCAAAGTTTTTCATAAAACTTCCTTTTAAAAGTGAAGTTGTGCTTTTTTTAGATGATTTGCAATGGACAGATGAAGGAAGCCTTAATCTTTTAGATGAGATTTTAAGAAGAATGGGAAATGAAAAACTTTTTATAGTGGGAACTTATAGAAAGGATGAAGTAAGCTTAGGACATGGTCTCTTAGACTTAAAGGCTGAAGCAAAAGAAAGAAAATACCCTCTTGATGAAATACAATTGAATTCATTGGGATTTGAAAAGCTAAATACACTTGTAGCAAATATACTTGGAGAAAAGAAAAAGAATGTTGAGAAGTTAACATCATTTATTCAAACTAAAACTAGAGGGAATCCATTTTTCTCAATAAACCTTTTGAGAGAATTAGTTGAAAAAGGAGCGGTATTTAGAGATAAGGATTCATGGAATTTTGACAAAAATAAACTTGATTCAATATCTGTATCTGGAAACATGATTGAAGCGATACTTAAAAGAATAAATCAGCTTACAAAAAAGCAGATTGACATTTTGACTAAAGCTGCTGTGGTAGGGAGAGAAGTAAAGATTAGCGTGCTCTATAGTATATGTGATATTGATATAGATGATTTTATTGAAATGATTGATAAATTTATATCATTACAGTTACTAGAGAAAGTTAAAGGTAAAAGAAGCGTTTTATTTGTTCATGATAGGATAAGAGAAACTTTCTATCAAATGATTGGGGATGAGGAGAAAAGGATAATACATAAAAGCATTGCAAAGGTTATTGAAAAAGAAGGGGCAGATAATAAGGAAAACGTGTTATTTGAGTTGGTACATCATTATGTCGAAGCCTGTGATGAGGAAAAGATGAGGCAGTATCTTATACCTGCGGCAGATAAGGCAAAAATTGCCTATGCCAACGAAGAAGCTGTAAAGTACTATATTATGGGGGCAGAACTTATAAAAAAAGAGGATACAGGTAATAAGGAATGGATTGGCTGTTACTCGAAACTTGTGGATGTTTATCTTACAATGGGAAAAAATAATGAAGCTATTGAGCTTTTAGAAGAAATAATTCAATTTTTACCTAAAAAAATTGATAAAGCTCGTATATATAAAAAAATTGCTCGGGCATATTTTAAGAAAGGTAATTGGGATGAGAGTGAAGAAAATTTTATAAAAAGCCTTTATCTTTTAGGTGAGAGAATTCCTAAAAGTAGGGTGGAATGGGAAGTTAACTTTGTAATTGAAATTCTAATTCATTTATATAGAAGTACCTTTGGAGGAGTTTTTAGCAAAAATCCGAATAAACCACTAAAAGAAGAGGATGTGGAAAGAATTTCGTCTTATCTTGGATTAAATTGGCTTTATGTGCTTATAGATAATAATAAGTTAAAATGTATCATATTAAGAATGTTAAATATAGCAGAAGCAAAACTTCCAAAAACTGAATATCTGGGAAATTCTCTTGGAGGATATGCGGTTGTGCTGGCTAGTTTGCCTATGTTTAAAAGATCTATGAAATATCAAAAAAAAGCAATTAAGTTAAGAGAAGAAATCGGTGAAAAGTGGGGAATGGCTCAGAGTTTTCAGTTTTTAGGTTACTTATATTCATGGAAAGGTGAGCATGATAACAGTATAAAAGCATTTCAAAAAAGTATTGATATGTTTAGTGAAGTTGGTGACATGTGGGAGTTGGGAATGGTTTTAAATGGCGTGGGTTATGGATATAGATATACTTCAAGATATAGTGATGGCATAGAAGCGAATGGAAGATACTTGGATATAAGCAAAAAAATCAAAAACAAATATGGGCTTATGTCAGCATATATTGAATTGGCTTTTTGCTTTTTGGAAAGTGGTAATTTTGATGAGGCTGAAATTAATTTAAAAAATGCTTTAGAGTTGAATATAGAAGATAGAGATTATTATTTGTACTGTTGTACTCTTATCTGTAAAGGTTATATGGAATTTGAGAGAGGAGATTACGATAAAGCAGTAAAAACTTTAGAGAAAGCAAAAATTGTAGAAGAAAATAATTCTTTTATTAAGGAATATACTATAAATGTTTATCCATATTTGGCAGAAGCCCTAATCAGAAAGTCTGAAAAGAGATACAGTAAGGGGAAACTTAGTGAAAAAGAATTAAAAAATCTTATGTATTTTGCAAAGAAGGCTGTAAAGAAAACAAAATCTTGGGTAAATCACTATGGAGGTGCCTTAAGGTGCTTGGCCAAAGCATACTTTTTTGCAGGAAAAAAACAAAAGGCTAGAAAGATTTTGATGAAAAGTATATTACATACAAAAAGAATTGACAGAAGGTATGAAACAGCTAAAGGACTTTATGAATTGGCAATGATGTACAATTTATCAGGACTTGAAACAAAGGCAAATAACATGTTTAAAACTGCTAATAAAATATTTAAAGATATTGGTGCAGTTCATTATGTTAAAAAGTGTTTTAGTTATATAGAGACAAAGGATGAATACGAAACTCATAATTCAATGAGTAGCATGCGATTAAATATGGAGAGAAAGCTTTCAACTATATTAAATACAAGCAGGTACTTAAGTTCAATTCTGGATTTAGATGAACTTATGGAAAAGATTATGGACAGTGTTTTAGAGCATGTTGGAGCAGAAAGAGGAATTTTATTTTTGTATCCTGAAGAGGGAAATCAGAAATTGGAAGCTTTTGTTTCAAGAAATGTATCAAAAGAGGAAATTGGTGCTGAAAGTTTTAAAATAAGTCGGAGTGTAATAAAGAAAGTTGAAGATGAAAAAGTTCCACTTATTGTTTCAGATGCTTTATTAGATCAAAAGTTTAATACTCAGGAAAGTGTTATTATAAATAAAATTAGATCTGTTATGTGTACTCCCATAATGGCAAAGGGAAAGATGTTAGGAGTTATTTATTTAGACAATAGTCTTATTGGAAATCTTTTTTCAGGTGAAGAACTTGAAGTTTTAGACCTAATTGCCTGTCAGGCAGGTGTATCCGTTGAAAATGCTAGGCTTTATAACAAACTTAAGATATCTTCTAAAGAAATAGAAAAGTCTAGAGATGAAATTAAAATGTGGAATGAGACATTAGAACAGAGAGTAATTAAAAGAACAGAAGAACTTGAAATTATGAGTAACAAACATAAGGCGTTGGCAGATGAGCTAAATGTAAAAAATTCTGAATTAAGAAAAATGATAGAGAAGTTAAAAGAGCATGCTCAGACTGTTGAGGAATTGGCAATAACAAAAGAGAGAAATCGTTTTGCAGTGGATGTACATGATACTTTAGGCCATAGTATGGTACTTTTAATAAAGCTTCTTGAGGTTTGTAAAATGGAAATGATGAACAATCCATCAAAGGCTAAGGCTAGACTGACTGAAGCAATTAACACTGCAAGAGAAGGAATGAAGGAACTGAAAAGATCTATATATGGACTTGTGCCTGAAAAGTTAGAGGTAAATAAGTTTATAACTGCAATAGAGAAGCTTGTGGAGGAGTTTAAGACATCAGGTTCAGACGTTAAACTTTCCATTGATGGTATTTATGATTATAGAAATCCTGTATATTCATATACTTTATATAAAGTGTGTCAAGAAGCTATGACTAATTCTGTGAGACATGGTAAAGCAAAAAATATTCATATTGATATAAGATTTAAAGATGGTAAGATTAAACTAAAGATAAGTGATGATGGAGAGGGATGTAAAAAAATCAAAAAGGGCTTTGGTATAAATGGTATGGAGCAGAGGATTAAAGAGTTAGATGGAAAAGTGAGATTTGATACAGGTCATAATGATGGATTTAAAATAAATTTAGAACTTCCACTGGAAGTATAGCTTTTGATATAGGTGTTATTCACAAATTTAGGGGGTGGAAACTTTGCCAGTAAAAAATTTATTGGTATAAGTGGTTTTAAGATTTTTGTTATTCATTACAAGGATAAATAAAACAGCAGGGGGGGAAATATGTATGATAAAAGTTATTATTGCAGATGATCAAAAACTATTAAGCGAAAGTCTTAAAAGTATAATTGAAAATGATAAAGATATACGCGTTATAGACTGTGTTGAAAATGGGCAAAGGGCTTTTGAAAAATGCAAAAGTGAAGATGTGGACTTGATGTTAATGGATATTAAAATGCCTGTATGTGATGGAATAGAAGGTACAAGATTAATTAAAGAAAAATGTCCTAAAGTAAAAGTTCTAATTTTAACAACATTTGAAGATGATGAGAATGTATATAAAGCATTAAGAAGTGGTGCAGATGGATACATATTAAAAGATATTACACCGGAAGAGCTTATTCAAGCTGTGAAAAATACTGCTAAAGGATTTGGAATATTCAGCAGGAATCCTTATAGTTCGGTTATGAAAAATGTTAATACAGAAAGCAAAGAAGAGATTACTGTTGTTAAGGAACATGAGTTTAAAGAAAGAGATATAGAGATAATGAAAATGGTTGCAGAAGGTATGAATAATAAGGACATAGCTCAAAGATTTTGCCTTAGTGTGGGAAGAATTAAAAATATTATATCTGAAATTTTAGCAAAATTAGATTTAAGTGATCGCAATCAATTGGCAAATTATGTATACAAGAACTCCAAACAACTTAAGTAGACGTTCTGAAGCTTATAAGAGTGACACTGCATTTACAAAAAGTGGGGTCTTAGGGTGCAGTTATTTAAGAGAATGATGATATTTCTAGAAACCTTAGTTTTTGGAAATGTTGTTTTTTACCTTTATCTTATTCTAAGACTCCACCTGAAGCCCCGATGTTTAGCTTAAGCTAAACCAGTTAACTATATACCCAAGTCTTGGGATTGTATTTAAGTTAAATCTTTTTATGGTATAATTTAGACTTAGAAGGAGTTTTAGGTTTAAATTTAGCAAGTTCATTTTTAAATAGAAAGCGTTGAGGATTAATTGAACAAAAATAATCTTTTTCATCAGGGGTAAAATGTTTTGTCTTTGAAAAAACATCAAAGTAATCACAGTAAGATTCGGTTTTTAACAGGTTAATCATAAAATCGGATCCAAAAAGAATTCTCTTTTTTATTTTTTCTCTTATTGAAGAATCTTTATATGAATAAATTGTTTTCTTTAAATATTCATAAAATTTATTGTCAAATCCTCTATAAGATATGTCAGAGTAAACATTAGCATGTTTTATTATAAGTTTTAATATTATTTTTTGCCAGTCGTCAGAGTGGTCTTGTTTACCCAAATGAGCTAGGTTAAGGGTTAGTCTGTTATAATTTTTTAAAACTTTTTCCCATTTCAAAGGAGATGTTAATTTTTCCATTTCTTTATTGTTTTTGATAGAAAAACCCTCATCGCTACAATGACATGTAATAGGAATGCCCTTTTTTTGACATATATCATAAAGCAGTTGAACTTTTTCAAGTTCTCTTTTATTTTCCGGCCAAGGATCAAATCCTAAAGGTGGATAGAGCTTTATTCCTGCATACCTATTGTCGGCTATGTTTTGCATAGAGCCACTAAAATTCCCCATTTTCTTTTTAAATGCTTGGTGGGATCCTTTATAATTGTCAAAGTATGTGTTTAGCATTATTCGTATTTCATTTAAAGAATAATTAGTTGTATTTATGCCCATAAATGGATATATTTCGAGCATGTTATAGCGAGATAATTTTTTATAATTTTTAATTCCATTAAATATGTCTATTATTTGTTTTACAACAGGTTTGTTTATAGGTCTGTTATTATAGTGAATTTCATCATAATAAACTGTTTTAGTACCAAAGTCCATAATGAGAGGTGTGATAATAATTTTATCATATTCCTTATTATCAATAATAAGCTTTCTGTTTTTCACCAAGTTATCCATTAAACATTCTTCCATTAACAGAAAGAAACTTCCAGTGTCATTTTCCATGGCAGCAAGAAGGTTTTTGGCTCTGTCAGGGTATTTGTCAACGCCTGTTTTTTTTAGAATTTTTACTAGATTTTTATAATCAAACTTTTTAAAGAATAAAAACTTAATTAAAAGGAAGTTTGCAGCAAGTAATAAAATGAGCCTATTGCTTTTTAAAAATTTATCTGTATCTTTAAACACCATGTCTTCAAATCTTTTAATAAATGCTAAAAAATTTGGATGGCTCATATTCATAGCGTGGCAGTGAATATCATAAAAGTATTTTTTCATTTGTAATCCCCTCTAAATTATTCATATAAATAGTATAATTCAATGAATATTTTACCACAGATAATGAATTTATTGAACAAATTTTTAATGATATATACTATATTTATAAAAAAGCTGAATAACAGAGTGGATGTTATTGGAGTAAATGAAAGTATGGAAGAAGTATTGTGGAACTTTAGTTTCTGGAATATTGTTTTTCACATTTAATATATACAGCCTAAATAAAGGGTTCCTTTATTTTTTTATAAGAATATGATACCATCTCAAAGAGAACTTTTAAAGAGGAGGGTATTAAATTGAGAGATAGAATGGATTTACAAAAAAAACTTATATCTATTGATGGAGCTGGATATAAAGCATATAAAGATATCAAAGGCCAATATAATTTTAATAAGTATGCATTATCAATTGACTACGTTCAGGGAGACCCTTTTGCCTCTCCTTCAAAGGCTAGAGTTATTGTATCACAGAAGGAGGCTGGTTTTCCAAAGGACTTGTACGACAAACCCCATAAGAGAATAGCAGTTATAGACTTTTTAACAAGACTCTTTTTTGAAAATATAATGAAATTTCATAAGGGAACAGATGGTTCAGGTAAAAGCGGTATGCTTTCAATAGATAAGTGTGGACAGGAAATTTTAGATAGGACATCAGTCACTATTGATGATGATAAATTAGAGGCAAGGTTTGAAGTAGGATTACCAGCTAGGGGAAGGAGAATATTAGGAAGAGCTGCAAACACAATATTTTCTAATTATATTCCTCAAATAGTTGAAAAAACATTATATTATGGCAACATTAATCAAAAAGCTTTAATAAAACAGGTAGAACTATCTGAAGATCAAGCTTTTTTAAGGCAACAAATAAAAGAAAAAAACTTAGTATCATTTATAGCAAATGGATCAATATTACCCAGAGAAAGTGGTATTTCTGATAGACCTCTTAAAAAGGGAGCAATACCTTTTCAAAGTCCTGAAAGCCTTGAAATAGAGATTAATCTTCCCTATAAAGGCTCTATAAAGGGAATGGGAGTTCCCCAAGGTGTTTCTTTAATTGTTGGAGGAGGATATCATGGTAAGTCTACTTTGTTGCAAGCACTGGAATTGGGAGTATACGATCATATTTCAGGTGATGGCAGAGAGTATATAGTTACAAGAGAGGATGCAGTAAAAATTCGGGCTGAGGATGGAAGAAGAGTTGAGCAGGTTAATATATCGGCGTTTATCAATAATCTTCCAAATGGTCAAGACACTAAAAATTTTTCAACTGAAAATGCAAGCGGCAGTACTTCACAGGCGGCAAATATTATTGAGGCGTTAGAAGTAGGGACAGATCTTTTGCTTATTGATGAAGATACTTCGGCAACAAATTTCATGATACGTGATGAGAGAATGCAAAAGTTGGTTTCAAATGATAGGGAGCCAATAACACCTTTTATTGATAAAGTAAAAAACTTGTATAATGAATATGGAGTTTCAACTGTGCTGGTTGTTGGTGGCTCAGGAGATTATTTTGATGTAGCGGATTTAATTATTATGATGGACGAGTATATTCCTAAAGATGTTACAAAAAGGGCAAAAGAAATTGTAAGTGAATATCCTATATCCAGAGACAATACAGTTGATTTGAAGTTTGGAGAAATTACTCCAAGAATAGTTTTAAAATCAGGCTTTCCTGAGGGGCGTAAGGGAAGAGATATAAAGGCAAAAGGACTTAAAACTATTTTATATAATAAGTCTCAAATTGATCTTTCATATGTTGAACAGCTTTCAGATTCTAGCCAGACAACTTGTATAGCAGTTATGCTGGATTATATGATAAAGAAATTATTTAATGGTGATACTACCATGAAAGAAGCTATTGACAAGCTGATGAAACAGATAGAAACTCAAGGACTTGATAGTATATCACCATATACAGGCCATCCAGGAAATCTTGCCCTTCCAAGAAAATATGAAATTGCTGCTTCAATAAACAGATACAGATTAGGGCAAAGATTTATAAAAACTTTAAACAAAAACATATAAAGAAGATAGTAGGGATAGTGTTATATAGCACTATCCCTATATAAATCCTTGTCGGGAAATAATTATATTGTCAAGTATTGAAAAGCTAACACACAATTCTCTTAAAAAGCTAAATTCTTTTTAACAAAATTATAAGAATAATATTGAAAAAATTAATCAAATTAGTAGACGGTACAGGGGGGAATCTGATAAAATATGGAGTATACTAAATAAAAAGCATGAGTGAAAAGGTTAAAATATAATGGGTATTCACGAACCTATGTTCGTGAATACTATGTACAAAAGAAGCATTTACGAACATAGGTTCGTAGTTAGAGAAGTTGGATGAAAAGGCTGTAGGTCCCGACATCGTGTCGGGGATTTCTAAGGTTGCTCTATGTAGATTTGATTAATAAGAGGTTGGTGATTTTGTGACAAAACCTTTAGATAAAATGACTAATGAAGAACGCTGGAAGTTGTTTCCTATAATTATCTGCAATCATAGTCCAGCATGGAAGGAAAAATATTTATTAGAAAAAGCAATTATAGAAAAGGTTATTGGTTTTGATAACATTTCAAGAATAAATCACATTGGTAGTACAACAGTACCTAATTTAGTAGCAAAGCCAACAATTGATATTCTTGTTGAAATAAACGATGCTACAGATACTGAAAAGTTAATTATCAATATGAAAGAGGCAGGTTACATATATAGTCCACAACCAGATAATCCAGCTCCTCATATGATGTTTATGAAAGGATATACCAGTGAGGGATTCAAAGGTCAGGTTTATCATGTTCATGTTAGATATAGTGGAGATTGGGATGAGTTATATTTTAAAGACTATTTATTGTTTCATCCAGATGTAGCAGAAGAATATGGAAAGCTCAAGCTTGAGTTGAAACAAAAGTTTGAGTATAATAGAGACGGATATACATATGCAAAAACAGATTTTATAAAGAAAATTACTAAATTAGCAAGGGTAGAAATGGAAAATAAATATGTTGTGTGATTTAAAGGTTTTAATTAAAGGCTCGGACGTCCTGTCCTCGTCTGGCTTCGCGGGACAGCCTGCATCATCCAACAAAGTATCTGAGTAAAGGGCATGCTTGCGGGTCATCCTGCCCGCAGATTTCCGTTTAAGATAGGAGCTATCTAAGACGGAAATCCACCTCAGATACAACACGTTTGATGAAATTGGTCGTTTGCCGATGCGTCCTGCATCGGATTTATTAGAGTAAAGCTTTGGGGATTTCATTTAAGTGTTAAGTGGGAGGTTTATAATGTTAGATAAAAAAGATTTAGTTGCACCCTGTGGATTAGATTGTTTCAATTGTGGAGCTTATGAAAAAAATATATCAGATATAGTCAGACAAAAATTATCTACTATATCGGGTAAAAAACCAGATGATGTTGCCTGTAAAGGTTGTAGGGTAACAAAAGGCAAAGATCTTCCTCTAGTAGATTGTTGTGCTACCTATCAATGCTCTCTTAAACAAAAAATAGATTTTTGCTATGAATGTGGGAATTTTCCTTGTAGTAAGTTAGCTCCATGTGCATCAAATGCGGATTTTGTTCCACAAAATATGAAAATATATAATCTATGTAGAATGAAAAAAGTAGGGATTGAAAAATGGATAGAAGAGACAAAGACTATAAGAGAATTATATTCAAAGGGTGAATATGTACCTGGGTGTGGACCAATTTTAAAAAAATAACTAATACATACATTTGAGATATATTTTAAGAGTATTTAAGGAATCATCGTACTGATGCTTTCTGAATAACGGGACGACCAACTTCATCAAACAATGTGTATCTGTAAAGGTGTGGATTAGAAAAAGCATGAAGCAGGTCTTTGGGGTCATCCCATGTAGCGTGCCACACCACAGCCATTCATCGGTGCAGAGCACGCCTTCGAAGATTAGCTCTGCGGGTCCGATTCATGGCCGTCAGATACACCGACGATATATGAAATTGGTTGCGTTTGACGCCCATCCATGGGCTTTTGAATTAAGGTAATTCTTTTGAAGGTGAGTTAGGAGGAAATCTAAAGTGTTAAAAAGAATGGCTAGTGTATATTACTTAGCCTTAATAAGTGGATATAATTTAAAAGAAGACATTATCAAATGGGCTGATGAAACAATAGAAAACTCTAACTCGGTAATATCTGATGAATTAATAGAACTATCTTTATCGGCAAGTAAAAGCAAGGAAGATGTTGCAAAAAAACTTTTAGCAATATTTGAGGGGTATACTTTTGATAATCCACAGAGAATTATTTATGGATTTTGCCTAAAAGATTTAAGAGATAACGCACTTACATATGACGATGTTGCATCAATATTATACTTGATTACAACTCAGAACTTTGTATCAATTCCAGAAGAAGAGTTAAATAAAATAATGCATTTAAGTGATGGGTTTTATTTAGCTACTGAATGTATATATGGCAATGTACAAGATGTGGAAAGGGAAATATTTGAATTTCTTCAAGGGTACAAAGAGGAGATGGAAAAATAATTTTGAGCAAGAAGTATGAGGGGCGACATCCGTGTCGCCTCTGAACAAAGAGGGCAACCAACTACAATATATCAAAAGAATCATGCAAGGGCTAGAAGCAAGTTCAAAGGAGCAAAAGCAAACGCCACACCTTTTCAGTAAGCCCTTCGGGCTAAACTTCAAAGGCATCATGATTCAAAAACGATATATGATATTCCCTGCGTTACCGCCACGTCCTGTGGCGGGTTTGCTAGGGTTAGACTTTGAAGAATTAATTCTTTCTAGGATCAATAGAAAAGAGGATTAACATGAAAGTTAAGTTAATTAGAAAAAATGAATTGTTAGAAGATTATAATAGACATTATGTAAGTGAAAAAAATTTAAGAATTGAAGTTATTGAAGTGACTCAAAATAGTAAAAATGTTACTCGTTTTTATGATAAACATAAAGGAGAATTACTTATTATTTCTTTAAAAGGATCTGGAAAAGTAATTACACCAGAAGCAGAAATTGTATTTGAAGAGCATGATCAGGTATTTATTAATAATGATACACCTTTTAGAATTGAGTCTGATTCTAAAACTTTAATTGAATTAGTTTGGTCTCCAGGACTGATAAAATAGAGAAAATATTCGATATTTATTGCAAGATTTTAATTACGGTAATTGGGGGTAGGTCGTCCGTGACCTATTCTGGCTAACGCGGGGCAGGGAACATCACATATCAACGCATACCCACAGAGGGCACAGGAAGAAGGAGCAAGGAGCTTGAACCGTGCCACATGGCTTCAGCTAGATAAGAGCTATCTACGCTTCAGCCACGTTGGGTATGCACACGATATACGCAATCACACGCTAAGCCGCCACATCGTGTGGCGGGGTTTGAGCAGAGCTTTGAAGTTATTAATAGAGGTGATAATTATAGAATGAAAAATTATAAAATCATAATGCTATCAGATATACATGCTAATATATATGCATTAAATAGGTTGCTTGATTATGCAGAATGTCAAAAAATTGAAATGATTCTAAATTGCGGAGACTTCTTGCAGATAGGCCCTAATCCTGTTGAAGTATTTGATATTGTTATGAGTGACGAAAGATTTATAAATATCATTGGAAATAATGAGCTATCTCTTTGGAAAAGAGATTTGATGGAATTTGATGAAAGTGAGAAAGAACACCAAAACTGGGTAATCAAACTAATTGGACTAGAAAGATTAGAAAAATTGAAAAATCTACCTAAAGCAAGGATTGTCAATATTGAAAATTATAGATTTTTGATGATCCATGCAAGGATTAATAATATAATAGAAATGCCATTATTATACCAATCAAAACCAATTGAAGAGTATACAACTGATTATGGAGATGATTGTGATTATGTAATATTAGGACACACACATTTGCAAAGTTTTATATCATATTGGAAAGGAAAAACAATAATTAATCCTGGTTCTTTAGGGTGTTCAAAGGATGGAACGATTAGTTTTGTAATATTTAACATCAATCAGGAGGGGATTGGGTTTGAATTCAAAAAGCTAAAGTATAATTATTATCATACCATTAGTGATTTGATGAGCTTAGGTGTGCCTGCTAAAGAGAAAATTATTAATAAATTTTATAAATGAATCTGAGTTAGGGATTTTTTGAGGATCTCACGTCCTGTGAGCTTCTGAATTACGGGGCGTGTGGCTGCGTATATCAACGCATACAAGGGTAGTAATGAATTACGAGTTGCTCACCAAACCTTTTCGGGGACATAGGAGCTATGTAACCCCTCAAAGGCTTCTTGTATGCTGACCGTTAACTGAAATCCTAGATATTTTAATTTTACCTATATGAATAATTTGTTGTGTGAAAGAAAAGAAAACCCTGGTATAGTCATTGAAATGTAGTAGCAAGAAAGGAGAAAAGGAATTTTAATGAGTTATGTTTCAGAGAGTATCTTAGGAGATAAAGCGAAGGTTAAACACGTTAGGGAAGTAATTAAACTTCTCGGTTACGAGCGATTTCAAGATGATTTAAAAACTCCAAACCAAACAGATGCTTTTTTCTGGAGTGAACAGAATGAGTATAAATCTTATGTAGGAATTGAACTATATATTTCTAAAGAAAATGATTTAATTACTGTAACAACAAGAACAAGAGCTGGAAGAAGTTATTGGGATTTAGTTCAGCAGAATACAACAATTAAATATCTTCGCGATTTATTTGGAGGTTATTTTACAACTGATGCAGGGAGAAATAGATATTGGCATCCAGAATCTAAACCTCCTACAAAACGTGAGTCTGGTTTATTTCTTGCACGATGGATATATAATAATGCTTTAATTAAGCCTAAAGTTTACCTTGATTCACGTAATCTAGACGGAAAAATTTCTCGTGAGGAGCCTACTGGTCTAGCTTATATGGATGAAATGAATCCTAGATTCTTTTCAAATACTTTATTAATACCATACCTTGTAGGAATATGGGAACATTATTTAAAATCAAGTTTTATTATCCTTTTGAAGTGTTGCGAAAACAAAAAAAGGATATTCAAATCAGTTAAAATTACACCGCTACAATTAGAAAACATATCTGATGAAGACTTAACGATTGAGGAGGCAATAGGAGATAACCTTTCTTTTCAAAGGCCTAAAGTTGTTGCAGAAAATTTTAAATTAATTGATGAAAATATTGATATTGCTGGAATTCTTAGAAAACCATATAGAAAAAGAAAAAGGTCACTATATGATTCAATTGATTCTATTATTGACCTTAGAAATCATATGGTTCATTCGGGTTTAACAGACGGTTCACTTACTGATGCTCGGCTTAAAGTCATTATTAATGATTTTGAAGTCGCAGTTGATAGAATATATGACCGCTTTGGAAATTGTTATAGCTTTACACCTAATAGACATTTTTAAGCATTGATATGTATAGGATATTACCGACGGACTTCAGTTAACACGAGGGTTTGCGGCTCCGGCTAACGCCTCCGACCTAACTTGACGATTGTCACGATTTTTGAAGGGTGGAAAGGCTTGGGGTCAAAAATCGCGCCAACCGCCAAGTTCGCAAACCCCGAGAACGTTCTCTGAAATGCGGCGGAAGAGACCTCGCCATTCATGGCTCGGATTTGCTAGGGTTGTTCTTTGCGGTTAGGATAATACTTAATTATGGTGCAAAATGAAATAAAGATGGTAACGGGTATTATTATATTCGTAGTATTTATGTAATATATTTATAATTAGATATTAACAACAGAATGAAAAGTGATAACTAATATATTGCTGGTATGAAGAATATTGGTACAAGGAAGATAAAAAGATAAGCGTATATATTACGGGATAGCATTATAAATTGGAAAAATTGTTACTAATAAAAGAAAGGTGGGGTTTTTTATGATAAGCAAAACTATACAGAAATTACGATTCCAAAAAGGTAACTACAGACGTGGTGGCATATTCATGATACCGGGTGTGGTTTTAGGAATTACCATTGCTTATTTAGCAGGGGACAAAGGAATAGGTATGACCAGCATTGCTCTATTTGGTTTTGTTACGTCAGCTATTCTTATAATTATTGGAGACAGAAGGAATAAAAAGCATAGTGCATAAAGGCGCAGCATCCGTGCTGCTCTGGCTTCGCGGGTTCGCCGCTCATCAGAGAACAATATGTCTATATAAAGGGCACGGCAGGAAGAAATGGCTAATGAGGGTCATCCCAGAGGTCATCCTGCCCACATCGGCTAGCTAACCGAGACGGTCAATGCATTAGCCAGTAAGGCCTTACTAGGCATGAGCATTGACCTGTAGAGCTAGCCGACGTCATAGACACGGGACGTTGGAT
>NZ_JAVDDS010000026.1 GCF_030848475.1 Herbivorax alkaliphila
TCATGGTGGTCATCCTCATGACTATCATGCTCATGGTGGTCATCCTCACACTGATCATTGTTACAAACACTACAAGGTGTAAAATGTTCTGCAATCGCTTGAGAAGCTCCCCCAGAAGTGCCTACTACTCCAACCATTAAGGACATTGATACAACAACTGCAAACGCCGTAGCTAAGCCTGCACTTTTAAAAATAGTTAGTTTCTTTGACAAAAGTCTAAAAAGCAAGCTTCCAACAAAAACTTCCGAACCTATTATTAACGTATTAAGACCAACAACAGTCATCCCTCCATGACCAAAAAAAGCCAGTAGAAAATTTACCACAAAAACTGCAATAAAGCCCAACGATGGTCCTGCTATAATACCTGAGAGCACAGCCAAACTCAAATGAACAGGTAAAGGGCCTAAAGGAACTGACATACCTATCAGCATTAAAGCTGCCACTACACCTGTCATAGGTATTTTTCGTCTCAAATCAGTTTCTTTAACTTTTTTTAAAATAAGAAATATAATAAGTCCTGTAATTAAATAACCTGCAATCCCCAAAAAAGGATGAAAAAATCCATCAGTTACATGAATATGGCTCATATTTTGCTATCTCCTTTTAATAGTTTATAATTTTTCACTTAGCTTTTTCATAACATTTACACACATTCTACCTTTAAAAACTTTACAAATCAAGGTTGAATGTCAAGTTTTCTAAACATGTGCAAAAGCTTAAAACTCAAAACTTTAAAATTTCACCTGCGATTCATTACTCACAAAAGATATATAATACTATAATTATAATAATAATGTTTCCAGATAGATTATACCCCTTTTACAAATAATAATAACAATTTCTTAAAAGCCTGTAAAGAAAATTATTTTTAGAAGGGTATATATATTAAATAAATGTTTGGAAGAGCTGTTTAATATAATCAACTGACAACAGTGCCAACAGCACCAGACCTAAAACTGTCAGTATAAGAATTAACTTTTTCACTTTCACGTTTACTGTTTTTTTCAATAGTAAGCATAAAGGTCTCTCTAGATCCAAATATGCTCTGCTTCATTCTCTTTATATGTTGGCATTTACAATTTTGATTATAAAGTTTATCACTTTTTTCAAAACAACAACTGTTACTTCTTAATAGTATCCTAGTATCATCTGAAACCCTTTTCACAACGTTTTCCAAAATTTTATTGTGAGGCACTGCCTGTCGGGCAATATGAATTACCGAAAACTTAGATGCATTTATACTTTGTCCAGATATTAGCTGTGCTTTAACACAATGAGACAAATTAAGTTTTGTAATAATCTTTTTTGTTCTATCAATTGCAACAGGATCCACATCAATTACCTTTACCTTCGCTCCTGTTATTGAAGCTATTTGCAAGGCTGTACACGGTACTGCCCCTCCTCCAATAAAAAGTACGGAATCACCACTGTTAATTCCTGCCAGTTCCACTTCTCTTTTAACAATGTTTTTATAGTAAACACCATAAAATCTTACCAATGTAATACTTTTTGAAAATATTCTTTCTAATTCTTTAGTTAAAAACGATATTAATTTCATTGCTTCACTCCACACACTTTATTATATTTGAATTAATCCCTCTGCTAAAAAGGCTGTAATTAATTTAAAAGCACTAAAATCTTAAACAAACCTTTATCTTATTTTAAGTCTCCAACTGAAGCCTCGATGTTTAGCTTTAGCTAAACGAGTTCACTCAAAACAACTGCAACCAATCTTTAGATGTAGTAAAATCTCTATCTTAATCTCAATGTTGAGCTTTATGTAAAAAAGTTAGTTGATAATGATTATCAAAGTCTCTTTAATTATATTTTAATCTATTAACCTCTATGTTGTCAATATTTTTTTCAGATTAATGCCTTTAAGTTAAGAAAGGATTTTTAATCAAGGTAATTTTAAAAAAGTGCCTATAAAGTTACCCAATCACCTGGATAGCTAATAGTCACTTTTTTAAATCTTGATAATATAGGTCCTAAAAAAATAATTGAAGACCTCATTTCTACTGCGAGATCTTCAGGAACTTCAGTGCTATTTATAGTTGAAGAATCAACTGTCACTACACCTTTTTCAAAACTAACTTTACAGCCAATCTTCCTTAGAATCTCAATCATTCTTTCCACATCTCTTAATCTTGGACAATTTTTTATAACGCTAATTCCATCATTTAAAACTGTAGCAGCCAGTATAGGTAAGACAGCATTTTTTGATCCTTCTACAGATATTGCTCCCTTTATTTTCTGACCTCCTGTTATTATCAGTTTACCCATATAAGCACCTCCGCAACTCGGTGGTTAATTCTTTGTTAGTATTTAGATATCTTATAAACTACAAAGTATATTATTATTTTATGCCGGGTTTACAAAAGTGTTACTTTATCTGTTATGGTCAAGAAAATTCGCTAAGGAATGTCTTAGAAACAACTTGGTATTCTCAAGGAGAAAATCCCGATGATTTAAAGGGTTTTGAAGTACAAAATTGGATGTTATTTCTTAACCAGTTCTCTTATCATTAGATAAATCTTATCTATTGCATCAGTTATAGCAATCTTCCCTGCATTAGATGACATCTTTTTCAAACAATTTTTATCCTGTGCCAAACTCATTATTTGATTATAAAGTATATCAGATGTAACATCCTTTTCTAAAATAACAATTGCCGCTCCTCCTTCTTCTAAAGCCCTTGCATTGTGTTCTTGATGATTTGCTGTAACATATGGAGAAGGAATTAATATTGAAGGTACATTAAGAGCAGTCAACTCACTTATAGTTATTGCTCCAGCTCTAGATACAACTAAATCCGCAGCTGCCATCACATTGCTCATATCATAAATATATGGAACAACATTTATATTTTCTGATTGATATTCTTTAAGATCTTCATATATTTTTTTATATTGAACATCCCCTGTTGCAAATAATAACTTAAACCCAATTTCTTTACCATGTTTTTGTATAAGTTCTGATACTTCCTTGTTAATTTTTTCTGCTCCCCTACTTCCTCCAAAAACCACAACAAAAAATTCCTCTTTTTTAATTTTAAGTTTATGGCGTGCCTTATCTCTATTCACTTCAAGCATTTCTCCCCTTAATGGATTTCCTGTAAAAACAACTTTTTCTCTTTTCTTAAAATAAGTTTCAGATTCTTTAAAACTTATTGCCACTTTATCAACAAATCTTGCCAAAATTCTGTTTGTCGCTCCTGGAAACGCATTTTGCTCGTGAATTAAAGTAGGAATATTCATTCTTGCAGCATTAAAAACTACAGGACCACAGACATAGCCACCTGTGCCAATAACAACATCTGGTTTATAATCTTTTATTATTTTTCTGGCTTCCATAAGCCCCTGAAATAATTCTTTTACTGTAACAAATGTATCTAAAGAAAGTTTTCTCTTAAAGCCTCTTACCTTTATACTTTCCATATGAAAATTTTCTCTTGGAATTAATTTGGATTCAAGACCTTTCTCTGTTCCTATAAATAAAATTTCTGCATCACTATTTTTTTTAACTATATGTTTTGCAATGGAAATTGCAGGATTAATGTGTCCTGCAGTTCCTCCCCCACTTATAAGTACTCTCAAAACTTTTCACCTCAAACTCTGTCATATTTAGAATATTTTGATATGTTTAATAAAATTCCTATACTACTCAATAAAAAAATTAGAGAGGTTCCTCCATAACTAAAAAACGGAAGGGGCATTCCTGTTACAGGCATTGAAGATGTAACAACTGCCACATTGATAATAACCTGCACTGCTATCAAAGAAGTAATTCCAGCAGCCACTAAAGACCCAAAAACATCTGGAGCATTCATTGAAACCTTTATGCCACGCCAGATAAATATTAAAAATAACATTAACACAGCAAAAACTCCTATAAAACCTAATTCCTCAGCTAAAACAGCTAAAATAAAGTCATTATAAGGTTCCGGAATGTACAAGAATTTTTGCAAACTCTTTCCAAGCCCTCTTCCAAAAAGCCCACCTGATCCAATGGCATAAAGCGATTGAACAACCTGCCAACCTCCTCCCTGTGGATCAGACCAAGGATCTAGAAAGGAAACAAGTCTTTGATATCTGTATGAAGAACTTATCACTAAAGCAGCTGCACCAGTCACAGCTGGAAGTGCCAAAAGAACAAAATGTTTGATTTTTGCTCCTGCACAAAATAACAATATAGCTGCTACAGTCCCAATTACAACAGTTGCACTAAAATGAGGCTGTTGCATTAACAAAGCCGCAATTATCCCAAGAAAAAAGAGATAGGGAGACAACCCCTTAAAAAAATATTTCAATTTATCTTTTCTCTTAGAAAGGCTATGTGAAAAAAACAGTATAACTGCCAATTTTGCAAATTCAGAAGGTTGAATGGTTTGGCCCCCAACCCTTATCCATCTTGTCGCTTCATTTAACTCTATACCTATTCCTGGAACAAGTACAAGAACAAGAAGAGCTATGCTTGAAATCAATATAAAAGGCGAAAGTTTACCAATCTTTCTATAATCGATATTCATAGTAATAAACATTGCAAAAAGACCTAAGGGAACATAGGTTAACTGTCTTTTTAAAAAATGATAAGTATCTCCATGCATATGGTGATAGGCATGTGGTGCCCCTGAACTAAACACCATTATTGTCCCTAATGAAAGAAGCAATAAAACTGTCATAAATATTAAAAAATCAAATGGCTTTTTGGAATTCACCATATCCCCCCTTAAAACCTGTAAAAGTTTTTACCTCTCCAATAGTTTTTTATGCTTTTTAAAACACTTGCTCTACTAGTAAAATTTTATCCTTAAAGCAAAAAAACCAACTATGCATAAAAGTATTGTAACAATGCAAAACGTTATAACAATTTTTGTTTCCTTCCATCCTGAAAGCTCAAAATGATGGTGTATAGGAGCCATTTTTAATATCCTTTTTCCTGTCATTTTAAAGTATGAAACCTGAATCAGCACCGATAATGACTCTATTACATAAACACCACCTGCAATAATCAATATAAGAGGCATATTCATCACTATAGAAACAGCTCCAACAGCTCCTCCTAACGCCAGCGACCCAGTATCCCCCATAAAAACTTTAGCTGGATGTGTATTAAAAGCTAAAAAACCCAAGCATCCTCCAGATATAATTGAAGAAAATATTTTAACATATTCCCATTCACTGCTTGTCATAGCAACTATGGTAAAAAAGACTGATACTATAAGGGTTACACCAGCTGCAAGCCCATCTAATCCATCGGTGATATTGACAGAATTAGTGGCAGATATTAAAACTATTACTGTAAAGGGTATAAAAAGCCATCCCAGTGATACTGTTTTATCCATTCCCAAAAATGGAATTATTATTTCTGTTCCTATACCTTTATAAGAAATATAAAAAGAAAAACTAACAGCAACCAACAATAATCCTAACATCTTTTGTTTCCAATACAAACCATCTTTTCTTTTTTTCACAACCTTTATGAAATCATCAACAAATCCTATAAATCCAAAACCAATTGTTACAAATGCAAGTGGTAATATTTCAGGATTTTTTGTCCCATAATATATAGACAAAACTAAAACAGGTATTAAAAAAATTACTCCCCCCATAGTGGGAGTGCCTGTTTTTTTATAATGACTTTTAGGTCCATCATCTCTTACAGTCTGACCAAATTTCAACCTTGCCAACAAAGGTATAAGTACAGGACCTAAAACAATAGAAAAAATAAAAGTTAAAATAAAAAAAATCACATGTGTTGACAAGTTAAAAAGTCCATCCAATTCTATCTCCCCCAACCACATAATACTAAATCTTTTTCTTTGTAAATTTCCTTTAAGATATCACTATATTAATTTACATCTTTCTATTCAAGATGTCAATTCCTTTACTATTTCCTCCATCTTCATTCCCCTAGAACCCTTCACTAAAACAACATCACCTTTTTTAACAAAGCTTTTTAAAAACCTAGCTGCTTCATTATTGTCTTTAAATTTCAAAACTTTATTTGAATCTGCACCTGCTAAAATCGCTCCAGAATAAATGTTTTCAGCATTATTACCTACTGCTATAATATAATTTATTTCTAGCTTGGCTGCAAACTTTCCAATATGAATGTGAGCATCATATGATATCTCTCCTAGTTCATACATATCACCTAAAACAGCAATTGTCCTGTTATTAGAAGATATATCTTTTAAAACGGTCAATGCTGCTTCTACCGATTCAGGACTTGCATTATATGCATCATTAACTATTTTTACACCATCATTATCAATTATGTCCAGTCTCATTTTAGTTGAACTAAACTCTTCAATTCCCTTTACTATATCCTCTTCGGATATTCCCAATTCAATTCCTGCTGCTATAGATGCAAGGGCATTGTAGATGTTGTGCAGACCTGGCACAGGAACCTTTACCTCATATTCTTTTTTATTAATTTCAATTTCAAAAACCGAACCTTTCTCCCCCAATGATTTAACATTATATGCCTGATATTCCAATCCATCTTCAAAACCATAAAAAACTGTTTTAAATTTCAAAAGTCCTTTTAATCCAAATAATAATTTGTCATCACCATTTAGTATTACCAAACCTTTACTGTTTAACCCATCTAAAATCTCCATTTTTGCTCTTAAAATATTTTTTTTAGAACCAAGTTTTTCAATATGGCACACTCCAACATTGGTTATTATAGCTATATCAGGTTTTACTATTGATGTAAGGCGACTTATCTCTCCTAATCCACTCATTCCCATTTCAATTACAGCCGCCTCATGGGAAGAATTCAATCTAAATACTGTAAGAGGAACTCCAATTTCATTGTTAAAATTCCCCTTATTTTTCAATACATTAAAACCTTTGCCAAGCACCCCCGAAACCATTTCTTTAGTGCTTGTTTTCCCCACACTACCTGTAATACCAATAAAGGGAATGTTAAATTTTAATCTGTAAAAAGCAGCTATAAGTCTTAATGCCTTTAGGGTATCATCAACTTTAATTAAAACTTTTCCACTATCCAATTTTAAATCTTTCTGAACTAAAGCTCCAAAAGCACCTTTTTTCAAAGATTGTTCTACATAGTCATGACCATCAAATCTGTCTCCTTTAAGAGGAACAAACAAATCCCCTTCTTTAATATTTCTTGAATCTGTAGAAATACCACTAAAAATAATTTCTTGGTTTCCAGACAATAACTTTCCTTTTACAGCCTCAATTATTTCTTTACATTTTAATGTCTCCATTTTTTGCTCCTCCAGTGCTTAAAGTAAGGTACTTACTCTCCAAGTATTTCTTTTATTACTTCTCTTTCATCAAAATGAATTGTTTTATCCTTCAATATTACATAGGTTTCGTGGCCTTTGCCAGCCAGCAAAATAATATCTTTAGGCTTAGCATTTAAAAGAGCATATTCTATTGCATCACGCCTATCTATAATTTTTATATATTCAGATTTTGTGTTTTTTATACCTTTTTCAATATCATCTATTATTATTTTAGGATCTTCTGTCCTTGGATTATCAGAGGTGATTATACTAAAGTCAGCTAACTTTCCTGATATCTCACCCATATCAGATCTTTTGCTTCTATCCCTGTCTCCTCCACAACCAAAAACACAAACCACTCTTCCCTTAGCATATCCTCTTATAGTTGTAAGAATATTTTCCAAACTATCAGGTGAATGGGCATAATCAATCATAACTGTATAGTCTTTATTTATATTTACTACCTCAGCTCGCCCTGGAACCACAACTCTTTTTAATCCTTCTTTTATATATTCAAAGGGAACTCCCATAAGTCCACAACTGCCTATGGCTGCAAGAGCATTATACACACTGAATTTACCTGGTATATTTACCTCTATATCTCCGGTAAACCAAGGAGTTATAACTTTAAACTCCACTTTATCTGAATGTTTTAATACATTAACAGCCCTTACATCGGCTTCATTATCAATCCCCATGGTATAAACTTTACATTGAGCTCTTTTTAAAACTTCTTTTCCATATTCATTATCTATATTCACCAGTCCATTTTCACACATTTTAAATAATTTTATTTTTGCATTTAAATAGTTTTCAAAAGTTTCATGAAAGTCCAGATGATCTTTTGAGAGATTTGTAAATACACCTATATTATACTTACTTAAAGTTACACGATGAAGTTCTAATGCATGAGATGACACTTCCATTACCACACTGTCAACATTTTTTTGAAACATTTCATTAAAAAGCTGCTGCAAATCACTGCTCTCTGGAGTGGTTCTGTCAGCTGGAAGGGTCATATCTCCTATTTTATTTGATATTGTTCCGATAAGACCTGTCTTATGTCCATAGCATTCAAGAATTGATTTTACCATGTACGTACTTGTGGTTTTTCCCTTTGTTCCAGTTATTCCGATTAGATTAAATTTTTCTGAAGGGCTGTTATAAAATTTATCTGACACATGAGCTAATCCATATCTTGTATCACTTGTCTTTATTACCGTAGCACCCTTTGGTACTTTAATATCCTTTTGAACTAAAAATGCTTTCGTTCCATTTTCTAGTGCCTGATAGACAAACTGATGCCCATCAAATTTAAACCCCTCTACACATACAAATAGAGAACCTTTTCCAGCTTTTCGGGAATCATAAACAATATCCTCGATTTCAACATTTGTATCCCCTATTATCTCTTTAATATCTAGTCCATTGAGCATATCTTTTAGTAACATAAAATCCTCCAATATTCAATTAGTATAATGTCTATGAATGCTTCGCATCCTATTTAAACTTAGCAAGGAGATTTAGCTTGCCAATCCCCAACACAAGAATTAGGATCTCTGTGAATTCCTGTGACCAAATAAAACATATTTAGTCTGTGTCACGATATAAAAAATCAACTTCAACAACTTCACCTTCCTGTATCTCTTCACCAGCTTCAATGTTCTGGCTTATTGCAGAACCAATTCCATTAATTTTTATATTAAGACCAACATTATTTAATGTTCTTACCGCTTCATCTATAGTCTTATTTGTCAAATCAGGTACACTAACCAACCTTTTATTTTCAGGGGTATAGTTGTAAACTATAACAATTGATTGTCTTGATACCGCTATTCCAGGTTTTGGAGTCTGATCCTTTACCAAATCATCCCCACTTACTCCTTCTTCAATTCTATATTCAAGACCAAATTCTCGAAGTGTTTGTTTGGCCTCATTTACAGTTTTATCTCTGATGTCAGGAACAAATACCTCCTCTGCCATCATTTCTTCATCCCTTTCAGTATATCTTCTCTCTATATTTAAGTAATCCAAAGTGTCTTCTACAATTTTTCCTGCCACTGGAGCTGCTATTTGGCCTCCATAATAAGAATGTCCTGTAGGATAATCTAGTGCAACCAAGACAGATATAACTGGATTATCTGCTGGTGCAAATGCTGCAAAGGACGCTATATAAACTCCATCTTCAAGTGTTTCAGATGTACCTGTCTTTCCAGCAACTCTATACCCTTTGACATAAGCATTTCTTCCTGTACCTTCTGAAACAACACCTTCAAATAGTTCTCTCATTGTATTTGAAGTTTCCTTTGAAATGACCTGCCTAACAACTTCCGTTTCATATTTTTTTACTATATTACCATCATTGTCTCTTAGTTCTCTTACAAGTCTTGGTTTTATAAGATTTCCCCCATTGGCAATTGCATTATATGCATTAATCAAATGAACTGGTGTTATTGTAAATCTTTGACCAAAAGTTGTTGTTGCCATATTTATCTGAGTAGGATTTTCATGAAAATTAGTTTCTCCCTCAGAAATCACCGGTAGTCCTGTCTTATCATAAAATCCAAAACTTCTCACATATTCATAAAAAGTTGAAATGCCTAATTTTTCTCCTACCTTTACAAAAGCTGGATTACAAGAATTATACACAGCTTCTCTAAAAGTCTGTTCTCCATGTATAGGAGTTCTCCAACATCTTATTGTGTGTCCCTGCACTTCATAAGGCTTGTCGTCCGTAAGAGTATCAAGAGTAACCACTCCTTCTTCAAGCCCTGCGGCAACTGTCACCGCTTTAAATGTAGACCCTGGTTCATAAGTATCCACTACACTCTTATTCCTTAAAACAGTTTCATAAAGCTCGTCAATATCATCTTGTGTAGTTCCATCCCATGTCTCTGGATCTTTACCTGGTGGACATGCTCTAGGATCATTGGGATCAAAATCAGGCTTTGAAACCATTGCAAGAACATCTCCATTTCTAGGATCCATTACCACAACTGTACCACCATTTAATACTTTATTATCATCTATCGCTCGTTCTAATTCTCGTGTTGCAATGTACTGAATATCTTTATCAATGGTTAAAACAACACCTAATCCCTCTTGAGGCTCAATACGTTTTTCCTCAAAAAAGGGCGTTTGTCTTCCCCTTGCATCAACCTCACTTAATATTCTGCCAGGTATTCCCTCAAGTTCATTTTCCATTTCATTCTCTATTCCCTCAAGTCCCTGACTATCCTGCCCTACAAACCCTAATACATGAGCTGCAAGATTATTGTTTGGATAAATTCTTTTTGAATCTTCATCTATATAAATACCTCTTATATTGTTTTCACTTCTAAACTGCCTTACCTGATTCCCCACTTCCTTGCTAACATGACTTTTTATTATTTCATATCTATTATCTTTATTTAACTTGTCTAAAACATCTTCTTTATCCATTTCCAAAATAATAGAGAATTTTTGTGCAATATTCTCTTTCTTATCATCTGGTAATTCCTGTGGGTTTACAGCTATTTTTTCAACACTTAAACTAGATGCAAGTTCATTACCATTTCTGTCATAAATATTTCCCCTTCTAGGAGTTATTTCTCTGTTACTGTTTTGCTGATTAAAAGCCATTTCCTGAAGCTCTGCTCCCCTGACTATCTGAATCCATCCAACTCTAAATAAAAGACCCAATATAAAAACAGAAAAAGCTACCAGCAAAAACAATAGCCTCTTCTTCATTATCAGTGTAGCTCCATTCAATAAAGCCCCCTCCTTTATATATACAAACACAAAAACAATTTAATGCATAAAACTTACTATATTTTTTATTTTTCCCATTAATTCATTTAACATCCCAGAATCTTCTTTATTTTGATTTGCATCGTCTAAAACCACTGTAGAATCATCTCTTGGTATATTTATATATGTAATCTGATGTCGATCAGGCTCTTGCATTCCCAGTTTTTCTTTTGCAACCAGCTTTACATTGTTTAAATCAACACTGCTTTTTATATCAAGTTCTATACTCTTATTTTCATCTTTAATTTCATTGTATTCAGAAACTTGTTGATTTATAACATAATTCAACTCGGTTATTTGAACATATCTATATGTCACAAAGCAAGACACTAGAGAGATAAACAATAAAACCAACACATACTTAACTTTTATCTTATTATTGTTTCTCTGTTTTTTCTTTGTCTTTAAAACCTTATTTTCTTTGTATACGTCATATTCAAGCTTTCTAGCTGCTGTTCCGTGTATATATTGCTTATCTTTTATCATTTTTATTCACCTTCCTAAGATTATATTACTTTCATGATCTAAACTTTTTACCATTAAAGCACCAGAGACCACCAAGTACAAACCTTATCAACAGACAATAAATCCAGGGGTTAGCTTTTTAAAAAGCATTCCCCCCGGAATAAAACAACTTAGGAATGCCTTAGAAATAACTTGGTATTCTCAACAGCAAAATCCCGATGATTTAACGGGTTTTGGACTATAAGAATCGGATGTTATTTCTTAGCCATTACTTAATTCCTTTTACTGCTTCTTTATTCTCTGTTCATTAAAGCAAATTTTGTCTTTTGTAAAGTGATTTTGTCTTTCTTTTCTTTTGTTTTTTTTTGAAATTTTTCTCTTTTGTTTTTTAAATCTTTTCTTTTGTTTTTTAAATCTTTTCTTTTGTTTTTTTATTTTTTTCTTTTGTAGTTAAATACCTTTTCTTTTGTAGTTAAGTTGTTTTTTTCCTTTGTTCTTTTTTATTTTTTCTTTTGTTTTATTTCTATCCCTAGAGGACTTTCTCTAGGGATGGATAATCATATTTTTTCAACCACTCTCAATTTTGCACTTCTAGCTCTCGGATTCTTTTCAAGTTCCTCCTTCGATGGAATAACAGGTTTTCTTTCTATAAATTTTACTTCAGGTTTTTTGCCACAAATACATATCGGAAACTCTGGCGGACATGTACATGGATTTACCTTTTTATAAAAAGTATTTTTAACTATTCTGTCCTCTAGCGAATGAAAGGATATTACACAAAACCTCCCACCCTTCTCTAACAAACCTATTCCATCTTCAATCACCCTTTCAAGTATACCTAATTCATCATTTACGGCTATTCTTAAAGCCTGAAAAGTACGTTTTGCCGGGTGTGGTCCTTCTCGTCTTGCACCAATTGGTATTGCTGCTTTTATAATGTCTACAAGTTCCCCTGTTGTTTCAATTGTCTTTTCTTCTCTTTTGTCAACAATAAATTCTGCAATTCTTTGAGCCCATCTTTCTTCACCATATTTTTGTATTATTTCTTTTAGCTCCTTTTTGCTAAACTCATTTACCACCATCTTAGCTGTAAAATTTTCTCTTCTGTCCATTCTCATATCTAAAGGAGCATCCTTTTTATAACTAAATCCTCTTTCTGCCTCATCTAATTGATGAGATGAAACTCCAAGATCTAAAAGTATTCCATCTACATAAGAAATGTTGTTATCAAAACAAACATCTTTTATGTTTTTAAAATTAGTATTTGAAAGTATAACCTTAGCCTGTCCATATGATTTCTCCAATCTGTAAGCCGAAGTATTCAAAGCAAATTTATCCTGATCTAATCCAATTAAAGTGCCTTTTTCATTAAGCCCTTTATATATTTCCAGTGAATGTCCTGCTCCACCTATTGTTCCATCTATATAAACTCCATCTGGCTTAATATCCAATTTGTCTATTACTTTTTCCAGCAACACCGGACTGTGCTCAAAATCCATCAAATTTTTCCTCTCAAAATATATCTTTTTAAATTCCCAGCATGGACATTTTTTCAGCAATACTGTCTGCACTAATATTGTCATCTCCAGAGTAATCTTCCCATTCAGCCTTATCCCATATCTCAACTCTGGTAGATACTCCTATTATGTATACATCTTTTTCCAACTTAGCATGTTTTCTTAAATTATTAGGTATCAATATTCTACCCTGTTTGTCCAATCCACATTCAGTAGCTCCAGCAAAGAAAAATCTCACAAAAGCTCTAACATCTTTATCGGTGAAGGGAAGTTCTCTTAGCTTGGCTTCAAGATTAGCCCATTCTTCTGCTGAATACACAAACAAACAGTTATCAAGACCTTTAGTTAGAATAAAGTTTTCTCCAAGTCCATCTCTAAATTTAGACGGTATGATAACCCGGCCTTTTGTATCAACCGAATGTTGGTATTCACCACAAAACAACTAATTCACCTCACATCTTTTCACTTTCCACCACTTCACTCCACTTCTCACCACTATAATTTAATTTTAGTCTATAACCGCAGAATAATCAAGAGTAAATTTAAAATTTTTTCTAAAAAAAATAAAAGATAGGACACAAGTCCTATCTTTTATAAAAACATTTGTCAATAATATTTAGTTTTTTTTGATATGTTTGTATTTTTAAGTTTAATCCATCTTTTAGATGATTGAGTTTTTCATCTTATTCTAAGACTCCACCTTCTATAAGGTGGAGCTGCTCTTATAAATCTTCAAGTGGAGTTAAGTCTCCACCTGAAGCCTCGATGCTAAACCAGTTCACTAATTAGATCCACTACCTTTTAATAATTCATTATAGTACCTTACTATAAGTGAATCTAATTTTAAACTCATCTCATATATCTTTGTATAATCATCCTCACTGTCAATCATGTTGTTTAACTTATCCTGTAACAATTGAATCTCTGCTTGTGTCACTTTAACACCACCATTATCTTTTGTAAAAATCCTCTAGAATATCTCTTTACCACAGTTTTGGTTCGCCATTCGACAAATATTTTGCTATTACCACTAAAATAATGTTTTTTTGACGAACTTTCTTACCATTTGCTTTTTAATTATAGGAAATTACCGATAGTCTGTCAATATTGATAAAAAAATGTAATACTGTTGTAATATTATTCACTAACACTTTTGCATTTTTTACGTCTTATGATAAAAATTGCACTAAATACGACAACAAAAGCAAGTGCTAACAATTGAGATATTCTAAAAGACCCTAAATAGAGACTATCTATCCTCAACCTCTCAATCCAAAATCGCCCTAATCCATATAAAATCATGTAGAGAAAAAACAATTCTCCTTTTATTTTGTATTTTTTTCTGTACCACATGATAAAGAAAAAAGCTGCAAAATTCCACAAAGATTCATATAAAAAAGTAGGATGGACTGGCAACTTTGAATCTACTCCTGGCATGTTAATTCTTTCTAAAGTTTTTCTTATGGTATCACTTGTCATTCCCCAAGGCAATGTGGTATTGACACCAAATGCCTCTTGGTTGGTAAAGTTGCCCCATCTTCCAATTGCCTGAGCCAGCAAAAAATATGGTCCTGCCAAATCTAAAAGGTTTAATAAGTCTATTTTTTTTACTCTGCAATATATGTAGGAAGACAGCACTGCCCCTATAAGACCTCCGTAGATTGCCAATCCTCCTGCTCTGATGTTAATTATCTTTAATAAATCTCCTCCAAATTCACTCCAGTTAAACATAACATAATAAAGTCTTGCTCCAATTATTCCAGCAGGTGCCCCCCATAGCACAATATCCAAAATCTGTTCTTGTGATATTCCAAATCTTTTGCAATTTCTCATTCCCAAAAAAACAGCCATAATAAATCCAAAAGAAATAATTATTCCATACCACAAAACAGATATCCCAAATATTTCAAAAGCAACGCTATCAATTGGTATTTCAAAGTCCCCCATATTAGGGAATTTAACATAATCCATTCTGTCCTCCCATTAACTTTTTATTTGTTCTGAAAATACTTTCAAAATAAATATAAAAATTTTAAACTTTTGTATTTAGCATTAGTAAATCTATGAAACAGGTTTTATTACAGAAACAGCTAATCTTTCAATATCAAAATGTCCCTCAAACACCTTTTTTACATACTCAAAGGATATTTTATCATACACATCTAAATAATCAAAAATGCTTACTTCTTTAAAATATACTGACATAAACGAATGGGCCACTCTCTCAACGGAATTTAGCTGTTTTATAAACTTTCCTCTCATTGCTCTTTTAATACGCTGATAATCTTTTTTGTCAATTCCTTTCTCCTGTAATACCTTTATATGGGTAGTAACTCTCTCTTTTACTGCAATAGGATCTTTTGATTCTCCTCCAAAAGACGAAAAAGCATAGCTCTCTTCAATACTGTAATCAAAATTAAAGGTATTGTTAATAAGCCCATCATTATAAAGCGTAGTATAAAGCTCTGAACTTTTTCCTAAAATCATCTCAAGAAGAATTTTTACTGCAATTTCTCTATTTAAACATTCAATACCTTTAGTATTAAACCCAAAATCTTTAAAACCCATTTGAAATAAAGGCATGGAAACAGCAAGTTTTTCCTCTACATAAGGTTTATTAATTCCTGCAGGTTCATCTGGAAAAATTCTTTCTATTTCAATATTTTCCTTACTTTCTTTAATGTTTTTTTCCACCTTTTCAAAAACCTGTTTTGGGTCTACATCTCCCACCACTACAATCACCATATTTGAAGGATGATAAAAAGTATTATAACACTTATATAAAACTTCTCTGTCTATTTTTGATATACTTTCAACGCTTCCTGCTATATCAATTTTTACAGTATTTTTTTCATACAGAGCATCAAGAAAATTAAAAAACACTCTCCAATTAGGATTATCATCATACATTCTTATTTCCTGCCCAATAATTTCTTTTTCTTTTTCTACACTTTCTTCAGTAATATATGGATTTTGCACATAATCCAATAAAAGATTAAAATTTTCAAAAAATTTATCAGTACATGAAAAAAGATAAACTGTTTGAGAAAAACTGGTATACGCATTAGGACTAGAGCCAAGCTTTGAAAACTTATCCATAACACTTTCATCTTCTTGCTCAAAAAGCTTGTGCTCTAAGAAATGAGCTATTCCATCTGGAACTTTTGTTCTCTCACCATCTACTACAAACTCATTATTAATGGATCCATAGTGGGTACCAAAAGCTGCAAACTTTTTAGAATAACCTTTTTTAGGTATTACAAATGCTTTAAGTCCACTGGAGTGTTCGTACAAATACATAATTTCATCTATGTTATCATAATTTATTGTTTTTATTTCCACGTAAAATCCTCCTTTTAAAATCTGATTTTAAGACCTTATCTTAAAACACAATGTTTTACTTTAAGTAAACTAGTTTTTGTTTGTAATAAAATAAACTGTATCAAGCTTAATTTTTGAGGCAATATACGCCACATCCTCTTTTGAAACATTTTTAACCTTTTCGATAATGGCATCTGGGCTGTCATCTGATCTTGTAATAAACTGACTTAGATAAAAATCAACCAATTGAAGCTGGCTGTCTTTAAATGACTTTATACCTGTTTCAATGCTTTTTAATGCAGCTTGGTATTCATATTCTGTTATATTACCTTTTTCAATATCTTCTAATTGATTTTTTATTATCTCAATTGCTTTTTCTTTATTTTTAATTTCAATACCACTACTTATCACCATAAGTCCTTTAAATTTTTCAAGTCTTGAAAAAGCATAGTAGGCCAATCCTTCTTTTTCCCTTACATTTTGAAATAATTTTGAGTGTACCCCTCCCCCTAAAATACTGTTATATAAAATTAATTTATAATAATCTTCTCTATTTGAATAAGTATTTGTTCTAAATCCCAATGAGAGTTTTCCCTGATTCACATCAAATGTTTCTATTACGTTCTTTTCTTTGTTTACAGGTATTTCTATTTCTGCTTCTTTTATATTTTTTTGTTCTCCTCTTTTTATTTTAAACAAACTCTCTTTTATATAATCTAACTGATCAGGTTTTAAATCCCCTGATATAAAAACATACATAGGAAGAGTTTCAATAAATTTCACATAGTGTTCAAACAGATTTTCACTGTTTATAGATTTTAAATTTTCCAAACTTCCATAATCATATATGCCAAAGGGCTCATCAATACACATCTCTTCTAAACATTTTTCCATGGCATAACGCATTTTATCATTTACCCGGCCTTTGATAAGCTCTTTTAGCTTATTTATTTCTTGGTCCACATATTCATTTTTAAATTGCCCCTTTTCTTTAACAGGATCTGTAATAATATTCATTAAAAAATCAAAAGCTTCTTTAGTTAAGTCAACATCTGAGTCAGCATATTTGTCTGAAATATATTCAATATAAAATTGAATTATTTGATTTTCTCCTTTTTTTGTTACACCACAGTCAAATGATGTTCCATAAAGATCTTCAAGATATAAAGATATATCACGAATTGAAGGATATTTACTACAACCTCTTCTTAAAATTGCTGGAACCAATGCATTTTTTGATACATCCTCATAAGTCAAATTGTCATGAAAAAAAATATTTATTGAGTTTGTCTTAAACTTTTGTGTTTTTATCCAAAATAACGTTATTCCATTGGATGATGCCAGCTTTTCTACTTGACTGCCTTTAAAGTTACTATTATTCATTAAATCAATTCCTCCTTTTTATACTATGTACTTTCTCACATTTAAAGTTAAGCTATTCATTATGATTATTGCTATTCTAAGTCCCCACCATCAATAGGGTGGAATTTCTCCTATAGGCTTCAGATAGAGTGGAATCTCTATCAAATAATTTAATATTTAGCGTTAAAAAATAAACATCAAATTATATACTCATATACTATTCTCTCAAAAAGCTTGTAATATAACAATATTTTTTTAAGAAAAAAATAACAACATATATACTGTGCTTTTCTTTTTTAGAGTATTTGTCATAAATAAAAAAACTTTATATTGAAATAATAGTAATGATGGAGGGATTTTATGAATCAAATAAGGTATTATAGAAAATACCCTAGAACACATGATAAGTCAGATATGGAAGACAATGATTATACACTCAATTTAAGTGCAGCAAGTGCATTAGGAATTCTGGCATTTACTTTTGCTAAAGGTATATTTTGGGGCTACATGCTTAAGAAAAGGTTCCGCTAGCTAAATTTAGTTGGGGCAGTGCCCCAACTAAATCTTTTTTACATTATTCTAATATTCCACCTTTTACAGGTTGATATCGTTTATGTGAACAAAAATAGTCTTTTGCTTTTAATACATCTTTTTTTATTTCTTCAACAAGTTGCTCTACACTATTGAATTTTTTCTCTCCTCTAATTTTTTCAATAAAATAAATTTCAATATGCTCTCCATAAATCTCACTACTGAAATCCAAAATAAATGTTTCTACACTTATATTTCCATCGTTGTCAAAGGTAGGATTGTTACCAACATTGGTTATACTAAAGTGGATACTGTCTTTAATTTTCACCTTAGAAATATATACTCCTTTTGCTGGGAAAACAACATGTTTTTCTGGTATAATGTTTACAGTTGGAAAGCCTAAAGTTTTTCCAATTCCTTTTCCTTTCTCAACCTTCCCTGTTATAGAATAGTGCCTTCCTAAAAGCAAAAAAACTTTACCCATACAACCTTTTTTTATGTATTTTCTAATAATAGAACTACTTACTATTTTATCATCAAGTTTGACAGGTGGTATTACTATAACTTTAAAACCAAACTTTTTTCCAAGTTCTTTTAAAAGATTTATATCCCCCTGACCTCTATAACCAAACCTGTAATCATAACCTGCCACTGCAAGCTTCATATTAAGTTTTTCAACAAGTACATTTTTTACAAAATTCTCTGGTTTGATTCTTGAATATTCTTCATCAAATTTCTCAAAATATGCATACTTAAGTCCAGTTTGATTTAAAAGCTCTATTTTTTTGTCTATTGTAGTAATTAAAGGCTTGAAAAGTTTTTTCCTTATAATATTTTCAGGATGTTTCATAAAGGTATATACCACTGATTCTAAGGAGTTTAAAAGTGATTCATTTATTAATGTGTTTATTAGTGCCATATGTCCTAAGTGTAAGCCATCAAAATTCCCTAAGCCTACTCCTGTTGGTTTCATGAAATTGTAATCTGAATTCGAATCATATATTGTCTTCATACTTTCATTCCTAACATTAATCATATAAACATCTTTTTTGATTTTAATATAGTGCTGTCATTGACTCTAATTATCTGGCCTAACGCCAAAAACCTTCCACCGTATCCATAAACTTTAAGGCTTTTTTCATTTTTAAATCTATCATCAATTTTTATTTTCATTCCATTTGCAAACTTCTTTGTATCTTTAGAACTCAATGTTATCTTATTATAATTTCTAAATATTTCATCAATTAAAATCATTCTTTTTTGAAGCGTATCTTCAATTGCAAATGCCTCTATTTCCTCTAAAGTAAGTGTAGTGGAAAGATCAAAAACCCCTGCCTGTCTTCTCAATAAAAAAGACATATATCCTCCACAACCTAATTTATTACCTATATCGTCACAAAGAGTTCTGATATAGGTTCCTTTTGAACACTCTACATCAAAAACAACTGTCTTTTCTTTTATGTGTAAAATATCAATGGAATATATTTTTATATTTCTTGGTTTTCTTTCTATAACTTTTCCTTCTCTTGCAATGTCGCACAGTTTTTTCCCATTAACCTTTAAAGCAGAATGCATAGGTGGTATTTGACTATATTCTCCAACAAAAGATTTAACAACTTTTTCTATTTCATTTCTAGAAACATTAACAGGACTTTTTTTTATTATTTCACCTGTGCCATCTTGGGTATCAGTAGAGACACCTAAGGTTAACTCTGCCCTGTAGGTCTTGTCTTTATCAATCAAAAATTCAATGGCTTTTGTGGCTTTGCCTATACAAACTGGCAAAACACCAACTGCACAAGGATCTAGCGTTCCTGTATGCCCTATTTTTTTTATTTTTAGAACTCTTCTCAAATAACCAACTACATCAAATGAAGTCATGCCTGCAGGTTTTAGTACATTAATTATACCATCCATTATAAAACTTTTTTTATCTCCTTTAAAAGCATTGCTTTAATATCGTCCATATATCCATTTATTGTGCATCCAGCCGCATTTTTATGTCCGCCACCACCTAGCTTGTTTGCTATAACCGATACATCAACATACTTTTTAGATCTTAAATTTATTTTAAAACTTTCATTTTTATTCTGCCTAATAAGAACTGCAACCTCTATACCTCTTATATTTCTTCCTATATTAACAATGCCGTCACAATCTTCTTCTCTTGCACCAGCATTTTTAATCATATTATCAGTAACAGTTATAACTGCAACTTTTCCATCTTCTAATATTTGAAGGGTTTCTATTGCTAATCCCATCAACTTTGTTTTAGGCAAAGACATTGTTTCAAACAACAGTTGTGAAACCCATGAAACATCTACACCATTGTCTATTAAGTCTGAAACTATTTGATGGGTGACAGATGTAGTATTTTTATATCTGAACCCACCTGTATCTGTAGTTATAGCAACATAAATACAGGTAGATATTTCTTTTGTTAGTGAAAGTCCCATCATTTTTATCAATTGATATATTATTTCCCCTGTAGCCGAAGAAGTTGTTTTTACAAGATTTAATCTTGCAAATTCAGTATTTGTTGCATGATGATCTATATTAATAGTATCAGATGCAGACTTTAAAATCTCAACTCTCTTTCCAAGGCGTTCAATATCCCCTGTATCTAAAGCCAACACAAGGTCATATTTTTTAACTTCGCCTTGGTAAACTTCAACAAATTCTGTGCCTGGAAGAAAATTGTAGCTCAATGGAATTTCTTCCTCGATATAAATTATTGGTTCAATTCCCAGCTCCTTCACCGCATAGGCAAGGGCAATGCTTGAACCCAGAGCATCCCCATCTATTGATACATGCGGTAAAATTGCAACCGTATTCACCTCTTTTATTGTAGAAATAATATTACTTTCAATCATTATTGCAACTCCCCAATCTTTCTAATAAAATCAATTTTTAACCTTTTACTTTGTAACTACTTCTCCCTGTCCTTTATATCATCTATAAGCTTTGAAATCTGTACTCCATATTCAATGGAATTATCAAGTTCAAAAATAATTTCAGGTGTATGACGTACTTTAAGTCTATGACCTATTTCACGCCTTATAAAACCTGCTGCACTTTTTAATCCTTCTAATGCTTCTTTTTTTTCAGCATCATCTGCCATAATGCTAACAAACACCTTGGCATAATGTAAATCTTTTGTCGCCTTTACATGTGTAACGCTAATGAGTTTTGAAAGCCTTGGATCTTTAAGATCATTTTGTATAATACTGCTTATTTCTCTTTTTATCTCTTCAGAAATTCGTACACTTCTGTCCATTCAAAAACACTCCTAAAAAATAGTTGTTACTCGTTATTTTTCTACCTCTTCCATAACGTAAACTTCAATAACATCGCCTTCTTTAATATCGTTATACCTTTCAAGGGATAATCCACATTCATAGCCCTGTGCAACTTCTTTTACATCGTCTTTAAACCTTTTAAGAGAAGCAAGTTTTCCTTCATGAACAACAATGCCGTCTCTCACAAGTCTAATACTAGAATTTCTAACAATTTTCCCATCTGTTACATATGCACCGCCAATAGTACCAATACCTGAGACCTTGAATGTCTGTCTTATTTCAACATGACCAGTAACAACTTCCCTATAAGTTGGATCAAGTAATCCTTTCATAGCTGCCTGAATATCTTCAATTGCATTGTAAATAATTGTGTATAACCTTAAATCAACTCCTGCATCTTTTGCAATTTCTGTAACATTTCCAGCAGTTCTCACATTAAAACCAATTATAATTGCATTTGACACCTGAGCAAGAGTAACATCCGACTCTGTAACTGCACCTACTCCTCCATGGACTATCCTAACTCTCACTTCTTCATCGGTAAGTTTTTCTAATGATTGTTTAACAGCTTCAACGGATCCTTGAACATCTGCCTTTACAATTATATTCAATTCTTTTACTTCACCTGCTTGAATTTGATTAAATAAATCATCAAGTGAAACTCTAGCAGTAGAATTTAAGTGTTGTTCTCTTTGCTTTTGCTTTCTCTTTTCTACAAGTTGTTTTGCAACTTTTTCATCAGTTATGGCATAGAATATTTCTCCAGCTTTAGGAACTTCTGGAAGTCCGAGTATCTCAACAGGTGTTGAGGGACCAGCTTTTGTAATTTTTTGACCTTTATCATTTGCCATTGCCCTTATCCTACCAACTAATGCTCCAGTAACAATGGAGTCTCCATGATTTAACGTTCCTCTTTGAACCAACATAGTAGCTATAGGTCCTCTGTCTCTGTCAAGCTTTGCCTCTACAACAGTTCCCTTTGCCTGCCTGTTTGGATTTGCTTTTAGTTCAAGTATATCTGACGCTAAAAGTACCATTTCTAGCAAGTTGTCTATATTTTTTCTGTTTTTAGCTGAAACCTCGACACAAATAGTTTCTCCACCCCATTCCTCTGAGATGAGACCATGTTCTGTTAACTCCTGTTTAACTCTGTCAGGGTTAGCTCCAGGTTTATCCATTTTATTAATTGCAACAATTATTGTAACATTTGCAGCTTTTGCATGGTTAATTGCTTCTATTGTCTGAGGCATAACACCGTCATCTGCTGCAACTACAAGTATAGCTACATCAGTTACCTGAGCTCCTCTTGCTCTCATAGCTGTAAATGCTTCATGTCCAGGAGTATCAAGAAACGTTATATCTCTATTATTAGCATTAACCATATATGCACCAATATGCTGAGTAATTCCACCAGCCTCACTGTCAATAATATTTGTTTCTTTTATTGCATCTAAAAGTGATGTTTTTCCGTGGTCAACATGCCCCATTACAACAACAACAGGGGGTCTTGATTCTAGTCCTTCTTCATTCTCATCTTCAGAATCATCAAAAAGAATATCCTCTTCATTAACAACAATTTGTTTTTCAGCCTTAATACCGTACTCATCTGCTATTATTGATGCAGTATCAAAATCTATTTCCTGATTTACTGTTGCCATTACACCTAAATTCATTAAACGCTTAATTATCTCTGCAGATGCTTTTTTAATAGACTCTGCAAATTCTTTAACCGTCATTGTTTCCGGCAGCTTTACAGATGTAAGAACAGCTTTAGGTGGAATATACTTTTCTTTTTTAACTTCTTTTTTATTTTTGTTCATCTTCTTTGGCTTTTTCTTGCCATCACTATAAAATTCATCTAAAGCCCTGTCATCAGACAAAATTTCTTTTACTTCTTTTTTTGCTCCAAAAATATTTTTATTTGGTTTGTTTTTATTTTTTGAAGAGTTAAAAGGTTTCTTTGGTTTATTATCTTTTTTTACATCCTTATTACCTTTAAAGTCCCGTCTTTCTGAACGCTGTTGATTATTTAACTCTTCTTTTTGCATAGGCGTTAACTCAGCCTTTGGTATTTCTAAAGGCTTTTTTGCTGACCTGTTAACATTTTTGTCTTTTTGATTTATCCCTTTACTTTCCTGTCTATTTCCACCCTTTGTACCATGTGAACGAGATACATTGTTTTTAGCTGAATCCCTATTTTTGAAATCTGTTTTTCTATTCTCATTTTGTCTATTATTTTTTTGTCCATAACGTGCCTGCTTATCATTTGTCTGTTTATCAGTTGTTTGTTTGTTGTTTGTATGTCTGTTATTTGTCTGTTTACTAGAAGTTTCTTGAGGTTTTCCAGATTTATTATTATCTTTTTTACCTTTATCGAACTTTTTATCTGATACATTTTCTTTTTTTACTTCGTTGCTCTTTTCCTTTTTTTCATCTTTAAACTGCTTTTTTCCTTTAGAATCCTCAACCGATTTTACATTATTTAGTTTTTTATCATCATCCTGCTTAAATTGGTTGGAATCTTTTTTAAAATTAGCAGGTTGATTTTCTTTATATTTTGTTTTAATAGCTTCATTCTTCCTTTCGTTTGACAAATCATCTCGATTTTGACTATTTTTTTCTTGACTTTTTTCAACCATCTTATTCTCTGACAATTGTGACTTTTCTTTCTTTTTGTCAGAAGGTTTGTTTGCAGTATTCTTTTTTAAATCCGGCTTTGTTTCTCTCACCAATCCTGGTCTTAAGCCAGATGTGGATGTAGCCACTTTTACATATTCATTTTTTCTCTTCTTATTACCACCTTTTCCAGCTCTTTTTTGATTTTTATAATTATTAGATTTCCCATCAACGGACGTATCCTTTTTATCTTCAGTGTCTAGGTTAATCTCTGTCTTTCTAATTATCCTAGGTGCTTTTTTTGAATCTTTTTTCATAGCCTCATTATTAGCTAGAGGAATAGACTTTTTCCTGTCGTCAGAAACATCCTTTTCTTTATCATGTCGTATAACTCCAATGTAATCGTATAGGGAATCCAGTTCTTTACCCTCTAGAAGACTCATATGATTTTTGACAACTATGTCTATTTCCGATAATTTTTCTATTAGTCTTTTGCTAGTGGTATTCAACTCCTTTGCAAGCTCATAAACTCTTTTTTTTGTCAATATCTTCACCCCCGCAAGCATTATTCTCATCATCTATCATTCTAATTAGATTATTGGAAAATCCCTTATCCAGTATAGCCACTACTGAATTTATTCCTTTTCCGATAAATTTTCCCAATAATTCCTTAGCTCCAAATATTCTCATGTCTACACTCTTGTGAAGACATGCATCATTATACTTCTTTTTAGTATTAAATGAAGCATCCCTTGCAACAACAATCAACTTTACTTTTCCAGCTTTTAAAAGTTTTTCACATGTTTCATCGCCTGAAGTCAATTTATTGGCCTTCTTAGCCATCCCCAGAAAAGAGTATACCCTATTTGCCATTATCCGCCTCCAATTCTTTTTTTAATGCTTCATATATTTCACCATCAATAGAAGTTTCAAATGCCTTTTCAAATCTACTAGCCTTTCTGGCTTTATCAAAGCACTCAATTTTTTTACAGACATACGCTCCTCTACCAGGCTTCTTGCCAACAAAATCAATGGATATTTCATTTTCTTTGTTTTTCACTATCCTAATCAAATCCCTTTTAGGTTTCATCTCCTGACAACCCAAACACATCCTCATGGGAATCTTTTTTTTCTTCACAAATATCACTTCCCTAAACCAACTTGTTCATTTTCATAGATAAAACAGCAAAAAACTTAAACCTCTTCAGGTTTTGGAACAATATCCTCTTCTGTGTTATCTTCTAAATCTTCCCCATCATCTTCTTCCACATATCCTTCTTCCATCTCTTCATCAACATTGCTTTCTGAATCACTTTCTACATCATTTTCTTCAAAATTCTCATCTAAATTGTCCACTTCATATTGTTCTTCATTATATTCTTGGTGGCTTTCTTCTGAATCTTTATCAATATTATCTTCTGCACCATCCTCTTCCATATCTTCATCATACACATAATTATCGTCAAAATTAAAGAACTGCTGTTCAATATGTGCTCTAAGTTGTGATTCACTTTTTATATCAATCTTCCATCCAGTTAATTTAGCAGCAAGCCTTGCATTTTGACCTTCTTTTCCTATTGCTAGGGATAATTGGAAATCTGGCACTGTCACTTTTGCACTTTTTTCCTCTTCATTTACTTCCACTCTAACCACTTTAGCTGGACTAAGACTACTTGAAATATACTCTTTTGGATCACTGCTCCAAGTTATTATATCTATTTTTTCTCCACGAAGCTCATCAACAATAGCTTGAACCCTCGTTCCCTTTTGCCCCACACATGCTCCAACAGGATCAACATTGTCCTCTCTTGAATACACCGCAATTTTTGTCCTAGAGCTTGGTTCTCTTGAAACACTTTTTAGTTCAACTATACCTTCATGAATTTCAGGCACCTCCAACTCAAACAACCTTTTTACAAGTCCTGGATGTGTTCTGGAAACCATAATTTGGGGCCCCTTGGTGGTCTTTTTAACTTCCGTTATATAGGTTTTTATTCTGTCATTAAACCTATACTGTTCACCAGGCACCTGTTCTGTAGGTGCTAGTATTGCTTCTGCTTTTCCAAGATCAATAATTACATTTTTTCTCTCAGTTCGCTGTACAATTCCTGTAACTATTTCTTCTTCCTTGTTGGAAAACTCATCAAAAATAATTCCTCTTTCAGCTTCCCTTATACGTTGAACTACAACCTGCTTTGCTGTTTGTGCTGCTATTCTTCCAAATTTCTTTGGAGTAACTTCTATTTCTACAATATCATCTTCTTCCAACTCAGCATTTATTTTTTTTGCATTCTCAATTGATATCTCTGAATGATCATCATGTGGGTCATCAGTTACCTTTTTTAATGCATATACTTTAAACTCTCCGCTTTCATGCTCAATTGAAACTCTTACATTCTGAGAAGAACCAAAATTTCTTTTATACGCAGATATAAGAGCGGCCTCTATAGCCTCTATCAATATTTCTTTATTAATTCCTTTTTCTTTGCCTAACTGTTCCAATGCATGAATCAAATCCGCACTCATTTTAGAACCTCCTTGTTTAATTTCATATCGCAACTTAAAATCTTATAGATCGTCTTACAAGTGAAACTTTTTCTTTTTCAAATTCAATTCTTTCTCCGTTCTCTTGATTTATAACTATTTTATTATCTATTAAACCAATTAGTTCCCCTACAAATACCTTTTTGCCATTGATTGAGCCAAACAACTTTACTTCAACCAACTCACCTTTAAACTTCTTAAAATCAGATTCCTTTTTAAGGGGTCTTTCAAGCCCTGGTGAAGAAACTTCAAGAAAATAGCTTTGAGGAATTGGATCTTCCCTGTCAAGCAAATCGCTTATTTCTTCACTAACAACTTTACAATCATCAATGGTTATTCCTCCTGATTTATCTATGTAGATTCTCAAGTACCAGCTTGATCCCTCTTTTATAAACTCAACATCTACTAGGTCATATAGATACTTTTCTACTATAGGTTCTGCCAAATTAGTCACAATTTCTTCTATTTTCTTTTTAGACATATCTACCTCCACTAAGGAAAATAAAATTAATTTTTACACATAAAAGCTTAAGGGCAACATGCCCTTTATCTTATAGGTTTCTACAACTTTTTACTAACTTATTTTCTGTTACACTTTATATAATTCCATTTCAACTAAAAGCCTAGAAACCCCTGCCTCAAACCTGTCAAGTACATTATCAACTTTTAAGGCTTCCAATAATAATACGAAAGAGTGGGTTTTCCCCACTCTTTGCATTTATGCTACTATTTGCTTTAGTCCAAATGTATTATACCATTATTATTTGTATTTATCAATAATTTTATTATATTTATTTTTAAAAAGACAAATTTTCCTCTTGTTAACAAAATAAACTTATCTGATTACTTTCAGGCAAATCCTTTAGACAGCCATTATTTTGAAGTATTTCTATAACTGACTTGCTTATTTTAGATTTTATACGCAAGTCATCAATAGAGATAAAGTCGCCATCTTTTCTTGCTTCAACAATATTTTGTGCAGCTGCATTGCCAAGACCTTGAAGAGCATTTAAAGGAGGTCTTATGCCATTGGCGGATATTTGAAATTTTGTTGCATCAGATTGGTATAAGTCAATAGGAAGAAACTTTATACCCCTTGCATACATTTCATTTGCAACTTCTGAAATTGTCAAAACATTTTTTTCTTTTTGAGTAAGTGTATTTCCTCTTTGCTCTAACTCTTTAATTTTGTTTTGTACTCTATTTTGCCCATTACACATAAGTTCAGCATCAAAGTCATCTGCTCTGACTGTAAAATAAGTTACATAAAATGCTTCAGGATAATTCACCTTAAACCAAGCAATCCTAAAAGCCATCATTACATAAGCAGCTGCATGGGCTTTAGGGAACATATATTTTATTTTTTTACAGGAATTTATATACCACGCAGGTACCTTTTTTTCCTTCATTTCTTTTTCATACTCTTCTTTTAATCCCTTTCCCTTTCTTACATCTTCCATTATTTTAAAAGACATTTTAGGAGGTAATTCTGCCTGCAAAAGGTAAAGCATTATATCATCTCTTGTACTTATAACATTAGGTAAGGTAGTAATGTTATCCCTAATAAGCTCCTGAGCATTATTTAGCCATACATCTGTTCCATGAGATAATCCTGATATTCTTATAAGCTCTGCAAAAGTAGTTGGCTTAGTATCTACCAGCATTTGTCTTACAAATCTGGTTCCAAACTCAGGAATTGCAAAAGTCCCTACCTGACTGTTAATATCTTCAGGTTTAATACCCAAAGGCTCTGTACCGCTAAAAATACCCATTGTATGTTTTTCACCAATTGTTATAGTTGTAGCATCTACTCCAGTTAAGTCCTCCAGCATTTTTATAACTGTAGGATCATCATGTCCAAGTATATCAAGCTTTAAAAGACATCCACTTATCGAGTGATAATCAAAATGGGTTGTTATAATGCTTGATGAAGTGTCATCTGCCGGTCTTTGAATAGGACAAAACTCAAATATATCATTATCCTGTGGTACAATCATAACTCCGCCTGGATGTTGTCCTGTTGTCCTCTTAACTCCGCTACATCCTTTAACAAGCCTGTTTATCTCTGCATTTGTAGTCACAATTTCTCTATCATCTAAATAGTTTTTAACAAACCCAAATGCCGTTTTTTCTGCAATAGTTCCTATTGTACCTGCTCTATAAACATGTCCTTCACCAAAAAGTTCCTCTGTATATTTATGTGCCTGAGGCTGATATTCTCCTGAAAAGTTTAGGTCAATATCAGGCTCCTTATCTCCATCAAATCCTAAAAAAGTTTCAAAAGGAATGTCATACCCGTCTTTTTTCAAAGGTTTTTTGCAATTTGGGCATTCTTTGTCAGGAAGGTCAAATCCACATCCAAAACTGCCATCTTCAATAAATTCAGAATACTTACAGACTTCGCAAACATAATGTGGCGGAAGTGAATTAACTTCAGTAATTTCTGTTAAATATGCAACAAAAGATGAACCAACCGACCCTCTTGAACCAACAAGGTATCCATCTGACAGCGATTTTGTCACCAGTTTTTGAGAAATAATATACATTACAGAAAAACCGTTTTTTATAATTGAATTCAATTCGCTTTCCATACGATCCTTTACTATCTTTGGAAGATTTTCACCATAAATCTCCTTTGCTTTTCCTTCTGAAAGAGTTCTCATCTCTTGCTCTGCCCCTTCTATTTTAGGTGGAAATGTTCCTTCTGGTATAGGAAGTATTTCTTCACACATATCAGCTATTTTGTTTGTGTTCTCAATAACCACTTCACGAGCCTTTTCTTCTCCTAAATATCTAAATTCATCAAGCATTTCATATGTTGTTCTAAAATATAGAGGTGCCTGATTATCTGCATCAGAAAAGCCCTGTCCTGCCATAAGAATTCTTCTGAACACTTCATCTTTAGAATCCATAAAGTGAACATCGCAAGTAGCAGCTACAGGCTTTTTGTACCTATTTCCAAGTTCAACAATTTTTTTATTTATATCTTTAAGATCTTCCTGACTTTCTACCATGCCTTTATCTATAAGAAATTGATTGTTTCCTAAAGGTTGAATTTCTAAATAATCATAAAACTTTGCAATTTTTTTGATATCTTCTTCACTTTTCTTTTCTAATATAGCTTTATATAGTTCTCCTGCCTCACATGCACTTCCTAATATTAGCCCTTCTCTGTATTCCATGAAAAGTTTTTTAGGCACACGGGGTTTTTTATAAAAATACTCTAGATGCGATTTTGACAAAACTTTATATAGATTTTTAAGACCTGTATAATTCTTAGCAAATATTATTGCATGATATGCATTTGCCTTTTTATAATTTACACTGTCCCCAAAGGCATTTTGAATGTCATCTATTTTTTCTACACCCTTTTCTTTTAATAGTTCGATACACTTTATAAAAATTTTTCCACACGCAACTGCATCATCTAAAGCTCTATGGTGATTTTCAAGTGATATTTTTAAATGTTTGGCTACAACATTTAATCTGTGCTTTTTTAATTTTGGGAACATTTGCCTTGACAACTCTAATGTATCTATTACAGAGCAATCTAAATTATAATCCAGCACTCTACAACTTTTTATTATAAAACTCATATCAAAAGAAGCATTATGAGCTACAACTACAGCATCTTTTATAAATTCTAAAAATTTAGGAAGAACCTTGTCAATAGAAGGTGCATCTTTTACCATTTCATCTGTTATTCCAGTTAAATTAACAATTTTTTCAGGTATAGGTATACCTGGATTTACAAAAGTACTATATTCATCAATTATTCTACCATCACTTATCTTCACAGCACCTATTTCTGTAATTTTTTCAGTATCAGCATTAAGTCCAGTTGTTTCTACATCAAAGGCAACAAACTCTCCACCTAAAGACTGCCCCTTTGAATTATATGTTACAGGTATCTTATCATCTAGCAAGTAAGCTTCTACACCATATAGTATTTTTATATTGTTTTTCTTTCCAGCAGCACATGCATCTGGATATGCCTGAACCACTCCATGATCAGTAATAGCCACAGCTTTGTGTCCCCACTTGGCTGCTCTTTTTATAAGGTCTTCAGCTGAGGTTACTGCATCTAAGGAACTCATCTGAGTATGAAGGTGCAGTTCAACCCTTTTCTCTTTTGCATCATCAAATTTTACTTCTTTATCTGCCTTTAAAACATTTGAAGAAAGCACAGTAACTTCTCTGGAAAACTTGTCATATTGTGCTTCTCCTCGCACCTTTAAACATACCCCTTCTTTTATTGACTCCTTTATATCAGAAAACTTGTCCTTGTTTAAAAAAAGTTTAACAGTAAGAGATGCTGTATAATCGGTTATATCAAATATATAAAGGATTTTTCCGCTTTTTAATTCTCTCTCTTCAGTTCTAAAAACCTCACCAGCTATAACAACACGACCTGAATCCTGGGTCACCTCCGACATAGGAACTTCACTTTCATTAAACATTTTTCCTAAAATTACATCCCCAGAGCTTTTTGTAATGTTCACCTTTTTAGCTTTTGAATTGTCTTTAACAGCATCAAATGGCTTTTCAGAAACAGCAAAGTTTACAACCTTATTTTCTTCCCTTACCTTATGCTCCATGTATTCTTCCTTTTTAGTGTCATCCATTTTAACGTCCTCAAACTGAACTTTAACATCTATATTAAATAATTCTTTTACTATTTTTTCTAAGGTTTTATCACATTTTCTATATTTAAGTATCTCAGTTGCTCTTGTCTTAAGATGAATTATTAAAATTTTATCCTTTAATCCCCATTTGCAACCATTAAGCATTCCCCTGCACATAGCTACATCTTTACTTAAAAAATATAAAATACCATCCCAGTAGGAAGCAAAAATTTCTTCTAAATCAAGGTCTAAATTAAATACAGGTTTGACATAAACCTGATCAAGTGAAAAACAATTCTTTAAAGTCTTTTCTAATCTATCAATATCAGCAAAAGCTATAAATTTATCTGACAAAATAAAAATTTCCAGCTTTCTAGATTTTTTATATACATTTATTTTTTGTATTTGAACATCATTAAAAGAACTATGTATTTTCTCATCATTGTATACCTCAGGGAACAATTCTTTGAGTTTTTGCATTTGTTTCTCTCCCCTTTTTACTTAAATATAACTAAAACTATTCTAGCATAAATATTAAAAACATAAAAGAAATTAATAAGATAAGGGTGCATATATTTAATGTGAAGAACAATGTTTCTTCCATATTTTCATTCAAATAAATAACATGTTCCCTAAGATAAGGGTGTATATATTTAATTTTCATTCAATAAATAACATGTGCCCGCAAGAAATGCTTCTCCTTATAGAAGTTACATATTATACTAAGGCAAAGAGTTTAAAATATTGTTTTTTTAGATTTTGTGTACTTCTTCAACTAATTGATCCACTATTTTTTCCTGAGGTATTTTCCTCACTATTTCTCCCTTTTTAAATAAAACAGCTTCATTTTTTCCACCTGCAATGCCAATATCTGCTTCCTTTGCTTCACCTGGACCATTTACTTCACACCCCATTATTGCTACTTTAATATTTTTATTCACATTAAAAAGTCTCTTTTCAACTCTATTTGCAATATCAATAAGATTTATTCTGCATCTTCCACAAGTGGGGCATGATACAAAATCTATACCCCCCTCTTTAAGTGCTAAAGATTTTAGTATTAAATTTCCAACCCTTACTTCATTTTTAGGCTCTCCTGTCAAAGATACTCTGATGGTATCTCCTATTCCTTCTGCTAAAAGACATCCAATACCAATAGACGATTTGATAGTTCCTCCATTTAAAGTTCCTGCCTCAGTAACTCCTAAATGCAAAGGGTAATCTGAGTTCTGAGACATTAATCTATAGGCAGCTATTGTCATTGGTACACTTGATGCCTTTAAAGATAATGCTATATCAAAAAAGTTTTCTTCTTCCAATATTTTAGCGTGATTTAAAGCACTTTCTACCATAGCTTCTGAAGTAGCACCACCATATTTATTTATTATTTCTTTTTCTAAAGATCCTGAATTTACACCTATTCGAATAGGTATTTCTCTTTCTTTTGCCACTTTGACAACTTTGCTTACTCTTTCTCTGTCACCTATGTTTCCAGGGTTTAATCTAATTTTATCCGCACCATTTTCCATAGCAGATATGGCAAGGCGATAATCAAAGTGTATATCTGCAACAAGTGGAACCTTCACAGATTTTTTTATCACACCTAAAGCCTCAGAAGCCTCACTGTCTAAAACTGCAAGTCTTACAATGCTGCATCCTTCTTCTTCTAGTTCTTTTATCTGAGCTATTGTGGAATTGATATCCCTAGTGTCTGTATTGGTCATAGACTGCACTGTAACTGGTGAATCTCCCCCAATATATACATTTCCCACTCTGATTTTTTTAGTCTGTTTTCTTTCTGTACATCCACCTAATATCATCATTTAGCCCCTTAATATATTTATAATATAATTTGTTGTTCTGTCTTAACAATATAGCGTGGTCGTTTTGGTTTAATTTACTATATTAATAATATCATTTGTTGTTATAATTATTGCCAGACCAATAAGGAGAAAGAAACCTACAGTCATAACTATTGCTTCTTTTTCTATCGGAACAGGCTTTCTTCTAATTGCTTCAATTCCCAGCATTACTAATTTACTTCCGTCAAGTGCTGGAAAAGGTATTAAGTTTGTAGCCCCTATAGCAACACTTATTAAAGCAGTTAATTCTAAAAGTCTTAATATAGCGTCATTTATAGAAACATCTTGAACAGCTTCATTCATAACAGATCCAATTCCTACCGGTCCTGCCATATTGCCAAAGGAAATCTGACCTGTAACCAACCATCCAAGGGAAATAGGAACCATACGTGCGTTTGAAAATGTAAAAATTGCTGAATGCTTTACTACATCAAAAAAATTGCCATCTTCTTCTTTTTCAAAAGCCATTCCAACATAATAGTGTTCATTATCAATTACTTTTTCAGGAATAAGACCTATTTCTACAGTTTCCGACTCTCCTTCTCTCTCAACTGTAAGTATTATAGGATTTTCTCCATTTTGACTCATAAATGATCTGATTTCGTCAAGATTAGAAACTTCTGTATCATTTATTTTAATTATTCTATCCCCCTCTAAAAGTCCAGCTTCAATTCCTGGCTTATCTTCAGTTAGCGTCCCTACAACATTGGAATTTTCATCATCTAATCCTTCAAATCCTATTAAAAATTGTTCAGCTGGAATTATCCGAGGAGTAATTGGTATATTTTTTCTTTCTTCTTCTATTTCACCATCTCTCACAGTCTCTCTTATAACTTCCACTTCAGTAGGCTCACCTTGTGATGCATATAAAAAATTTATAAATTCAATTTGTTGAAACACCCTTCTATTATTATAACCGACAATCTTGTCACCTTCTCTTATACCCGCTTCATATGCCGGTGAATCCTCTTCAACCTCACCGACAAAAGTTGTTCCATATCCTGCCACACTGTATAACAACATAATAATAATAAACGCTGAAATAATATTTGCAAAAGGACCAGCAGCAATAACCGCAGCTCTTACAGGAACAGATTTTTTGTGAAAAGCCCTCTCACTGTCTGACTCCTCGTCTTCACCTTCCATCTTTACATAGGCCAGTAGGGGAATTGTCCTTAAAGAATATGTGGTTTCTCCTTTTTTAAAGCTAAATATTTTAGGCCCTACAAAAAGGGAAAACTCTTCAACTTTTATATCTGACAGCTTTGCAACCATAAAATGACCAAGTTCATGAATCATAATAATAACATTAAAAGCTAAAATAACCATTAACAATCTCATAAAAATTACCTCCTTGTTTTATTATACCACAACAGTGACGTCTTCATAAATTTTTTTCGCAACTTTTCTTGACCACAAATCAACTTCAACTATATCTTCTAAATGAGGCTCATAGTTAACTGTATGTCTTTGCATAACCTTTTCAATAATCTCTGGTATTTGTGTAAACTTTAATCCACCATTTATAAATAAACCTACAACTTCTTCATTAGCTGCGTTCAATACAACCGGCATAGTTCCACCTGTTTTTATAGATTCATAAGCAAGCTTTAGACAGGGGAAATTTTGCTTATCTGGTAATTCAAAGGTTAAGCTTTTATGTTTTAAAAGATTAAGTTTAGGAAAATCATTAAGCTTTCTATCTGGATATGTAAGTGCAAACTGTATAGGCACTCTCATATCCGGTGAACCTAACTGTGCCATTACAGAACCGTCCTTGTACTCAACCATAGAGTGAATAATGCTTTGAGGGTGAACTAAAACTTCTATTCTATCATCTGGTAGTCCAAACAGCCACTTTGCTTCAATTACTTCTAACCCCTTATTCATCAAGGTTGCTGAATCTATTGTTATTTTACTTCCCATATTCCAGTTAGGATGTTTTAATGCTTCTTTTACTGACACCTTTTTAAGCTCGTCTTTTCCCTTATTTCTAAAAGGTCCTCCTGACGCAGTTAAAATTATTTTTGAAACATCTTTTATATCATTCCCCATTAGACACTGAAAAATAGCAGAGTGTTCACTATCTATAGGTAAAATATTCACTCCCATTTCAGATGCCTTTGTCATCACAATAGAACCTGCTGTTACAAGTGTTTCTTTGTTTGCAAGAGCAACGTTTTTTCCTTTTTCTATTGCTTCTATTGTTGGAATAAGTCCGGCTATTCCAACAATGGAAACTACAACCATTTCAGTACATTCTAATGAAGCTGCCTTTTTTAATCCATCCATACCACTTGTCACTTCAATATCACAATCTAAAAGCCGTTCTCTTAAAACATTTGCCCGCTTTATATCTTTTACCGCCACCATCTTTGGCTTAAATTCTCTCGCCTGAGTCTCAAGTAAATCTATATTTGTATTCCCAGACAAAGCCTCAACTTTGATATTTAAATTTCTTGCTACATCCAACGTTTGAACTCCTATAGAGCCTGTAGAACCTAAAACAGAAATACTATTAATCATTACCAATCTCCTTTTTTAAAAAAACAAAATAAATATATTTTTTAAAATAAAAAACTTATATAAAAATATACTACCGGTGCACAAAACAATATGCTGTCAAATCTATCTAATGCTCCTCCATGTCCCGGCATTATATCTCCATAGTCCTTTACATTGACATACCTCTTTACAGAAGATGCCGCTAAATCTCCAAGCTGAGATATAACTCCACATAAAAGACCTAAACCTGCAAAATAATACAACGGTACTTTATCTAGCACATTAGCATTTAAAAGATACAATCCGTAAACAATAGTTATAAGCATACATCCAAATACTCCACCAATTGCTCCTTCTACAGTTTTTTTAGGACTTATAGATAAAATAAGCTTTCTTTTTCCAAATAATCTACCTGAAAAATACGCAAAAGTATCTGTAGCCCATGCACCTATGAAAATAAACCATACTAAATAACTTCCCATTTCAATATTTCTTGTCAAAATTATAAATGAAAATAAGAAAGTTATATAAAATAAACTAAAAAAGGATAGGGATATATCTATAATGTTATATTTATCATTTAAAAATATAATAAAAGAAAACAAGAACATAACGCCTAAAAAAATAAATAACGCTAAAAACTGCATTGACATCATCTTATTTAAAATCTCTTTTATACTTTCAAAAGAATATTCAAATCCTAAAAAAACCAGCAAAAGGGCAGATAAATAACCTAACGATCTAACCGGTCTATATCCTGCATTTGAAACAGATTTATAAAATTCATTTAATGCAATAAGGCAAATTAAAGAAACAGCTAAACTCAACACAACGTTTCCAGCCCACAGTACCAATGCAAGCAAAACTAATCCAACAACACCACTTGCTATTCTAGTTTTCATAAAAATTATAGTCCTCCATATCGTCTATTTCTGTTTTGATAATCTAATATCGCCTCAACAATGTGGTCTTTTTTAAAATCAGGCCATAAGACATCTGTATACCAAATCTCAGTATATGCAATCTGCCACAATAAAAAATTACTCAACCTGCTTTCATCACCAGGCCTGATAAGTATATCAGGATCTGGCATTCTACCTGTGTAAAGGCTCTTAGATATAATGTTTTCATCAATATCAGCTATGGATATTTTTCCCATGTCTACGTTTTTAACTATCTCCTTTACACCATTTACTATTTCATCTCTGCCACCATAATTTAATGCTATATTTAAAATTAATCCGTCATTTTTACGTGTTTTGTTTGTTACTCTTTCAATCTCTTTTTGAATTTCTGTGCTCATTGCACTTGTATCACCAATTGTTTGTATTCGTACATTTTTTCCACCTATATGCGTCTCTGCATTTTTTAAATAATCAAGCAATAAAGACATAAGTGAACTTACTTCTGATTTTGGTCTTTTCCAATTTTCAGTAGAAAAAGCATATACCGTGAGATACTTTATGCCTATATCACTACAAAAAGTGGAAATAGCCTTTAGTGTTTTGGCTCCTTCTCTATGTCCCATTGTTCTTGGAAGACGTCTTTTTTTTGCCCATCTCCCATTTCCGTCCATTATTATGGCAATATGAACAGGTAATTTGTCTAAATTCAACTCGGTATTATATCTATTCTTTTTAAAAAATCTACTAAAAAAACTCATTTTAACCTCCAAAACATGCCATAATAAAATCTCTGGGCATTTAGCCCCTTCAATATTAAGTCTTTCACTTCGCTTTAAGACTTCTAACAAAAATTTTAGAAAGAAATTGTAATAGTAACAAAATACATTTTAACAAAACCTAATAATATTGTAAAGCTAATATAAACCCCTCTTTTAAAAGAGGGGTTTACAAACAATAAGTTCAATATCTAATTTATTCAATTCCTTTGCATTTATTACTCTGTAATAATCATCATACTCATTTGATAAGTGTTTAGGTGGTGAGGTAACTTTTACAGAATGCAAACATCTGCCTTCCTTTTCGATTATTTCTTTTGCCTCTTTAAAAGTCAATGCTAAAACCTTATTAATCATGCTTTATACCTCAAGTATTTCCTCTTCTTTTTTCTTAATTATGGAATCAATATCTGCAACATAATTGTTGGTTAAATCCTGAATATCTTTTTCTGCAATTTTTAAATCATCTTCAGTGATTTCTGACTTTTTCTCCATGGCTTTCATTTTTTCAATAGCTTCTCTTCTTATGGCTCTAATGGCAACCTTACCCTCTTCTCCATACTTTTTCGAAACTTTTGTAAGTTCTTTTCTTCTGTCTTCAGTTAAAGGAGGGAAAATCAATCTGATTACCTTTCCATCGTTATTTGGATTAATCCCAATATCAGCTTTTTGGATTTCTTTTTCAATATCTTTTAACAACTTTCCTTCCCAAGGTTGAATCACTATAACTCTCGCCTCAGGAGTAGATATATTCGCCAGCTGATTAATTGGTGTAGGAACACCATAATAATCTATAGTTATCTTTTCTAAAATTGCTGGATTGGCTCTGCCGGCTCTAATACCATTAAGTTCTTCCCTTAAAACACTTAACGTTTTATTCATTTTCTCTTTTATGTTTTTGTATTCCTCTTTAGACATACTAGACACCTCTCCTTATATTATATTATTATTGTCCCAATACTTTCACCTGAAACTACTTTTATAATATTTTCAGGATTGTCCAAACCAAAAACTATAATAGGAATGTCATTATCTTTGCAAAGAGAAGCTGCTGTTGAATCCATTACACCAAGTCCTTTATTTAGCACATCAAGATATGAAAGCCGTTCAAACTTTTTTGCTTCTGGATTGGTTTTTGGATCACTATCATACACACCATCAACTTTCTTTGCCAGTAAAATAACTTCAGCATCTATTTCTGCCGCTCTAAGTGCTGCTGTAGTATCTGTTGAAAAATATGGGTTTCCTGTGCCACAGGCAAAAATCACAATTCTCTTTTTCTCTAAATGCCTTACCGATTTTCTTCTTATATACGGTTCTGCTATCTGCCTCATTTCTATTGCAGTCTGAACCCTAGTTGGAACTCCTCTTGTCTCCAATGCATCCTGCAGACCTAAAGCATTTATAACAGTTGCAAGCATACCCATATGATCGGCAGTTGTTCTGTCCATTCCTATTCCACTTCTACCTCTCCAAAAATTTCCCCCACCTACAACAATTGCAATCTCTACTCCAGTTTCGTACACCTCTTTAATTCTACTTGAAACTTCATTTATCGTATCAGTATTTATTCCCTGTTTTTCGTCACCTGCTAAAGCCTCACCACTAATTTTTAAAATAATTCTTTTATATTTAATTTTCTGCATTTGAAAATTTCACCCATTCTTTTCATTATTTCTAAAAAAGGAACATATAATATAAACTATATGCTCCCATAAACTCCATAATAATTAGCCCTTAATCTGTTTCATAACTTCTTCTTCAAAATCCTCTTCCTTCTTTTCTATACCTTCTCCTCTTTCAAATCTTGCAAATCTTCTAATATTTATGTTCTCACCTATAGTAGCAATTTTTTCGTTTAAAAGATCTTGTATAGTCTTATCTGGATCCTTAATCCATGGTTGTTCTAAAAGACATATTTCTTTGTAATATTTTCCTATTCTTCCTTCAACCATCTTTTCAACTATTTTTTCTGGTTTACCTTCATTAAGAGCCTGTGCTTTTAAAATTTCTTTTTCTTTTTCAATTGCCTCAGCCGGAACCTCTTCTCTCTTTATGTATTCAGGCTTGTTTGCTGCAATTTGCATAGCTATCTCTTTTACAAATGCCTTAAACTCTTCATTTTTAGCTGCAAAATCAGTTTCAATGTTAACCTCAACTAAAACACCTATTCTTCCGTCACCATGTATATAAGAGTCAACTAACCCTTCTGCCGCAACTCTTCCTGCTTTTTTAGCAGCTGCTGCAAGACCTTTTTCTCTTAATAATTCACTGGCCTTTTCTATATTACCTTCAGCCTCAGAAAGAGCCTTCTTGCAGTCCATCATACCTGCTCCAGTTTTTTCACGAAGTTCTTTAACCATACCAGCAGTAACCATTCCTACTCCTCCAAACTTTATTTAATTTGTTTAAATATTATTCAAATTTATTAATTAACAAAACATTGTTAATAACAGTACCCCTTTTAAAAGGCCGCTTAAGCAACTTCTTAAAAGGAATACAAATTATAATACAAAAATTTAAGCTTCAACAGCTTTTTCTTTCTTTTCTTCTTTTTCTTCTTTCTTTTCTTCCTTTTTTTCTTGTACTTTCTGTTGTTCTTGTACTTTCTGTTGTTCTTCTTGGTCTTCATTCATTTGCTCGCCCTGTCTTCCTTCTATCACTGCATCCGCCATCTTCGCTGCAATTAATTTTACAGCCCTTATAGCATCATCATTTCCTGGAATAACATAATCAATTTCATCAGGATCACAATTTGTATCAACAATTGCAACAATAGGTATTCCTATCTTTCTTGCTTCTAAGATAGCATTTCTTTCTTTTCTTGGATCTACTACAAACAATGCACCCGGCAGACCTTTCATATTCTTTATTCCACCTAGATACTTCTCAAGCTTAGCCATCTCATTTTTAAGCTTTATTACTTCTTTTTTAGGCAAAACTTCAAAAACGCCTTCCTCTTCCATTTGAGTTAATTCTTTTAGTCTATCTATTCTCTTACGAATAGTCTTGAAGTTTGTCAACATTCCTCCTAGCCATCTGGCATTAACAAAAAACTGTTCTGCCTTTAATGCCTCGTCCTTTATTGAATCCTGTGCCTGCTTTTTTGTACCTACAAAGAGAATGCCCTGTCCATTCATTGCAACCTCTCTGATAAAGTAATAAGCTTCTTCAATTTTTTTCACAGTTTTTTGAAGATCTATTATATAGATACCATTTCTTTCTGTGAAAATATACTCCGCCATTTTAGGATTCCATCTTCTAGTTTGATGTCCAAAGTGAACCCCTGCTTCTAACAACTGTTTCATTGATATAACGCCCATATTAAAACACCTCCGATTAGTTTATACCGCCGGAACTCTCATCTTTATGAAAAACCTTACGGCACTTTCCCATAAATCAAATTCCGTGTGTATTTTCCGTTAAGTAGTATATCACATAGTCTTACTTTTATCAATGCTCAATATACTATTTAGAGAAAAAATTTTCTAAATACTCTATTGATATCTGTATTAATACTACATTTTTTTCATGATTTTATGTATATGCTCATACACATGTTTTTAAACGCTTTTTTTCCCTAAATTCTTTTATCATATCTACAAAAAATCTATGAAATTCTAAATTTTCAGTCAATTCAGGATGAAAAGAAGTAACAAGCATATTGTTTTGCTTTGCTGCAACAATTTTATTATCTAACTGGTACAATACATCCACGCCTGCTAAAACCTCTTCAATCCATGGAGCCCTTATAAAAACCAATGGAAGTTCATTTTTAGATACTTTACTTATATGTCCCTTAGTTAAAAAACTATCCAACTGACTTCCATATGCATTTCTCCTTACTTTTATATCCATAACAGACAGGTGAGTATTTTCTTCTTCTAGTATCTCTTTTGCCAGAAGAATCATTCCTGCACATGTCCCCCAAACAGGCATACCTGACTTTATTTTTTCTCTTACAGGGGCTGTCATATTAAAAACATTTAAGAGATTGCCTAATGTAGTGCTTTCTCCACCTGGCAATATAAGTCCATCAACGCTATTTAACTCATCTACAGTTCTTACCTCTACTGGCTTTACATCGCCCAGCCTTTTTATTGAGTTTACATGCTCTTTTACAGACCCCTGAAAAGATAATATTCCTACTTTAATAATATTACCACCCTCTATTTGACAAAACATTCTCATTTTCTATTTGAGAAATTTCAATTCCATGCATTGGCTCTCCAAGATCTTCTGACACTTCTGCAATTATTTCTGGTTTGTCATAAGAGCTGGTTGCCTTTACAATTGCCTTTGCAGTTTTTTCTGGATTTGAAGACTTAAATATTCCTGAACCTACAAAAACACCTTCACTTCCTAATTGCATCATTAATGCAGCATCAGATGGCGTTGCTACACCTCCAGCAGCAAAATTTACCACAGGCAATTTTCCATCTTCTGCAACTTTAACAACTAACTCATACGGAGCTGCAATTTCTTTTGCAAAAGTCATTAATTCTTCTTTTGGAAGATTTGTAAGCTTTCTAATCTCAGACATAATTGTCCTCATATGCCTTACTGCCTCAACAATATTGCCAGTTCCCGCTTCCCCTTTTGTCCTTATCATTGATGCACCTTCGCCAATTCTTCTAAGTGCTTCTCCTAAATTTTTAGCTCCGCAAACAAAAGGTATTTTAAATTTATCTTTATCTATATGGTACATTTCATCTGCAGGTGTCAGCACTTCACTTTCATCGATATAATCAATACCTAAAGCCTCTAAAACCTGTGCTTCAACAATGTGTCCTATTCTAGCTTTTGCCATAACAGGTATAGATACGGCCTTCTTTATACCATTTATCATTTTAGGGTCGGACATTCTAGCAACACCGCCCTGTTTTCTTATATCAGCCGGTACCCTCTCTAATGCCATTACTGCAACAGCTCCTGCTTTTTGAGCTATTTCTGCTTCTTCTGGAGTGGTAACATCCATTATCACTCCACCTTTTAGCATTTGTGCTAAATTTTTGTTTAATTCAAGTCTTTCAGTCATAAAAAATCCCTCCATCTGTATCGATACACTAATAATTATTGTATTAATCTTTTAGGCATTTTCACACAAATTTATACTAAAGTCAATAAAAATTCATAAAAATAATATTTTTTTATAGTTAGTATTGCTCACTTTAAAATTTTCTAATCCTACAACCAGAAACATAAGAATCCAACTTCGTACATGCTAAGATTTTGTTTATAAACTTTAATTTGCTTATAAACTTTAAATAGTATAAAATCTCCAAGGTACATATTATTTAAGTGAATGAAATATACACCTTTTATAAAGCTTTTTGTTGACAACTGTTATTGTGATAACTTAAAATTATTAATGTGAAAATTTCAGGAGAAGATAAAGATTATTTTATAAAGTATATTTGCATCACTTCTATCTCATCCTGAAATATAATACAAAATATATACTTTGTGATGCAAATTACTAGAAGGAGTTTTTTAGTGAAGCAAACAAGAGAGAATTTAAGAAACATAGCAATTATTGCTCATGTAGATCATGGAAAGACAACATTAGTAGATGGACTTTTAAAACAAAGCGGAATATTTAGAGAAAACCAACAGGTTAGCGATAGAATTATGGATTCTAATGATCTTGAAAGAGAAAGAGGAATTACAATCCTTTCTAAAAACACTGCTATTACTTACAACGGGGTTAAAATAAATATAGTGGACACCCCTGGCCATGCAGATTTTGGTGGTGAGGTTGAGCGTGTCTTAAAAATGGTTGATGGCGTACTGCTTTTAGTTGATTCTTTTGAAGGTACAATGCCTCAAACAAGATTTGTCTTAAAAAAAGCATTACAGCTTAATTTAAAACCAATAGTGGTAATAAACAAAATTGACCGACCTGAAGCAAGACCTGATGCAGTACTAGATGAAGTTTTGGAATTATTTATTGAGCTTGGTGCTAATGACGAACAGCTTGAGTTTCCAGTTATATATGCCTCATCTAAGGAAGGATATGCAACTTTAGACTTAAAGGACGATGCTTTAAATTTAAAGCCGTTATTTGAAGCTATAATAGATACTGTTCCAGAACCAACAGGTTTTATGGACAAACCCCTTCAGTTTTTAGTTTCCAGCATAGATTATGATGAATATGTTGGTAGAATTGCTGTGGGAAGAATTGAAAGAGGTTCAATAGAAGCTGGGCAAACTGCTGCTTTATGCAGAAGAGATGGTTCTTCAGAAAATATAAAGGTGAGTAATCTATATACTTTTGAAGGCTTAAAAAGAGCCGAAGCAAGTTCAGCAACCTTAGGGGATATTATTGCAATATCAGGTATAGGGCACATTACTATAGGTGAAACAATTTGCGATATAACCCAAATAGACCCTCTTCCCTTTATTGAAATTGATGAACCTACCATATCTATGACATTTAGTGTAAACAACAGTCCCTTTGCAGGTCAGGAAGGAACTTATGTAACATCACGCCATATTAGAGATAGGCTTTTTAAAGAGCTTGAAACAAATGTAAGTTTAAGAGTAGAGGAGACAAATTCTCCTGACTCACTTAAAGTTTCAGGAAGGGGTGAGCTCCATCTTTCTATTTTAATTGAAACTATGAGAAGACAGGGATATGAATTCCAAATTTCTAAGCCCACTGTAGTTTATAAGGAAATAGATGGTTTAAAATGTGAGCCTATAGAGCATTTAACCATTGACGTTCCCGAAGACTACATGGGAGTGGTTATGGAAAAGCTGGGAACCAGAAAATCAGAACTGATAAACATGGTATCCGCCATGCAGGGATATATGAGATTGGAATTTAAAATTCCTGCAAGATGCCTAATAGGCTATAGATCAGAACTTTTGACTGACACAAAGGGAAATGGTATAATGAATCATGTGTTTCATGCATTCGAGCCTTTCAAAGGTGAGTTACCTAGTAGACGAAGAGGTTCAATGATTGCATGGGAAGATGGTGAATCTGCAACTTATGGTCTTTATAATGCTCAAGAAAGAGGCATTTTATTTATAAATCCAGGAACTAGGGTATATAAAGGCATGATAATTGGTGAAAATGCAAAGCAGCAAGATATTTTAGTAAATGTTTGTAAAAAGAAGCATGTAACAAATGTAAGAGCTTCTGGCTCTGACGACGCTTTAAAACTTACACCTCCAACTCTGCTAAGTCTAGAACAGGCTTTAGAATTTATTGCAGAGGATGAATTAGTTGAAGTTACACCAGAAAACATAAGGCTTAGAAAAAAGGCTTTAAATGGTAATAGGAACTAAAAATATTATATAAAGTGGTGAGTAACATGAATGGGGAGATTTCTAAAACAAAAAAAAGAAAAACAACAAAGAAACGCAAAAATATTTTTTTATCCTTGTTTTTGTATATTTTGTTTTTCTTAGTGATATTTATTATAAGTGCAACCATTAGTTATAATTTTATAACTGGAATGGACAAACTTCCTATGAGTGAAGTAATGGAAAAAATAGACTCTAGAAGTGCTGTAGAAATTGAAATTCCTTTTAATTCTAGCACTGATGACATTGCTAAAATACTTGAGGAAGAAGAACTAATTAAATATCCACTTATTTTTAAGTATCTTTCATTTTTTAATGGTCATGAAGGAAATTACAGGTCAGGACAGCATTTAATTTCTGAAGATTTAACATACGACGAAATAATGAGAGTACTTAGCCAGAACCCTATAAGTACTAATATAACTATACCAGAAGGTAAAAATTTCACTGAAACTGTAGATATACTGGTAAGTAATAATCTTATAGATAAAGATGATTTTATCAAAACAGCTACTGAAGAAACTTTTGATTATAAGTTTTTAAAAGATATTCCAGAAAGAGAAAATCCATTAGAAGGATATCTATTTCCGGATACCTATTTCTTTGATCCAAACTCGAGTTCAAGGGCAGTAATAAGAAGATTTCTTGATAATTTTAATGTTAGATTTACACCTGAATTTTATAGACGAACTGAAGAACTTGATATGACTGTTGATGAAGTAATAACGCTGGCATCAATTATAGAAAAAGAAACAAAAGTTCCAGAAGAAAAAGAAATTGTGTCCAGTGTTTTTCATAACAGACTAAAAAGTGATGATCCTTCTTTTGATAAATTGCAGTCCTGTGCTACTATACAGTATATAATTTTCGAAAAAGAGGGTAAGGTGAAGGAAACAATATCAAACGAAGACACAAAGATAGAACATCCTTATAATACTTATCTTCATGAAGGTTTGCCGCCAGGACCTATTTGTTCACCTGGTATTGACTCTATAATTGCAGCACTTTATCCTAATGAAGAATCTGATTATATGTTTTTTGTAGCAAGAGGAGATGGAAGTCATGAATTTTCAAGAACTAATGAGGAGCACGAAGCAGCCAAAGAAAAATATGAAGTAACTTATTAGTGAATTTAATAAAATAGAATTCCTCATACCAAAACTTTAAATTTAGTACTATAAGGTGGGTTTTAACTCCACCTTATAGTACATATTATTATGAGTGGAACATTAGAAGGGTGATTAAATATATATGGTTTCTATTGATTACGTAAATGATTATATTAGAAAAACAATTAAAAAAAACGATGGAATATTAGCAGAGCTAGAGGATTTTGCAGAAAAAAATCATGTCCCTATTGTACACCCTGAAGTTGCAGCACTTTTAAAAGTAATGACTCTTACTTTAAAACCCAAAAAAGTTTTAGAAATTGGTACAGCAATAGGATATTCCTCTATCTTGATTTCAAGTGTTCTAGATTCCGACGGGAAAATCGATACAATAGACAGATATGAATTAATGATTAACAGAGCTAAAGATAAAATAAAAAAAGCCAACTTAGAAAACACTATAAATATACTATATGGAGATGCACTAGAAGTACTTAAATTGCTTGATAAAAAATATGATATGATTTTTTTAGATGCAGCAAAAGGAAAGTATCCTGAATTTTTACCACAATGTCTTCGCCTTTTAAGAAGTGGTGGAATGTTAATCTCAGATAATGTATTATATAAAGGTATGATTGCCAATGATGAATTAATAGTTAGAAGAAAAAGAACCATTGTAAATAGATTGAGAAACTACCTTGATAATATATGCAACAATGAACAACTTGAAACAAGTATTATACCCATTGGTGACGGTGTGGCGTTAAGTTATAAAAAGTGAATACTTGATTATTCCAACTTTTAAAAGTTGGAAGTTTTTTGGTGTGAAATAAATTTGTTTTTTATGGAGAAAAATATATGAAAAAAGTTGAATTGTTGGCTCCAGCAGGAAGCTTAGAAAAACTTAAAATGGCTATTATATACGGTGCTGATGCCGTATACCTTGCATGTAAAGAATTTGGTCTTCGTGCCTTTGCAGATAATTTCACTGATGAGGATTTAAAAGAAGGTATAAAATTTTCCCATGACAGAGGAAAAAAAGTATATCTTACAATGAATATATTCCCTCACAATGAAGATATTGAAGGTATGCCTAGATTTATTGAAAAAGTAAATTCCTTAGGTGTTGATGCAATAATACTTTCAGATCCAGGTGTATTTTCTCTTGTTAAGGAAATAGCACCTGAAATGAAAATTCATCTAAGCACACAGGCAAATAACACTAATTGGGTTAGTGCCAAATTTTGGCACCAAAATGGTGTAAAGAGAATTGTCCTAGCAAGAGAACTTTCCCTAAAGGAAATCAAACAAATTAGAGAAAAACTCCCTGAAGACCTAGAATTAGAAATGTTTATTCATGGTGCTATGTGTATATCTTATTCAGGAAGATGCCTTCTTAGCAATTACATGGCAGATAGAGATTCAAACAGAGGACTTTGTGCCCATCCATGCAGATGGAAGTATTACCTCATGGAGGAAAAAAGACCTGGAGAGTACCTTCCTGTTATGGAAGATGAGAGAGGTACTTTTATATTTAATTCAAAAGATTTGTGTATGATTGAATATCTTCCTGATATCATTGATTCAGGCGTTACAAGCCTTAAAATTGAAGGACGTATGAAAAGTTCCTTTTATGTTGCTACTGTTGTAAAAGCATATAGACAAGCTATTGACTCTTATTATAAAGGTGATTATGTTTTTAATAATAAATGGTTAGAAGAGTTGTCAAAGGCAAGCCACCGTGAATATACAACAGGATTTTATAAAAATAAAACAACATCAAAAGATCAAATTTACCATACAAGTTCATACATAAGAGAATATGAGTTTGTAGGCGTTGTTAAACATTATGACGAAAATACTAAAATAGCTACAATTGAACAGAGAAACAGAATGTACACAGGAGACGAAATTGAAATTGTAAATCCTGAAGGAGATTTTTTTGTTCAAACAATAGAGTCTATGAAAGATATAGACAATCAAGAAATAACTGTAGCTCCCCATCCTCAAATGACTGTTTACATGCCTTTAAGAAAAAAAGCTTTACAACACGCAATGCTTCGAAAAAAAGCAGAGTAATAAAGTATAAAAACCTTAAAATTGTGAAATAATTTTATTAGGTAATGACTAAAAAATAATAATTTTTGAGGTTTTAAATGAATAAAAAAAGACTTTCGATATTACTTTCTTTTTTTTCGGTTTTAATTATTTTACTTATTATAAGAGTTTTTTACATACAAGTGCAAATGGGCGAAAAATTGTCCATATCTGCTACTGGACAAAGAATATCCTCTATAGATATTAAAAAACACAGAGGAAACATACTAGACACAAATTCTATTCCCTTTACAAACAGGGTAAACAAAGTTTATGTTGTAATAAAACCACTATATCTAAAAGGAAATGAAAAGGAAATTGCAAAAATTGCAAAAGTTTTAGATATTAACTATAGCAACTTAAAAAGAGTAATTGAGTTTAAAAAAGAGCCTGTTATTTTTGAAACTGATAATTATAAAAAAGATCTTCTCATCAATGAGAAGATTCCTGGTATTTCTTTTATAAATTCACTAAAAAGATATGACAATAACAGTCTTGCCAAACATGTCCTAGGCTACTTGAAAGAATCAGACGGCGTTGGAGAGTCGGGAATTGAAAAATCCTATAATGATATACTAAAACATAATACTAAAAGCTCTATCGGAGTAGTAACAGATGCAAAAGAAAATCTCGTTACAGGACTTGGATACAGATTTATCGATCCTTTAAAAGACGAAAAATTACATTTAAAATTAACTCTAAACTACCACATACAAAAAATAGCTGAAAATGTCATGGACAAAAACAGTCTAAAGGGAGCAGTTGTTATCCAAGATGTGATTAATGGGGATATTGTTGCTATGGTGAGCAAACCAGATTTTGACCCTCATAAAATAGATAAGTACCTAGAAAGCACTGATAAAGAACTTTTTAACCGTGCAGTTGCCTCATACAATTTAGGTTCTATATTTAAAATTGTGGTTCTTGCAAGTTCATATAGTGAAAACTTAGTTCCTCCCACGAATTGCTATTGTACGGGTTTTCTTACCCTTGGCAGCAAAGAGTTTAAGTGTTCCTCTTATGCAACAGGAGGGCATGGTTTTGTAGATGCTAAAGATGCCTTTGCCTCTTCCTGTAATTCATATTTCATAGAATTGGGAATACAAGTAGGACACAAAACTATACTTGAAACTGCCAGGAAATTTGGACTTGGAAGTTTTACCAGCATCAAGGAACAGGGAATTGATGAATCATCAGGTTATCTTCCTAATGTAAATAAACATTATACCCATGGAGATATTGCCAATATCTCCATAGGACAGGGTGATATACTTGTCACTCCCCTTCAAGTTGCAAATATCATCTCAACTATAGCAAATGGAGGTATAAAAAACACTATGAACATTGTTGATTCCATTGTTGATTCAGATGGAAATACTGTGAAAAAAATTAAAAAAGAACAGGGTGAAAGAATACTTTCTAAAGAAATATGTGATAAACTTAAAATATTTATGGAAGAGGTCACCGTTAATGGAACAGGCACCAAAGCAAACCTAGAGGAATATGGTGGTTCTGGAGGAAAAACCGGAAGTGCGGAAACAGGTCAGGTTGTTAATGGTGAAAAAATAGTTCATGGATGGTTTGCAGGCTATTTTCCAAAAACAAACCCTAGATATTCAATATCTGTATTTGTAGAAAATGGGAAAAGCGGTGGAAACACTGCCGCACCAATATTTCAAGATATAGCAAAAACCATTATTGAAAAAGGTCTTTAAAATCCATGGTACTTGCACCTCTTATAGATTATATTCATATACTTATAAAGTAGCCTATTTATTGGAGGTACTTTACTTTGTATAATGTCTTACTCATACCGCTAATTGAAATTTTAAATAATATCTTTTTTGTTTTTGGATACGTGTCCAATGTTAACTCTTTTCCTCAACCCCTGAATCCTGAAGAGGAACAATATTATATAAAAGAATTGGCAAAGGGAAATGAAAATGCCCGTAATGTGCTAATTGAAAGAAATCTTCGCCTTGTTGCTCATATAGTAAAAAAATATACTGCAACTATAAGTGACTCTGATGATCTAATTTCAATAGGTACTATAGGTCTGATAAAGGCCATTGGTACCTTTAATCATGACAAAGGCACCAGACTTGCAACTTATGCTGCAAGATGTATAGAAAATGAAATACTTATGCAAATTAGGTCAAATAAGAAAATCCAAAGTGAGGTCTCTCTGCAAGATCCTATAGGAGTTGACAGAGATGGTAATGAAATATCTTTAATTGATGTCATTGGCAGCGACTCGGAATCAGTTGTAGAAGAGGTAGAGTTAAAAATGCAGGTTAAACGTCTTTACAATAAAATGAAAGATGTTTTAAAACATCGAGAAAAAATTGTATTAGAATTAAGATATGGACTTTTAAACGGTACAAGTAAAACTCAAAGAGAGATTGCTAAAATGCTTGGAATATCAAGATCCTATGTGTCAAGAATAGAGAAAAAGGCTATAAAGAAATTGAGTAAGGAATTAAAATCAGAGGGCTTTTAAAAGAGGGGGATGTATCATCCTCCTCGCAAGAAAATTATTATTGTTTTAATGGTAATATAAATATTTTATCAATTCTAATTTGCAAATCTATTTAGTGCTAGAAATGAAACAATATTTCTGTTTTAATGAATTTAAGTTTGTTTTGTATGAAACATAACCTTCTTTTTGTAGTCTTCCTAATACAATACCTGGATGTATACCTGCTTTATCAGCAAATTCTATAATACTAACCTCATCAAATCTCTGTTCATTAATAAACATTAAATATTCATCTTTTGGAATTAACATGTTTTTGGAAAAAACATCAGCATCTTCTTCCAATTTTATCATTAATTCATCTTCTTCAATCCAATTGCTATTTTGATCACTAATTATAAGCATTGTTATTCTTTTTTGAAGTACATGCCCTAACTCATGAAATAATGAAAACCAAAAAGTATCTGCATATTTTCGCCTGTCATTTATCGCTAAAAGCACTTTGTCTTTATTCAACCACTTAACTGCACCATTTACTCCACAATTTTTTAAATTTGGCATTACCACTAAAGCTACACCACAAGAAGCTAATAGCTTTTTTAACTCAGGAAGGAAAACTTCCACTGATTGTACTGTCATTTTTCTTATCTCTGGTAAAAAACTAGTTAGCTTTTTCCTTTGAAATTTATTGACATTAATATTCCTTCCTATATTTATCGCTGTTTGTACCCAAGCATTTGCATTTATCACATTTGTATCGTTAACTTCTGGAATAGCAGTTCTATATTGAACTAAAAAATCTCTTCTTTTTAAAACTGATAGTGTTGATACTTTAAAAAACTTTTGTAATTCTCTTACTTTGTCTATAGTTTTTTTAGCGGGCTCTACTAACTTCATGGTTTCCCAAAACTTATAGTCAATGGCTTTCATTATTTTACATTGTTCATCTTCAGAAACTCGTCTTTCTATTTCAATTTTTTTTTGTATATATGTTTTATTAAGATTAAGCCACATTTCGATAGACGTTCCAAAAACAATAGATAGTTTTAACGCCATTTCATCCGTTAAATTAATTCTTCCATTTACCAAGTCACTGACAGTTTTCCCTGTTGTTTCTAAACGCTTAGCTAATTCGCTTTGGGTCATTGCCAAATCTTCAATTAATTCTTTAACATAATATCCCGGATGAAATGCTATTATTTCTTCATATAATATTTTATTCATAATGATTTGACACCTCCCATATCAATGTTATTTTTGTAGATTTATATATTTTATTTATATCTTTTTCATCCCATTCTTCACAATTGTCATTTAGTGGTATGATTATTAAGCGAAAACCTAATTTTCTACCTAAATCGAGAGCATATTGACCCTCTCTATCTCCACTAAGAGGATGAAGATTATATATTTGCAATTGTTTAATGTCACTTAGTGTAACTGCATTTTCTAGCAAATTTACTAATGCATGTAATTTTTCTGCAACTCTTATATTTAGCTCTTTTTTTGCCTGTTTGAAGTCTGTACATGTTTTTTTAACCTTTTTACTTTTGTATCTAATTTCTATAACCCACCCCCTCCTTTTTAAAATTATTTTACCTTTTTAGTAATATTTTTTTCATTATAACACTTTATTATTCAATTTACAACACTTTTAAGTAATCTCCCTATAATTTATAATTAATCTCCAATTTTTTTAAATCTTAATATACTTATTTTAGATAATCATTAATAATTATCAAATATTTTTATATCTCATCTTTATAAAGGTTTATGTCGCTACTACTTTTCCCTCTAATTCCTTGACACGGCCACTTTTGAGTAATAAATTATAAGCCTGCTGTAGGGCTGTTTGAATTCGTTCTCCTAAACGAGCAAATCCATATTCTCTTGTTGTAGTTTGAAATAAACTATCTTTCATAATACCATAACTATTTGATATGATTACCAGCATAGCTTCTGAAAGTTCATGATTTTCATCACTTTCTTCTACATATCCATTAATTGCATTTTCAACAGCTTCAATTAGTTTTTCTCCTTCGGTAACAGGATCCTTAATCCAATCAGTCGACCATATACGGTAAATTTTCCATCCCATATCTTCAAGCACTGTTTGGCGTAGACGGTCACGCTCACGAGCTGTCCTTGCAGAGTGATACGCAGCACCATCACACTCAATGCCAATGACATAAAGCCCACTTATAGATGGGTGTTTCACCGCCATATCAATACGATAGCCCGAACAACCAACCTGAGTACCAAGTTTGTATCCTTTCCTGTCAAAGGTAAGCTCTGCAACTCGCTTGGCCTCTATAACATTACCATTTTTGCCACCACGATCATATATTCCTTCAGCTACATAGATATACTCAACGCCATTATTAGGAACTCTATCAATATTAGCTGGAAAAGTTATTAAATTATTTTTGTAGATTTTTGTATTAGAAAAGGCAATTAAATGCTCATGTCTACTACGATAATGCCAAAGCAAAGTACGCTCAGGCAGTAAACCAGCCTCATCCAATATGGACTCATATGCATTAGTGTCATCATACTCATCCTCAGCATCTTCATTATCAAAAATGGCATCAGATGTACTCGCATTAAAGAAGTTAGTAGGTGGTAGCTGTTTACTGTCTCCTGCAATAATTACCTGCTTTCCTCTTGAGATAGCACCAATAGCGTTTTCCGTACAACCCTGTTCTCAAACAATTTATCCCATGCATATAAACACCTATCAAATAGATTTCTATCACTTTCATAAGATTGTTCATACACCCGTAAAAGCAGCTCAGTAATTCGACTTCCCATATATCTCAATCCTGAATTTACATCTTTTACTTTATCTAAATGAACTGTACTAAGATCTTCACAAATATCTAAAATAATATCCGCAAAATAAAGAACAGAGCCTTCATACTCATTAAGTTCATGTATAATAAAAGACCTATTAGAAAATGCTCCTGAAAAAATATATTTTCTTACTAAAGGTATGTTTTCTTTTATAGATAGTACATTATTTCTAAACATTTTAGACAACTGTTCTTTAACCTCATCATCTGAATCATTAATAAGTCTATCCAGTAAATCACGGCATTTTTTAGCATATTCAGGTTTTGATATTAAACTTACAGCAACTGAAGCCACACCTTTTCTTTGATGAGAAGTACCATTCAAACATTGCTCCAACTCATCTTTAAAATACTCATAAAAAATATTATATGCAGCAATAAATTCTGCACCTTTTGTAGCAACATCAGATCTTTGTGATTTCATCATTGACTTTATTACAGGTTCAATCTGTGACTTATGAGACTTTACTGTATAGTTGATAAATTCAATTGCATAGTAAGATGCAGGTATTCTCAAGTCATTTTTTATTGCAATATTAAACCATTTAACGGCTTTATTTTTATCAATATTTATTGTACATCAAAATTTATTGTTCCAGCTCATTAGCTCACTTACGCCAAAAAATAACTTTAAATTGGCCACTGCCTTCAATTTGATTAATGAACTCCACCTTAATACGTGCGTCCTCACAACTTTTTATAATTCTTGGAACATCTGAGCCAATACCCCTGAATGGGATGCCTTTCAAGTTTTCTATGTAGGAAAGTAAAATTGGATTTCTTGGAATCTTTGCACCTAACTTGATAGATTCAACATTTAATGTATTAGGTAAAGCCCCTGGGCTGATTATTTCAACTCTATTATCAAATACAAATATTCTAATATTACTAAATATAAAATAATTCCTATGGATAATTGCATTTACTAATGCTTCTTTTATTGCTATCTCAGGTATTTCTAATATCCCTAAACTATTAAACTCCTGTCCATTCTGTGTCTTTTTCAACTGGCGTTTTATAAATGCCAATCCATCTGAATACAAAGCAGAAATACTTCCATAAATATTTTCACTCTCACGGTAATCAGTTCCTGCAATATCATTACCAAACCATGAAACCGCTGCTATATAATGTTTACACAATTCAAAATTACTCTTCTTTCCAAATAACAACAGACCTCCTAAAGTACATTTTTCAGAGGTCATTAATTTCATATTCTCTAGTATTTGTTTGATATTTATGCCTGTTTTAGTATAATCTAAATCAATTTTTTGCTCAAGGAAATCTTCAACTTCAAACATGTTTAAATCCTTGGTACTAGTACCTTCAACCACCTGTTCGTCAGCATATAGATGTGTAGACTCCTGAAGCAATCTTTTTAATTCCTCTCGCCTTGCACGTCTTTTATCAGCCCCAACTTTAACCCAAATGTCAGCTCCATTAGACATATAAAATTTATTTGATCCCATGGGTACATTAATTACCATTACAGTTTTATCATCATACTTTATATTTTCTGTAGTAACAGATATTGTAGGTTCAATTTTTTGAGAACAAACATTTGAAATCATTTGATTAAGCCTTGCTATATTTTCTTTGGTAAGACCGGTAATCTCACCTATGTCATTAACACCCACAAGTATCTTTCCCCCATCGGAGTTTGCAAAAGCAGCTATCTCATCAGCCATAGAGTCAGGACTAGTAAATATCTCTTTAAACAGTGTCTTAGAGTCTTCTCCTAACTGTATTATTTCAACTAGTTCTTTACTATCCATACTCTTTACTCACCATCCCTATATTATGAGACACTATACTATTATTGCAATTCATCTAATAGTATTATACTATCCATTTAGAATATTAACAAATTTCAATGAGTGAATGGGTGTATATATTAAAGATGAAGAACAATATTCCAGAAATTAAAGTTACGCAGTTTAGAGCCTGTAAATACTCCTCGGAGTCTTAGCAAATCTCGCTATCGCTTAGAAGATTGCTCTCCCTTTCCCTCGTCATATTAACACGCTCTACAACTTGCTCCACAATGTTTCTTCCATATTTTCATTCACATAAATAACATGCCCCTGAGTGAATAAAAGTCATAAAAATTTATTACGCCAGTTCACTTCTTTCAGGAATTTCTCTATTTTTATAAATTAATAAAATAGTTAACACAACCAAAATAGTTGATGCCACAAGTGTAAAAACATTGTACTCACCTATTTGGGGATATTCATTAGCAAGAACAGAGTATGAATTAAATACTATATGAACAATTATAGGTGCCCAAATTGACTTTGTCCAAATATACACACAAGCTAATATTATCCCTAGGAAAAATGCATAAGTTCCCTGAACAATATTTAAATGAACTAGCCCAAACAATAATGCCTGAATAATAACAGCCCAAATAACATTCATATTCTTTTTTAATTCACTAAAAATAAATCCCCTAAAAACAACTTCTTCTAAAACAGGAAATAATATCCCCACACTAATTAATAGTAAAAATATATTGCTACTCCCCATTATAATATTCATCAATTCTTCATGTTTTAAAAAAATTTCATCAGAAGACATAAATCCTTCTATAGCGACTATAACAAAGCTTAAAAATATATTTATTGCAACTGAAAAAATTAATAAACTAGGGATATTTATAAACTTCATTTTTGAAAAACCACCTGCTTCAAGTATATTTATCTTTCTTATCTTAAAAATTATTAAATAAATTGCAACAGAGATAAAAAATGAAGCAATTAAAATAATAGGCATTTTTTCGAAAATAAATCCTTGAATTTGATTTTCAATCTGAAATGTATCTAATGTGGCATTTCCCTCATCTAGAAATCTAATTGACTCTATTACCCCATATATTAATCCAGTTACAACAACTATTAATGACTGAACTCCTACAAAAACTAGTAGATGAATAAAGACATGTAAAATCATTTTTAATTTATTTTTCACAATAACTCCCCCTATTTACGTTGTTTTTTATAGTTCAAAACATTATGGAAATTATACCACTAATACTTTTGCATTTCAACAATTACAAGATTTTTGAAGTCACGTTTTTTGCTATTGAAATATTTTATTAATATATTATATACTTAAATCTAAGATTAACTATGAAACACCATCCGATTCTCATTATTCAAAACCCGTTAATCATTGGAGTTTTGTACTTGAAAATACGAAGATATTTTTACGGCATCCTTTATTTAATCTCTGTCCATTTTAATAGGTTAGTTACGTGTATCATCATACATAGAACCTTTTACTGTAACTTCAATATAGTCTAAAGGATATACA
>NZ_JAVDDS010000027.1 GCF_030848475.1 Herbivorax alkaliphila
ATGTAATTAATCATCTGTACGAGGATTGGATGTGATAATATGGATAGTTCTTTTTTGATAAATATTTTTAAAGCGGTAGTATTTATAGTATTTTTTGCAATTTTCATAGGATTTCTATCCCTTGTGACTGTTTTTGTATCAGAAAAGAATGATTTAGGGGAAAAAAGTGGTCGATATAGTACTACAGTGGGAAATGCATTACTTGTTCTTCATTCTTTTTTTGACCCTGGCAAAAAGGCTCAAGTTGAGCAGGTAGTTTGGATGCGAAGGAGAAGGACACCTGTTGAGAGAAATTTTCTTAGTCTATCTTCTTTAGAATATGATAAAATTTATATTAGTGGATATAGTAAAATTAAAAATAAAAAATATAAAAGGAAATATTAGGTGATATGTATGAATAAAGTTATATGTGTTTATAGTTCTTCAAGTTGTTTAATAGATAAGGCTTACTTTGATGTTGCATATAAGTTAGGGTGTCAAATAGCCAAAAGGGGTGATACCTTTTTATTTGGTGCTGGAATGATTGGACTTATGGGTGAAACAGCAAGAGCTGTCCATGAAAACAACGGCAAGGTAGTAGGGATAATACCAAAAGCATTAAATATTAGTGGTATAGTATACGAAAGATGTGATGAACTTATTGAAACTTTTGACATGAGGGAAAGAAAAGCAATAATGGATGAAAGGTCAGATGCATTTATAGCTTTGCCAGGTGGTTTTGGTACATTAGAGGAGCTTTTAGAGATAATAACGCTAAAGCAGCTTGGATATCATAATAAGCCGATTGTAATATTAAACGTAAATAATTATTATGACTATATTTTAAAGCAGTTTGACAAAATTATTGATGAGAGTTTTGCAAAGTCTGAGTGTAAAGAGTTATATTTTGTAACTGAAAATGTATCAGAGGCTATAGAGTACATAGATAAGACATAAAGAGACAAAAAGACAAGGGGACGGTTCTCCTGTCTCACTTAAGTGAGACAGGAGAACCGTCCCCTTGTCTTTTTTGCTTGACAGAAAACTGTATCATAGATATAATACAGTTAAGGGATTATACTGGAGGGGAATATGGGAATGTCCTTTGAAAGACTTAAAATCGATAACAAATCACCTGTATATTTGCAGGTGGTAAAGTACATTAAGCTGCAGATACTGTCTGGCTTCTTTAAAGATGGAGATGAACTTCCTTCAAGGCGTAAGTTAGCCTCTATTTTAAATGTAAATCCTAATACAATACAAAAAACCTATAAACAGCTTGAAGAAGAGAGAGTTATTATCACTCCTAGCAATGCCAACAGTAAGATTTCTTTAAGTAAAAAGTCACTGGCAAAAATGCGAAAAAGTCTAATTGAAAGTGACATAAAAGAGATGATTTTATCTTTAAAGGAAATGAATCTTTCCTTTAAAGAAGTTATTGACATGATAAGTGACCTGTGGGATGAAGTTTGAAAAATTGAGTTAGTTCTTATAAATGCATAGAATTTTTTTAGATAATGAAGTGTATTAAAAGAATGATACATAGGGGGATTGTCAGGCAATGATTATTGCCATAAATATTAATTGTGAGGTGGGTAATTTGAAAAAACTACTGTATTTAATTAATTTTGAAATCGGTATGCAGATTAAAAAGATTCTTATAATCACAGCGGTTATGTTTCTAGTTCAGAGCATAGCAATAATGTTAGTGTCATCTGTTGACAAGAATTCATACCTTCGTTTTGAAGAGTTATTGAGTATGTCAGGTATTCCAATTATGTTTGTTTTAGCTCTTGGAGTTATTCTTGTGTTTTCTGCATTTTCGTTTTATAGAGATTTTGTTGATGGAAAAAGTATATATGCATTGCTTACTCTTCCTCAAAAAAGAGAGTATATATTTTATTCTAAAACTGCATCTTCTGTAATTAGTGTTTTTATGCTTTGGGCTGCACAGTTTGGGAGTATATTTATATGTTATGGAATATATAATGCTTCTACATATGGCGTACCAAAAGTGCACAATGCATTGCTTTTAGCTTTTACAAGATCTGATTTTTTAAGAGTGTTATTTCCACTTGATACATTATATTTTGTAATAACAGCATTAATTCTATTAACTTTTGTTATCTTTGCTGTATTTGTTGCAATAGCTGAAAGAAGCAAAAAATATAAGTATATGTTTGTACCTTTGCCGTGGGTGCTGGGCATGTTGATGTTTAGTGTGTTTCCATTATATTCTTATCGTTATAATATTTTATTTGTTTTTGCAGCTATAATTTTACTGGATTTTGTTCTTGTGAAACTTGCAATAAAACTTGTGAAAACTCAGCAATTAGGTTAGGAGGATTGAAATGTTTAAAAAATATTATATAACTTTTGTATCTGTAGCTGCAATAATTATTGTTTTTGCAACAGGATTTATAAAAATTAATTCTACTAAGACCAATTGGAACTTTGAATTTAAAACCATTCATGGAGATGAATCGGTGTTAGAAGGTATAGAGATTTGTGGAAAAATGCTTGATTTAGGTGGGGTTGTTGATTTTAGTTTGTCATATGAAGAAGCAAAAAGTCAATTTACGTATTATAAAAATAGAAGTGAATGTGAATATGTAAAAAATGTACATAATGGGAATGTCATAGATAAACAACATTATTATATGGCGAACATGACTATTATTAAAACTGTTATTATTGGAAGGTACGATGATCTGTTTCAATCTGAGCATATTGAAATTCCAGTAGATATAAAACATTTTGGTGAATTTGATAATTTTGATAAATATATAACCACTACATTAGAAAGAATATTTTTAACAATTCCTACTGACAGCTCTAGTGGTGGTTATAATGGCATTTATGAAATTGTAAAATGGGATAACAATGAAAGAAAAAAGGATGAAAAAAATTATAAAGAGCTTATAAGCTTTCCTTCAGAAGAAAAGGATAATGTTGAGGGGCTTTATAGCTTAGGTGATAAATTATGCCTAGTTAGTACAGGTTGGAATAATACTACTTTTGAAATTTTTGACATAGAGAGCAAGGAATTTATAGATGAATTTATTATAAATGAGTCATATTCTAATTATGAAATATATACGTATGAAAATATTTTTATTTTGTCAACGGTTGAAAAAATGTATGCATTTAAAGTAGAAGATGAAATTAAAAAGATAGGAGATATTAAGAGTTACTCTAAAGAAAAGAAGAGGGAAGATTTGAATTTTCAGGTTGATATAGAATTTAACAGAAGAAATATAAACTTTATAGATGGCAGATTTTATGTTTTAGATGAGATATATAAGCTTGACCGTGAAAAATATACTAGAATTAATTTAGTAAGCCTGCCTGAAAGAATTTTGTTATTATCGGTATATGATAATAGTGGAGAAATGATATATCGTGGCGAGATTAAAAGTGATATAACAGATGACAACATTAGATATATAAAATACAATGAAAGGTTTTTAAAAGAAAAATATGGAGAGGTTGCTCCAATGAGAAATTATGTTGATTTTTATACCTTTCAAGTGAATTAGTTTAATAGAATTGAAATTTTGAAAACTCAGCAATTAGGTTAGGAGGATTGAAATGTTTAAAAAATATTATATAACTTTTGTATCTGTAGCTGCAATAATTATTGTTTTTGCAACAGGATTTATAAAAATTAATTCTACTAAGACCAATTGGAACTTTGAATTTAAAACGATTCATGGGGATGAATCGGTGTTAGAAGGCGTAAAAATTAGTGGTGAAATGATTGATGAGAATTCATTAGTTAATTTTAGTATAACAGAAGATAAAACAAAAAGTAGCTTTGAGTACTTTGGAAATTTTAGAGAATATAGGCGAAGCAGACCATATATGAGTAATTATTATTATAGGTACGATAATTATTATTATGAAATAGATACTTATGCATGGGATTCAGAAGGGAATCTAAGAATTGTTAAGGGAAAAATAAATAATAGACGTAGAGTGGGAGCAATTAGTGTCCCTATACATTTTACAATTACACGCAATATACTAGGTAAGAGTTGGAAATATATTGCGGGATTAAATGGAAGGATTTTTTTTATAATACCTAGAGTCAGATACAACGATACCGAGGGAAAATATATTTATGAAGCCATAAATTTTAATTCAGATGAAGAAGAAAGTTTTAAAAAGATAAAAGATATCCCTTTAAATTTTAAAAAGCAGTTAATAGGACTTTTTAGTGTTAATGACAAGCTATGTATTTTAATCAGTGATGGTGAGCACATGACTTTAAAAAGTTTTGATGTAGAGACTAATGAATTTTTAGATGAGTATAAATTTACAACTAAGAGTGAGTATGACGATTTTGATGTCATAGGGAAATATATTAATGGAGAAACTCTTGTTTTAGATTTTAATAATAGGGATTTATATGCTTTTAATGTTGGAGATGAGATTAAAATGTTTGGTCATGTATCAAATGATAAAAGAAATTTTGAAATAGAAAATAATTTATATCGTGGAGAAGGGAAAAAGATTAGCTTTATAGAGGATAAATTTTATATTTTAGGGGAGCGTTTAAAATCTACTGAAGAAGAAAGATATTTAGGAGCTCAAAATGAGTTTAGAAGTATTTTAGAACTTTTGGTATATGATAAAGATGGAGATGAGGTTTATTACGGCCGTGTTATAAGTGACATATCTGATGACAATATACGAAACATGCAATTTAATGAAAAACTTTTGGGGAATATTGGAGATATACAACCATATAGAAGGTATATAAATTATAGGGTAGAAGAGGAGGAGAACCATGCTGAATCTTTGTAGAGTCACGAAATATTATGAAAATGATATTGGAATTGAAAAAGTATCTTTTTCAGTTGGAGCTGGGGAAATTGTAGGTATAGTTGGTGATAATGGAGCAGGTAAGACCACTCTTTTAAAATGTATTATGAATCTTGTCGATTATAATATGGGAGGAGATGTAACGCTAGATGGAAACCCTATAGAGGTCGAAGCATACAAAAAGCTTTCTTTTATAACAGAGGAAGGCAGCTGTTTTAGAAATCTTACTCCAAAAAAACATGAGGATTTTTATAAAAACATGTTAGATAGTTTTGACAGCAAACGTTTTAATAAGCTTCTTAAATTTTTCAACCTTCCTAGAGACAAAAAAGTAAAAAATATGTCAAGAGGAGAGAGGGCACAGCTTGAAGTGGCAATAGGCTTTTCTAAAGGAGCAAAATATATTCTTATGGATGAGCCATTTATGGGTAAAGATGTGTTTACAAGAAAAGATTTTTTGAAGCTTATGATTGCAAATTTAAAAGAAGATGAAAGTATAATTGTTGCGACACACCTTATTGATGAAATTCAAAATGTATTAAGCCGTGCTGTTATTTTGAAAAAAGGCAGAATAGCAGCTGATGTATCAATAGAAGAACTCGAAAAAGATGGAAAAAACCTCTATCAGCTTATGAAAGAAGTACATAGATACAATGAAAACAGAGTTGATGAAATAATTTGATGAACTTAAGAGAAAAAGCATCAGACTTTTTTATTTTAAGATAGTATAATTATTATAAATAAAATTTTCATTAATTATCTTTTGAAATTTGGCACATTTGGGCGTATAATAGAAGGGTAATAGTACATGTAATAGTGAGGGGAGCATATTATGGAAAGCTGCGGTTTTCGCCGTGAATTGGTTAATGCAAAAAGAGTGGTGGTAAAAGTTGGCACATCTACATTGACTTATGAAAACGGTAAAATGAATTTTTCAAAGATTGATAAACTTGTAAGAGTGTTGGCGGACTTAATAAATCAGGATAAAGAAATTATACTGGTTACATCAGGTGCAGTTGGGATAGGTGTAAGCAAGTTAAAGCTTGAGTCAAAACCTAAAAGAACAAGAGAAAAGCAGGCAGTGGCAGCAGTTGGACAGTGTGAACTTATGAATATCTATGGCAAGTTTTTCTCAGATTATGGACATATTGTTGGTCAAATATTGCTTACTAAAGATGTTACATCAAATATCGAAAGTAAACAAAATGTTGTTAATACATTTGAAACTTTATTGGAAAAAGGTATAGTTCCAATAGTTAATGAAAATGATTCTGTAGCTGTAGATGAGTTGGAAAATGGGATTAACAGAGTTTTTGGAGATAATGATACTCTGTCAGCTATTGTGTCAGAACTTGTAAATGCAGATTTATTAATAATATTATCTGATATTGATGGTTTATATAATTGTGACCCAAGGGAAAATTCCTGTTCTAAACTGATATCTACAGTAGAAAATATAACCCCTGAAGTTGAAAGTTGTGCAGGAGGAGTAGGTACTAAGAGAGGAACAGGTGGGATGTTTACAAAAATGTCTGCAGCTAAAATAGCTGTTTCAGAAGGAATAAATTTAGTTATAGCAAATGGCAAAAATCCACGTATAATATCGGACATATTAAAGGGCAAAAATGTGGGGACACTTTTTGTAAGGCAAAAATAAAAAATATTTACTTTGTCAAAAGGATAGTATGCCTACGTTAACAACATAAAATTTGAAAAAGAACTAAGATTAAAGGAGGGAGCTTATTTGAGAAGATTTATACCTGTTGTTTTGACTGCTTTGTTGCTGGCGGTAATAGTGCCTTCGTACGCAAGGCTTGAAGAAGTTAATACATCAGTTGAAGAAAAAAAAGTCATGTCATATGATATTGCAAAAGAGATATTAATTGAAAACAACAGAACATTAAAAGAAAAACAGTTAGAGGAAAGGAAGGTTTTTAATAGCTATAATGAAACAGTACAAGTTTCAAGAGGAATAAACACCGAAGGAATAAATATTGAAATGTTTGGCATGGAACATTTTATATCTTATCCTGATGATGTACAAATGATGTTGACTATGCAAAAGAAGCTTATGCCTTTTACAGAAAGATTTGGATGGCAGATGTCACTAAAGGAAAAAGAACTAACAGAAAAAGTACTTGATTTGACGTTAAGAGATTTATATTTAGGGCTTTTAAGTACCTCAAGGAATTATGACATCAGTGTGAAAAAATTGGAGCTGGAGGAGAAAAAGTATAATGCAAATAATATACGTCTTGAAAATGGACTTATTTCAAAAATAGATTTTAAAGAATCCCAGCACCAATACTTGAAAGCAAAAAAAGATTGTGATAGAGCTCTGAGAGACTTAGAAAATATGAAGAGGAATTTCAACTCTGTCTTAGGGGTTTCAGTAGATACTGAGTACGATGAACTTTTATTTGAGGAATTAAAAAGAGATGTTAGGATACAGCCTCTTGAGAATTACATTGAAAATGCTCTAGAAAATAGATTGGAAATACTAGCATTAGAAGGTCAAATTGAAATGACAGAACTTCAAATTTCAATTTATGAAAAAAACAGAGTCAATGAAACTTATGTTAGAGTACAAAAAGACTACAGTCAGGCTCTAAGAGAGCTTGAGAGTTTAAAAATCCAACTTGAACAGGCAAAGATAGATATTGAAAATGAAATAAAAAGTGCATACATAGATGTTAAAAAAGAGGGATATAACCTTCAAAGTCTTAACGACACTCTTAATATGCAGACAAGGAATTATCAAAGAATGGAAAGTCAGTATGAGCAAGGTTTTATAGCAAAACTTGTTATAGATGAAGTTCAATTAGGGCTAGAAGAATTAAGAAATGGTCTTGATTTGGCTATGTATAATTATAATACAAAAATAATGAAGTTAGAAGAGGCAGCAGGCCTAGGTCCATCATATTAAGAAAGGTGAGTGATAGATATGAATAAAAAAGTTACAGGATTGTTTTTAACAATACCATTAGTGTTAACCATTACAACTGTTTTGGCAGTTGAAAGTAATATGTTTTCTAATATAGAGATGTTTCAAAATATGGCTTTAGAAAATAGCAGGCAATCAACAATTGATGACTTACAGATAGAGTCTAAAGAAAGTGCATTAGAGGATGCAGTGGATGATGCCAAGTTTTTAACTCCTTCAAGGTCTAGAAGTCAAAGATACGATAATCAAATACAAAGTAAAGTAGATCCATTTAGGGCAGAGGTAGATCTTGAATATGCAAAAAGAGAAAAGGAAAAAAATGAAGAGGACTTAAGGCGTAAAGTTTATAAGGCTGGACTTGATGTACTAATTCAGGAAAAGGAAATAGAGCTTGAGTCAGAAAAACTTGATATGTTAGAAGAAAAATATCAAATGGCAGAGACTAGACATAAAGAAGGGAAAAAAACTGATAATGATTTTCATGATGCCCAGTTTGCAGTAAGCTCAAAAAAAATTGATTTAAATAAAGCTGAAAAAAATATGGAAGCATTAAATCTTGAATTAAAGAGACTTTTAAATGTTGAGATGGACGATTCTCCAATAGATATAGAAGATCAGCTTGTTTTCAATCCAATGATTGGGTTGGACGCTGATATTGACATGGTTATTTTACAAAACACGGATGAGGCTGTTGATGTTAATACGGTAATAGAACAGGCTATGGAAAAAAGTCTGGAGTTTTATAGGGCAAGTAAAGATGTAAAGATACAGCAAATGATTATGGAGATTTCAGAAGATATTTTTGAAGAGGAGCATCCAACATACAAAGAAGATGTTTTAGACTTAGAAATTGCAAAAATCAATTTAGAAGATACTAAAACAAACATTCTAGTACAGGTTAAAAACAAATACAATGATTTAATAACTGAAGAAGAAAATGTTGATTTAGCTATGCACTGGGCAGATGTGCAAAAGGAGAAGTTTGAGGCAGAAAAGCTTAAGTTTGAAAAAGGCATAATAAGCAGGGAAGAGCTTCTTAATGCAAAAGAGGGTTATATTGAAGCAATTTATGATAAATATGCTGCTATACATAGTTACAATGTTATAAAAGATGAGTTTGAAGCGTTATATAAGTAACTTATTGTTAGGGAAGCTAGCATATATAGACTTGCTCTTAAAGATAAATATATCTTTAGGTGGATTTAAAAAATTTATAAAGTTTTCAAAATAGAAAGAAGGGGGCACAAGCCCCCTTCTTTTTATAAATCTAATTGTCTGAATGGTTATCATTTTCGTCGTTGTCTGCATTATCTCTATCATTTCGATCTTCCTGATTGTTTGAGAATCCATTTTGACGACTACGGTTATCACCATTGTCATCATCATTATCATCTTCATCTTCATCATTATCATTATTTCTTCTAAAAAGGGCAAATGGATCATCGTGTTCTGGGCAGTAGTCAGTAGGAACTTCGTAGATACTATCTTCTACCTCTGCAAAGTCACTTGGATTTACAGGTACAGGACGTCTTACAAATACCCTTTCAGTTGTAGAAGATGGAGGACAATAGTGGGAAGCTAAATAAGGTCTTCCATCTTCGTCAATGTGTTCTTCGCATACATTTACTTTAACGTGTACATTACATTCATCCCTAGGCTCAGTTCCTGCTATGAAAATTTCCGTTTTGACTGTAGAACCACTAGGATCTTGAGAGCACAATTCTGACACAAGCTTACCAGATTTAGTACAAATAGTTTCACGGACAATTCCAGGAGGTTCTTCAAATTGCTTTACTTCTAAATTCTCATGAACGTTCTTCATGACATCATGCCATATGGCGTTAGCTCTACCTTGTTCAGAGCTTTCTATACTGGTGTTCTGGTCATATCCATACCAAGTTGCACCAACATAATAAGGAGAATATCCAACAAACCATTTATCATAGTTTTTACTTGTAGTACCTGTCTTACCAGCTAAAGGCATTTCGTTTGAAAATCTAGCTGCCCCACCAGTACCGTATGTCATTACATCTTTCATCATATCAGTCATAATAAAAGCGGTTGTTTCATCGTATACTATAGTGCTTTCAGGTTTGTTTTCAAGCAAAACATCTCCGTTTATATCTAAAACTTTTGTATAAGTAACAGGTTCAAAATAAAGTCCTTTATTTGCAAATGGGACATATGAAGCAGCCAACTGAAGAGGATTTATTCCATCACGAGGCCCTCCCAAAGCTATTGATAAATATGTTTCATCAGTTCTATCAATTCCTGCTTTCTTTAAATAGTCAAGTGCTATTTCAGGCTCTAAATATTCATCCCATACCCTTGCAGCCGACACGTTAAATGATCGTGCCAGAGCATATCTAGCGGTACTTAGTCCAGTATAATTCCAACTGTAATTACGTGGATACCTTTCGGTCTCGTCTGATGGGTTAAGATACACTGGTATATTATCTATAGCTGTTGCAGCAGTTATTTTTCTCTCATTAATTGCAGGACCGTATACTACAGGGGATTTAAAAGTAGAACCAGGCTGTCTTTTAACTTGAGAACTTGAAGCTCTGTTTAGTGGTGACCCTATTTTTTCACCAGCACCTCCGTATAGAGCTTTAATATGACCATTTGTAGGGTCGATGATAGTCATAGCAGCTTGAGGAGGCATGGAAGTTGTAGTATTTACGTTTGTAAAGTGTTCTTCTGAAAGAAATACCTCATCCATTGCCTGTTGAATTGTGGGATCTACAGTGGTATGTATTTCTACTCCACCATTATAAATAGTTCTGTAGGCTGATTCTCTAGAATGTCCTTCTTCCATAAGGTCATTCATAACATCTGTAATAACCTGATCAACAAAATATGATTGGTTTGTGATAACATCAGCTGAACGCCTGTTAGAATCTGCATACTGAAGTTCCTCATTTTTTGCCTGTTTATATTCATCTTCAGTTATGTATTCAAGTTCGTGCATTACACTTAATATTAATTCCTGACGTTCTTTATTATTTTCCCTTCCACTTGTAGTAAATGGGTCGTAGTATGCCGGGCTTCTAGTTATGCCGGCTAAAGTTGCTGATTCTGCAAGAGTAAGCTCGCTTACATCTTTGTCAAAGTATGTTCTAGACGCAGATTGAACTCCATAACAGTTTTGTGCTAGATAAACTAAATTCAAGTAAAGTTCCAGTATTTGATCTTTACTTAAATTTTGTTCTAAATGCATGGCTATCCACCATTCCTGTACTTTACGTTCCACAGATCTTTCGTCATTTCCAGTAATATTTTTAATAACCTGCTGAGTAATTGTACTGGCACCATGAGAGCCTCCTGAAGTTACCGCACTGGCTATTCTTCTATAATCTATGCCTGGATGCTCAAAGAAGCGTCTATCCTCTATAGCAATAAAGGCATTTTTCAAATCATCAGGAATATCTCTAAGGTCAACCATTTCTCTGTTTTTAGATCCCTGAAGTGGAACGATAATTTCTCCATTGGTGTCATAGACATGAGATGTAAATCCATCTAATGTCAATTGATCAGGAGTTAATTTTTCCGCACTTTGAATATATGCAAAACCCACACCTCCTGCAACTCCAGCCAATGAGAATGATATGGTAACGCAAATTAATAGTAACATTTTAAAAACTAAAAAAGAAAACCTAAAGGCAAATTTTACAATCTTCTTTTTGTTGCTTTTACGTTTCCTATTGGAAGTATTTTTAGACTTCATAAAATTATTCTCCTCCATATTTAAAAATTTTATAAGTTTTTAGCAACAATCACGTCAGTTTCAGCTGATATTTATTTTGGCTTCTTACATTATAACATATAAATACTGATATTGAGAATAAAAAAAACTGTCATATTTATTCTTCACATAAATTATATCACTAAAATTTTTATTTAATATTGAAAAAAAATATAATATTGTATAAACTTATACTAGTGGTGTTTAATAAGTATCTTTTTACTCAAAATAAAAAGCCTAAAGAGGTGTCAATATGGAAATTAAAGTTGGTGAGCTTATAAAGGCTAAGAGAGAAGAGAAAAAATATTCTCTTGTAAATTTTGCTCAAATTGTTGGAATAACGCCGGGTTATCTTTCACAAATTGAAAATGGATACAAGAAAAATCCTAAATTAGAAATATTGTTAAAAATAATAAAAGAGCTTGAAATTGATTTAGATATGCTTTTGGGTTTAGAAAATTCAAAGGAAAATTTAAATTTTATAATTCCACCTCTTTTAAAGCTTATTTTAGCAAAAGAGAGAAACTCTAAGGTGTTAGAGCATAAAGAAGTGCAAAAAAAAATGTGTGATATTATTGACAAATCACTAGAGTGTAAATATCTTATAGAAAATGAAGAATTATATCATTTATTTTTAGAAGATATTTATATCCAGATTGAAACTATTTTAAAAAGATATATGGCATTTCAAATTATCAAAAAACTTTAAATAAATATTTTCACAAAACGACCCTTTATTATCATATATATAATTGGTGAGGAGGGTTTTTTTATGAAAAGAAGAAAAAAAACCAATCTTTATAATAGATTGTGGTATGCTAGAAGAAATAGGCGGAGATTACATAGTTATGCCTTTCCTTTAATCACGCTGGCTATAGTTATTTTGATTTTTCTATATGTAGAAAATATTATTAGCTCAAGCTTTATGGAATTTTCTGATCATAAGGTAAAGTCAATAATAAATAATTCTGTAGCCAGAGCCGTTTATGATAACTTTCCTGAAGAAATAGATTATGAAGAAATTGTAAAAATTAATAAAGATGAGTTTAAAAAAATCAACTCAATACAGACAGATGTCGGAAAACTAAATAGAATATTTTCTGAAGTTACGCTTGATATTCAAGAGCAGTTAGATTCAATAGGTGATGAAAAAATTGGAATTCCTGTTGGAGTTGTTACAGGTAATTCAATTTTTTCTGCAAGAGGACCACGTGTAAATATTAAAATAATACCTGCAGGAAGCGTAGAAACAGACTTTAGATCAGAATTTGTTAGTGCAGGTATTAATCAGACAAAACATCGTATATATTTCCTTGTTGAGACTAAAGTTGGTATAGCTGTACCATTTACAGAGCAAACAACTAAAGTAACGACAAGCATTCCTATAGCCGAAACTGTTATTGTAGGAGATGTTCCCCAATATTACATGAATTTTGAAGGCATTGAGAAAATATTAGATTAATTATCTGCGATAAAAATTATTTTTTTTCAGAAGATACAGTGTTTTTAGTTTTTTTCTGACTGTTTTTTTTAGAGTCATTATCTTGTTTTTCTATCATTTTACATTTGCCTTCAAACACACTTCCTTCAGAAGTTATAAGGTTTTGAACTAAAATATCACCATAGAGTTTTGCAGTAGGCAGAGCATTTAACAGACCATTTGCTTCTATGTTTCCTTCTACTTTGCCAGAAAGAAAAACATCATTTGCAAAAACATTTCCGATAATCTCTGAGTCTTTTCCTATATATACATCTCCATTAACTTTTAATTCTCCTTGTACTTTTCCATCAATCCTGATTGTACCCTCTGTCTTAATGTTACCTTGAAAAGTTGTGTTTTTACCTATAAGGGTATCAAATTTATCAGGTGACTTAATATCTTTTTTATCAAACACACTTAGACCTCCTAATTTATGCAATTAATAAATTTTTAAATACATTGTCCCTTTATTTTTAAGGATTTATCTTAATCCAGCTTTTGAACAAATAGATTTTACATTGGATCTAAATATTCCATAGGATCTATTGCAGTATCGTTAACTCGTATCTCAAAATGCAAATGATTTCCAGTGCTTCTTCCAGTACTTCCAACGTGAGCTATAACATCGCCTTTGCTGACTGTTTCCCCTACGTTAACGAGAAGTTCTGAACAATGGGCATAGAGTGTTGTTATGCCGCGACCATGATCAACTATTACAGTTTTTCCATAATTGCCATGCCAGTCTGATAAAATCACTCTTCCATCGGCAGAAGACTTAATTTCACGACCGTGGGGAGCTGATATATCAATCCCGTGATGAAATCTTCTAGTAAAACTTATAGGATCCGTTCTATATCCAAAACCTGAAGATACACTGCCAGTTGTAGGCCATAAAGTAGGGACGACGTTCATATACTCTGATAGTTTTTCCTGTGTATTTTCTAAATCAGTTGCAATTTCAGGTTCAGAATGATTTATTTTTTCTAAATCCTCTAATATTGACTTAAGCTTGCTTGCATCTTCTACAAATTCACGATCACTGCGTCCAGAAGACCTGCTGGCAACAACATTATCCATGTTTTCTTCTATGTAAGTATGTGTTAAATCCTTATATAAAGATTTAAACTCCTCAGTCATTTTACTTTGAGTGACTCTTTGTCGTTCAAGTTCAGATATTTCATTTTCATTTTCTTCTATCAAAAGTGCCTGTTGTTCGCCTAGTTTGTTTGCCTGAGCTATTTCACTATGTAAATTTTCGTTTTCACTAATAAGTGATGAAACAGTGAGGCTAGTGCATATAATGATTGTAGCAATAATTGTTCCAAGAGCCATAAGTTTATATTTTATTGCTGATATTTTAAATACTTTAATATCATTTGTTGAATGTGGTACCAACATAATGGACCAATATCGTCTTTCTTTTTTTCTCCTTTTCATAACTACCGCCTTCTTCGATATTATTATGCATCGCTAATTATTATACCATTGTATAATGATAAAAGTAAGTGTTAATTTAAATTTTAACAAAAAATATTTTTATTTATCATTATTATTTGTTAATAATTTCTTAATATACTTATATTATCTACAAAAAAATGAGTTTAATTCAATTATTGAGTTTAGGCTTTCACGGGTGTGTAATTTCCTAAAGCTTTTATGCTTAGTTAAAATAGAGGACTTTACTGAATTACAAGCTTTATAAAATGTAGACAAATAAAAAGCAACATGATAAAATTTAGTAAAATAAAAGATTAAAAATGTAGGGGAAAACCTAAGGAATGGCTAAGTAATAAATTTTAGGAGAATTATAGATGATTGATGATATAAAAATTGTAGCACCTGGGGATATAGAAAAAAGGAGTTTTGAGATAATATCCGAATTAATAGGAAATAGAGAACTTAATTCATTACAAGAACCTGTAATTAAAAGAGTTATACATACTACGGCAGATTTTGAGTATCTAGATACCTTGAAAATTAGTGAAAATGCTTTAGAAAAAGGTATAGAATCCATTAAATCAGGATGTAGTATTGTCACCGATACTAAAATGGCACAGGCAGGTATAAATAAAAGAGTTTTAAAAAATTTTGATGGCAAAGTAGTGTGCTATATGGATAATGAGGAAATTGCTGCTACTGCTAAAGAGCGAAATGTCACAAGGGCTTCAATTTCCATGGAGACTGCTGCAAAGGATGAAAATAATCGGATATTTGTTGTTGGAAATGCTCCAACAGCTTTAATAAAGTTATATGAACTTATAAAAGAAGGAAGTGTAAGACCTTCTTTGGTGATAGGAGTACCTGTTGGATTTGTTAATGTGGTAGAATCAAAGGAGCTCATTAAAAAGGCAGGAGTGCCCTTTATAATTTCAGAGGGAAGAAAAGGTGGAAGTAATGTAGCAGCATCAATAATAAATGCTATTTTATACATGGTCAGGTGATGTTTTGTGGGTGTTTACCATACTGTTAATAGAAAAAAACACAAAAAAGGTTTTACAACAGGAGCTTGTGTTGCAGCGGCAGCAAAGGCTTCTGTGATGATGCTTTATAACAGGAATAAAATTTTTAAGGTAACTATCGATACACCTTCTGGACTAAATCTTACACTTCCAATTTCAGATATTTCTCTTTTTGAACAAAGTGCAGAATGTGCTGTAACAAAAGATGGTGGTGATGATCCGGACGTTACTACAGGACTTAAGATTTTTGCAAAGGTTCGTATAAATAGTAATAACAATATAAGTATTAATGCTGGCGAAGGTGTGGGTATAGTTACATTGCCCGGACTTAAAATTCCTGTGGGAAAACCTGCTATAAATCCTGTTCCAATGGAAATGATAAAAAAAGAGGTAAGAGAGGTGCTTCCTGATGGAATGGGAGCAGATATTGTTGTAAGAATTCCAGGAGGGGAAGAAATAGCAAAGAAGACATACAATCCAAAGCTTGGAATTAGGGGTGGGATTTCAATTTTAGGAACAAAAGGCATTGTTGAGCCAATGTCTCAGGAGGCTTGGAAGGAAGCACTTTCATTAGAGATTGATGTTGCAGCTGCCAAAGGAATAAAGGAGCTTTACTTTACATTTGGAAATCACGGTAGAGATTTTGTTAAAGATGAATTTGGAATAGGTGATGAGTATATTATTACCATGAGTAATTTTGTTGGTTTTATGCTGGATAAAGCTTTAGAAAACAATATAAAAAAAGTGGTTGTTGTAGGACATATGGGAAAGCTTATTAAAGTTTCAGCAGGTATATTTAATACTCATAGCAGTGTGGCGGATGCAAGAATGGAAATTTTAGTTGCCTATGCAGCATTAGAAGGTGCACCAAAAGATTTGACACATAGAATATATGAATGTAAAACTACAGATGCTGCGGCAGATATTATAGATAGATATGGTATAACAAAAGTATATGAAAAAATAGCAGAAAACACGGTGAGAAGGTGTTCTCAACATGTTTTTAACAAAATAGAAATTAGTGCTGTATTATTCAAAGAAGACAAAGACAAGGGGACGGTTCTCTTGTCTCAAAAATAAAGACAGGAGAACCGTCCCCTTGTCTTTTGGGGGATAAATATGACAAATAGAGTTTATGTAGTGGGAGTTGGACCTGGAAACAGTGAAATGATAAGTAGTGCTGGAATAAAGATAATTGATAAAAGTGATATCTTAATTGGAGGAAAGCGAAATCTTGAAATCTTTGAGCATCTAAAAAAAGAAAAGTACAAAATAGAAAAGAACCTTCAAGATATTATAAAAATAATAAATGAAAAAAAAGGTTTCAAAAAAATAGTTGTATTATCCAGTGGAGATCCAAACATCTATGGCATAGCAGAATTTTTAAAAAACAATCTCAAAGAATGTGAAATTTCAGTAATTCCCTCTATAAGTTCCATTCAATATTTAGCTGCAAAGTCAATGACAAGTTTAAATGATGCATATATAACAAGTGTTCATGGACGGGATAATAATAATTTATTGAAAATAGTAAAAGAAAATAAAAAGGTTGCACTATTTACAGATTCTAAAAATTCACCTCAAAGCCTTTGTAAGATGTTTTGTAAAAGGGGACTAAAAAATCTTTATATTACTATAGGTGAAAATCTTTCATATGAAAATGAAAAAGTGACACAAGGCACTTTAGAAGAACTTAAAGATGCTATTTTTGATTCTTTATCTGTGATGATTATTGAAAACAAGGATAATTATCAATACAACTTTTTAGGTATTCCAGATAGTATGTTTATACGTGGCAATGTACCTATGACAAAAGAGGAAGTGAGAACAGTATCAATATCAAAGCTAAAACTTACAGGGGGAAGTATTGTCTATGACATTGGAGCCGGAACAGGCTCAGTATCAGTTGAATGTGCACTATTAGCAAAAGAGGGTTTGGTATATGCAATTGAAAAAAATAGTGATGCTGTAGATATTATAAACAAAAATATAGAGAAGTTTGGACTTTTAAATGTAAATGTTATAGAGGAAGAAGCACCTTTTAAAATTGATGAATTACCTCCAGCTCAAAATGTGTTTATTGGAGGAACAGGTGGGAATATGGATGAAATAATATGCTGGATAGCTAAAAAGTGTGATAAGGTAAGGATTGTAATTAATGCAATAACACCAGAGTCTACATATGAAGCTTTAAAAAGCCTTGAAGACAATGGGTTTTCTAACATTGAAATAACAGGAATTAGTGTTTCTAAAGGTATAAAGGCAGGGGAAAAACATATAATGAAAGCATTAAATCCAGTAAATATAATATGTGGAGATTTAGGAGGAGAATAATGACAGGAAGGCTTTACGGGGTGGGCGTAGGTCCAGGGGATCCAGAACTTATTACACTAAAGGCTAAAAAAATACTTGAAAAATCTAAAAATATAGCAGTTCCAAAATCTTATCAGGAAAAAGAAAGTGTTGCTTTTTCTATAGCAAAAAATTTTTTGATAGATAAATACAATTTGATGGAGTTTGTTTTTCCAATGACCCATGACAGCAAAGAACTTTTAAAAAGTTGGGGAAAAGCAGCAGATGATATAGCTTTAAAGCTTGATGAGGGAGAAGATGTAACATTTATAACTCTTGGGGATCCATCTGTATACAGCACCTATATGTATATACACAGGCAGTTAGTTGAAAGAGGATATGATGTAGAAATAATACCTGGAGTTACTTCCTTTTGCGCATCGGCAGCCCAAGCAGGTATAAGTCTTGCTGAAAATCGTGAAACTATTGCAATAATACCTTCTTCTTATCAGTGTGATAATTTTGACACAATACTTGATTCTTTTGATAATATAGTAATGATGAAGGTTGCAAAAAATCTTTCTTATATAAATGAAAAGCTTTTAGAAAAGGGGCTTCTTAATAATGCTGTTCTTGTCTCAAAATGTGGAATGGAAGATCAAATGGTCGAAAGAAATGTTAAAAAATTAGAGAAACAGAATCTTAGTTATTTTACAACACTTATAATAAAGAGAAATGGAGAAAAGTAGATTATGGTAGTTTTTGTAGGAGCAGGTTCAGGAGATCCTGAACTTATAACAGTAAAAGGGAAAAAACTTATTGAAGAGGCAGATGTTATAATATTTGCAGGATCTTTAGTAAATGAAGAGATTTTAAAGTGGTCAAAGGAAAGCTGTGAAAAATATAACAGTGCTAAGATGACACTTGATGAAGTAATAAAAGTAATGAAGGATAAAAAAAACAAACTAGTTGTAAGACTTCATACTGGAGATCCTTCAATATATGGAGCTATTCGTGAGCAGATGGATCAGCTTAGAAGGCTTAGAATAGATTATGAAGTAATACCAGGGGTAAGTGCTTTTTCTGCGGCAGCGGCAGCTCTAAAAAAGGAGTACACACTTCCCGGGGTGACACAGACATTAATTCTTACAAGGATGGAAGGGCGAACTGGTGTCCCGAAAAAGGAAAGGATTGAATTATTAGCAAAACATAATGCCACTATGGTTATATTTTTAAGCGTACATATGATGTCTGAGCTTGTAGAGAGGTTAAAATGCGGATATGAAGATAAAACACCTGTGGCAGTTGTGTATAAAGCTTCTTGGCCAAAGGAGAAAATAGTAAGAGGGACTTTAGAAAATATAGCAGGTTTAGTAGAAAAAGAGGGTATAAAAAAGACAGCTTTAGTGGTAGTGGGAGATTTTTTAGGTGATGAATATGAGCTGTCAAAGCTCTATGACAAAAACTTTAGCCATGAATTTAGGAAATAATAAAGCAAGAGTAAGAAATATAATACAAAAAAATTACAGGCATAAAGTTTTTGTATTGCGGAAAAAATAAGTAAAAGCTACAATTAAAATTTACTTTGAGATATAAAAAAAGCATTATTTTAAATAGTTTTTATAGTCAAATATAAAAACTATTGTTGTTAAAATACATATATGCTATAATGCTGTATAAAATGGAAGAAAGACAACCTCTGTTACAGTTGAGAACTACATAAAAGGTTTGATGGATGCTTTTATTTTGTATAAGGCAGACAGGTACGATGTTAAGGGTAAGCAATACCTTAAAACTCTTGAGAAATACTATCTTGTTGATATTGGGTTGCGTCATCTTTTACTTGGTGATAGAAACACGGATATTGGACACATACTTGAAAATATTGTTTATTTAGAGCTTATACGTAGAGGTTATATTGTACACGTAGGTAAAGTAGGAGAAAAAGAAATTGATTTTATAGCTCAAAAGGGAGATGAAAAAATATACTATCAGGTTGCTGCTAGCGTAATAGATCCATCTACTTTCAAAAGAGAAATTGAGCCACTAAAAAAGATTAATGATAATTATCCCAAACTAATTCTTTCAATGGACGATTTTCCAATAGGAGAAGATGGTATAAAGCAGGTTAATATTATAGAATTTTTGCTAGAAACCTAGTATAGGACTATATAATGGAAGGAGTCTTAAGTGCAAAAAATTATTCTTAAAATTAAAGGAAACATGTATTTCTTTATTAGCTTATATACTTTGCTTTTTGCAGCATTAGCTATTTTCTTTGCATACTTTGATAATTATATTTTGTACAATGGTTATTTTGAGGTTTTAGAAACATTGCTAACCCAAAGAGAATCAGCTATAACAATATTCTCCACAACAGTTACAAGTTTACTTGCTATGCTTACACTTACGTTTTCTATTATGATGATTGTTCTTACTAATTACAGCAGTCAGTTGTCGCCTAGAACTTTGCAAGATTTTTTAGAAAAGAAAACTACTCAAAAAATAATGGGGTATTATATAGGTGTAATAACATTTTCTTTAATTTCTCTATTTTTCACCAAGCCTTCAAATTTCCAAACACCTATGATATCTCCTGCTTTTGGTGTTGTGTTTTTTATAGTAGCAATTGTTTTGTTTGCATACTTAATTCACTATATTTCTAAATCAATTAGAATAAATATATACATACAGAATTTAAGTAAGGAAACCAATCTTTTGATAGAAAAAAAGGATAATATTATAAAAAAGGATGGGAGGATTTCTAAAAAGACCCTTGATAGTTTAGAAAAACTTTCAAACCAACCATCAATTGATATAAAAACAGAAAGATCAGGATTTATCCAGTTGTATGATGAAGAAAAACTATATGAATATGCTAAGAAAAATGATGTTTTAATATGGTGTGAAAAAAAGGTTGGGGATCATGTTTTAGAAGAAACAGTAATAATAAAGGTTTATAGATATCAGTCAGTGAAATCAATAGAAGAATGCACGAAAGCTATTAAAGAAATGGTTATGATAGGGGATGAAACAAATCTTTATGAAGACCTTGGAGCTGGAACAAAAAAACTTGTAGAAATTGCAGTGAGAGCACTATCGCCTGGGATTAACGATCCTGGTACTGCGGTCTTTTGCATTGAAAAACTGGGGTTTCTTCTTCAAAAATCAGCAAAAGCTTTAGAGGCAAAGATATATCATGATGAGAACAAAAAAGAGAGAGTGATTGTACAGGGTTTAACTTTTGAAAAGCTATTATTTTATCATTTTTATCAGATAAAACATTATGGGCTAGAAGATTTATCTGTATTAGATGCAATTTTAAGCTCTTTGATAACCATTGCAAAGGGCAATAATTCACTAATTAAAAATGAAGTGTGGGCATTTTGTGGGTATATATTATCAGGTATTAATTTTTCCAAAAAGGCACCTATAGAAATAAAATTTATAAAAGAGAGAGCATATCAGCTGGCAATGGAAACAAGTCAAAGAGTAAGATTTGACGAAGTTATCAGTGGTTTTTCAAATGGAAAATAAGTAAAAACTTATTACTTTTAAAACTTTTTCGAAAGTTTATGCTAAAGATAAAAAACCAGACTTTAAATAAGAAGTGTAATTCATCTTAATAGAAGATAGAGTATTTAAATAAACAAATACTTGATTTCATCTTAAGTGTAAAATAGAATATATCTATAACTTACTTAAGGCAGTGATGAAATGGTTTATAAAAAAGTAAGACAAGAGAACCGTCCCCCTGTCCGGGTTTGTGTTGTGGCTTTGACAAAGAAGGGGGCAGAGCTAGCAGTTAAATTGGGCAAAAGAACAAATGGGGATATCTATATAAAAAATGAGTTTATACGAGACTTTAATTATGATAAGCTGTTACCTATAGATGAGAATTTTACAAGCTTTGTGGGAAGAGTGTTTAAAAGCTATGACATTTTTATATTTATAATGGCATGTGGTATAGTGGTAAGATCTATTGCACCTTATATAGAGGACAAAAAGACTGACCCTGGAGTACTTGTAATGGATGAAAAAGGAGAATTTGTTATAAGCCTTCTTGCAGGACATATTGGAGGGGCTAATGAAATGGCTTGTAAGATATCTTCTATAACAGGGGCAGTTCCTGTTATAACAACGGCTACTGATGTAAATAATACAGTTTCATTTGATGTTTTTGCAAAGAAAAATGATTGTATAATAGAGAATATGGAATATTTAAAATATATAAGTTCAAGGCTTGTAAATGACCATAAAGTTTTTTTGTACTCTGACTATAAGATAAAAGGAGTTATTCCTGATAATATTGTAAAGACAGAAAAATTAAATGATGAAAGCCACTTTGTAATAATATCAAATAGAAGTGATATTAAAGGAAAAAATGCCTTATATATAAGACCTGTAAATTTAGTAGTGGGAATAGGTTGCAAAAAGGGGACTTCTAAAAATGATATTGAAAATGCTTTAAAAGATTTTTTGAAAAAAAATAATAGAAGTATAAAATCTATAAAAAACTTTGCCACTATTGAACTTAAAAAAGATGAGCAGGGACTTTTGGAACTTTCTAAAGATAAAAAAATTCCCCTTTGCATCGTTCCAATTGACAGCATTAAGGCGGTTGAAAGGGAGTTTACACCGTCAACCTTTGTAAAAGAAAAGACAGGGGTTTTAAGTGTAGCTGAACCATGTGCTGTTTTAGCTAAAGAAAAAACAAAACTTATTTGCAAAAAGACAGTTTATAAGGGCATAACACTGGCTCTTGGTGAAGTGGAGATGGAATTTAACATATGAATATATTTGTATCTGGAATAAATCACAAAACTACATCGATAGATATACGTGAAAAACTTAAGTTTACTAGGGAGAGTGGGCAGGAAGTTCTAAGAGAAATAATAAAAATACCTGAAGTAAAGGCTTGCGTGCTTCTTTCTACCTGCAACAGGACAGAGGTGTACATACATTCTGAAAACTCAACATTTTACAGAGGAGAAATTGAAAAAATACTCTGTGAAATAAAGGGGTTTGACCTTTATAGTTTTAAGAAACACTTTTACTTTTATACAAGTAAAAAAGCTGTAGAGCATGTTTTTAAAGTAGCGTGTGGAATGGATTCCCAAATTTTAGGTGAAGATCAGATTTTAGCACAGGTAAAAGATGCTCATTTTATAGCTTTAGAATGCGGCACAGGCAATGATGTATTAAATACTCTTTTTAGAGAGTCAATAACCTGTGCAAAAAAAGTTAAGACATTTACAGCACTTTCTAAAAATTCAGTATCAGCAGGCTCTTTAGCAGTAAAGCTTGTAAAAGATTATTTTAAAGGAAATATTAAAAACAAGTGTGCATTGGTTGTAGGTACAGGAGAAATAGGAGCTGTTTCACTTAAATATTTAATGAGTGAAGATGTAGGTAAGGTTTATGTGACAAATAGAACTCATGGAAAAGCAGACAGTTTGTCAAAACAATATGACGATGTTTTGGCAATTGATTATAAAGACAGATATTCAGTGATAAATGAGTGCGACATTATTATAAGTGCTACATCAAGTCCTCACTATACAATAACTAAGGACATGCTAGAAAAAAATATAATAGATTATAAAAAAAGAATTATAGTGGATTTGGCTGTACCAAGAGATATAGATTTGGCTGTAGAAAAGCTTTCAGGCATTGAATATTTTAATATGGATAATTTAAAAATTACCGTAGATAAAAATATAGATAAAAGGCTTCTTGAAGTATCAAAGGCAGAAAAAATAATTGAAAAGTTTTTGGTTGAATATGAAAGATGGTATGAGGTAAGAAATGTTTTTCCTGTAATGAAAGATGTGAGAAAATATGTACAAAATCTTGTTGATGAAAGATTAGAAGAAGGTTTTTCAAAGTTAGAATCTTGTAATAAAGAGGATCGAGAGGTTATGCAGGTTTTGGTTAAAGGGATAGCCAATGAAATTATGAATAAATTTGTTTACAGTGTCAAGGAATGTGGAAGTGTAGATGAGGTGAGTACATATTTTAAATGTTTAAACAGCGTTATTAATAATGAGTGGGAGAAATAAAAATGTCAAAAATTTATGTAGTGGGAATGGGACCTGGTTCAATGGAAGACATGACTCCTAGGGCTAAAAAAGCTTTAGGGGATTCAGACTATATTGCAGGTTATTTTAGATACATAGAATATATTAAAGAGCATTTTCCAGATAAAGAATTTATTGAATCAAATATGAAAAAAGAAGTTGAAAGGTGTAGAGCTGTTTTAGAGAAAGCTTTAGAAGGGTACACTGTATCCCTTGTGAGTAGTGGAGACAGCGGTATATATGGCATGGCAGGATTGATGTTAGAGGTGCTAAAAAGGTCTAAGGCTCAAATTTCTGTTGAAGTGATACCGGGAATTACTGCTGTATCAGCAGCAGCCTCTCTTTTAGGTGCACCACTTATGCATGATTTCTCTGTAATAAGCTTAAGTGATCTTTTAACTCCATTAGAACTTATAAAAAAGAGAATAGAATGTGCTGTAAAAGGTGATTTTGTTATATGCTTTTACAATCCAAAGAGTAAAAATAGAAGTAATTACATAAATGAAGCAAGGGATATTATTTTAAGGTATAAAAGTGGTGCCACCCCTGTTGGTATTGTGACAAATGCAGGAAGAGCGGGAGAGAGTATTGTTGTAACTGATTTAGAAAGTATGCTTTCCTTTGAGATAAATATGTTTACAGTGGTGATAGTAGGAAATTCAAAAACCTATGTTGAAAATGGACGGATTATTACACCTAGAGGTTATATTTTTTAAGTTAGGGAGTGAAGAAATGAAAAATATAATTGTAATATCAGGTACTTTAGATAGCCGAACAATTATAAATGAGTTGTTAAAGTTAAATACATCTGTTACAGCTACTGTCACAACAGACTACGGTGCTGACATTTTAAAAGAATATAAAAAACTTGAGATAGTAAAAGGTAAAATGGGATTAGAAGAAATGGAATGCCTTATAGAAAATACCGATGCAACTAGTGTTGTAGATGCTTCACACCCCTATGCAAAAAAAGTTTCAACAAATGCAATAAAGGTGTGTCAAAAGCTAGGTGTGCCATATGTGAGATATGAAAGAGAGAGTTTAAAATTTAAGTATGATAAAATTATTTATGTGGATGATTATAAAGAAGCATCAATTAAAGGGGATAAAATACAAGGGAACATCCTATTAACTGTTGGCAGTAATAATATAGAGGTATTTGTAAATAATACAGAAAACTTTAAAGACAGGCTTTTTGCAAGAGTTTTACCTGATAGCAGTGTGATTTCAAAGTGTGAAGTATTAGAGCTTACTGCACAAAACATCTTTGCCGTCAAAGGACCTTTTTCATTGGAAATGAATATGGAAATGATAAAGCACTGCAATGCAAAAGTTGTTGTAACAAAGGATAGTGGTGAAGTTGGAGGCACGTTAGAAAAAGTAAAGGCGGCACAAAAACTAGAAATACCAGTGATTATGATTAAAAGACCAGAAATAGAATACATAAATAAAGTAAGTGAGGTTTTTGAAGTAGTAGATTTTATAAAAAATTTAAGTGAACTCGTTTAGCTAAAGCTAAACTTCGAGGCTTTAGGTGAAGTGTTAGAATAAGATTAAACATTATTAATAAAGAGGTGTGTTTATGGCATATTTTCCCTTGTTTATTGATATTAAAGGAAAAGAATGTGTGGTTGTTGGAGGTGGGGAAACTGCTACAAGAAAAGTTAAGACATTAATTGAGTTTGAGCCTAATATAAAGGTTATAAGTCCTTGGGCAAAAAAAGATATAATCGAGCTTAGTAAGGAAGGGAAGCTTAATTACATAAAAAGAGAGTATAGGGAAAATGATTTAGAAAGAGCTTTTTTAGCCATTGCATCAACCTCAAACAGGAGTGTTAATGAAAAGATTCATAAAGAAGCAATGAAAAAAAATATATTTATTAATGTTGTTGACTGTCCTAGTAGTTGTAATTTTTTCTTTCCCTCTATAGTAAGACGTGATGAGCTGGTAGTGGGAATATCAACTTCAGGAAGCTGTCCTTCACTGACAAAAAAGACTAGGGTTGAAATTGATGAGATGTTAAAATGTAAGGACTATAATTACTTTAATCTTTTAAAACAATATAGAAAAAAGGCAATTGGTGAAATTAAAAATGAAGATAAAAGAAAGTGTTTTTTAAATGATCTTTTAGATATATTGGATAATAATGAAGGAAGTGTTGAGGTAGTAAAAATAGAGAATTTATTTGAGGTATATAAAAATGAAGAAAATTAGAGTTGGAAGCAGAGAAAGTGCACTTGCTATGGCTCAGACAAAATGGGTTATAGATGAAATTAAAAAAAAGTACACTCATTTAGAGTTTGAGATAATTGGTATAAAGACAAAAGGGGACAGGATACTTGACGTTAAGCTTGACAAAATAGGAGGTAAGGGGCTTTTTATAAAAGAGATTGAAAAAGCACTTATAAATAAAGAAATAGATTTTGCAGTTCACAGCCTTAAGGATATGCCAGCACAGCTTTCTGATGAACTTGCAATATCTGTCCTATCAAAAAGGGAAGATCCGAGGGATGCATTGATAACAGTGTCAAAGCTTACACTTGATAAGCAAAAAGAAGGTTTTGTTTTAGGTACAAGCAGTGTAAGAAGAGAAGTTCAGATAAAGGCCATAAGGGAGGATGTACATTTTAAAACCCTTCGAGGAAATGTAAACACTAGATTAAATAAGCTTGATAAAGAAGAGTATGATGCAATAGTGCTGGCAGCAGCAGGACTTCATAGACTAGGGTTAGAAGAAAAAATAGTACAGTATTTTGAAATAGATAAAATGATTCCTTCTGTAGGTCAGGGGATTCTTGCAATACAAACTCGCAAGGATTATGATATTGAATATCTTTTAAAGAGTGTACACTGTGAAAAAGCAGCTTTAGAGGCAAGGGCAGAAAGGGCATTTTTAAAAAGAGTTAATGGAGATTGTTCCACTCCTATGGCAGCACATGCTGTTATAGAGGGAGATAACATGAAGTTATATGGAATGTTAGTACATAGAGGTAAAGTTAAAAGAGCTTTTTTAGAAGGTAGTAAATATGATTCGAAAAAAATGGGTATAGAACTTGCAGATATATTATTAGAGTCTGGAGGAGAGTAATAGTGAATGGAAAAGTTTACATAGTAGGTGTAGGACCTGGAGATTATAAACTTATTACTTTAAAGGCAGTTGAGTGTATAAAAAAAGCAGATGTAATAGTATATGACAGACTTATTGGAAGAAAAATTTTAAATTTTGCAAAAGATAATTCAGAAAAAATATTTGTAGGAAAATCCCCTAATAATCATTCTCTTTCACAGTATGAAATAAACAGACTTCTTGTAGAACAAGCAAAAAAGGGTAAAATAGTTGCAAGGGTAAAAGGAGGAGATCCCTTTTTATTTGGAAGAGGTGGGGAAGAAGGCGTTTTTCTATATGAAAATAAGATAGAATTTGAAATAATACCTGGTATAACTTCTGCAATTTCTGTTCCTGCCTATGCTGGAATACCAGTAACCCACAGAGAGTGCTGTTCATCTTTGCACATAATTACAGGACATGAAAGAGAGGAAAAAGAAAAAAGCAGCATAAATTATAAAGAGCTTGCAAAGATTGGAGGAACTTTAGTATTTCTTATGGGGGTCAAAAACCTTCCTAATATTTCTAAAAATCTTATCAAAAATGGAATGAAAAGATTAACTCCTGTGGCAGTTGTGGAAAGGGGAACAACTTTTGATCAAAGAGCAATAACAGGCACTCTTGAAGATATTTCACATAAAGTATTAGAAGAGAAGGTAAGTTCTCCTGCAGCCATAGTAGTTGGTGAGGTTGTAAACTTTAGAGAAAAACTAGATTGGTTTTTGAAGGGGACGCTTAGGGGGAAAAGGGTGGTTGTCACAAGAGCTAGAGAGCAGGCAAGCAGACTTGTTGATATGATTGAAGACTTAGGTGGGGAAGCTCTAGAGTTTCCAACTATAAAAATAGAGCCTCCAGATTCTTTTGACCAGTTTGATAGAATTTTAGAGAATGTTAGAAACTACAATTGGCTGGTATTTACTAGCCCAAATGGGGTAAAAGCTTTTTTTGAAAGGCTAAGACATAAAAAAATAGATGTAAGAAGTTTATATAATTTAAAAGTTGCTGTTATTGGCAAAGTGACAGCAGATGAAGTTGAGAAAATAGGAATAAACATTGATTATATGCCAGATAAGTACACTACAGATGAACTTTTAAAAGGCATGAAAAAAGTTATAACTCCTAGTGAAAGAATACTTCTAGCAAGGTCAGACATAGGAAGCAAAGAACTTTTAGATGGATTATTAGAAAATGGAAATAACGTAACTAATGTTACTGTATACAAAACTTCCCCTGCTATAGAAGACAGAAAAGAACTTTTAGACTTATTTAAAAAAGGTAAAATAGATTTTATAACTTTTACCAGTTCATCTACAGTTATAAATTTTATAAAAGCTGTAGGCAGAGAAAATTTAGACAAACTATCAAATACAAAAGTTATATCAATAGGACCTGTTACAACAAAGACAGCAATTGAAAATGGCATCAATGTAGCAAGGCAAGCAGATGAACACACAATAGCAGGTCTAGTCACTCAACTCATTCAACTCGTTCAACTCGGGGACGGTTCTTGAATTGAATAACTCATTCAATTCAAGAACCGTCCCCGAGTTGAACGTTAGATTATAATTTAACTATAGGAGATGTTATTTTGGATATTATAAAAAGGCCAAGAAGGCTTAGAATAAATGAACAAATGAGAGATATGGTAGGAGAAACTGTAGTAATGCCTAATGATTTGATTTATCCCCTATTTGTAGTAGAAGGGGAGAACATCAGAAACGAAGTGCCATCTATGCCTGGAATATATCAGTTTTCCATTGACAACCTTTTAAAAGAGATAGAGGATGTATGTAAAAGTGGCATAAAAGGAGTAATCCTATTTGGAATACCTGATAAAAAGGATGAAATGGGTACAGGAGCTTATGATGAAGAAGGTATTATTCAAAAGGCATTAAGAGCTGTAAAAAAAGAATTTCCACACATATTAGTTATTGCAGATGTTTGCCTTTGTGAGTATACCAGTCACGGACACTGTGGTATTGTTGAAAATGGGGAAATCATAAATGACCCTTCTGTAGAGCTTATTTCAAAAACAGCTCTAAGTTATGCTAGAGCTGGGGCTGATATTGTTGCACCATCTGATATGATGGATGGGCGTGTAGGACATATAAGAGAGGTGCTGGATAAAAACAATTACACTGATATGACTATAATGGCTTACAGTGCAAAGTACTCGTCGGCATTTTACGGACCATTTAGAGATGCAGCAAAGTCCAGTCCTCAGTTTGGAGACAGAAAAACATATCAGATGGATTATAGAAATGTAAGGGAAGCTTTAAGAGAAGTCCAACTTGACATAGAAGAAGGTGCAGATATAGTGATGGTAAAGCCTGCACTTTCATATCTTGATATAATCAGCAAAGTAAAAAACAGCTTTAACGTGCCTGTTGCTGCTTACAGTGTAAGTGGTGAGTATGCAATGATAAAAGCAGCCTCGCAAAAGGGCTGGATAGATGAAAAGTCTGTTGTGTTAGAATCAATTACTTCAATAAAGAGGGCAGGAGCAGAAATAATAATTACATACTATGCAAAAGAACTATCTAAGTGGCTCTAAGGAAAAAAGGTAATAAACCCTCAAGTTGTGTATTGAGCAGTGGAGGTTTTAAATGCTGTATATTACAAATTGAAATTATTTCCCTGAATTATTCTGATTTTTCTCTTTTAAAAGGAAAATTATATTTTCTCACCAGTTCATATAGATACAAATATATTTCTCTATCTACGACATATTGACTTCCATTTATTCTTACATAGTAAATACGTTCTTCAGAATTCTTAATAGGATCCAAGAAAATGTTTGACCTTACATATATATCAAATAAATCATTTTCATTAGTTCCTATTAATGTTATTTTAACACTAAAAGCTGATGAGGTTGGAACCAGCTCAAGTCTATTGTTTTCTTTTAATATTGATAAAATATTTTTCGCCTCATCAGCATCAATAGAAACAGTTTTTTCTGTCAACCCATTGTAAATTCTTGCACCATATACTTCGTCTTCTTTTGGTAACCGTATATTTAAGGACATAAAAATGAATATATATGCTAAAACAACTACTGTAATAATTATAGAAATTGAAATAACTAATTTTTTCATACATTATCAATCCTTTCATTCCTTTAATAACATTATGAAGAAAAAACCAAAAAAGGTCAATGCAGTATTTTCCTTTTTTGGTTTTTGAGTTTTAATTTATTGCATTTCTATAATTTTTCCTGATATAGCATCAATTAAAATGTATTCGCCTAATGATAAATCATTTCTGCTGTCTGTGTTATAATATTCCAAACTGATATAATATTTCCATACAAGTTCTCTGCTTTTTATGAAACAGAGTTCTTTTTCTAAAATAGAATAATTATTTAGGTTCAAATCATTTAATTTACTAAAGTTATTATTAATAGCCTTATCTAGAAGTTCATCTGCTTCTTTTTTATTTATATGATTTTTAGATAATTCTATTTTTTCTCTATCGTTAGCATCAAAAAGCCCAACATGTGGCATAACTGTAGAGATTAATTCACCTTTGTTGTTTACAGTAACTTGAATAGAATCTACAGTTTTAATTTTGTTTATGTATTTAGTCCAAACAAAGGTATAGTTTTGTAGGTGTTCACTATATCTATATGTTTCGAAATCATAATCCTTAATGTCTATATAACGTTCTACTTCTTTCTGTGCTATTTTTTTTAGCTGATTAACATTGAGGTTTGGCTTTCTGTTTAACTCTTTTTGGTTGTAATGTACTCCAACTATTTTTTGATTTTCATCAACGAAGTATTCATCCTTTGTTTCATTAGTATATGTATGAATTTTTGATTTTGAGTTAGGTAAATTAAGAGAATAATCATACTTTAACTTTATGTCTAACTTATCATTTTTGCACTTAACATGTATTTCGCTATCAACTGTCTGATCAATTTTCTCTCTATTATTAGTATTGATATTAGTATTTCCTAATACATAAATAGCAGAACTCATTATTATACTTAAGATTAAAACCACTAATAGCAGTTTGTTTAATTTTTTCATAATTTCAACACCTCGTATTTAAGATTTGTGATTTTTTATTATTACAAATTAATTAATTGTAATATTACCTGAACCAGCAATATAGTGGCTGTCAGTTCCTCCAGTAAAGCCCAAATAAGCAATAAATGTTCGGGTATCTGCAGTTTGTATTGCTTGGTTTACAGTTGAGTTATTTGAAAGTGAGCCATTAAAGTGTTCAAGCCAAGTAGCTTTTTGTGGAACTCTAAGAGTATTCTCCCATCCTACTGCACAGGTAGCACCTTGTTCATGAAATGTAGTGGTAATATTAGAGCCAAAATCAGCAGTATTACAACCTGCCAAAACAGCTAAAGTCATCCCAGATAAATCTTTCTCTTCAACATCTTCCATTTGTAAGTATGAATTAGAACAATCATTATCTGTATCATCTTTGTTTTTTCCATCATAGAATATCAATTCGGTATAATGTCCATGACCACTATAAAAGAATATATCATCTGTGGACAAATGATTTAATGCGAAATTAGCATCATAATCATGATATACAAATGAAGCATAACCCTGTATTTCATAACAAGCGCCAGCGTAAGTGGCATTTCCTGTGGTATCGTGAACCCAATCATAGTAAAAACCATAACAAGATGCATATTTTGTCTGCGAGAATACCATTGATGACCATGTAACTAAAATAGCAACTATTAAAATACAAGTTAAACTATACTTTCTAAGTTTTTTCATTGTTTCACCAATCCTTTATTTTTATTTTTTAAGAACTAACATATAGCTTAAGCAGTGTTACATTGAGACTAAAATATTTAACTTCTTTAGTTCAATATTTTAGTTTTAGATATCAGCTGATATTTTAAGACTTTATAGGAATCCCTTTGCCTTTGACAATTATTATATATATATATAATAATTGTCAATACATATAGTCAAAAAAATTTTTTATATAAAATATGTAATTAAAAGTTTTTATTTACTGCAAAAAAAATCAACTCAGATATGGTTCTAGAATTGAATGGTCAGCGAAATTTGACGATAATTTATCCAATTTGGAGATAGTTTTTGAAATTAGTGCCGGAGTTTCTTAAAAATAAACAAGATTATAATTCCACAAGAGAAGTCCAACTTGACATAGAAGAAGGTGCAGATATAGTGATGGTAAAGCCTGCACTTTCATATCTTGATATAATCAGCAAAGTAAAAAACAGCTTTAACGTGCCTGTTGCTGCTTACAGTGTAAGTGGTGAGTATGCAATGATAAAAGCAGCCTCGCAAAAGGGCTGGATAGATGAAAAGTCTGTTGTGTTAGAATCAATTACTTCAATAAAGAGGGCAGGAGCAGAAATAATAATTACATACTATGCAAAAGAACTATCTAAGTGGCTCTAAGGAAAAAAGGTAATAAACCCTCAAGTTGTGTATTGAACAGTGGAGGGGTTAAATGCTGTATATTACAAATTGAAATTATTTCCCTGAACTATTCTGATTTTTCTCTTCTTAAAGGGAGATTATATTTTTTCACCAGTTCATATAGATACAAATATATTTCTTTATCTACGACATATTGAGTGCCATTTACTCTTACATAGTAAATACGTCCTTCAGAACTCTTAATAGGATTTAAGAAAATATCTGGTGTTACATATATATCAAACAAATCATTTTCATTAGCTCCTATTAATGTTATTTTAACACTAAAAGATGTAAACGTTGGAACCAGCTCGAGTCTATTATTCTCCTTTATTATTGATAAAATATTTTTTGCCTCATTATCATTAATAGTAACAGCTTTTTCTGTACGCATATTTTCAATTCTTCCACCATATACTTCCTCTTCTTTTGGTAACCGTATATTTAAGGACATAAAAATGAATATATATGCTAAAACAACTACTGTAATAATTATAGAAATTGAAATAACTAATTTTTTCATTTAATATCAATCCTTTCATTCCTTTAATAACATTATGAAGAAAAAACCCCAAAAGGTCAATACAGTATTTACCTTTTGGGGTTTAACTTAATATGTGTAAAATAGTGTTTATTTTCATTGGTTTTTTGTAGAAAAAACAATACTAATTTTAGGATATTAAAAATATATTATAGATTGGTTAAATGTAATCTAATCAAGCAATCCATATTTATGCTTTTCCCAAAAAAAGCTTGTCTTTTACACTTCAATAGTTTAATATTAAAGAAAAACTTATTGAATAGGAGAGAAAATATGTCAAAAAAATTAACATCTATTTTAGTTACAATTGCACTAATTATGTCATTTGCAACATTTCAAGTAGTTGCAGAAAATCACGATATAGTGGTTGAAATTGATGGGCAAGTGGTGAAGTTTCCCGATGCAGAACCTTTTATAGACGAGCATTCTAGGACATTATGCCCTGTTAGATTCATTGCAGAGGATTTAGGTGCTGAAGTTTTATGGAACGACGAAGACAGAACAGTATCAATACAAAAAGATAATACCGATATTTTATTAAAAATTGGTGATGACACAGCGATGGTTAATGGTGTTGAAAAAACTTTTGATACATTTCCACAAATTTATGAAGATAGGACCTATGTTCCGTTAAGGTTTATAAGTGAAACATTAAACATGGATGTTGACTGGGATGATGAGACAAAAACCGTTATAATATCAACTCCAGATGAGTTAAATGAATTAACTATGGAAGAGCATTTTGACAGATATTTAACTGCTATGAAGGAAAATAGAGGTTTTAGAGGATCTGTTTTAGTTGCACATGAAGGAGAAACACTTTTTAGCAAAGGTTATGGATATGCAAATTATGAAGAAGGGGTAAAGAATACGCCTAATACTATGTTTGCAATAGGCTCAGTAACAAAGCAGTTTACAGCAATGGCAATAATGCAGCTATACGAACAGGAATTATTGGAGTTAGATGATGCTCTTTCACAGTACATACCGGATGTTGTTGAAGGTGATAATATTACCGTTAAGCATCTTTTAACACATACTTCAGGGCTATTTAATTATACTAATTTTCTTATGGAAATAGAAGATGTACCAGAAGAAAATACAGAAGACTTTCTTATGGATTTATTTAAGGATGAACCTTTAATATTTGAGACTGGTACACAGTGGGAATACAACAATACAGGCTATTTATTACTTGGACTTATTGTTGAAGAAATAAGTGGATTAAGTCTAGGTGAATATTTAAAAGAAAATATATTCGATCTCTTAGAAATGAATGATACAGGAACTTATTATGATAAAAAAGAAGAAGAGTTTGCAATTGGATATACAGGTTCTACAGAGCTAACACCTGTAGAGCAAGATGAAATTTTATTAAAGATTGCATATGGAGCAGGAAACCTGTTTTCAACAGTTAATGATATGTATAAATGGGATAGGGCTCTTCACACAGAAAAGCTTGTAAAAGAAGAAACTTTAGATATGGTCTTTGATGTTCATGAAAATATACCAGAAGAAGAAATGCTTAATTTTGGAGGGTTTGGATATGGCTATGGTTGGATTATTTCAGATGATTCAGAGTTAGGGAAAATTGTATCTCATGGTGGAAATACATTGTCCTATTCAGCCCAGATATCAAAATATTTAGAGCAAGATATTACTATTATAATAACAACAAATATAGGCTATTATGTTTTAGATTCTATTGAAGCGACTCTTATAGATATTATAATGGGAAATGAGTATGAATTGCCAGAGGAATTAGTTGAAATAGAACTAGATGCTGAAATTTTAGAACAATATACAGGTATCTATGAAAATGCAGAAGGTTACAATATTGTTATTAAGAAAAGTGATGGTCAATTATATGCTCAGCTTCCAGGACAAGAAAAAATAGAAATATATCCTATTTCGGAAATAGAATTTTTCTACAAAGAAGTAAATGCATTTATTACTTTTAAAAAGAATGATGATGGTGAAGCAGAGAAACTTATTTTCGAACAGGAGGGTATAGTTCTTGAGGGAACCCGCACAGGAGATGTACCACAGCGAGAAATTGCAGATATAGACAAAAAAATATACGAAAAATATGTAGGCGAATATAAGACAGATGACATAGGTACATTTACCATATCAATAGAGGATGAAAGTTTATATGCTCGACTTACAGGGCAGGTTAGATTAGAAATATCTCCTATGTCCCAAACAGAATTTTTCTACAAAGATATTCAAGCTGAAATAGAATTCATAATAGATGATGATGGAACGATGAGGGGTTTGATATTAAAACAAGGGGGACAGAATTTTTTAGCAGAAAAAATTTAAAATAAAAAGGGGGCGGAAAAGATACCGCTCCCTTTTTCAAAATATCTTGTTCACAACAGAAGATATATTATCAAATGAACAAAGCCCTCTAATGTATCTAAAAAAATCAAAATGGGATAAAGGTTGTCTCATTTTGATTTTGGAACAAAGCTTAAAGATTAAATAGGTCAGGAGCTGGATGCTCCTAATTTGTTATTAGTTTTATATGATAGAATGAGAGCAGCAAGGGATAGTACGAAAACAGGTATATGAAGTACACCTATCCACCAATTTGTTGAGGTAAACATAAAAAGATGCTGGGCAACCTGTATAAAGCCTATTGTGGATCCAACTACTCCTGTAACTCTTAAAACTGCAAAATTAACATTAGGATAAAAGAAAAACAAAATTGCTAAAATCAATGGGGTCATGGTACAAAACATGCTGTTGCCACCATTTGCAAAAAAATAAACAGGTTTAAAATCAGGCATTAATGTTGTCTGGTTTATTGGGTTCCAAAATGCAAACAGTGAAATAGATAAAGCAGATATAGTCCAAAAGTTTATTTTTGGAGGTGTCTCAAAATTGTTTTTATTGACAAAAGCTTCCCAAATCCATATGCCTGCTAGGATAGGAAATACTATGTATGATGATAATATAATTCCGAGACCATTTTGTTCTGTAAAAGAAGTGTTTTGAGTTATTCCATGGAAAATTGCTAATATTGCTAAATAAATAGAAAAGATACGACTGAATTTGTTTTTTAAAATAAAGACAAGAACTATAAATAATATAGCTATAGAATTCATAAGAACAGAATATCTGTCAAAAAAATATGTAAAATTATTCTCAGCTATAACTCCGATAGTTTCATACCACTTTGAAAAATCTGTAAGTGAGTAATTTCGTTGCATATAAGGGGGAAAGAAAAGGATTATTAAAGGTACCAAAACTATAAACCACCATTTTGCCGTAATTAAATCAAAGGAATTTTTAACATTATTTGACTTTGGAATTTGCATAAAACAAACCTCCCTCACAAAAAAATTTTAAAAGATGTAAATTTTATTTTTTAAAGTGTTAACATAACTTTATTATACCATGGATTGTCAATATGGCAAGAATAAAATTACAGAGAACGTATGTAAAATATTTTTGTTACAATATATAAGAAAATAATCAAACAAAGGCTATAGAAATTATAAAATACAAGCACATATAATGCTTGGTTGATAAAGAAACTTAATTCAATTATAATTAGGTAGAAAAGATTATCAATTGAGGTGACAATATGAAAAATAAAAGATCAGCAGAACTTTTCGAAGCTTCCCAAAAAGTTATGCCTGGAGGGGTTAATAGTCCTGTTAGAGCATATAAATCAGTAGGATTAGTTCCACCTTTTATAAAAAGAGCAGAGGGCTCAAAGATTATTGATTGTGATGGGAATACATATATAGACTATGTGGGCTCATGGGGGCCAATGATTTTAGGTTATGCAAATAAAAATGTTATTAATGAAGTAAAAGATGCCCTAGAAGATGGTACAAGCTTTGGTGCACCTACAGAGCGAGAAATTGAACTTGCAGAAATAATTTGCAAAGAAGTTCCTTCTGTAGATATGGTAAGAATGGTTAGTTCCGGTACAGAAGCTGTTATGAGTGCTGTAAGACTTGCAAGAGGATATACAAAAAGAGATAAAATACTTAAATTTGAAGGATGCTATCATGGACATTCTGATGGAATGCTGGTAAAGGCGGGTTCGGGAGCTATGACCACAGGTGTTCCCGATAGTGATGGTGTTCCAAAAGACTATGCAAAAAACACAATCACAGCATCATATAACAGCTTTTATGAAGTAGAAGATATATTTAAGTCTGTGGGAAGTGATATTGCAGCTATAATTGTAGAACCTGTAGCTGCAAATATGGGAGTCATTCCACCAGAAGAAGGGTTTTTGAAATTTTTAAGAGAGATAACAATAAAATATGGGGCACTTCTTATATTTGACGAGGTTATTACAGGCTTTAGAATTTCATTTAGTGGTGCACAGGGCTATTATGGTATCAATCCTGACATTACAGTGTTTGGCAAAATAATAGGTGGAGGTTTTCCTGTAGGTGCATATGGTGGAAGATTGGATATAATGAAAATGATTTCACCTGAAGGAACTGTATATCAGGCTGGAACTCTTTCGGGAAATCCTGTTGCAATGGCGGCAGGAATAGCTACTTTAAAAATTTTAAGAGATAACCCTGATATATATGATAAAATTGATAAAATGGCATCAAAGCTTGAAAGTTCAATAACAGATTTAAAGGGGAAATATGATATACCATTAGCTGTAAACCGAATTGGTTCTATAATGAGTGTGTTTTTCACAAATGAGAGGGTTAAAGATTATAGTACAGTGGCAAGGTCAGATTCGGACATGTTTTGTAGTTACTTTAAAGAGATGCTTAATAAGGGTATTTATCTTGCACCTTCACAGTTTGAGTCTATGTTTATTTCAGAAGCTCATAGCACTGAAGATATAGAAAATACTGTAAAATGTATAGACAAAGCTTTAAAAGTATTGAAAGGAGAAAATAAATGAGAGGGATACTAATTTTAGCACATGGAAGTAAAAGACAGGAAACAAATAGAATTCTTGATTCATTAGTAGAAAAGGTCAAGAAAAAAACAGGTGAGAAACTTGTTTATCCCACGTATCTTCAATTTTCAAACCCAGATTTTGAAGAGGGGATACAGTACCTTGTAAATAATGGAGCAAAAGAAATAAGAGTTATTCCGCTATTTCTTTTTGATGGTGTACATGTTACAAAGGATATACCTGAAGAGCTTGAAAGAATAAAAGATAATTTTAAAGATATTGATATAAAAATGGCAGGACATATTGGAGATGATGACAGGATAGCAGACATTGTAGTAGACAAAGTGGAATCTTTAAATTAAAGCCTTATACTAAGGCTTTTACCATATAAAAATAAGAGAGCTGTGAATATATGAGTATAAAAAGTATTATGATTGCAGGCACAAATAGTGGTTGTGGTAAAACTACAATATCGATAGGAATTATGGCAGCACTTTGTAATATGGGTATTGACGTACAGCCATTTAAGGTAGGTCCTGACTATATAGATCCTAAATTTCATAAATTTATTACAGGAAAACACTCTGAAAATCTTGATAGCTGGTTATTGGAGGAAGAGGCTCTTTTGTATATTTATAAAAAAAATGCAAAGAAAGCTCAAATGTCCGTGATAGAAGGAGTGATGGGCTTATATGATGGGTTTGGAGGCAATACAAAAGAGGGAAGTACTGCACATGTATCAAGAATAATCAAAGCACCGGTAATACTTGTTGTAAACGGAAGAGGTGCTTCTTTGAGTATCGTACCAATAATTAAAGGTTTTATTGACTTTGACAGGGATGTAGATATTAAGGGAGTAATAATAAACAATGTAAACAGTGATACACATTACAATCTTTTAAAAAGTGATATTGAAAAGTACACAGGCATTCATGTTTTAGGTTATATCCCTAAAGATGCTTCTTATTCACTGGAACAAAGGCATTTAGGTCTTGTACCACAGATGGAAATAAAGGACATAAAAACACGTGTTGAAAAACTTGCCAGTCAGGTAAAGAAAACTATAGATATTGAATTATTGTTAAAAATAGCAGGTGAATCTAATATTTCTTGCAGTTATGAAACAGATTTTCTATTAGATAAAAAATTTCAAAAAATAAAAATAGCTGTGGCAAATGATAGAGCTTTTAATTTTTATTATAGAGAAAATATAGAGATTTTAAAGAAGATGGGAGCTGAAATTATATATTTTAGTCCTATTGAGGATGGCAATTTACCAGAAGATGTGGATGGACTTTATATAGGAGGAGGTTATCCTGAGATTTTTGCTGGTGAACTTGAAGAAAACAAATGTATGAGATATTCTATAAAAGATTACATACTAAAAGGCTTGCCTGCTTATGCAGAGTGTGGGGGACTTATGTACATGGCAAAGTCTCTTGTCGCAAGCAATGACAAAGAGTTTGAAATGGCTGGTGTTATACCTAAAAACTGTGAGATGATAGGCAAGCTAAAAAGATTTGGATATGTGAATATAGAGGTTCTAAAAGACAATGTTTTGTCATCTTCAGGTGATAAAATAAGAGCTCACGAATTTCATTATTCTGCTTTAAATTTATCTAGCAGTACAGATGCATGTTATAAAGTTATAAAAAACAGATATAATATGGAGCCTGTATTTTGGGAATGTGGCTATAGAGTGAAAAATCTACTTGCAGCATATCAACACATTCACTTTTTGAGTAATTTAGATTTTGCTTTTAAATTTATTAAAAGCTGCACAAGTTATTCTAAATACAAAGGTATATATAATAAATGAGAGTGAACTCCTAAACCTGAGTTTTAGGTGGAGTCTTAAAACAAGATAAAGAAACCACATCTAAAGTAAGATGTGGTTTCTTTATTCTATTAAATAGAAAATTTTAATTAACAAATATTTACTACTCTAAGGAAGAGAATCAATCATCTCTAAAAGGTATCTTCCTAAAATAATGGCATCTGTTGTGTCCACTACGCCATCACGGTTTACATCGGCAGCTTCATAGTCAACATTATCTACAGGTACTTCAAGAATTATTCTGCTTAATAATATGTAATCAGTAGAATCAACTATTCCATCACCATTAATATCACCATAAAGTATTTCAGGCTCAGGCGTAGGATCAGGGTCAGGCTCTGGAGTAGAGTCAGGATCAGGTTCTGGAGTAGGATCAGGATCAGGATCTGAAGGGATAGGATCAGAGTCTAAACCAAAATGCTCTCCACGAGAAACTCCATTACTACCAAGAGGTACTCTTTGGTCAAGTCCAACAAATCTACCTTGATCATCCTGCCATAGTACATCTTTTAGCACTTCATATTTATCTTCTTCCCATGTTGACCAGTCATTCATTAAAAGACCACCGGTATCACCAGAGTTAGGATTTATACACCAAAAAGTATGGTGAAGTCGATGCTCTTTAATATAATCTGCAAACATAGTCATCCATCTTTCATTGTCACCACCATCCATATGGCCTCCCCATTCACCAATTAAAACTGGTGCTATTCCTTCACGATAAACAAATGCCCATGTATCATACATGTAATCTTCTTTTATGGTTTCCATAGTGAAACCCTCATAAAACCAAGGCTGATCCCAAACTGAAGGACCATACTCATGTGGTGTGTATACCATTTGGCTATTTAAATCTCCCAAATCAATAGGATAATCCCTGACACCTCTAAGGTTTCCACCCCACCATGCAGGATGATATGGAGAATCATCTCCTGTAGCACCAAAAACATCAGGATCTTCAAATGTATAGCCTAGCTCAGTTTTAGGATATTGCTCAATACCTGCAATCATTACCAATATATTTGGATTTACATCTAAGATAGCTTTTGAACAAAGTTCAGCAGCGTGTTTCCAGTTGTTTTCAAGCGTAGAGTCATCCCATATTGCCATATCATCAGGTATAGGATCGTCATAACCACGTTTACCATGTGGCTCATTTTGGATATCTAATGCAAGCATTGTATCATCATTTTTATATTTTTCAGCTAACCAAACCAATGTGTCAATCCACATTTCTGTTGTAATCATACCTGCGGTATCAGTTTCTGTTCCATACCATAGGTTATAAACGTGACCAGAATTATCTGCATGTGGACTGTGAACAGCAGGCATAACTTTTATTCCTAGCTCTTTACAGTAACCCATTATAATGTCAAAAATTTCCATGCTGTTTTTTACATCATCTGTTTCTGGACAATAAAAATCAGGATTACACACATGATATGGAGGGTTATTACTTGCAGTTACACTTGAAACTGGATTTGGTTCTCCAATCATCCAACTGTAAAGAAGTTCTGTGGAAACTGGTATTCTTAAAAAGTTTATACCCCTGTCTGCTATATCGCTTAGGATATCATAAACGTCATACCAAGCTCCATGAAAAACATTTTCACTACAGTTAAAACCAAACCAGTTAGCACCAGTTAGCCAAACCTCATTTCCATGCATGTCATAAATCTTGTTGCCTTCAACATGTAACCAATCTTCATTCCAGTGGTCAGCATTATTTGCGTCTGCATTAATAAAGCTTACCGATGAAAAGGTAAAAAGAACGGCCAATATTACGGACAAGGCAAGTCCTCTAACTAATTTTTTCATATTTATACTTCCCCCTTAAAAATATATATAATTCACGCATATTTTATGCTTGAATCATTACATAGTCCTATACTATAATTTTATAGAAAAATATAGTTTAAATCAAGTTAAAACACACAAATATAATAATAAAAATTTTTTTTAGCGAGAAGATTTAATATCCTTATCAAAAAGCATGTAGTACTGTAAGTTCCTGTATTCGCTTATTATATCCAATTCATTCTCATCCAAATCTTCAGTGAAAGTGCCATCACCAAGTTGGTAAAACCTGCTGGTCATCACTGGGAAATCATCTCTAAGTTCTCTTAAATAGTTAAAATAATTTGGGGTATTTAAACCTATATAATCAAAAAGTTCTACAGGAAGATAGTGAGTGCTTATATAAGGAGCTTCTCCAATAACAGGGGTTTTGCCTTGTTCAGTTAATAAATCTTTTGCTGAAGTATTGCTCCAAATAAAATAAGGTGTTTCATAAGTGTTTAAATATGACTCTAAATCACCTGAAGTTCCAATACTATAGTCCATAGCTTTAAAACCAGAGAAATTTTCACCTAGAAGAGGAAGGTGATCTGAAAAATACAGCAAAACAACAGGTTCGTCTATTTGTTCTAATTGTTGAACCAGGTAATCTAGTGCTTTGTCGCAACTCATAAGTCCATTGGTAAAGTTATTTATTAGGTGATAGTATTCGTTGTCTACACTACCTCTTTTAATAATTTCAGGATTGCCCATATCATAATTTGGATATGGCCCATGATTTTCAATTGTTACGGTAAAATTAAAATATGGACTGTCTGGATAATTGTCTAGATGACTATAAAAATCATCCATCAAAAAATCGAATGCATCCATATCAGAAACGTAATAAGTAGTGGCACGATCAATGTTTTCCATATCATCAATAAAAAATGTGTTTTGAAAACCTAAATAGTCGTACACATTAAATCTGTTATAAAACCAAGGGAATCCAGGATGGAACCCTGTCGTTTTATAGCCTTTTTCTTCTAGTATCCATGGGAGTGCATAGGTATTTCTGCGAATAAAATTAATATATGGATTTGCAAAATCATTTAATGTACTTCGTGTATGTCCTGTAAGTAGTGAGAATTCAGTATCTGCAGTACCACCCCCAAAAACATTGGTAACAATTGTACCACTATAGGATTGGTCAATAATTCTATTAAAGTTTTCCAGTGGATCGTAACCACTGTTAAATTCAATTGCAGATACTTTATCTATATCCCAAAAGGCTTCACTCATTATACCAATAATATGAGGAAGCTCAATGTCATCGTCATCAGTTATATCATATTGTGAAAGTATATTTTCACAGTCTACAGCAGAGTAACCTTCAGGCACTGGTAAATTAAAAGTATGAGTTTTAATTAAAAAGGAGTAAATAAATCCCCTAGAATTCACCACATCTACCTGTGAGTATTGGGAGCCATATATCTCGAATTTATTGTAAAATGAGGTGCTGCTGTAACTTGTAAAGTACAAAAGAACAGAGAAAAGAACTGTCAATAAAATTCCAGAGCCTCTAAACAATAAATTCATTTTTTTTGATTTCACATATAAAAACAAAAACAATGAAAAAAGAACAAATACTGCTAGTAAAACATACAGATTACGATCAAATGGTAGTTGGGATAAATTAATAACTTTTGTTGATTCGTTGCCAAGATATATATCAGCTGGTACAAAAGGTTCGTGTCGAAGACGTATTTTAAATCGATTTATAAAGTGAAATATTAAAAAGGGAGTTCCTCCAAAAAAGAAAGAAGCCCAAAGTCTTGAAGATATAAAAAAAACAAACAGCATAAATAGAGTTATGGGTAATGTGTTCATAATTAATAAAATGGGTGACTTTACAAATCTCCAGACAATTTCTAAAGAAAAAACAGATGAAATTTGTACTCCCACAATCGATAAAATAAAAGAAAAAGCCACTATTAATAAAATATTCAAATAATGCTTGTTTATGTATAGTCTTTTCATTTTGTATCTCCTCTTCAATTATATAATTTTTCTAAAAAAGTTTGAGATTATTTATATCTATAAATAATCTTGCCCATTGAAGTTTATCAAAATACATATAAAATTTCAAGATATAACAAAAGACTAGGTGTATATATTAAAGGTGAAAAACAATGTTTTTCATTCACTTAAATAACATGTGCTCTAAAAGGCTAACTCTATTGCTTGAAAACAAAAAAGGTGTTATTATACTAGTATTCGCGAAAAGCATGCAAAAAAGCGAGTGTTTTTTGCATACTTTTATGGTCAGAGTTTTATTACCTAAAGGTTAAAAGGTACGTATATATGGAGGTTGAAGTTAGTATGAGAAAAACAAAAATAATTTGTACATTAGGACCGGCAGTAGAAAGTGAAGATACATTAAAAAAATTAATGTTAAAAGGAATGGATGTTGCCCGTCTGAATTTTTCACATGGAAATCATGAAGAACACAGAGAAAGAGTGGAATGTTTTAAAAAATTAAGAAAAGAATTAGATCTTCCGATCTCTCTTCTTCTTGACACTAAAGGTCCTGAAATCAGGCTTGGTAATTTTGAATCAGAAGAAGTATACCTAAAGGATGGAAATCAGTTTATACTGGTTAACAAAAATGTAATGGGAAATGAAAAAAGTGCATCTGTATCTTATAAGGAGTTATACAAAGATGTAAGACATGGAAGTAGCATATTGATAGATGATGGGCTTGTTGAATTGGCAGTTGAAAAAGTAGAGGATAAAGATATCTACTGCAAAATAATCAATGGAGGCAAAGTTGGAAATCACAAAGGAGTAAATGTACCAGGAATAGAGGTTCATCTTCCTTCTCTTACCAAAAAGGATATTGAGGATATAAAATTTGCAGTTGATAATGAATTTGACTTTATAGCAGCGTCTTTTATTAGAAAGGCATCTGATGTTATAGAAATAAGAAAGATTCTTGAAAAATATAATGGTCAGGATATAAATGTAATTTCAAAGATTGAAAATAGAGAAGCTATTGAAAATTCAGATGAAATAATAAAAGTTTCAGACGGGATTATGGTTGCACGTGGAGATTTAGGTGTGGAGATTCCTGTTGAAGAAGTACCTATAGTTCAAAAAATGCTTATTGAAAAATGTTATAGGAACGGGAAACCGGTTATTACTGCTACTCAAATGTTAGACTCAATGATTCGAAATCCACGTCCTACAAGGGCTGAGACAAGTGATATTGCAAATGCCATTTACGATGGTACAAGTGCAATTATGTTATCAGGAGAAACAGCTGCAGGCAAATACCCTGTTGAGACACTTGAAATGATGTCTAAAATAGCAGAAAAGGCAGAAATGTCTATTAATTATTGGGTAAAGTTTTCAAAAATGAAGTATGATATGAGTTCAAGTGTTACAAATGCTATCAGTCACGCAACTTGCACAACGGCTCAGGATTTAAAGGCCTCTGCTATTATAACAGTTACACATTCAGGGCGGACAGCAAGGATGATTTCAAGGTTTAGACCACAATGTCCTATAATAGCAACTACGGTATCTCCAAGAGTAAGAAGACAGCTTTCCCTGTCATGGGGAGTTGTACCATATTTAGTGCCAGAAGCTACTTGTACTGATGAGGTGTTTGATAAAGGAGTAGAAAAAGCTTTAGAATCAAAACTTGTTGAAAATGGTGATTTAGTTGTTATAACTGCTGGAGTGCCAATTGGGGTAAGTGGTACAACTAATATATTAAGAGTACATATTGTTGGAAAAGTGTTAGTTCAGGGTACCGGTATAGGAACAAAGTCAGTTACCAGCGAAATATGTGTTGCAAGAACAATTGAAGAGGCAAAAGAGTGTTTTGTAGATGGAGATATTTTGGTTGTTCCATATACAAACAATGAAATTATGGATATAATTAGAAATGCTTCTGCATTAGTTGTTGAAGAAGGAGGATTATCTTCTCATGCCGTCACAGTGGGCATGGCTCTGGAAATACCTGTAATTATAGGAACTGATAATGCTACAAAAATACTGAAAGATGGATCTGTAGTAACGGTCGATCCTGAAAGGGGAATAGTATACTATGGAGCTACTAAAATGCCAGAAAAATAATTGTTTTTCTAGAAATTTAAATCTAACTTCCAATTTCTAACCTCTAAAAAAAGTGGCGTTAGCCACTTTTTTTACTTGTATGGATCTATTGTTTGAATGGTTCCATCGTCATTGTATTTTATTTCTGTATACTTTACGCAACGTCTATTGTCAGCACCGTCAGACAAAGAGCAGTCGTGATAAAATAAATACCACTTATCTTTAAATTTAACAATAGAATGGTGGGTAGTCCATCCTTTAACAGGGTTAAGTATTCTGCCCTTATATACAAATGGGCCTGTAGGACTTTTGCTTACAGCGTATACAATATAATGAGTGGTACCTGTAGAATATGAAAGATAATAATATCCCTTATATTTGTGAACCCATGGACCTTCAAAAAATCTTCTTTCTTCATCGCCTGCAAGTATCGGCTTGCCATCTTCATCAACAATGGATATTTCCTGAGGTTTATCTTTAAAGGTAAGCATATCATCGCTTAGTTCAGCCACGATAGGACCTAGGGCAGGTTCATCTTCAGCTGGACCTTCTGCATCAGAATCATATTTGCCAGTTTGCCATTTTTCCAATTGTCCACCCCAAAGTCCACCGAAGTATATATATGCTTTATCATCGTCATCTACCAAAACGGCAGGATCTATGCTAAAACTTCCTGGAATATAATTCTCTTGTGCCTTGAATGGACCTGCTGGAGATGAACCTGTTGCTACTCCTAATCTAAAAATTCCATCCTTGTCCTTTGCGGGAAAATAAAAATAATAAGTATTATTTTTAAAGGCAGCATCAGGTGCCCACATTTGCTGTTTTACCCAAGGAACGTTTTTAAGATGAAGTACTTCTCCGCAATCTACACAAGGAGAATCCATACTGTCCATTGATAGAACATGATAATCTTCCATATTATACTGATCTCCAGTATCGTTTGATTCTCTTACCTGATCAAGGTCATGAGATGGATAAATGTATATCTTATCTTCAAATACGTGAGCAGAAGGATCTGCTGTATAAATATGAGTAACTAGAGGTTGATTTGGTTTACTGGAATTTGCCATAAAGTTATTCTCCTTTACAAGTTAAATTTTATTAAATAAAATGTACAATTACTATTATAACAATGTGCATTAAAGAATCAAGGTATATATTAGGGGATTTATAAAATCCTGTGCTGGAAATTATCAAGGGGAATCCCCTTGATAAACCCTAGTTGTATTAATCCGGAAACTGAACATTTCCAGGAACAATATAAGCTTCTTCAGTAGCGTTATCAAATTCAGGTATACTATCAATTACGTCTGTTATAACATATCCTCTTATGTCTGTAATTCTTATTTTCGGAGTAGTGGAGTCTATGTTTTCATATAAAAAGTGATTGTAGGGCATCTTTTGCATATTATGCCATTGGTTATCTTGATATATTTCCATTTTTAAAACAGGGTATTTGTGATTTCTAACCTGAACTGCAAGCCAGCATGGAGAACTGCCTTCTTTTATTCTGTATAAAACATTTTCAGTAATAGGGGCAGCAACAATTTTCCATTCAATATCAATTATGCCATCTTCCATATCTCCAATTTTAGCAAAAGATGTTGGATTAAGATCTAATGCTCCAGGTCCTCCTTCAGGGTATAAATCGTTTACATATACGACGGTGCTTCCCTTTTCACCTGTTACTTCAAGGTATGCTCCAGCTAATGACGCATCAACGTCAAAACTATTATAGTCATAGGGATTTAAGGCTGTTATTTCCATATCTGAGGGGATTGGATCTAGTAAAGAGGCTCCTCCTGTGTAACCTGAACCAGTAAAGGTTGCATAGCTTGAATGAACTTTATCCCAATCAGGATACGCTCCAGTATTAATAGGTTCTGGTGAAGGTGTTTGAGAAATTACCTCTTTGGGAAATTGGTCAATTACATTGAGAATATACCTGACTAAAACCACATAGTCACTGCTGTCTATTATTCCATCTCCATTTGTGTCTGCAACCCACAGTTTATTTTCAGCAGGTAAGCTGTCGGTTATCTCTAGTAAATATCTTTTAAGAATTGTTGCATCTGTACTGTCAACTTCACCATCTCCATTAATATCTCCAATTAAACCCTGTTCATCTCCATTGACAGCAAAACTAAATGTTTGAATAAGAAAAACAATTAATAATAGACAAAAACCCTTTTTCATACAAATACCCCCATAATATTATTTTGAAAATTTCTATTCTATACTTTTAATTCTATACTCTTCTTAATAGTAATTCGTAATTTAAAAAAAATTTGTTACTATGTATAGAAAGTTTTGCTAACAGCCTCTAAAATTGCTCTACAATGTTTTTTCCGTATTTTCATTCACATAAATAACATAATACGATGAGTTTTTAATCTTTAAACAAAATACAAGTTATGAGATAATGTGTTATATGAAAAGAGTATAAAAAATATGAGGCAGGAGGGATTAATATGGTATTTGGAGAAACTATCCAATTAAATACTAAAGGTTATTCAGACATAAAAGATATAACTGGGGATGTTGAAAAAATTATTTCAAAATCAAAAATAAAAAATGGAATTGTGAATGTTTTTGCAATAGGATCTACTGCGTCTGTTACAACAATTGAGTACGAACCTGCACTTGTAGAAGATGTGAGGGAACATTTAAACAAACTTATTCCATCGGATATGAAAAGTCGTCATTCAGAAACTTGGGGAGATGATAATGGTTTTTCTCACATACGTGCTACACTTATGGGACCGGGAATTAATGTGCCTTTAGTAAGTTCAAAAATGTTGCTGGGGACATGGCAGCAAATAGTGGTTATTGACCATGATAATAATCCCCGGCAAAGAAAAATTTTTGTTCAAATTGTAGGTGAATAGATTAAAAAATTATTTTTTATTTGGCATAGTTATCTTTTAGTACATTTATTCTAAGCAGTTTTACTATGCCCCAAGCAATTATTCCATAAACCAGCATTGCGATTATAGATGCTGGTTCAAAAATTGATTGTACGGAAAGACCGTTGGTTGTAAAGGACTCAAATATACCTGAAAAAGGTGCGATAAAAATGTTGGTTATAGAATATAAAAATACAACAAAACCACTTTTGGGATTTGCCCCTAGCAGTTTGAATATGAAGCGAAATGCAATTAATATTTCTAAAACTCCAAGAGTGTAATATATTCCATGACGACTTTTTAAATACCATAGCGGCATTTGGCATTGTTTATTTTCAATTTCATTTTTAAATTTAAACTCATTGTTATTGTCCTCTTTTTGAAAGTTATTCATAACATTACTCCTATAATATTATTAATCTATATTATTATTATCAAAAATAATGTTGACTATAATTGATATTTATGGTAAGTTTGTTTTTGTAACATAATGTCGAAAAAAAAGATAAGGAGAGGATTGCAATGAAATCTACTGGAATTGTAAGAAAAGTTGACGAATTAGGAAGAGTTGTTTTACCGATTGAATTAAGGAGAAATTTAGACATTAATGAAAAAGATGCATTAGAAATTTTTGTGGATGACGATAAGGTTGTATTAAAAAAATATCAACCAGCAGACATTTTCACTGGAAGTATGGATGACTTAATTGATTATAAGGGGAAAAAAGTTTCCAAAGAAACTGTAATCGAGTTAGCAAAAGCTGCTGGATTAGAAGTAAAATAAATCTCAAAGAGATTTAGGAAGTGCCACACTTTAAGCTTTACATAATTTTGTGCTGGCACTTCCATTAATATTTTTTAGTGTATTTATAATTCAAAGGCTCCATCCTTTATAAGGTGGAGTTATTTTTGTAACCTCTTGTCACATTCGATTAACTAAGGTAAAATAGGCTAGTGGACATTAAAATATGTAGGAGTAATAATTGTGGATGTTATTGTTGTTTTTAATCAGGTTGCAACACTTTTTATTATATTATTTATTGGATTTATAGCGAAAAAGGTTGGTATTATTAATAAAGCTGTAAATAAGAAATTGTCAGAATTTTTATTGATGGTTACAGCTCCGATGCTGATTTTTACATCATTTTTTATGGAGTATGAAAAAGAAAAATTATTAAATGCTCTTTATGTTGTAGGACTGGCCATTGTTATGTTTGTGATATCAATTATTATTGCAGAAAAAATATTTTATACAAAGCAGCCAAAAGACAAAAGGGCGGTTATAAAATCTGCTATAGTGTTTTCAAATTGTGGATTTATGGGATTTCCACTTGTTGATAGCATATTTGGCCAAGAGGGAGTTTTTTACGCTTCCATGTATGTGGTTGTTTTTAATATAGTGCTTTGGACATACGGAGTTGTGATTTTTAGTGGTAGAGCAGATTTTAAAATAAAAAAAGCATTAATTAGTCCAGCGATGATAGCAGTATATTTAGGGATTCCAATATTTTTGCTTCAAATTAAAATGCCTTTTCCAATTGAAAATGCAGCACAGATGGTAGGAAGTATGACTACTCCTCTAGCGATGATAATAATAGGTTCTATCATTGCAGATGCAAATTTAAAAAATGCTTTATCAGGTATTCAAGTTTATACTTTAAGTATTATAAGATTAATTATTATGCCGATGATTGCATATTTTTTAGTTATGATAGTGGATATACCAAAGGCAGCATCTGATATATGTATTGTTGTGCTGGCAATGCCTGTGGCAGTAAATGCAGCAGTTTTTTCGGAAAAATTTGAAACTGAGCCTCTTTTTGCTTCTAAAGCAGTGACAGTATCGACACTACTGTCTATATTTACAATTCCTATAATATTGATGTTGTTATAAAAAAAGATTATCCAGATTCTTAAAGGAGGAGTTTTGTGACAGGAAACAGCATAAAGTTATCGCCGTTAATCAGTGATGGAATGGTGTTGCAGCGAAATACACCGGTTAAAATCTGGGGTAGTGCAGCAGCCAATAAAAATTTAGTCTTAGATTTTATAAATAAAAATTACAAGGTTAAATCTGACGAGAATGGATATTGGGAAGTAGTACTTAATAATTTATCAGCAGGTGGACCTTATACCATGATGATAACCTGTGAAAATCACAGAAAAGTGATAAGTGATATTTTAATAGGCGATGTGTGGATTCTGGGTGGACAGTCAAACATGGAACTTCCCATTTTAAGGACTCTGGATTTATATGAAGGTGAAGTTAAAAATGCAAAAAATTCAAATATTCGTCATTTTGTTGTTCCGCTCTCATATAACTTTCATAAACCTAAAGAAGACATAAGTGGAGGTAATTGGACTTCGGTAAATTCTGAAGATATCTATGAATTTAGTGCTGTAGGCTATTTTTTTGCTAAAGTTATTTATGAAAAATATAAAGTTCCCATTGGTTTAATTAGAACTGCAGTAGGTGGGACACCTGCAGAAGCATGGCTTAGTGAGAGAACTCTAACTCATAGATTTAAAAGATTTAAGGCTTCACTAAATAGGTGCAAAAATGATGAGTATGTAAAGAGTACAATAGAGACGGAAGAGTGCCGATGTGATAAATGGTACAGTAAAATGGATAAAAAAGATGCTGGATTTAATTCTTGGTTTAGTGAAAATTATGATGATAGTAGCTGGGATACCATTAATTTACCAAGAAGTTTTAGGGGTACTGACCTTGAGGAAATACGAGGTTCAATTTGGTTTCGAAAAGAAATAAATTTAAATAAACATTTTGCTAAAGAGGATGTAAAATTGATTCTTGGAACTTTAGTTGATGGAGATGAAACATATGTTAACGGTGTAAGGGTAGGGAGTACAGGCTATCGCTATCCTCCTAGGAGATATTCTTTTCCAGCTGAAATTTTAAAAGAGGGAAAGAATGTAATTACTGTAAGGCTTATTACTACAAATAACATTGGTTCATTTATTAAGGATATGCCATACAAATTAGTTTTAGGAGAGCATGAAATAGATTTAACCGGTACATGGAAATATTGTGTTGGTGCAAGAATGGAGGAGCTTAAAGAATTCACGTTTTTTCAATATAAACCTACTGGAGTATATAACAGTATAATTTATCCACTACGCAAATACAATATTAAAGGGGCATTGTGGTATCAGGGAGAATCTAATACAGGTTATCCCTACGACTATAAAGAAATTTTCAGGTCAGTTATAGAAGATTGGAGAAATACTTGGAGTTCAGGAGAATTTCCATTTTTGTTTGTTCAACTGGCAAATTATGAAGACCCAAATGACAGTAGTATGTGGGCATATTTGAGAGAACAGCAAAGAAGGTCTTTGGAAATACCTAATACAGGAATGGCAGTGTCAATTGACATAGGAGAATATAATGAACTGCATCCACAGAATAAAAAGGCTGTAGGTGAAAGACTAGCACTTTGGGCAATGAATAAAGCATACAGGGAAAATTTGATTTGCAGCGGTCCTATCTACAAATACAGTAAGAAGAATAATGATAAAATACAAATATTTTTCGATTATGTAGGCAGTGGACTTATTTCTAAAGGTTGTAAGTTGAAGGAATTCACTATAAGTGATAAGGATGGAAGATTTTTTAAAGCTGATGCTGTAATAGAAGGAGATACAGTTGTTGTTAGCAGTAAAGAAATTGATAATCCCGTACATGTTAGATATGCTTGGTCTAACAGCCCTGAGGAGGCTAATCTTTTTAACAGGGAAGGGTTGCCAGCATCACCTTTTACAACAGAGGAATTAGAGTGAAAAAATATTGCAAAAGATTAAAATTTGGAGTAGTATATAGTTAGTTAAGCTAACAAGTGAATATTTATTCAAAGGTTTTAACATAAATTAAAAGGGAAACAGGTGAAATTCCTGTACGGTCCCGCCGCTGTAAAAGGGAGGGTTCACAAATGCCACTGGCCTAAAGCTGGGAAGGCGTGAATCTTAGGAACTTGAGTCAGAAGACCTGCCTTTGAATAACACCAAAAACTCTACGGGCGATAGGGGGTGTCGTATGATGACTGCTTTTTATGTGTCAAAATATTTGTAATCCTCTTAATCTAATATGGTTAAGAGGATTACTTTTGCTAGAATATGTGATTTTAGAATTAGAAAAATAGAAATGGAGTGTTATTTATGTTTAAGATAAAAAAGTTACACATTTTTTTACTGGCTATTTTGTTAATATCATTTATAGGGTGTACAACTTCTGTCATTGAAAATGAGCAAACAGAAGTTCCAAGGAGTGCAGAAGACTTTCCAATGGAGATTGTAGATTCATATAATAGAACTGTTTTAATAGACAGTGAGCCTCAAAGAGTAATATCCATAGGGCCAAATATGACAGAAACAATATTTGGACTAGGTAAAGAGGACAAGCTAGTTGGCAGGTCAGATTTTTGTGATTTTCCAGAAGAAACAGAAAATATTGATACAGTAGGGTCAATACAGGAGCCTAGCATTGAAAAGATAGTTGAATTAAAGCCTGACATTGTAATAGTATCTACTCATTTTAACAAAGAAGTGATAGATAAAATAGAAAATACAGGTATAAAGATAGTTGCCTTTTATGGAGATGAGAGTTTTGAAGGAGTTTATTCTACTATAGAGAATGTTGGTAGAGTTTTAAATGCAAAGGAAGAGGCACAAATGGTGGTAGAAGAAATGCAAGAAAAGGTGGAGGATGTTTTAAAAAGAGTAGAGGGCAGACAGCGACCTACTGTATATTATGTTGTGTCTTATGGTGAAATGGGTGATTATACTGCAGGTGGAGACACATTTATAGGAAAGATGATCGAAATGGCTGGAGGAATAAATGCTGCAAAGGATGCTAAAGGCTGGGGATACAGTCTTGAAAAACTGATTGAAAGCAATCCTGACATACTTATTTGTTCAAAATATTATGACTCAAAAGAAGGGATAAAAAACAGTCATGGATATAAGGATTTAGATGCTGTAAAAAATGAAATGATTTTTGAAATAGACAATAATCTTCTTGACCGTCAGGGAGCAAGGCTGGCAGAGGGGTTAGTTGAGCTTGCGAAGATAATACATCCAGAGGCATTTTAAATAGAGGTTGAAAATGATATATACAAGAAGTAAAAAAATAATAATAATAGTTTTATTGTTGCTTATAATTGCTTTACTTTTTCTTATAGTTAGTTCAGCTACATTTGGTGCTGCAAATATATCTTTTATGAATTCATTAAAGATTTTGTTAAATGCATTAAAGACTGCGTTAGAAAAAATTCCCTTTTTAGAAATGTCTTTTTTGGAAAGAATGTTGGCTTTAGATGGAGTAGATGAAACACAGAGCTTTATTGTATTGAATTTAAGGCTACCTAGGATTATTCTTTCAGCATTGATAGGTGCAAGTCTTGCAGTTACAGGAGTGGTACTTCAAGGGATGTTTAAAAACCCAATGGCAGATCCATATGTTTTAGGAATATCCTCGGGAGCTTCTTTTGGTGCAGCAATAGCAATTGCAGTAGGACTTGACTATACCTTTAAGGGACTTGGGGCTATAACTATATTTGCATTTTTAGGAGCAGTAATTACTATTATGCTTGTGTATAATATTGCTAGAGAGGGCAATAAGGTGTCGCCAATAACGCTGATACTTGCAGGGATTTCAGTTAGTTTTATGTTATCATCTGTAGTATCTCTGATTATGGTATTTAATAGAAGTAAAGTTGAGCATATTGTTTTTTGGGTGATGGGCAGCATATCCTCTGCTAGCTGGAATCAGGTGTTGGTACTGCTGCCCATAATTATTATATGTATTGTTATCATAATAGCTTTCTCAAGAGATTTAAATGTAATATCGACAGGTGAAGAGACAGCTAAAAGTCTAGGTATAGAAGTAGAAAGGCTAAAAAAGATAATGATTGTGGTGTGTTCAATTCTTGTGGCATCCTGTGTTGCTGTAAGTGGAGTAATAGGATTTGTAGGGCTTATAATTCCTCATACCATAAGATTGTTGACAGGCTCTGACCATAGAATAATTATTCCATTTTCAGCAATTGGAGGTGCAGCTTTTATGGTAATTTGCGATACACTCGCAAGAAGTGTGGTACCACCAACAGAAATTCCTGTAGGAGCAATAACTTCAGTTGTTGGAGCACCATATTTTATTTATCTTTTAAGCAAAAATAAGAAGAAGGTGTATGGATAGATGGAAGAAAAAAGCATGATTAATATAAAAGGTTTGCATTGGTCTTATGGAAATGAAAAAGTATTAGATGATATAGATATTGATTTTTCTAAAAACAACATTTATGGAATAATAGGTCCAAATGGTTCAGGGAAAACAACGCTTTTAAAGAATATAACACGAAGTCTAATGCCGAAAAACAAAAGCATATATTTATTTGAAAAAGATATAATCGCTTTTTCAAACAGAGAACTGGCAAAAATCATTTCATATGTACCTCAAAATACCAGTTTAGAGTTTGAGTTTTCAGTAATGGATATTGTTTTGATGGGAAGAACACCTTATTTAAAAAGACTTCAGTCAGAGAGTTTTAATGATATTGAAATAGCAGAAAATTCAATGAAGATGACAAATACATGGAAATTAAGAAATAAAAACATAGGGAATATAAGTGGAGGAGAGAGACAGAGAGTAATTATTGCAAGGGCTTTATCACAACAGAGTGAAATTATGCTTTTAGATGAACCAGTTTCCCAGCTAGACATACACCATCAGGTTGAAATTTTAAACATATTAAAGAGTTTAAAGTTAGAAAAGAAAGTTACAGTTATTATGAGTCTTCATGACCTTAATCTAGCTTCACAGTACTGTGATAAGCTTATACTTATGGATGAAGGAAAAATAGTTAAAAAGGGCTTTCCAAAAGAGGTAATAAAAAGAGAGAATATTGAAAAAGTGTATGGGATAAAGGTTGATATAATAAAAAATCCAATAAATGAAAAGCCCCATATTATATTGTATTGAAGATATGTTTAAGTTTCTGAAATATTGTTCTTTACGTTTAATATGTACACCCTAAAGTAAATTAAAAGTAGTATTTAAATTGACAAGAAATTATTGTATAATTAAAGTAAATACAATTAATTTGAAAAACACAAAAATTAGCATTAGTAAATAGGTTTAAGTTGTAGTTTTCTTTTAAAAAGAAAAGCAAGACAATTAGT